>JBFOMG010000012.1:0-20959 GCA_040830725.1 Rhizobiaceae bacterium
CCGGAATTCGGTCCCAAGAAGCTCTATGCCAATCTCGGCAAGGCCGCCGGACAGGACGACGACAACGTATTCGCCCTGATCTGGAATCCGCGAGACTAATCCCGGATCAGTCACCAATCAGCCCTCGCATTACTCAATGCGGGGGCCTTTTCATTTCATAAATCGACACAAAAGTTGGGTATTTCGCCACACTACAACCGTGATTATTTACAATAACTGTTGCTACGGCTGGGAGCATAACGATGCTTGCAGGTTCCATTCATGGCTGCACGCAGTGAAGATTTCGTCGCAAGGTTTGGCAAGACGGCCAGCGACTATGCATACACGGACAGCCTGACCGACAGCGATTGGGTGTGGGAGTTTTTGCGGCGTAATCCCGACTACCGGGTTGACTATTATGAAAGCCGCGTGCGAACCACAAAGACCGTTTCACATCCGTCCGGTATTCGAATTCATCGCGCTCGCGGTTATCATCACAATGCAACGAAGTGGGGTCTGGCCGTCTTTGCCGACCCCGATCTCAACGCGCTGCAAACCGATATTTTCTGGTCACAGGAAGTGCTGAGTCACAGCGTATTGGCGTCTTCCAAGATAGTTGAAAGCACGGAAGAAGAAGCCGATCTGGACCTGTTTCGCGATCGGAATTGCACGGCAATCCTGTGCGATCCGAACCGGCAGAAGATCATCGTGCGGTCCCGAAACGCCGCCATCGACATGCAACTCGTCGGCCTAAGCGTCTTATTTCAGCCGGTCCACCTGCAGTTCCATCTGCAGGGATTTGCATCGATTGGCAACGGAACCAAGACACTGATCTGGGTCAGAAACGCGCTGAAATCGGTGCGTGCCGCCGACAGACGGGCGCTCACCAAGACGACTAGAACGAACCGGAAGAAGTATCTGGTTGCGCTCGATTGTGAGCAGAAGGGCGCGTCACTCCGTGACACCGCACTCGTCTTTCGCGCGCTCCAGCTGACGCGCTTGCGATGGTCCAGCGGTGATGAAGCGCTCAAGAAACAGGTCTGGCGCTGCCGCAAGTCCGGTCTCAAACTCATGCAAGGTGGATACCGCAAACTGCTCTGATATCCGCTTGTGACGCATCTATCGATTCAATCTTCGTCACTCCCGCCACATCGAAATCACCGCCAATCTTCCTTCCGCAACGCCGACCCACACGGCGAAACAGGAAGGAAGAAACATGCAGATTGACGAACAGACACCACCGAAACCGGTGTTTCTCAACACCAAACAGGCTGCTGAATATCTCGGCCTGAGACCCAATACGCTGGCCAAGATGCGCGTTTACGGCAACGGTCCGAAGTTCCGCAAGCATGGCTTCCGAGTGCTCTACTCCATCGATGAATTGAATGCCTGGTCGGAAGCATCGAGCCGCTCATCGACGTCGGAAGTTCGCGATGAATGAGCAATCCATCACCCAGCGATGCGGTGGTTTGACCGTCGCTTGGATGGCATTCGGCGTACTACTGATCGGCATTTCATTGACGAATTTCCTGCCTAAGAAATTCATTTGGAATGCATCCGCAAGTTTGCCTGTCGGGCTCTACAAGATTCGAGATCGCAACCCAACGCACGGTGATCTGGTGCTCGCGAAGCTACCGGAGTGGGCTGGTCTGATTGCCGATCAGCGCGGATATCTGCCCGCGAATGTGCCCGCTCTGAAGCGCGTTGTCGCTATTTCGGGTGATCGTGTCTGCCGCATTGATCGCGTTATTTATGTTGAAGGAACTGCGGTTGCATGGGCGCGATCGACGGACCGCTATGGACGAAGACTACCGGTTTGGAGTGGGTGCGTAGCGCTCGATGAAAGTCAGGTGTTACTGCTCGCGGATCATTCCAAATCGTTCGACGGGCGTTACTTTGGCGTGTCGAAACTCGCGGATGTTCTGGGCGTGGCGAGGCCGGTCTGGATCAGATCAGAATGATGCGGGTTTGCGATTGGGATGGATGGGGATGGATTTGTTGTGATTTGTCAGCGGGTTAGTAGTCCGATTAGTAGAGCAAGATAAAAGAACTGGTGCTAAGGATGGGTCAGTTCGTTGTTTTCGAAAGGCTTTTTTGAACTTGTCCATTTTTCTTTGGTGTTTCGGGCAAACTAAGCGTTTGAAAAGCCTGAGCAAATCCGGAGCCAATTGCTTGGCTTTGGATTGCAGTTTCTTGTACTAGTTTGCATCGCCAAGCCTTCCGTCAAGGCGCGTTGCCCGCTTCGCGGCGCGCCGTTTAAGGTTGGCGCAGCCTTGACTGTGCGGCTTCTGGCGATGCCTTACCCTCGGAAGCGCTGCAACAGGGAACACATTCGAAACCCATTCAGTTGGCCGCTGTAGTGCCCTTGTAGGCATTCGCAACCACTTCCGAGACTGGCCTGCGGGCATCGAGCAGCAGGTGCGCATAGCGCTCCGTTGTACTTGCCCGAGCATGGCCCAATTTCTCGCCGATAGCTTTCAGCGAAAAACCAGCATTGATCGCAAAAGAGGCGTAGGCATGGCGAAGGTCATGAATCCGGAAATCCGTGATCCCGGCTTTCTAACGAGCCCTGTGGTTGTGGTTTATTGTCGACGCCATATCTTACTTCGAAGCGAGCTCCGTGAAGAACTCCTGCTCCGATAGCTGCGGCTTGGTTTGCTGTCTGTGAAGGTCTTCGGGTTTCAGATGCGTGTAGCGGCGGAGCATTTTCCAGTCCTTGTGACCTGTGACAAGAGCAACGCGCTCAATCGATAGACCTGCCTCGAACAGTCGGCTCGTTGCTTCGTGGCGCAAGTCGTGAAACTTGAGATCATCAATGCCGAGATGCTTGCGCGCGCGCCTGAACGCTGTTCCCACCGATTTCGAGTGATACGGAAAGCAACGGCCTTGTCCACCAGTCAGCAGTTTCTGCTCCAGCAGCAACTGCCAAGCGTCGATGCCCGTGAGATTGAGCAAGGGAACCTTCTGATGGTTGCCTTCTTTATTCCGCGGGTCTTTTCTGTCTCTGATCGTCACTACACGCTTGGTCAGATCGACATCAGCCCATCCGATCCTGCAAATCTCCTCCTGCCGCATGGCAGTCGCGATCGCGAAGCGAACGATCCGGCCCATCGGAATGATCATGTTGGTCTTAGTGTCGAAGAAGTGAAGTAGGGCATCGATTTCGTCATCAGTCGGGCGCCGGTCGCGCTCGTGTGACCTTCCCACAAGCCCAAGGCGGGTGAGGGCGGCACGTGCCAGCCGGATGCTTTCGGTATCGACTGGAACGCCATGCACGGCAGCGGCATGTGTGAGAACGGTTCGAAGATAAGACAGATCAATAGCGAGAGTGACTGGTCCGGCGCCTTCTGACGCCCGCTGTTTTCCATACTGGATCAGTCGAGGTCGATCCAACCTGTCTATACGGATAGCGCCCAGGTCCCGCTTGAGTGCCTCCATCACGGCCATCTTGGAGCGCCGGATTGGCCGACCTACGTCTCTCAAGTCATCAAGGTGGAGGTCCACCAATGCGCCAACGGTTCGCATTCTACGGCCCGACTGTTTTTTTGGCTCGCCGCCAACATCGATAAGATGCTCGACGTCGCGAACCCACTCTTCAGCTTGTGCCTTTAGCCGAAACGTATTGGATGCGTATTTGCACTTCCGTCTGACCTGGGCCCGCCAATGACCTTGACGAGTTTTGAAGATTGTAGCCATGTCGTGCACTTCCTTGTGAGCGTGCAAATAGCGTGCACATAGCGATCAAAACGGGTACAAAAGCGTGCAAATTCGTCCATTTCTGTGCACGCCGTTCATTATTTGATCTTATTGTAATGTATCACAAATCATTGAAAAACAAAGAGAAAATCTTCGCCATCGCACCCATGATGGACTGGACCGATCGGCATTGCCGCTATTTTCACCGGCAACTTACGAAGCGCGCGCTGCTCTATACCGAGATGGTGGTTGCTGACGCGGTGATCCATGGTGACCGGCAGAAGCTGATTGGCTTTGATCCGATTGAACATCCGGTCGCGTTGCAGCTGGGCGGATCAGAACCGGCAAAGCTGGCCGAAGCTGCCGGAATTGCCGCGGATTATGGCTATGACGAGATCAACCTTAATGTCGGTTGCCCGTCCGACCGTGTACAGTCCGGCACGTTCGGCGCCTGTTTGATGCGTGAACCGCACCTGGTTGCCGATTGTGTCGAGGCGATGAAGCAGGCGGTCAGCATTCCCGTTACAGTCAAGTGCAGGACCGGTGTCGATGAACAGAAACCGGGTGAGGCGTTGTGGGCCATCGCAAATCTGACGTTTGATGCCGGTTCCGACGCACTGTGGGTTCATGCACGCAAGGCCTGGTTACAAGGGTTGAGCCCAAAAGAAAACCGCGAGATACCGCCGCTGGAATATGATGTCGTCTACCGACTGAAAAATGATTTTCCGCGGCGTTTTATCGGCATCAATGGGGGCATTCAATCTCTTGGTGACGCGGCGGCGCATCTCGAGCAGGCCGATGGCGTCATGCTTGGCCGTGCAGCCTACCAGATGCCGGCAATTCTGGCGGATGTCGATCGCCGGTTTTATGGCGCCGAAGACGGTGGAAATGATTTGGCGGAGATCGTCGAGATCATGGCCGACTACGCATCCGGGCACATCGCAAAAGGTGGACGTCTGATCCATGTCACCCGCCACATGACCGGGCTGTTCCACGGGGTTGCGGGTGCGCGAAGCTGGCGGCGGATTCTCGCGGAGGAGGGGACGCGGCCGGGCGCCGGTGCGGAGACGTTGCGGCTTGCCTTCGACGCTGTCAAAGCGGCGGGCGCGATGGCTGCCTGACACTGCCGCCAGGTGCTCTTTCGGAAATTGCTGGACTTCACAACCACCTGCAAATAGGCACGGCGTCAGGCGTGGGAATCTTCGCCTTGAAGATACGACGCGAGGGGAATTTGCATGCCGGGAATGGAGATCCCAATCGGCGAGCTTGCCGCCTTTGTTGCCGCTGCCATCGCTGTTGGCGCGGTTGCCGGCGTTCTGGCCGGCATTTTCGGCATCGGCGGCGGCGCGGTAATGGTGCCAATTTTCTATCAGGGGCTCGGTGCGCTGGGGATTGATGAGGTGGTTCGCATGCATGTCGCAGTCGGCACGTCGCTGGCAATTATCGTTCCGACCTCGATTTCTTCTTTTCGCGCCCATCTCAAACGCGGGGCGGTCGACACGGAACTTCTGAAGAGCTTTGTGATACCGGTTCCGGCGGGCGTTGTGCTTGCCTCGATAACTGCTGCCTATCTGTCGAGCGGCGGGTTGCGGCTCGTTTTTGCCGTAATCGCCGCAATTGTCGGTTTGCGTTTGCTGCTTAACCGGGAGAGCTGGAAGCTGGGCGATGAGATTCCGGGCAATCCGGTGCGTGGCGGCATCGGTCTCGCGCTGGGCTATTTCTCAACGCTGATGGGGATCGGAGGGGGTGTCATGAACAATACATTCATGACCCTCTACGGCCGTCCGATCCATCAGGCGGTGGCGACTTCGGCTGGTATGGGCGTGCTGATCTCCATACCGGGCGCCATCGGGTATATATCAGCCGGTTGGAACGCAGAGAATTTGCCGATCGGCTCAACCGGCTTCGTCAACTGGATTGCCTTCGCACTGATAATCCCTGTCACACTGATTGCCGCGCCGGTCGGTGCACGCATCGCCCACGCCCTGCCAAAACGGACATTGGAAGTGGCGTTTGGACTGTTTTTGCTGCTGGTGGCGGTGCGGTTTACATGGTCACTGATGTGAGAAATCAATCCCGCAAGATCAGCCGGTCGCCACGCACGTCAAAGCCCGACAGCGTTTCAAGGAAATTCATTCCCAGCAAGCTCTGGCCAAGCCGGCCGGGCTCAGCGATCAAGAGCGGAATTCTCGACCTCGAAATCTCGCCGATGCGGATTTCATCGGCGCTTGCCCGCGCCGCGCGGGCCACGCCATTGGCCGTCGAAACAGGCACGGAATAAGAAAGCGAACTTACATCAATACCGACGCGGCTGGCGTCTGCGGCGGTTAGCACCGTTGTGGTCGCCCCGGTATCGATGAGGAAATCGATTTGCCGGCCATCGACTTCACCGCGAACCTCAAAATGTCCACTGGAGCGCTTATCCAGCATCACGGCTATTCCATCGCCGTCAGATATCGACATCGGGCTGCCGGGGATCAGGCCGGCAGTCACGCGGCTTGCGATATCCTGCAATTCATACCGGTATTGATAGCCGGCCATCAGCACCAGGGCGATGGCGAGCCAAATGGCCAAGCTGCGTGCGGCATCTCCGAACGGGATGCGCGATCCGAGCAGCGCTGCACCGAGAACAATGCCCCAGACACCCATATAAAGCGTTTCGGCAAATGCCTCGTTTTGCAGGCCCAGCGTTGTGCCTGAATCATGATTGACAACCAGTAGGATCAATCCGGCGCCCAGCGCGGCCATGATGATCCAAAAGAAGCGTTGCATCACAATCTATCCTTGAACGGCCTTGTCACGTGCCATGCGCTGCCGTCTTGTTTCCCGGCGCGGTTTGCGCTCGACGGTTTCCAGACGGGCAGGCAGACCTTGCATGACTTCACGCCGGTGTTGTGGCGTCATCGTCGACCAGGCGCCAATTTCATCCCGGGTGCGTCCGCAACCAAAACAAAAGCCAGTCTTCAAATCGATCGAACAGACCAGAATGCAGGGGCTCTCAATCATTTCGCTCATTCCTGGCATGGTCTCCGGTTGAGCCGTGTCGCTGTTCTGGGTGATATCGTCGCCATCGAATGAAATTGCAAGATATTCGAGTGCATTCAACGCCGGAATTTTGTTCGGGCCGGCGAGCAAGGTGAAGTTTGAAACTGATGCTCAGGCGACGGCCGTGTCGTCGACAGCCTTTTTCGAGCTTGCCGCACGGTTTTTGCCGAAGCCGGTTTGCTCGGCGGGTAATTTCTCCATGACCCGCACTTGAGGGAAAATTGCAACCGCTTCCGTTCCCTCGCGCAGTTTCGATTTCAACTCGAAACTGCCACCATGCATCTCCAGTAGAGCCTGTACGATTGGAAGACCAAGTCCGGTGCCCTGTTCGGCACTTTTGATGGCGATCGATCCCTGGCCGAAAGCCGCCAGAACCACGGGTATCTCATCCTCGGCGATGCCCGGGCCGTTGTCCTTGACCTTCACATATTGTCCGCCACCGGCCGTCCAGCCGACGGATATTTTGATCTTGCCGCCGCGCGGGGTGAATTTTACCGCGTTGGACAGGATGTTGAGTACAATCTGGCGCACCGAGCGTTCGTCGGCCAAAAGGCGCGGCATGTCCGGCTCGAAATTGCACTCGATGTTGATTTCTTTGCCGCGCGCTTTCAGTTCAATCATGTGGCAGCATTCGTCAGCAATATGCTCGAGCTGCACCAATTCCTCGTTGACCTGATAGCGACCCGCTTCGATGCGGCTGAGATCGAGTATCTCGTTGATCAGTTCGAGCAGGTGTTTGCCCGAAGAATGAATGTCTTGGGCGTATTCGCGATAACTGTCATTCTCGATCGGTCCCAGCACCTCGTTCGACATGACCTCGGAGAAGCCAAGGATGGCGTTGAGCGGTGTTCGCAGTTCATGGCTCATCGACGCAAGAAAGCGGGATTTGGCCAGATTGGCTTCCTCCGCCCTTCGGCGCGCTTCGTCCGACATGGATTTGGCGGTTTCCAGTTCAGAGATCAGCCAATCCTTTTCCGTTCTCAAAGAGAGCAGCAAGACCGTCGATTTGTTGAGGAAACCGGCAATGTACATGAAAAACGGCACCGACATGATCAGTACCGCTGCCATGATCGCCTCGACGGGAATTGCATAATTGGCCGAGTATATGGCGTAAAGCACCACCGGAATGGCGAACGTGGCGGCGAGCGCGCCGCGAAGTGCAGATGCAAGGATGGCAGTTGCTCCGACCGCCATCAGCAGAACCGCAGCTTGAATGACCGGAAATTGGGTGACATTGCATTCCGGACAGCCCAACAGGGCAAAATATGCCCAGCCGCCGCCGGTGGCGACATGGCCGATCAGAAAGTTTCGCTTTGCCTTGTCGACATCGATCGACATCGCGTCGGCGCGATCAATTCTCAGTGCATACCAGGCAAGCCCGGCATAGGTGGTTGCCGTGACCAAGGCCCAGATCAAGATTTCACTGCTGATCCCGATAAACAGGCCGGAAGTCGCAACCAGCACCACCAGCAGCGGCATGGCGACGCCGATATTCATGATCGAGCGGGCGTGCAGTTTCAACAACTCGCGATCGAACACCGGATTGCCAAGCTTGTTGGACAGACGGTCGCGCGTTTTGCGAACGGCCCGCTTCACCTCTGTGTTGCGGTGTTTCTTGCGCCGGTCGACAATGATCTTGTCTGGTGAATTGGTGCTTTCCAACGCAGGTCCAGGCCGCTTGCGATTGCAGTTCAAAATACGCTTCGAAGCTTATTGACTAATGATTAAGAGTCCCTTCCCGCATTTGTTACCGAAATCGGCTGCATGGCCTGGATAACGGGGTTGTCCGGACAGGATGAATTGGACAGTGTGGCGGCGTTCCAAGTGAACTCGTTTCTGGCGGAGAAAAAAAGAAGTCATGAAATTATTCGACGGGGGAAGAGCGCCCAATCCGCGCCGGGTGAGAGTGTTCCTGGCGGAGAAGGGCATTGAGGTTCCGCTGGTTCCCGTTGATATGGGGCAACTCGGGCACCGGGCCCCGGAGATCAGCCAACGCAATCCGCTGCAGCGGCTGCCGGTTCTTGAGCTGGATGACGGAACCATCCTGACCGAATCCGTCGCCATCTGCCGCTATTTCGAGGCGCTACAGGAAGAGCCCCCCCTGTTTGGAACCGGTGCGCTCGGAACTGCCCAGGTGGAAATGTGGCAGCGGCGCATCGAATTTCATTTCCTGTTTCCGGTCGCTCAAGCCTTCCGGCACATCCATCCGGCGATGGTTGGATGGGAGATGCCGCAGGTTGCGGAATGGGGAGAGGCCAACAAACCCAAAGCTGTTGATTTCATGCGCTTTCTCGACGGCGAGTTGTCCGCCCGGCCCTTCGTCGCGGGTGATCATTATTCCATCGCCGATATCACCGCCATGATCGCGGTTGATTTCCTCAAACCGGCACGGATCGTCATGCCCGAAGCGTTGAAAAACCTGCAGCGCTGGTACGGCGAAGTATCTTCGCGCCCAAGCGCCAATGCGTGACGCCACTTCGCTCGACAGACTGCTGGCAGAGGTTCGCGGCTGCCGGATTTGCCTGGACGAAGCGGCAGGTCGTCCTCTACCCCACGAACCGCGGCCGGTGGTGGTCGCTTCGCGCAAGGCAAAAATCCTGATCGCCGGACAGGCGCCGGGCACGCGCGTTCACGCCAGCGGCATTCCGTTTGACGATCCATCCGGCGACCGGTTGCGGTCGTGGCTCGGCGTTGGCAGGGATCAGTTCTACAACGCAGACAATTTCGCCATCGTGCCAATGGGATTTTGCTTTCCGGGACTGGACGCCAAGGGCGGCGACCTGCCGCCGCGCCGGGAATGCGCACCGGCCTGGAGAAAGCGGCTTCTCGATGAGATGCCGCAGATCGAGCTGATCCTGGTGATCGGCCAATATGCGCAAGCCTGGCATCTCGGGGACCGGAGGGAAAAATCGCTGACGGAGACCGTCCGCAGCTGGCGGGCGATTTTTGACGATGACAAAAACGCTCCGAAAGCACTGGCGCTGCCGCATCCGTCGTGGCGAAACAGTGGCTGGCTGAAGCGAAATCCATGGTTCGAAGCAGAGTTGCTGCCGGTTCTGCGGCATGAAGTCGCCGGGCGCATCGATTAGCTGATAGCGAAAGCTGTGGTGCAATATTCGGCTTTTTTGGGAAGAATTTTCTTGCAATTCGTCTGGAAACACGCTCAAACGCAAAAAAATTCCAATTCCGGAGATTCCCATGGATCGCCTCGACCGAAAAATCCTGCGTTTGCTTCAGGAAGATGCCACGCTTGCTGTGGCGGACATCGCCAAGAAAGTCGGGCTCTCGACAACCCCGTGCTGGCGCCGGATCCAGAAATTGGAAGAAGAGGGCGTCATCAAGGCCAGGGTGGCGGTGCTGGAGCCGGCAAAGATCAACGCCGCCGTCACCGTTTTCGTCGCCATTAAAACCAACTCGCACAATATCGAGTGGCTGAAGCGCTTTTCAGAAGTCATCAGCGAGCTGCCGGAAGTGGTTGAGTTCTACCGGATGGCTGGCGATATCGACTATCTGCTGCGGGTGGTCGTTCCCGATATCGCCGCGTTTGACGATTTTTACAAACGGCTGATCTCGAAAATTGAAATCCGCGATGTTTCGTCGTCCTTTGCCATGGAGCAGATCAAATACACCACCGAACTGCCGCTAGACTACATGATCGCGGAAAAATCTGGCTAGTGCGAAGTCACTTTGCTTTTTGTTTTTGTCCTTTTACGCGCAAACGTTCAAGTATTTTCTCAGAACGGAGCTCCGTCACGGCACCCTTGCCGACCCAGCGCTCTGCCTTGTTGTCTGATGCAGCAAGCTTTTCGGCCAGTTTCAATGCCGGATCGTGGCAGGCCTGAGAGCGTTTGCCGATTTGTCTCAGCGCCCAATTGACCGCCTTTTTGACGAAATTGCGCGGATCGCCGGCGTGTTTTTCGATCAGCGGCAGCCAGGCAAGGATTTCCTCATCCGGTGATTTCTTAAGGTGCACCGCGCCCCAAGCCATCATGGCGAAAGCGGTGCGGCGGACAAATTCCCGCTCGTCGTCGGCGAATTTGTCAATCAATTCCCCTGCCAAACCGGCGTCGATGAACAGGTCGGCCGCATGGTCGACGATTTCCCAGGAATTGAATTCGGCCGCCCATTTGCGTGCCTGATCGGCGGTGACTTTTCCCGGCTCTTCGCTGAACAGCGCCAGCAGCCGCGCTTCGCGAATGCCTGAATCCCAAAGCACAGCGGCCCGTTCATGATCCCGCTTGATCTGCCGGGCAAGCGGCCGCAGCACCGCATTGGGAATGCCCAGCGCCTTGTCCGTCTCTATGCCGAAACGGGCCATGCCGGCGATATCTTCAGGTGAGGCGAGGGTGCGCAGATGTGCGATCACCTCACCGGCAGACCAGTCCGGGGCAGGGCTTTCCGCCAAGTGCTACTTCTCCAGCCGCGCCAGCAGGCTTGAGGTATCCCAGCGGTTGCCACCCATCAATTGTACCTGCTTGTAGAACTGGTCGACCAGCGCGGTGACCGGCAGTTGCGCCTTGTTGCGGTCGGCTTCCTCCAGGCAGATGCCGAGATCCTTGCGCATCCAGTCGACGGCGAAACCAAACTCGTATTCGCCCTGGTTCATGGTCTTGTGACGGTTTTCCATCTGCCATGAACCGGCCGCGCCCTTGGAGATCACGTCAACAACCTTCTCGATGTCGAGCCCGGCGAGTTTGCCGAAATGAATGCCTTCCGCCAGACCCTGAACCAGGCCGGCGATGCAAATCTGGTTGACCATTTTGGTCAACTGGCCGGAACCGACCGGGCCCATCAGCCCGACCATCTTGGCGTAGCCCTCGATCACCGGCTTGGCGCGATCAAAGGTCGCCTCTTCCCCGCCGCACATGACGGTCAGGGCGCCGTTTTCTGCACCCGCCTGGCCGCCTGAAACCGGTGCATCGATGAAGCCGAAACCGGCGTCAGATGCGGCGGCGGCAAGCTCGCGCGCAACTTCGGCCGACGCGGTGGTGTTGTCGACAAATATCGAACCGGATTTCATCGCGGCAAAGGCGCCGCCAGCCCCGGTGGTCACCGAGCGCAGATCGTCATCATTGCCGACGCAGGCAAAAACGAAATCCTTGCCGGCAGCGGCTTCGGCCGGGGTCGCAGCATGGCTGCCGCCAAATTCGGCGGCCCATTTTTCCGCTTTGGCTGTGGTCCGGTTATAGACGGTGACGTCGTGGCCGCCCCGGTTTTTCAAATGACCGGCCATCGGATAACCCATTACGCCGAGACCCAAAAATGCAACATTTGCCATGATTGTTTTCCTCTAATGTTTGTGTGTTTGTTAGCGCGGGGAGGGGCGCAAGAAAAGGGCGGATTGCCGGTGATATTTTTCCGCACTTCCGTTCGTCATCCCGGAAATGCAGTCGAGTGAAACGAGACAGCCTTGTCCGGGATCCACTCCGTGAAGTCTCATTTTGAACCGGAGATGGCGGTTTCACGATCACGGAGTGGATCCCGGCTCTGTCCATCCTCACTTTATTCGGATGTTCAGGCCGGGATGACGAACGGCTCCGTCTTCGCCCCCCTTGAGGGGGAGAAAGTCTTTTCCTGCATTTACGAGGGCTTGGCCGGAGTAAGTGCTTGGAAAAGACAAGAGGGGGGATTTGGTGCCCTGTGAATTTATCCCCCCTCTTCCCGTCGCCAAACGCACCCGGCCGGGTCCCCGCTGCTTCGCGTTCCCTCGCTAACGAAGCCAAATCGCTGGCTTCGTTTCCGCTGGCGCGGATCGCTCATCACCCCGGCGTTCGGCTCACCTATCGACGATTCACCGGATCGTCGATTTGGGCCTCCTGCCCAACCGGCTGCTCACCCCCGCAAGGGGAGAGATAGGGCGCCCCCAGCAATCTTCGGTTCCTGTTGATGGCACCTTTCCAGTCCATGCCCGTTTCACCCCACTGGCGTCATTCCGGGGCCGCAACGCGGAACCCGGAATCCAGACCGCAGGCCGGTTTCACGCAGGATCCGGCCTGTCCACCGATATCGAGCGCTGGATTCCGGATCGGCTACCGCCGTCCGGAATGACGGAGGTTTGGGCCAAATACGGTTTCTGTTGATGGCGCCTTTCCAGTCCAATGTGCCTCTCCGTTTGGCTGGAGAGTGTGGGGCAGGTTTTGAAAGCGTGGATAGATTTTTTTGGATTTCGTTGAAAATCAGTGATCTGTCTGTGGGTGGATCCTCGGGTCAAGCCCAAGGATGACGGAGGGTGGGATGGCCTTCGATGCCGACTTCCAAGTCCGGCAACCGCCCGGTCGGCCGAACCTATCAATGCTGACGATCAGCAGGGCACCGTAACATGGCCGAGCAACCAATATCGCTTGTGCTTTGCCCGCGTCACATAAAAATTGGTGAGCATTCCTGCCTGTCAGGAGATCTTGTCCAACATCCACTCGGCACGGCGCACTTGTTCTGTCGCTGTTTTGAGCTTCTGCTTCAATCGCGCTTTTTTGTCGTCGTTCTTTGTGGACGCGATCTCCGATTCCAGATCCGACGCTTTACCACGGAGCTTTGAGAGGATCTTCTCGACATGGACGACTTTGATCTTGTGCGCCTTGCCGTGTTCGAGGCGTTCATTGTATTCGCTCAATTTCGATGCGAGCTTCTTCAACCCCATCTGGCTACTCCGTACATTACTACTCAACTCTACCAATGTTTGATGAAGCTTTTGTAACACCATTGTCGCGGCTCGGAGCGATCGGGGCGTCAGAATCGGAAAATACCTCATCAAGTTCTTCGTCTTCGAGCGTCAACAGCCGCTCAACCTCGGCCATTGCGTCGTCGGGTTCGATGTAATAGTTGCGCGCGACTTCGATCAGGTCCCGCATGGCGCTATAAGCGTATGCGGAATCATTCAGAAAAGAGGTTGCCGCTTGCGGTGTCAGCTTGCCTTCACGGATCAGGCGATCAACCTGTTCGGCGGTTGAGCGCGAATCCTGCTCGATCTGCACCCGTTCCTGGTCCAGCCAGAGCGTACTTCGATCCTCGGGCTCCGTAAGGCTCAGTTTCCGGATTTCTGCAATGATGCGTGCAATCTCGGTTCTCAAACCGTCATACAGGTCAGTCGCAGTGCCTTGCGAACGTGTTGTGTAAGCGACGATGTTCTTTCGCAGGTGCTTTATCGATTTGACCGTTTGCACGATCTTGCTCGATACATCGCGAAGATTGTAGATCCGGTCGGCATATTCGGGCGCTGCCCTTTTGTCGCCGGCTCGGGTGGTGAAATCGACGATTGCGGAATACAGCGTTTTGACGCGGCGCTCATATTCCTCGTCGATATCCACTTCGATCAGGGTTCGGCTTTTACGCACCGTCTCAGCGATGCTGTCTGCCTCCAATACTCTTTCCCGGTCCAGGTTCAGGCCCTTCAAAATCAGTTCGACCGCATTGTCGTAGAGATGCAGAACTTCTTTGCGAAGCGCGCTTTCCATGGTCTGCGGAAACTCGTCGACCGCGTCGTTCAGGTAGTATGGTTGGCTGACATCCGGTACGGGTTCAACAATGCGATGTTCGATAAAGCCGATCAGGCGTTGTAACAGCGGCAGCATGAGCACAACGCCAAGGACATTGAAGATGGTGTGAAAGACCGCGAGTTTCATGGCAAAATCACCTGCCGCTATTCCCACGGTGGCGCTCACGAAATCTACCGCTTCCCGGAGCGGGATGATGAAAACAAGAGCTACGGCGGCGGTGACAGAGTTGAAAACAAGATGCGCCAGCGCCAGCCGTTTCCCCTGAAAATTAGCGCCAAGTGAGCCGATTATGGCGGTGATCGTGGTTCCGATATTGGCGCCAATCGCAAGCGCGAGCGCATTTTCGTAGGTGATCTGTCCCGCTGCCAGGGCGGTGAGGATCAGCACCATTGTGGCATGGCTCGACTGCATGATTACCGTGGCGATCGTTCCCAGCAGTGTATAGACGATGAGCCCGATGGCTCCCGGCAGGGCAAATCGCGCCAGGTCAATCTGATCCTTGAAGGCGTCGAAGCCTTCTTTCATGTGGTGTATTCCCAGGAACAGGAAACCCAGTCCGCCAAGCGCGTAGCCTATGCCGCGTATGAGTTTCGATTGCTGAAACACCAAAATGATGCTCAACGCAATCATCGGCATTGCGTAGGCTGCAATCTTGACCTTCAGGCCAAATCCCGCGACCAGCCACGCACCGGTTGTGGTGCCGATATTGGCGCCAAAAATGATTCCAATTCCGCTGATCAGCGGGATCAGGCCGGCACTGAGAAATCCAATCGTGATGACGGAAACAAGTGAGCTTGATTGCAGCACAGTCGTTGAGAATATGCCGAAGAGAATTGACTTCGGCGTGGAACCGGTCGCCCTTTCAAGCAATCGCTCGAGTGTTCCACCTCCGAACAGCCGGAACCCGTCTTCAAGCATGATCATGCCGAACAGGAAGATGGCCACACCTGCAGCAATTTCCTGCGCGTCTGAACTGAACCAGAAGGCCAGCAGAAGCACGGCAATTGCTACCGGGAGATAGAATTTCCTCATTTGGCAAGCTCCCTATGCCTGCCACCGTAACCGGGATCGCCGTACAAATCACCTCCGTAATCGGAAGTGCGCTGAGACTTCCCGAGCGTGACCGAAACGGCGGTCCAAGCCGTTCAGGGTCTCGGCATTTGAATTCAGACCTGCTTCCACCCTGATTCAGACGAGAGAAATGCCATCTGCTTGATCTTGGTCATTGCACGAATCCCAACAGGCATGACTATGCGGCCTGCGACTTGGAAACGGGAGGAACTGAATGGCGATCCGGACTGAAAAAATTGAATCTACGGTTCAGTTGAACAGGGAAGAGCTGTTTCGCTTCGGCACCGCGCTGATCTTCGTTGTCGGTATCATGCTGTTCACCATCGTCCGCACCGACGGGGGTATTAATGGCATTCTGCTGGTCGTGGCGGCGATGATCGGCGGCTATATGGCAATGAACATCGGCGCCAATGATGTCGCCAACAATGTCGGGCCCGCGGTCGGTTCACATGCAATCACCCTGACTGGCGCGATCATCATCGCCGCCTGTTTCGAAGCCGGCGGCGCGTTCATTGCCGGCGGTGACGTTGTTGGCACGATCAAGAAGGGAATTATCGATCCCGATCTGATCCAGGATGGCAATACGTTTATCTGGCTGATGATCGCCGCACTTTTGGCTGCCGCCGTTTGGCTCAATTTCGCCACTGCAATTGGCGCGCCGGTATCCACCACCCATTCCATCGTTGGCGGCGTTCTCGGCGCCGGGATCGCGGCCACCGGCTGGGGCATCGCGAATTGGACCCAGGTCGGCATGATTGCCGCCAGTTGGGTAATCTCACCTGTGCTGGGCGGGCTCATTGCCGCAGGTTTTCTCTACGTCATCAAGCGCACGATCACCTACAAGACCGACGTTCTCGGCGCTGCAGAACGGATGGTTCCGGTTCTGGTGGCGATAATGGCGTGGGCCTTCGGCACCTATCTCATGCTGAAAGGGGTGAAAAAACTGATCAAGGTCGGCTTTCCAACCGCCGTGATCGTGGGATTTGTCGCCGCCGTGGTCGTCTTCATGTTGATGCGTCCGCTGATCTCGCGCGCTATCGAGCGGCTGGAAAACCATAAATCGAGTGTCAATGAGCTGTTCACCATCCCGCTGATCTTTGCTGCCGCGCTGTTGAGTTTCGCGCACGGCGCAAATGACGTGGCCAATGCTGTTGGTCCGCTCGCCGGCATCAATGAGGCCATTACCGGTGGCGCGGTCGCTGAAAAGGCGGCAATCCCGTTTTGGGTTCTGGCGGTCGGTGCTATCGGTATCTCTTTGGGATTGGCGCTCTATGGTCCCAAGCTGATCCGCACGGTCGGCACTGAAATCACCGAACTGGACAAGATGCGGGCGTTTTGCATCGCGATGGCTGCCGCAATCACGGTGATCGTTGCCTCGCAATTGGGATTGCCGGTCAGTTCCACCCACATTGCGGTGGGCGGCGTTTTCGGGGTCGGTTTTCTGCGGGAGTACATAAAGTCGAGCTACGCCCGAACCCTGGACGACATCAGAGACCACCATGCCGAGCATGATCCCGAGGCGATCGAGGAATTTCTGGCAAAGTTCGAAGCTGCAGACGTTAACGCCAAGGGCCAGATGCTGCGCGAGATGAAAACGCAAACCGCAACCGACCGTCTGCTGGCCAAGAGGGAAAGAAAGGTGTTGGGGCGGGTACACCGGATCGAACTGGTCAAGCGAAATCTGCTGCTGCGCATCGTGGCGGCCTGGGTGATTACCGTACCGCTGGCTGCAATATTGGCGGCGATGTTTTTCTTCATGATCCGCGGCATGCTGCTGCCATAAAGATCACCAAGGAGCCAGCGCCGGTGTTTCGAGATTCATTTCGTCACAACCGGCGCGGCCGGCTTCAAGTTTCTATGCCCCGAGCCGCTCCATCAGCCGTCCATAGGCGGTTTGCCCGCGGCGAAATGTCGGCAGGCGGAAAAACTCGTCAGGCGCATGCTGGTTTTCATCGTCATGACCGAAGGCGAAGACGACTGCGTGAAGTCCCAGCTCATCCAGCAGTGTCGACAGAACAGGGATCGAGCCGCCGGTTCTCGTTTCAAAGGGCCGTTTGCCGTAAACCTCTTCGAGCACCTGGCCGGCTATTGCCGTGGCATTGTGACCTGCGGGAACGAGAAACGGATCGGCGCGGCCCGGATTTTTGGTGACTTCGGCGGTGACGCCTGAAGGGCAATTGGCCTCGATATGGGCGGCGATCAGGTCGAAGATTTTCTCAGGGTTCTGGTTTGCCACCAGCCGGCAGGTGATCTTGGCCGAGGCGACCGAGGGCAGAACCGTCTTGGTACCATTGCCCTGCCAGCCGCTGGTCAATCCGTTGATTTCGAAGGTCGGGCGCGCCCACAGGTGTTCGCGGGCAGTGTAGCCGGGTTCGCTGTGGGTGGCGTTTGCGCCGGTTTGGGCAAGGTAAGCGGCTTCATCCCACGGAACCCGCTCGAAGGCCTCCCGGTCAGCGTCGCTCAAATCGATGACATCGTCGTAGAAACCGTCAATCGTGATCCGCCCGTCAGGCGCTTTCATGGAGGCGAGAAGATGCGCCAGCGCCTGCGCCGGGTTGGCGACGCCGCCGCCATGCATGCCCGAATGCAGGTCGGCGCGTGCGCCTGTTACCTTGATCTCCAATGAGGTCAGCCCCTTCAGGCCGAGCAACAGCAACGGAGTATCCGGATCCCATTGCCCGCCGTCTGCAGAAAAGATCATGTCGGCTTTCAGCCGGTCGAGATTGGTCTCGATAAAGGGCGGCAGATCGGGCGAACCAATCTCTTCCTGGCCCTCGAAGAAGAAACGCACATTGACCGGAAGGCGGCCGGTTTCTGCCAGCAGTGCCTCGGCTGCGAGGATGGGGATGAACATCGCGCCCTTGTCGTCGGTCGCTCCTCGGCCATAAATCCGATCATCGCGGATCGTCGGCTCAAACGGCGGCGAGGTCCACAGCTCAAAGGGTTCTGCCGGCTGCACGTCAAAATGGCCGTAGATCAGGATTGTCGGCTTGTCGGGCCCGGCATGCAGCCAGTCGGCGCAGACGACCGGATGGCCGTCGGTGTCGTGCATTTCAGCGTTTTCTATGCCCGCCGCCGTCAGCCGGTCGACCACCCATTGACCTGCCTTGCGCACGTCGGCGGCATTTTCAGGTTTTGCCGAAACCGATGGTATCCGGATGAAATCGCACAATTCTTCGATGAAACGCGGCTGATGCGCGTCGAGGTAAGCTTCCCAATTCATTGAAACACCTGTTGAAAATTTTGCCCAGTCTGGCGCAGCCGGGAGAGTCCCGCAAGGGCTGAGGTCAATCGTGGACAAGCCTTTGGTTATGCTCCTATTCTCGGCCAGGAGAAATGTCGGAGCCCAGGCGGCATGAAAAAGATCGCGTTCGGTTTTTTGGTATTTGCCGCCGCCGCTGGGGGCGCCATCTTTTGGCTCCTCAATTCCGGTCCCGAGCTGCATCCGCCTTCGGATATTTCCGACCTGCTCGCTTCTCCGGACAGCCCCATTGTGCTGACCGATGTCTCCGATATCGAAGATGAGATCATCATCGAGCGCGATCTGTCCGTCATCGTACGCGACGGAACGCGGCTGTCGGCCAATGTGTTTCGACCGAAAGGCGGCCAAAAATATCCGGTGGTCATGATGATTACCGCCTATCACAAAGATGAGGGACCGAGGCAGTATCCCGGCTTTCTGCGCAATCACCTGACGCCGGATTTTGACGTCGGCCGTTTCGAGATCAGTCCCTGGACGCCTTGGGAAGGGCCGGATCCGGCCTATTGGGTCGGGCAGGGGTACGCCGTGGTGATGCTAGACACGCGCGGCTACGGCAGGTCGGAAGGTGTCGCCGATGTCCTGAGTTTGCGCGACCGGCAGGATTTTCACGACGCCATCAATTGGGCCGGGACGCAGGACTGGAGCAACGGCCGTGTCGGCCTGACCGGCGTATCCTATCTGGCCATTGCACAATGGATCGCCGGCAGTTCAGCGCCTGAACACCTGAAAGCGATCACGCCGTGGGAAGGGCAAAGCGACAATTTTCGCGAGGTGCTGTTTCACGGCGGCATTCCCGAAACCGCATTCACAAAATTCTGGCTTACTCGGGTTCGCAGCAAGGCCAACGAGACCAGCCTGCCACCGGCGGCTGTGATCAGCTTCGCCAATGCGCGGCCAATGCTGATGAAATGGCTGCAGGAGAACATGATGCCGGCCTCCGGTATCGCGCTCGACGAGATCACGGTGCCGGCGCTGATCTGCGCCAGCTGGTCCGATCACGGCATGCATACGCGCGGCTCGTTTGAGGGGTTCAAGCAAATCTCTTCGAAACAGAAATGGATCTACAATCACGGCCGCTCGAAATGGGATGTCTATTACAGTGCGGATGCATTGAAGGTTCAGACCGCGTTCTTCGACCGCTTTCTCAAGGGCGAGGACAACGGGTTTGAGCAGCGGCCGGCCATTCGGTTTGAGGTGCGCGAGACGATCGACAAATTTACCGTGAGGGAGGCCGATGACTGGCCGCTGTCATCGACGGTCTACACACCGCTCTATCTCGATGCATCGAGAGCATTGCTTGTCAATCGCAAGCCGGAGCAACAGGCCACGCTGCGGTACGATGCACAGCAAGGCGAGGCAGTGTTTCGCCTGACCTTCGACAAGGCGACCGAACTCGTCGGCAACATGAAACTGAAGCTTTGGGTGGAAGCGGAAGGCGCCAGCGACATGGATTTGTTTGTGGCGGTAAAAAATTTCAATGTTGAGGGCGAAGAAGTCACGTTCTACGGCAAGGCTGGCTATGTGAAACATCCGGTTGCTCTTGGCTGGATGCGGGTTTCTCTCAGGGAACCGGATCCGGACCGTTCAACAAAGGCACAGCCGGTACAGGCATTCGAACGCAGCCTGCCTTTGGAAGCAGGCGAAATCGTTCCGGTCGAAATCGAGATCCTGCCGAGCGGGACGCGGTTTTTGCCCGGCGAAACGCTGGCGCTGGCGGTACGCGGCTTCGACCATGTCGCGCATGGATCGCTGGCGCATGACAATACGGTCAATGAAGGCACGCATGTCATCCACAGCGGCGGAGACTACGACTCGCATTTGCTCGTACCGGTTTTGCCGGCGGAATAGGCGGGTGGTGGATCGCCAGTGCGCACGGCATCGAAATCGGGCCAGGGCGTTTTGCGGATTCTTTGAACTGCAACAACGCCTTTATCCCGTTAAAATCATTGAACCATTTTTCACTCATTTGATTCCGCCCAGGCGAAAAATGCCCTAGCGAGCCGGCAAAGATCGCAAATACGCGATCATTCGAGCCCGGTCTTCCGATTTCCAGACCGGATAGGTGAATTTGCGGGCTCCCGGAAACACCGAACCCCACGAATACATGAACCTGTCCAGCAAATGGATGTCCCAGGTCATTTGCAATCCGCGAAAATCGACAGAGTATCCAAATTCGGGGTCTACGGTCCCGACCACCTTGCCCTCCAAGAACCAGAGATGGGGCCCGAAACCGCCGGCTTTGACATCGTCGCCCGTCGAATGGCAGGACGCTCCGCAATGATCGTCGAACAATTCCCTGCCAATGGCGGCATCTGCAGCGGCCACCATTTCCTCCGTAATTGACGTATCAAGAACCGGATTGGTCAGGTTTTCCAACAACGCCGCAGTTTCTGCTTTCTCCAGTTGAAGCGCC
>JBFOMG010000013.1:0-224197 GCA_040830725.1 Rhizobiaceae bacterium
CTGAAAAACGTTCTTGGCGAGATCTACGCCAACCGTGGTAATCTGCATATCGTGGCTCCTATACCAGCAGTGATAACAACTGCACTATGGCGCATCAGACGCCCGGGTGTAGGAGCCATCCACACCATCCGCTTTCAGGATCGGCTTGAGAGCGGCGAATGTCTACATTGGCGGCGCAGAGCGGACATCCAGGTGCTTTCAAGTGGTCCGATCCTGCGAGCAATCGCTTCTAGATCATGGAATGCAACACTCGGTGTTTTGCGCACGTCTGTTTTGGATCGAAATTACGAGCTTGAATTCATCGATCGAAGGTTACCGGAAAGCTGGTGCAACAATTTTACGTCAACGGTTCAGGAGTGTGGACTGGCAAAATGAACCAGTTTGATTACCCCATGCGTTACCTTGGAAGAATATGATGGATTAAGTCTTCCCGATAAGTATTGGTGGAGCCAAGGGGAGTCGAACCCCTGACCTCTTGAATGCCATTCAAGCGCTCTCCCAACTGAGCTATGGCCCCACAGGCCGGATTTTTCCGGCGAAGAGATCGGAGCAGCCGACAATCACCGGCCGCGACAGCGGCTTTAACGAAGCGTGGATGCAAGATCAAGGGGAATTGCAAACTCCCGTCTCGCTCATGAACGCACCACCCATACGCAGATTAAGACAAAGCCGGCATTCTCACCGGGCTTGCTACCGCAACTTGTCCAGCGCGGCTTCTACCTGCTCGGGCGTCACGTGCGCCTTGTTCAGTCCGTCACCTGCATAGAAACTCTGTCCGCGATTGACGAACCGGCCCTTGGTATTCTTGATGCGCGACAAGACCGGGAATGATGCCCATTCCATTGCCAAGAAATTGCCGAACTTGGTGGTGTCAATCGCACCAGCAAGGAAATTGTCAAGTTTTCTGACTTTCAACAAATCAATCGCCATTCGGTCCTGCATGTTTTCGTCAAACGTCTCAGAACCGTTGAGGCCCATCCTTTCCTTGATGGCATCCAGCGTTTTCCGAATGATTTGATACTTGCCAACCGCTGACGAAGCCTTGCCGCCGGCCACAAAATCATCCTGCCATTTGCGAACCTGAGCGATCGTCATCGTGGTAAATTTGGGGTTGTTCTGATTGTTGGCTTTACCGAAATGGGCATTGTAGTTGCCATGGCTTTCCTTGCTGGCAATCAGACCGAGTAATTCCTGCAGTTTCGGATCAGTGTTCGATCCGATGTTTTCGCCTGGTTTTGTCGCCAGCGCGTTGTGCCATCGTATGTGTCGAATCCTGTTCTTGTGGATGTGCCGAAGCGAGACCTTGTCACCTTGATTGCCGCCCAGAACGACAATCTTGTCGGTGCCTGACACCTTTCCGGAAGCGAAACCGACATGGCCCGATGTTCCGTTGAACATGGGATGTGTGACCACGATTGCACCGCTTGGAATGTCGCGCAGGTCAAACTGGCGCATGTTGATGTTGCCCCAGTTGATCCAGTTTGCCGCTCTCGCTCCACCTTTGACAATGGTCTGCTTGAAGCTCGGATCGGATTCCTGCAGACAGTAGCCGACAAAAGCGCCGCACCATGGCAGGTTCTTGTCTGTATCGAGTTTGACTGCCTTGAAGTACTCGATGACCTTTTTCAATCCGTCTCCGGATTCTTCATTCAATCCTTCATCTTCCCAGATCTTCATTTCGCGCTTGGCGATCTCCATCCACGGCGCGCTTCCATCAAACGTATTGGGGGGTGGCAACAGAAAGTCGGCATGTTCGCGGATTGCCGGAAGGACTTTCTTGAAACCATCCGCCAGCGCCTGGGAGGTGAGTTCGAAAAACATGTCGATGGTGACAGCGTCGCCATCCTTTTTGGCAAAACGTCCGTAATTGGCAAAAAAGGCATCCCGTTCGGCAGCACTGAGAACACCATCCAACGCCTCGTCCAGCGGCTTGGCGCCACTATTGTCCAGTTTGAGTTTTTGGATGTGATGTGCCGCACCGGCAGTCATAAAATGACAATGCAGAACGTTCAGGTAGCTGGGAACAACCGGACCATCAACCGGCTCGTTGACCGGTGTTGCCAACTCGGAAAATTGTTTGGCGTCGGCGAGCGCCTTGTGTGCGGCGCCCGAGACCTGGGCATTCGGGATTAGCCGTTCAAAATTTGAAATCGCCACTCCGGTATCGCCGGCAGCCGCCTTGTAAGCATCCCAATCGGCAGTGGACAGACGAAATGGCCCTTCGGCATCCGTCCCCTGCAGATCAGCTTCCGGGTTTGAGAACAACTCATTGTCGGTCGCGCTTTCAATCCATGCCCAAGCCAGCAAAAAGTCGGCAAGCACCGTCATTCCGCTTTCGCCATCTACCGGAATTGTCGCCAATTCCGCCCGGCCGCAGGAGCGGACAAACGGCTTTACGACAAGCGGAAAACGAACCATGTCGCCGGGCGCAGGTTCCCGCAGCAGCCGCATTGGTATCCAGCCCTTGGTGGTAGCGTCGGCTTCGCGGTGCACAAACACCCAGTCTTGGTCATTGCCGTCATTTTCAGGTTCTATTTCAACAACATCACCGTCTGGCAGAAGCGCATCCGTCGGTTTGGATTCGTCCTTCTCATGGTACAAACTGACCAAAAACGCCCCTTCAGGCGGCGTGACAATGTATTTCAACGGCATTGCAAAACTCCGCTATCCGTTTGGCGGCGGTCCGGCTCCTAGACGATTACGCAATTCCTGCGTTAGATGATTTGCGGCAAATCCCCCGTAATCATTGGTTCCGTATGCCGCTTGTGCACGTTTGATTGCTTCTCTGAGCAATGGATCGCTGAAACTGGCGTCGGTGCCAAATGAGGTCTTGAGACGCGCATTCAACAAGCTGATCAATCCCGCTCTGTTTGCCGCGGCCTTTCCTGCAGAAACAACTTCGTAGTTGATGCGTTCAAACATGTTTTTGTATTGGATTGCATCACAGCTTTTGAAGTTCGTGATGAACTTGAACTCGAAATCGTCAATCAGCCCGTTCTTGTTCGGTTGTCGTAAATCGCCAAAGTCGACCGAACTAAGTTTTGTGTCCTCGAAAATTCGAATCGCAGCCGCGGTCTTCGGGCCGATGCTGCCAATGCCCTGACCCTGAAGACACAGGCCGTTTTGCAACAGGATCAGATCAGGACGGCCGTATTTTTTCGGATTGGCAAAGACCTTGTCGAAATCCTTTCCCGGCTTCGGGCCGGGAGGCGGTGTTGGTCTAGGTTCGCCAAATTCCTGATCCGGCCGCAGCGGGGTGCTGCCGACAACCGGCAGGTCACCAAGCGTGTTGCCTTCATCGGGTGTGCCGCCGCTCGCTCCCAGGGTCGAGAAATTGTTGATCTTTGCCTCGATTGCGAAGGGGAGACAAAGGCGCAAGTAGGACCGAAGGGCATGTTCCGCCTCCGGCCTGTTCTGAAACGATATTCTCTTGTCGCGTAGATGCTTTCGGAAATCATAGCGTCCCTGAAGAACGATCGAGTTGATTGTGGAACTGTTGATCTCGAGCAGCAGCCGGCTGTGGTAGTTCTCAATCGAATCCGACAACAACTGAAATGCCATGCCAACGACGCTGATTGCCTTGACCGCGCTGGCAGCGTTGGGAACCGTAATCTCTATGACTTCTTGGACCACCGTCTTTGTGGTTCCGATCTGGCTGAGCAACGGCTCTTTCGACCTTTTCTTGTTATCGAGCCATTGCAGATAGGCGTCACAGCGCCGGTCGATATCGTTCATTCCCTGATAAACGAGAAGGGTCCAGGTTCCACGGTCGTGTAGCGGCAGCGAGCAACTGGGTGCGCCATTCGCTCCGGCCGAATAGGGCAAAC
Organism: Rhizobiaceae bacterium; assembly: GCA_040830725.1. Lineage (GTDB taxonomy): Bacteria > Pseudomonadota > Alphaproteobacteria > Rhizobiales > Rhizobiaceae > JAWKWH01. The sequence goes on from JBFOMG010000013.1 coordinate 3,828, forward strand.
CCGCCTGCTTGCATAAATAGTTGAAATATTTTTGCTGCAGTCCGGTGGAATTAGCGACGTCACGTGCCGGCAATTCCGCGCCAATACCGTTCAGCAGATAACTGTTTGTCGGTGAATTACACCCCGCTATCAGCAAAATGGCCAAAAACGCAAAAAAGCTGCGCATTACCTGCAAATATCTGGATACAGCCTGCATTTCCGCAACCCCGGTTGCGAACCGAATCAGAAGTCCGTTCATCGATTCATGGGGCGCGCCGCCGGACCGAATATCAAGTCAATCGCCGTCGCCGATCAATTTTTCCACAGTATTGTCAGGCGAAGCGCGGCGACATACTTGGGCTATCTTGGCGGATAACAAAGCAAATCCGTCCGGCTACAAGCTTAAATTGCAAAACACGATCAACCCTGCGGCTTGAACGCAAAGCGATAGGCAAGCGCCACACCGCCCGCACCGCCGATAATGTTGCCGATTGTTGCAATGGCAATGTTGGAAACTATGGCCGAGACAGGAGCCTCCGCACCTGCCGCTGCACCAACCGGCAGCAGGTACATGTTGGCGATGGAGTGTTCAAATCCGAGCGCCACAAATGCGGTGATCGGAAAAATGATCGTAACCACCTTGCCTGCCGCGGTGCGGGCGGCAAAGCTCAACCAAACCGCAAGGCAGACGAGCGCATTGCACAGGATCGCGCGGCTGAACAATTCCACCGGATCAAGCGCCAGTTTTGCCGTTGCAATGCTCGCCGCTGTCTGACCAAAGGCGCCATCGAGCAGTCCCGACAAATGGATCAGCATCGCCAGCAGCAGGCTGCCAACGGCGTTGCCGAAATAGACGATGATCCAGTTGCGGGCCAACTCACTGCCGGTCACCAGCCCTTCAACCCAGGCCATGACAATCAGCGCATTTCCGGTAAACAATTCCGCCCCGCCGACAATCACCAGTATGAGACCGAGCGAAAAGGTTAATCCCCCGAGAACCCGGGCCGGACCGTATCCGGGCTCAATGCCGGTCATGGTGATTGTGTAAAAAGCCGCACCGAAAGCGATGAACGCTCCAGCCAATGCGCTCAAAACCAGAAGATTACCGGTACCGGCACGAGCTTTGGTGACACCGGCTGATTCAACAAGGACAGCGATTTCCGATGGCTTGTGCAGGTCGGGCATTCGCGGGCATTTACCTCTTGATTGACTTTCTGTTCGTTCGATCCCGTTGACAGGATTGATCTTTACCAAACCCTGCAATTCAGAATAAAGCGGCGCCATGACTGATATCAAACAAAAGGGTGTTGTTGCCGCCGGCCACCGGTTGACCGCGGAAACCGCGGCGGCTGTGCTGCGGGATGGCGGAAACGCCGCCGACGCCGCGATTGCAGCGCTTGCGATGGCCTGTGTGTGTGAACCGGTGCTCGCATCGCCGGGTGGCGGGGGGTTTGCCATGTTGCGCGACGCCCAGACCGGCAATTCTGTACTGATCGACTTCTTTCCGCAGACGCCGCAAGAGCACCGGATGACTGGATCGGCAGGAGTCATTGAAGTGCATGCGGACTTCGGCACCGCGACGCAAATGTTTCACATCGGCCCGGCAACCGTTGCAGCGCCGGGTTTTTTTGCCGGAATCGAATCCATCCGCGAGCGAGGCGCCGGCGCGTCCTTGTCCGACCTGTTCGCACCAGCGGCAAATGCGGCCCGAACGGGAGTTCGCGTGACGCCGTATCAACATTTTCTCTCAAATGTTGTTCAGTCGATCCTCACCGCCACACCGGCTGCCCGCGATCTCTTCGCACCGGGCGGGCAAATGGTTGCCGCCGGAGAGTTATACCGGAACCCTGGACTTGCCGATGCACTGGAAATCATGGCGGCAGACGGATTTGCAAACAGCGCAGTCGGGCAAATGTTTGCCGAGGGGCAGAACGGAAGGGGGCATCTGGGTGTAAAGGATCTCGCTGATTACCGGGCGGTGGTTCGCGATCCGATCATGATCGGATGCGCAGATTGCCGGATCAGTCTGAATCCCTTGCCAGCGGCAAGCGGCGTGTTGATCGCTCATGGGCTTGGTCATCTTGCGGACACGAGACCAGTTTCGATGGCGGATGCAATGAATTGCACCGATCTCGCCAGGCGCCGGGCGAATGGCGATATGGCAAGCTTGCTTGACCGGCCGGTCCGGCAGCGCGGAACAACCCATGTCTCCATAATCGACAGCGCCGGAAACGCTTGCGCGGTGACCGTTTCGAACGGTGAAGGCAACGGCGAGCTGGTGGGGCCGTTCGGATTCATGCCCAACAACATATTGGGCGAGGAAGATGTTAATCCGCATGGCGCCGGTGGTTGGCCGGCCAATACCCGGCTTGCATCAATGATGTGCCCGGCAATCATCGAAACCGGCGATGGCGGCATCGCCGCGTTGGGCTCCGGCGGCTCCAATCGGATCCGGTCCGCGATGTTGCAGGTTATCTCTCGAATTTCGCTTGACGGTTCTGCCCTGACGGACGCTGTCGAAGCGCCGCGAATGCATGTCGAAAACGGCCATCTCGATTTTGAAGATCAGTTCAGCAGCGATGACCGGACAACATTAACCAATGCATTTCCCGACCATCGCGCCTGGCCGAAGCCAAACATGTTTTTCGGTGGAGTGCACGCAGTATCCATGTGTGCGGATGGAAGATTTGACGGCGCAGGGGATCGGCGTCGTGACGGTATCTGCATCATTGTCGAATGATCCCGGACATCGCAGGAAGTTTCAGTTTCGAACAATTTGGCCACATAGACCGCCGGCAAGTTCCCGGCGGTACCGCTCTTTCAGTCGTCAAACAGTTCTTGCCTGGAATTGGCATAACTGGCTTGTGAAACGCGCAGCAGCTTATCCGCGCCTTGTAACCTCATGCCTGTCATGCTAGCGAACCGGCGATTTTGAACGGGCCGGACCGGCTCACGCGACGAAGGATTTTTCCATATGGCAAAAGAGCCGAATGAAACCAAGGACGGATCTGCAGAAGGTGCCCAGGCAGGCAACGGGCAAGTGCCGCAGCTCAACGTACTGACCCAGTACATCAAGGATTTATCGTTTGAGAGTCCGGGCGCACCGCAATCCCTGCAGGGCCGCGAAACGGCGCCGCAGATCAATATCAACGTCAACGTCAATGCAAATCCGCTTTCGGAGACCGAGTACGATGTGACATTGATGCTCAATGCCAAGGCGGAAACCGGCAAGGACGTGCTGTTCAATATCGAACTGCTTTATGGTGGCGTCTTTCACGTTGAGGGTTTCCCGCAGGAACACATGCTGCCGATCCTGTTTATCGAGTGCCCGCGGCTGTTGTTCCCGTTTGCGCGCCAGATTATCGCTGAATCAAGCCGCAACGGCGGATTTCCGCCGCTGATGCTCGATCCGATCGATTTTGGCCAGATGTTCCAGCAGAAGATGGCAGAGGAACAGGCAAAGGCAAAAGTTCAGGCGACCACCTGATGTCCGGCTTTACCGGCTGACACACTGTTGCTGCCGGAAACCAAATTTGACCAGATTTATCGAAATGCGGCGCTTTGGCGCCGCATTTTGTTTCTAGTTCCCGCAGCGAGTTCAAATTTCCGCTGAGGGGTGGAACAATAATGTTGAAAACTCTTGCAGGCTTGCTGCTGGCAGCAGGCATGGTTTCGTTCGTCGTTGTCGACGACGCGGCCGCAAGACAATGTGGTGGCGCATCCTGGTATGCACTGACCTCGATTACCGCATCCGGTGAACGGATGAACCCGTCTGCCATGACCGCAGCGCACCGCTCGCTGCCGTTCGGTTCCGTGGTCAAGGTAACGAATATGAAGAACGGGCGTTCGGTAACCGTCAGGATCAACGATCGCGGGCCGTTCATTCGCGGCAGGGTCATCGATCTTTCCAAGGCCGCGGCGCGAAAACTGGGTTTCATCCGTGCCGGGCACACAAAGGTCTGTTTCTCGACCGGTTGAACGATTGCTAGAGCGCATCCGGTTTAAATGGAATCGTTTGAACGCAGGTAATTTGTGATCTGGCAAGGCGCGGAAGCCGACGCGGTGCGAGCACCGTTAGGTTTTCGCAACGCAGTCCAGAGCGCAAAGAACCAAGTTGAAACGGTTGCGGATTGCTCATGATTTTCAACGGCTTGATGTTTGCCTTGCTTGGCGGCCTTTTCCGCGTCAACTGCGTCGAAATCCTCGCACGATGTTCACATCGCGCTGCGGTGTTCTCCTTGTTGACACGAAAAATCCCTGCCATCAAACCGCTCCCATTTAAGCCGGATACGCTCTAAGGGTTTTTCAGGATCAGAACGCCGCACGGTTCAAGCAACGGCGTCCCTTCCAGTATTTCCCTTGATCGGCACAGATCGGAAACATCGATCGGCTCCGGCCCGTGATTGAAGATGTAGGTTCGTGTGCCGTGATTGCGCATGCGGATGTCGCGGTGAAGTTCAACCGTTTCCAATATGGCAGATGTGCACAGCGATTTCATGACTGAAACCGCGTAGTCATCGCTGGGCCAGCCGGCGATATAGTGAAGATTGCCTTCAGCGGTCCGGCACCGTGCGATCTCGCCATCCTTGGTCGATTCAGTAATGACGACGCTCTCTCCGGCGTCGACAAATTCGCGCCAGTGTTCGAAAGCCGCTTCGCCGTCCGCGTGATCGATCAGTACCCGCCCAGGCGCGGCGAAAGTCTCCACGCGGCGTATCTTGATGTCCAAGCGTGATTGAAGTTCGTGCCCGGGCGGTAATGTGTCGGGAATCTGGAAATCGGCTGTTTTTGATCCGGTTCGAGGTCCGATCAGCGCAATCTGACCATCGCGGCCAATCGCCTGGGCAAAAGCGTCGGTCATGCAAAACAGCCCCGGAACCACAAGAAGACGATACCCCGCAACAGCTTTCGGGTCCTTTGGCACGATATCGACCGAAACGCCCAGTTTCCGAAGCGCGCGATAATAGGTCAGCACCAGTCTGAGATAGGAAAATGATCGGCCTTGCGGCTGTATGGCCCAGGCCCATGCGCTTTCATAGTCAAAAACGATTGCAGCTTGGGCTTTGCCGGTTTCATTGTCCCGGCCCGCAACTTCTCCCGATACTTCGGTTGCCACGTGCAAGGCTTCGTTGGGTGAGCCGTCGGGCAGAAGCAGGGCTTCATGCATCTGCTCCTGGGCAAACGGAGCCTGCCGCCAGCGGAAATAGCTGACAACCTCCGCCCCGCCGGCAAAGGCTTCCTGGGTCCAAAGCCGAATTGCGCCCGGCGCCGGTGCCGGATTATACGGCGCCCAGTTGACCGGGCCGGGTTGCTGTTCCATCACCCACCACCGCCCCCGGCCGCATGCCCGGTACAGATCGTGATGGAATGCCTGAAAGTCGGGATCGCCAACCCGCATATAGCGCTGCCTGTGCTCTGTGTCCGACAGGTCGCGGTCCAGAAATCCGATCGGATAGGAATCCCAGGACGCCACATCCAGATCTTCACACAGGGCAAAATGGTCAAAGGCGAGAAACCCGCCCATGAAATTGTGGATGATCGACCGTCCGGGCGAATGTCGCCGGATGATCTTGGTCTGCAGCCGATTGAACGAAACGACCTGGTCTGAACTGTATCGTTGAAAGTCCAGCCAGTGTGCCGGATTGGGTTCGGTCACCGTCAAATTCGGCAGTTCGACCTCATCGAAACTGCGGTATTCCATCGACCAGAAAATATTGCCCCAGGCCCGGTTGAGCGCCTGTGGCGATTGATATTTCGCACTCAACCAGTTCCGGAAACCTGCCAGTGCAGCCTTGGAATAGCTGCGCACTGTTCCGTGGCAGCCATATTCGTTGTCCGTCTGCCAGGCGGCAACGGCGGGATGTTTACCGAAGCGCTCGGCAATCGCGGTCACGATACGCCTGCATTCGCTTCGATATCCTTCGTGGCTGAAGCAATAATGGCGCCGCGAGCCAAATCCGCGCGGCTTGCCGTTCTCGTCGATCGCCAGCATGTCCGGCATGCTATCGACCAGCCATTTTGGCGGTGTGGCGGTGGGCGTTCCCAATACGACCTTCAATCCGGCCTGATGCAGCACATCGATGGCGCGATCGAGCCACTCGAATTCAAGTTGACCGGGATCCGGCTCAAGTTGCGACCAGGCGAATTCACCGATGCGTACATAGGTGATCCCAGCCTCGCGCATCATTTGCGCATCGACCGGCCAGCGTTCTTCCGGCCAATGTTCGGGATAATAGCAAACCCCGAGTGACTGCTGCTTGATCATGAGGTCACCGGCTATAGGAGAACTCTCGGCTCATGACGGCCTGAGACTTTGCGGTTCAGTTCGAATGTCTTTCCCGCTTCAGGATCATCTGCCCGATCCGCTTCGCTCATATTTTCCCATGCCGAGGTAATCGCCAGACGGTCAGCATCCGGACCGAAGAAAGCTGGGCAGGTGGGTTGCCGCACCGGCAAGGGGATGGTTTCGATCTGTTTTCCGTCAGGCGAGTAAACATCCAGACATCCCGCCGCCCAATGCGCGTTCCAGATATTGCCGTCATTATCGACCACGGAACCGTCAATTCCGGTCGAAAGATGGCTGTGATCGACAAGGACCGCCGGCTCACCAATCGGCATTCCGTTTGCCGGGTCACACTCGACGCGAAACAGCTTTCCCACGAACGAGTCGACAAAATAGCCGAGCGATCCGTCCGGGGAAAAGCAGATTGAATTGGGAACGGTGATATCGGGAAAGAGCCGCTGCAATTCGCCTTTTCTGTACCAGTAGAAGGAACCTGCTTTGCGTTCGGCCTTCTTGCCCATCGTACCAATCCAAAAGGCGCCGGATGGGTGCACACGTGCATCATTTGACCGTGTAACAGGATTGTCGGCCTCGATCGGCTGGATCAATTCCAGCTGGCCTGAGGTCCTGTCGCGGATCATCAATCCGGTTTCTGTTGCGAGAAGCTGCCGCTGTTCATCGATGAATGCAATCGCGCTCGCCATGCACGGAAGTTCATGGATGTGGGTGACACCGCCGGCGATTTCGCGCCCCAACAGCCGCTTGCCGGCAATGTCCAGCCAGAACAGCGTATCTGACAGGGGATCATAGGCAGGACCCTCGCCCAGTTCGCACACCGTATCATCAAGCAACTTGACTTCAGAAGACTGCAAGTTCGATCTCCAACCTCAAAGTCTGCGAACCTTGCCGCAGAGATTTACAAAAATTTGGTGCGCGACGTAGCGGAAAACCCGCCGCGCTGTTCAGATTCTCAAAAAAACTCACGTCACCGCTGCGACTTGCTTGAACCGGTCCACATCCCATTCGCGGTCGTTCAAAATGCCAGCCAAAATTTCAGCTGCTCTCGCAACATCGGCAAACCGTGTGTAGAGCGGCGTGAAACCGAAACGGATGATATCGGGAGCTCTGAAGTCCCCGATCACGCCTTTGGAGATCAAGGCCTGCATGACAGCGTAGCCGATGTCGGGCAATTTGAACGAAACCTGGCTGCCTCTCAGATCATGTTCCCGCGGTGTAGCCAATGAGATTCCATGGTTCCCGCACCGGGCTTCAACCGCCTCGATGAAGAAATCGGTCAAAGCCAGCGATTTCCGCCTGACATCAGCCATGGAAATCCCGTCCCAGGCATCAAGCGCAGCATCGAGCGCCGTCAGCGAAAGGACCGGAGGTGTGCCGGTATAGAACTGGGTGATACCTTCCGCAGGCGCGTAATGCGGATCAAACGCAAAGGGGGCGGAGTGTGAAAACCAGCCTGTCAGGGGCTGCCGGGCGGTTCCGTGATGTGGTCTCGCCGCATAGAGGAACGCTGGCGCGCCCGGCCCGCCATTGAGGTATTTGTAACCGCACCCGACGGCAAAATCCGCATTAGCCGCATCAAGATCGACTTCAACGGCACCGGCAGAGTGCGCCAGGTCCCAAATGGCGAGCGCGCCTGCCGCGTGGGCCCTTTGCGTCAGGCCGGCCATGTCGTGCATCCGGCCCGACTTGTAATTGACGTGGGTCAGCATCAAAACGGCTGCCCGGTCGTCGAGATGGTTTTCGACAGCTTGAGGATCGTCCACCAAAACGATCTCGTGACCGCGTCCCATCAACTCCGACAGGCCCTCGGCCATGTAAAGATCGGTCGGAAAATTATCCCGTTCCGAGACAATTTTTGTCCGGCCGGGACGCATGGCAACAGCCGCAGACAAAACCTTGAACAGATTGATTGACGTGCAGTCGGTTACCGCGACGCAATCGGCATCAGCACCGATCAACCGGGCGATCTTGGCGGAGATGCGGCGTGGCAAACCCACCCAGTCGGCCTTGTTCCAGCTGGTGATCAGGTCTTCGGCCCACTCCACGGTTGCTGCTGTCGACAATCGTTCGGCAACACCCCGGGGCATCGGTCCGAGTGAATTGCCGTCGAGATAAATCACGCCATCAGGCAGGTGAAACCGGTCCCGCAGATGGGCAAGCGGGTCTTCGCGGTCGAGAATACTGGCGCGTTCGACGTAGTCCTGAACCAAAGCAAGGGTCTCCTGTCGGAGCCGTCTCTATCCGCACCGGCCAACAAGTTCAATCAATAAACACATTAATGCTGGCTGCCCGGCCTTCGGCGTCGATCACGGTCAAATTCGAGTGGCCGCGGCCGTCGGGGACCCAGCTCCCCTGGCGCCGCCGCGACCGTTCATCCAAAAGCTCGCCGTTGGCCAGCCACCGAAACGGTGCTTTGCCGCCTTGCAGCTTCATGACCAGTGGGGCGATATCGGCCCTCCCGCTATCGGTGAGTGAAATGCGTGCTCCGTCCGGTGGATAGACAAAACGTGGCGGCGCCTCGTCAAGGCCGACGGGCACCAGGCCGTCTCCGCCGGATGAAAACCGCTGCAGGCCTGCCGGAAGTTCGCTTGCCGTCAGGCGTAGCGCTCCAGCCGGAGCGGCGGGCAACGGAACGGGAGCGAGACCGGATTTTGCAAAGGCCTCAAACAGGATCGGTGCGGCAGCAGAGATACCGGTCAGGCCCGGAATGGACCGGTTGTCGGCCGACCCGGCCCAAACGCCGATAACATACCGGCCGTCAAATCCGATCGACCAGGCATCGCGATATCCATAGCTGGTTCCTGTCTTGTAAGCGATTTTGCGGGTGGCGGAGCCCGAAGGCCGGTTAACGCCGGACAATATGTCCGACACATGCCAGGCTGCGGCCGGTTCCAATATGCGCTTGGACGGTCTGCCGCCGGGTTCGCGGTCAACACCATTGCCGAGTTGGCTGACCAGACCGAGATTGGGGAATGCGGTGTATCCCTGGACGAGGTCTTTCAGGCTGAATCCGGCGCCGCCGAGCCCGATCGCCAGGCCAGGCGCTTCACCCCGCGGGAGTTGAGGCGGCGTTCCTGCGCGGTCGAACAGATTGGCAAGCCGCGCAGGACCAACGGCATCCAGCAGGTGCAATGCCGGCACGTTGAGCGACATTTGCAGCGCCAGGCGTACGGGGACATCTCCCTGATAGGTCTTGTCAAAATTTCGCGGCCTATAGCCATGAAAACTGGCCGGTCTGTCGGATATGATGGTTTCCGGGGCTGCAAACCCCTCCTGCATCGCAAGCCCGTAGATAAACGGCTTCAGCGCTGAACCGGGTGAGCGGATTGCCCGGCTCATGCCGATCCAGCCGAAGCGGCGATCGTCAAAATAGTCCGACGACCCGACTTCGGCCAGGATATGCCCGGTTCTTGCATCGGCAACCATAATCGCGACCGACACGGTCGGGCCCAGCTTTCGTGCGCGAGTCCTGGCTACATGTTCCAGCCGGGCCTGTATGTCACGGTCAAGCGTGGAAGCCAGTTCAGGCGCATCCGGCATTTTTGAGCGCGCCAAATCGGCCAAGTGAGGCGCGTATGCCGGCATGGCCAGTTTGGTGCGCGGCACAGCAAACCGCGTCGCACGTTCAATCTCACTCCTTGCGATGACCTCGGCGTCGGCCATTCGCGTCAAAACCCGGTCGCGCGCCCGCTTGGCATTGCCGGGATGGCGGTCGGGCCGGCGCAGCTCAGGCAGCTGTGGAAGTGCGACCAGAAGGGCGGCTTCCGACAAGCGCAGCTTCTTTGGCTCCTTGCCGAACCAGGAAAGCGATGCAGCACGCACCCCTTCCAGATTGCCGCCATAAGGGGCAAGCGAGAGATAGGCCTGCAAGATTTCCGCTTTGGTTAGCCGGCGCTCTATCTGTATTGCGCGGGCCATCTGCCGCAGTTTCGCTACGATGGACCGGCCCTCTCGGGGCTCGATCAGCCGGGCGAGTTGCATGGTGAGCGTCGATCCGCCGGAGACGATCCGGTGATTGGCGATCATTTGCGATGCGGCCCGCAACATCGCCCATGGATCGATTCCACGGTGATCCCAAAAACGCTTGTCTTCATAGGCGATCAGCATGTCGATGAACTGCGGATCAACATCGTCCAGATCGATGTGCAAACGCCATCGGCCGTCCGAGGTGGCATAGGCGCGCAACAACCGGCCGTCGCGGTCATGAAATTCCACCGATCGTTCGCCGGCAAATTGGAGCGGCGGCGGGTAGCGCTGATCCAGATCGTTCAGGACCAGCAGGGCCGTCGCCGCGACAATGAGAGCCGCCGCCAGCACAAAGCCGGTATTCCACCAAAAACGGAATTTGGCGGCCTGCCGCACTATCGCGCCGCAACTGCCATGACACCGGTTGCGGTTCGCGCCGACATTTCCGGCCGGTACATGTCTTCAACGCTCGCGGCGGGATGGGCGAAGATGCCCGGTGTCACTGCCCGAACCACATAGGCGAACGAGAATTCGCGGGAATCGCGCCCCGACCGGTTGAACGCAGCGACGAAACGGTCATTGCGAAACTCGACATGTGCCGCCTGTGTCTGCGGCAACCAGGCGAATTCGGCCAGTTCGGCACTGCTGACCAGCCGCGGATTGTCGATCTCAAAGCCGGCAGGAAGCAGGTCGTTGACCAATACCCGGGACGGCCAGGCATTCTCCTCCGTGACCTTGATGACAACGACGAACCGGTCATTCTGATAAGCTTCCGAGACATTGGCCGCCGTTCCATCCATGCGATAGTAAGTTCGCTCGATCGCAAAACCGTTGCCTCCGGCAAGAAGCGGTTGCTCCGGCGCGGCAATTGCGGTGACAACGGCAGAAATTTCGGTATCGCCACGGTTCTCGATGACCAGCGGCTCCGTTTCAAGCGCCCTTCCATCCATTCGCTTGGTGAAATTGCCGGAATGGGCCTGTCCATCCACTGCAATGTCAATTGGCGAACCGGCGTCGATTGCTCGTGCCGCCAACAGCATCCAGGCCTGCTCCTGCGTGCTCGTATAGCGTTTGCCGCTCTGACCGGCAGTGACCAGTTCCATCATTGCCGGAACTGAGGCCGGAACAGGATTGGTTTCCGCTGCCAGCGCCAGCATTGCCGCATTGTCGCGCAGCGCCGATCCGTAGTCGCCCCGCATCCGGTTCGGTGCGGCGTTGGCACCAAGCCGGTAGGCCGAGGCGAAAGCCCGTTTCGCCCTCTCATTGTCGCCATAGAGCGACAGGCTGGCGGCTATGTGCGCCTGCGCCATGGAAGTGCGGAACGACTGCAGCTGCGTATCGGCATAGTAACGCAGGTCGCCCGCCGAAGCGCGCCGGTTTCTCGCCAGCACGTAGAGCGAATAGGCGATCGCATTGCCGTTGGACTTGATGTCGTTGTTGTAGGCGAGCGTGTTTTGAAGATTGTCGAGCGCCTGCTGCATCGCAAGGTCGGGCACCGCGAAATTCTGTTCCCGTGCCCGCGTCAGGAAATCGGTGACATAGGCATCAAGCCACAGATCGCCGCTGACCGGCCCCCACAGGCCAAATCCGCCGGAAGAAGCCTGATAAGCCAGTACCCGATGAATGGCGTTTTGAATTCGTTCGGCGATTTGCGGATCTTCATCGAGACCTGCTGCCGCCGACAACTCTGAGACATAGAGCAGCGGCAGGGCGCGGCTGGTCGTCTGTTCGGCGCAACCATAGGGGTAACGGTCAAGCGACATCAGCAGCGCCGGCACGTCGAGCGCGTTTTTGTGCGCGACATTGACCGAGACACTGGCGCCGGTCAGCAGCGATCCGTCCAGCAGTCCTGAATCGATCCGCAAGCTGCCGCCGTTTGCCGCAAGCGGTATCTCAAAGCGGCTGGCGACCGGCAGGGCCGTAGGCCGCACGGGCAGAGCGAGCGCCTGGTCAAGCGTTGTCCCGTCCGGACTTTGCAGCGAAACGACGACGCTGCCCTGACCGACATCAATGGCGCTGATGCCGATGGTCAGTTCGCTTCGCGCACCAGCGTCCAGGCTGACCGTCCGCAAACCTTCCGGCACGGACAAAGGTCCGTCGGCGACGACATTGAGCGTATAATCGCCGGCCGGGCCATCCGTATTGGCGAATTCCAGCCTGAGATCGGCCACATCGCCAGGGGCCATGAATTTGGGCAGGCTCGCCGTGACAACGACCGGATCGCGAACCACGACATCCTTTTCGGCATGTCCGACGCCCGATTTGCTCCACGCAACCGCCATCAGCCGAACGGTGCCGTTAAACTGAGGCATGTCGAAGCTGATGGTTGCTTCGCCATTGTCGTCCAGTTCAACAATTCCGGAGTGGAATGCGACCAGCTTCTCCGTTGGCGGGCTTCCCTTCGAGCCCACTCCCGGACCGTCGCCGCCTGAGCGAATACGGCCTGCCACACCGGCAGACCCATCGATCAGCCGGCCATATATATCGCGATACTCGAGACCCAGCCGCCGCTGCCCGAAATACCATCCATCGGGATCGGGCGTTTCATAGTTGGTCAGGTTCAGGATACCGACATCGACCGCAGCCAGCGTGACGAATGCCTTCTCGCCGGCTCCCGCACCGGTGACCTTGACGGGAATATCGATGGATCTTCGCGGCTGAATCTGATCAGGAACATCGACGGAAATGTCGAGCTTTCTTGGTCCCGGATCGATTTTCAGCCATTTGACGCCGATTGCCCGCACCGGCATGCGCGACGAACCGCCGCCGCCCGGCCGTATCAGGGTTGCGGTTACATAGGCGCCGGCACCCCAGCTTGCTTCGACCGGGATTTCGATCTCCGCCCCTTCCTCTGAAACCTGCGCAGTCTGGGTGGCCAGGATCGTCTCAGCGCCGATATTGACCAGCAGCTCGCCGGCAAATCGCGGGGAGACCTTCAGCCGCGCCACATCGCCGGCGGCATAGCTGTCGCGGTCAAGCGCAATCTCAAGCCCGTCGGGCGTGCTGGTCGAACTTGGCTCGACATACCAGCCGGCATAAAACTCGATACTGCTGGCCGGTCCGTCCGCATCCGCCGTTTCGACCTGGAAGCGATAGCGTCCCCAGCCGACATTGGCTGATATACTCGCAGGTGTATCTGCATCTATCGTGATCGTGCCGCTGTCGACCTGGGTCGTGTAGTCAACCGGCTCATATTTCCAGTTGTTTCCGTCGCGGTACCATTGGTAGTTCCGCTCGATCTTCACCAGCGACCAAAGCGCATCATCCAGCTTTTGGCGCGCGCCGTCGGATGACACGGCGATCACCCGGAACCCGGCGACCGAATTCTCCTGCACGGCTCCGCCTTCAAACTCCGGCGCCACACCGATCATCGGGCCGTCCGGTCTCACAGCGATTGCCAGCTCTCGCTCAACGGCTCGCCCGCCACCTTCGCGCATGCGAACGGTGACATCGGCAGACAGCAGACCGGTGACCGCAGGTGCGTCGCTGATGCGTACGTCAAATGTCGCCTGGCCCGCAATGTCGAGCACCGGCAGATTGTCGAGCGGGATGCGGCGGTCTTCGCCCTTTTCTTCGTCGGAGAGCCCAAACTGATAACGCGGATGAAGATCCCATGCATTCGTCGAACGCAGCTTGATCTCGCCTTCCAGACCGAGCCCCGCAGCCGGTGCGCCGTATAGATAGCGTCCGTCAACCGTCACACGTGCCGGTTCGCCGATCGAAATTGCCGATTGCTCGCTGGTCAGGTCGAACTCGATGCGATCCGGCACAAAGTCTTCAACGAGAAAGATCTTTTCTGCCAACGCCGGTCTTTTGGGATCGGTATGGATGCGCATGGTCCAGGCGCCACGCATGGCGTTGTCTTGAAGCGCGAATTCAACGCCATAGCCGCCAAGCGATGGGTCGCTGACAATCGTGCGGCGGTCTTCCATTCCGTCAGGACGGTTGAGAATGAAGGTCAGAGGCAGGCCGTCGACCGCTTCCGCCGATCCGTCGCGAAGCAGCGCATTGGCATGCACGGTTTCTCCTGCCCGGTAGATCCCGCGTTCGGTCCAGGCAAACAGGTCGAGAGCGCCGGGGGCAGGCCGGCCTTCGACGCCGCGATCCGACAGATCAAACCCGGCGCGTCCGAGATCGAGAAAGACGAAATCACCCTCGCCGGCGCTGGCGGTAACAACCTGCGGCGCAAGACCGCCAGTACCGCGCGCCAGCCCGGCGGCAAAGGTTACCCTGCCATCGGCGTTTGTTGTCTCAGTCGCCAAAACTTCGTTGTTGCGGGCAACCAGTTTGAGCTCAACTCCGGCCAGAGCTTCAGCACTTGCCAGCGAGCGGGCAAAAACATTCACGCCGTCTTCACCGGTAATCACCGACAGGCCGATATCGGAAACCACGAACCACTGGGTTGCGATTGTATCCCAATTGTCGCGGCGGTCGCCTTCCGGTTTGGCGGTCAACACATAGACCCCGGGTCTGCGGTCGGGCAGGGCCTCATCGACCGGGAAACTGGTGATGACTTCGCGGTTCTGATCCACCGCAACCTCGAGCTTGCCGGACCAGATTTTGGCGCCGGTGCTGTCGGCAATCCGGTCCGCATCATACCCGTCGATCTGGCGCAGGAAGCGTGAATCCGCCAGCAATCCGGCCAGGGACCGGTCACCGACGCGGAACAGTTCCAGGTCGATGGAAGCCGTATTCACAGTGACGACGGGAATGCCGTGGCGGCCGGCACCCGGCAGAACAAAGTTGTCGCCGGTAAAGCGTGTCAGCGCCGCGCGGTCGCGTACATAGAGATCGAGCGTGACCTGCTTTTCAATCACCTCGCCGATCGCAGCCGGCAGGCCCGGCCGGATATCGACCCGGTAGCGGTGCCCATGTTCAACGCCGTTGATACAGATTTCCCGTTCACGGGCATCGATGGCGTTTGCAGCGGTGCCATTGACGCTCACGAACGAGGCATAGTCTACGCCGGTCTTGACCAGGCTTTCCGAAAACTGCACGCAGATACGCGGTGAGCGGCTGTCGGAATCGATCGTGTTGTCGACGACACGAAAGCCTTTGCGGGCTTTCAGATCTTCATGCAGCGAGCGGACGCGCGGATCGTCAACCAGTTTCAGGCTTTCGGCATAGGCGGTGATCGCCGGACGCCATATTTCGCGCCGCTCAAGCGCTTCGCCCAGTATGCTGAGCGCGCTCGCCCGGATCGATGTCTGCCGCGAAAGACCATGCGCGTTGATTGCCGCTGAAATGGCCGCCTGTCTCAAGCGCCAGGAATTGCCGCTGTCCTGTCTCTCGGCCACCAGTGCCGCCCGTGCCAGTCTGGCCCACAATCCACCATCGTCCGGATCGACCGCCAGCGCGCGCCGGAAATTGTCGATGGCGGCGGCGCCATTATTGTCCAGCAATGCCCGTTCCGCCGTACTCGACAGCAACAGCATTCCCGTTTGCGGATCGCGCGGGACGTTGCGCAACAGTTCGGTGCGGTATTGGACTGCGCCATCGCGCAGCCAGTCAGGCACGAAACCGAGCACCGGAGGAGCACCGATGTCCGGCTCGCCGGTCGACATGACAACGCGGCCGGCAACGGCGCCTTCAAAAGTGTTCAGGACACTGAAATCGGACTTCAGAAAGCACCATGCAGCACTCGAATTGTAGGTAAATGCGCGGCAGCCCGGATCGGCAATACACTCCGCTTTGCATTCGTCCAGCGTCACATCCTTTTCGGTTCTCAGGTCAAACCCGAAATAATCGCTGTCCGGGGTGGTAACGATCTGCCGGCTGGAGTCTTGGGCAAATGACCAACCGGAGAGGGTCAGAAGCATTATGAGGCTGATGATGAGTTTGATCGAATTGCCGGCTGACATTGCTTCCTCCCGCCAAAGGGCCCGATGAATGAGCAATCATCATCGGCTGCAAATGTGGCATGTCAACTGAATGTACCGGTAAATAGGCGGGAGACCGAAAAGACGCAGAGATATGCTCACTTGCATGTTGAATCAGAGTCACAGCAGGCGTATCACGCCTCCAAATCTCCTGAAAAAAGGCACATTCGCAATGTTCGAGCTTCTACCCGCGACCAAGGGTGATCCCATCCTGGCCCTGATGGCCGAATTTCGTACCGACGACCGCCCGGACAAAATCGATCTTGGCGTTGGCGTCTACAAGGATGCCGACGGCCACACGCCGGTAGTCCGCGCGGTCAAGGCCGCCGAGAAACAATTGCTCGAGCAGCAGCAGACGAAAAGCTATGTCGGACTGGCAGGCGACGTCGGGTTCAACAACGCTATGTGCCGCCTGATCCTGGGCGACACGCTGGATGAGGCGCGGACAAGCTCCGTTCAGGCGCCCGGAGGCGGCGGTGCGTTGCGCGAACTGTTCGAACTGGTGCACTGGTCACGTCCGGAATCGACCATCTGGCTTTCGGATCCGACCTGGGCCAACCATCGCGCCATCATCGACAAGGTCGGTCTTAATCGCGACGTCTACGCCTATTTCGACCGTGAGACGCTGGCCGTCAATTTCGACGCCATGCTGGAGAGTTTGCAGGCGGCCAAACCGGGTGATTGCGTGCTGCTGCATGGCTGCTGCCACAATCCGACCGGCGCAAATCTGAACATCGATCAATGGACGACACTCGCCGGGTTCTTGTCCGAACGAAACCTCATCCCCTTCATCGATATCGCCTATCAGGGATTTGGCGACGGTCTTGACGAAGACGCTGCCGGCGTGCGGCTTTTAGCCCAATCCGTCCCGGAGATGATGATTGCCGCATCCTGCTCCAAGAACTTCGGCCTTTATCGCGACCGGGTCGGCGCGGCGATAGCGCTCTCCGAGACCGGCCCGAAGACAAAGGTCCAGGCGGCGCTGGGAACGTTGGCCCGGGCCAACTATTCCATGCCTCCGGATCATGGTGCGGCGGTGGTTCGCATGATCCTCGAGAATGACGATTTGAACGCCGACTGGCAGGCGGAGTTGGATGAGATGCGAAACCGGATGCTGTCGCTGCGCGATCAGTTTTCCGGCAAATTGCGCGAGGTTGCCGGCTCGGACCGGTTTTCCTTCATTGCCGCCCACCGGGGCATGTTCTCGCTGTCCGGCGCGACGCCCGAGCAGGTTGCCGCACTGAAAGATGACCATGCGATCTATGTGATCGGCGATGGCCGTATCAACATCGCCGGACTGCCCGAAGACCGGCTGGAGCATGTTGCGAGAGCGTTTGTCGAAGTGGGCATGTAAGGTGATGCTCGCAGGTCTTGGCTAGTTGACCATGCGTGCGGATTGAAACGTGCCGCAACTACCCGGTCTTCCGGTCTGCGATGTGCTGCCGGAATTGCTTGAAAGCCTGCAAACCGGCAACAGGGCGGTGCTGGCAGCACCTCCGGGAGCCGGCAAAACAACGATCGTGCCTTTATCCCTGCTCGGCGAGGACTGGGCTCAGAACGGCCGGCTCATTCTGGTGGAGCCGCGCCGGGTCGCTACCCGCGCAGCTGCCCGGCGGATGGCCTCGCTGCTTGATGAACCGGTCGGTGCAACGGTCGGCTACGCCATGCGCATGGACAACCGATCCGGCCCGGACACCAGGGTCCTGGCGGTCACTGAAGGCGTGTTCACACGCATGGCGCTTGACGATCCCGAACTGACCGGGATCGCCATGGTAATCTTCGACGAGTTTCACGAGCGTTCGCTCGATGGCGATTTTGGCCTGGCGTTGGCGCTCGATATTGCAGGTGCGCTGCGGCCGGATCTGAAGATCATGGTCATGTCGGCAACGCTGGATACAGATGCCGTTTCCAAACTGATCGACGGACCGGTTTTCGAGAGTGCCGGGCGTTCATTCCCGGTGCAGATCCGCTATCGTCCTCGCAAGGCCGAACGACTTCTCGAAGAGGAGATGTCAAAGGCAATCCGCGCGGCACTCGCCGAAGAAGAGGGCAGTTGCCTCGCCTTTCTGCCGGGACAATCAGAAATCCGGCGCACAAAGGAACAGCTTGAAGGCGCCCTGCCAGCTTCTGTTGATGTCATCCCGCTTTATGGCGGCCTTGATGGCAAAACGCAGGACGCGGCCATTCGTCCGGCAAAGGCGGGCCGCCGCAAGGTGGTTTTGGCAACGGATATCGCCGAATCGTCGATCACCATCGACGGGGTCAACATCGTCATTGACAGCGGCCTGTCGCGCGTGCCGCGATATGAGCCGTCAACCGGCCTGACCAGATTGGAAACCGTGCGTGCATCGCGCGCTTCCGTTGATCAACGGGCAGGCCGCGCGGGCCGGACCGCGCCGGGTGTGGCCATCAGGCTGTGGCATGAGGCGCAGACGGCTTCGCTTAAAGCAGGATCGCAACCGGAGATCATGGAAGCAGATCTTTCCGGTTTGCTCCTGGATTGCGCTTCTTTCGGCATCGCCGATCCGCAAACATTGCGTCTTTTGGATCATCCGCCAGCCGCCGCGTTTCAAGCGGCCCGGGCGCAATTGCGCGAACTTGCCGCGATTGATCAGGAGGGCAGGCTGACCGCCACCGGCAGAACCATGCGAAAGCTGCCGCTGCCGGTGCGTTTGGCGCATATGGTCGTCCGCGCCGCCGAAAGAGGCGAAGCCCGAAAGGCGGCTGAAATAGCGGTTCTTCTGGGCGAGCGGGGCCTTGGCGGGTCCAGCGTCGATCTTGATATCCGCCATGACAACCTTCGCCGCGACAAGGCCAAACGCGCCGGGCAAGCCAAAGCGATGGCGCAACGGCTTGCCGCAAACGTCAGTGAAACCGGGCAGGAAAACGATGCCGGTGCGGGCCGCATTCTGCTGGATGCCTGTCCGGACCGGGTGGCAAAAGCCCGCGGCAAGCGGGGGCATTTTGTCCTGGCCAACGGGCGCGGGGCTATCATCGATGAGATAAATCCATTGGCCGCTGAGCCATTCATCGTCGCAGCCGATTTGCAGGGCAAAGCGCAGAATGCGCGCATTACCGCCGCCGCTGCGATCTCCCGCGACGAAATCATCGCGCTGACCGGTGACCGCATCGAAATCCGCGTGCAATCCGGGTTTGACACCGCGAGCGGTTCGGTCCGGCAACGTGAGCAGCTTCGTCTCGGCGCGATCAAATTGCGCGAAACTGCACTGCCACCACCCAGCGGAGATCAGGCCAACCAGGCGATCATGGTAGCGGTCCGGGACCATGGTCTCGAAATTCTGCCCTGGGACCGGAGCGCGACCGGTCTGCGTCAGCGGCTTGCCTGGCTGCATGACCGACTTGGCGATCCGTGGCCGGCCATGGGTGATGATGATCTGATTTCCCGATTGGACGATTGGTTGCTGCCGTTTCTTTCCGGTGAACCAAACCTGAAATCGATCGGCGCAACGGCGATCGAGCAAGGATTGAAGTCGCTGGTTCCTTTTGAATTCAGCCGCCGCATCAACGAGTTCGCGCCGGAAAAATGGCGGGCGCCGACAGGAAACCATCTCACTGTCCGCTATGACAGCCCGGAACCTGTGGTGGCTGTCAGGGTGCAGGAGCTCTATGGCGCCGATCGTCACCCGGCCATCGCCGGAGGCTCGGTTCCGCTGAAGCTTGAACTGCTGTCACCGGCCAACCGTCCGATCCAGACGACACTTGACTTGCCCGGATTCTGGCGCGGTTCCTGGGCCGATGTGCGAAAGGACATGAAAAGCCGCTATCCCAAACATGTCTGGCCGGAAAATCCGCAACATGCCGAACCGACAACACGCGCCAGACCGCGCGGGAAATAGGTTTGCCATTGTTGCACAGACCGGCGTAAAAGCCGCTTAGAGCGTGTCCGGCTTAAATGGGAGCGGTTTGATGGCAGGGATTTTTCGATCTGGCAAGGAGAATACCGCAGCGCGATGTGAACATCGGGCGAGGATTTCGACGCAGCCAGGGTGGAAAAGACCGCCAAGCAAGGTAAACATCAAATCGTTGACATTCATGAACTATCGGCAATCGTTTCAACTCAGGCATTTTCGCCCGGCCGCAGGCCATGCGGCGAACAATGCTTCGACGGTTCCAAGCTGTGAAGGGCGTTGTCGTGGTTCAAAGAAACCACGAAACGCCTTAGATTCTTCGCGCCCTGAACGGCGTCGCGCGAGCCTGACGGTGTTCACACCGCGGCGTCTCGCGCTTCTTGACAGGCCACGAATGATCGGCGTTCAAACGATTCCATTTAAACCGGATACGCTCTGTGGCGGAAGCTGAAAGCACCAATCTCAATCTCAGCCGGCGTTTGAGGCTCAACACGCTGATCCGGCTGCGCTGGCTGGCGGTTATCGGCCAAAGCGCGGCGGTCGTCGTTGTCGCCTACATTATCGGCTTCCCGATGCCGGAACTGGAATGCGCCGCGCTTATTGGCTGCTCTGCGGTATTGAATATCTGGCTGGCATTGCGTTACCCGGCCAACCACCGGCTGACGATATATCCGGCGCTGGCAATTTTGACCTATGATGCTTTGCAGTTGGCAGGTTTGCTTTACCTGACCGGAGGGCTCACCAATCCGTTCGCGTTGCTGATGGCCGTTCCTGTCGTCGTCTCGGCGACCTCGATGCCCGTTCGCCATACCATGCTGCTGGGCAGTCTCGTGGTGGCGATTGTCACGATCCTGATGTTTTATCACCGGCCTTTACCATGGCAGCCGGAGGGCGAGTTTTCGGTGCCGCGGATTTATGTCGCCGGGGTCTGGTTTGCGGTGGTTTCGACGATTCTTTTCACCTCGATCTATGCCTGGCGGGTTGCCGACGAGGCGCGAAAACTGGCGGCCGCGCTGGCGGCGACGGAGCTGGTGCTGCAACGCGAGCAGCATCTTTCGGCACTGGATGGTCTCGCCGCAGCAGCAGCCCATGAACTGGGCACGCCGCTGGCGACGATTGCGCTGGTCGCCAAGGAAATGGAGCGGGCGCTCGCCGACAATGAGCACCATGGCGATGACGTCCGCCTGCTGCGCTCGCAATCCGAGCGGTGCCGCGAAATTCTCAAGCAGCTGACCAGCCTGTCATCGGAAGGCGAGGAACACATCGCGCATATGCCGGTCACTTCTCTGGTTGAGGAGGTCATCGCCCCGCATCGCGATTTCGGTGTCCGGGTGGAGATGGGTCCGGGGCAAACGAGCGGCCGGGAGCCGGTGATGACACGTAATCCCGGCGTATTGTACGGACTTGGAAATCTGGTCGAAAATGCAGTCGACTTCGCCAAATCGAAGGTGGAGATCGGCTGGAGTTTTGACGACACTCACGTGTCAATCGACATTGTGGACGACGGACCGGGGTTCATGGCTGACATGCTCGACCGGATTGGCGAACCCTATGCGTCGAGCCGGCCGGTCCGCGAAACGTCAAGCGGTGCCGGAGGCCTGGGATTGGGCCTGTTCATTGCCAAAACCCTTCTCGAGCGATCAGGGGCGACAATCAGTTTTGCCAACTCTAAACAACGTGGACGCGGGGCTGAAATCACCGTTTCCTGGCCGAGAGCCGTGTTCGAATCTGCGCCGACGCTCGCAAATGCGATGTGAATTTCACCCGGTAATTGACGGTGCTGACGCGCCGGGATTTGGAAACCGCGACAAACTGCAATAAAAGCGCAGACAAAAGCATATCGCACGGAAAAAACGACGATGAGGGAAGACGGACAATCCAACAGCGCCATTCCTGGCGACGATCACAGCTTGCTGATTGTTGACGATGACAAGCCGTTTCTGACCCGCCTGGCGCGGGCGATGGAACAGCGCGGATTTGCGGTCGAAACAGCAGACACGGTTGCAGAGGCCATCCGAAAGGCCCGTTCGGCGCCACCGGCTTTTGCGGTCGTCGACATGCGCCTCGGCGACGGCAACGGGCTGGATGTCATTGAGGCAATTCACGAAAAACGCGATGATTCCAGAGCCATCATCCTGACCGGCTACGGCAACATCGCCACGGCAGTGACCGCGGTCAAACTCGGCGCCATCGACTATTTGTCCAAACCTGCCGATGCCGATGATGTCTACGCCGCCCTGACAAGACAGCCGGGTGAGAAGGCGCCGCCGCCGGAAAATCCGATGTCGGCTGATCGGGTGCGCTGGGAACACATTCAGCGGGTCTATGAGAGCTGCGACCGCAATGTCTCGGAGACCGCGCGCCGTCTCAACATGCACCGGCGGACCCTGCAACGCATTTTGGCCAAACGCGCGCCGCGTTAGGTTTCTGATTACAGCGCCTCTACATCGCCGCGGGCCCACATCTCCTGTGTTCCGTGGCAATATTGCTCGAAGGTGCCCGTCGAGATGGCATCACGGATACCAGCCATCATCCACTGGTAATAAGCGAGATTGTTCCAGGTCAGCAGCATGGAACCGAGCGTCTCTCCGGCCTTGACCAGATGGTGCAGATAGGCGCGCGAATAATCACGCGCCGCCGGGCAATCGCTTTCCTCATCCAGCGGCCGGGGATCTTCAGCATGGCGGGCGTTGCGCAGGTTGATCTTGCCGCGGCGCGTATAGGCAAGGCCATGGCGGCCGGCGCGTGTCGGCATCACGCAATCGAACATGTCAACGCCACGCGCCACCGACTTGATAATGTCGTCCGGGGTTCCGACGCCCATCAGATACCGCGGCTTGGTTTCGGGAAGTTCGGGACAGGTCACGTCGAGCATGTCCAGCATCACTTCCTGCGGCTCGCCGACGGCAAGCCCGCCAACCGCATACCCTTTCAGTTCCATGGCCGACAGCGCCTCAGCCGACCGGATTCTGAGCTTTGCGTCGTCGCCACCCTGGACAATGCCGAACATGGCCTTGCCGGGCTGGTCGCCAAAGGCTTTCTTGCAGCGTTCCGCCCAACGCAGGGACAGTTCCATCGCCCGTTCGATTTCGCCGGCTTCAGCGGGCAGGGCTGTGCACTCGTCAAGCTGCATCTGGATGTCCGACCCCAAAAGCCCCTGAATTTCAATGGACCGCTCGGGGGTCATATCAAACGGTGTGCCGTCAATATGGGACCGGAAGGTGACGCCGTTTTCGTCGAGCTTTCTCAACTGCGCCAGCGACATGACCTGAAAACCGCCGGAATCGGTCAAGATGGGTCCGTCCCAGCCGCAGAATTGGTGCAATCCGCCCAGGCGCGCCATGCGCTCGGCACCCGGCCGCAGCATCAGGTGATAGGTGTTGCCGAGAATGATGTCGGCGCCAAGCTCCCGCACCTGGTCCATATACATGGCCTTCACCGTTGCGGCGGTGCCAACGGGCATGAACGCCGGTGTGCGCACAATGCCCCGCGGCATCGAAATCTCGCCGCGGCGGGCTTTGCCGTCGGTCGCCAGTATCTGGAATTCAAACGCCTTGCTCATTCATCACCCCGGAACAACAGGCTGGAATCGCCGTATGAATAGAATCGATATCCATTCCCGATAGCGTGGGCATAGGCCTGCTTCATCGTGTCCAGTCCGCAAAACGCCGAAACCAGCATGAACAAGGTCGACCGCGGCAGATGGAAATTGGTCATCAACGCATCGACAGCACGAAATTGGTAGCCTGGGGTAATGAAGATGTCAGTGGCGCCCGACCAGGCGTCGATTGCTCCGTCTTCGGTTGCTGCACTTTCCAGGAGCCTGAGCGACGTTGTTCCGACCGCGACGATGCGGTTTCCTCTTTCGCGCACCGCGTTCAGCGCCGCTGCGGTGGTAGCGTCGATCTCTCCCGTTTCGGCATGCATGACATGGTCGTCTGTATTATCGGCCTTGACCGGTAAAAACGTGCCGGCGCCGACATGCAGCGTCACGAAGTGCCGCTCAATTCCGGCGGTCTTAAGCCTTTGCAGCAGGTTTTCGGTAAAGTGCAGACCCGCGGTCGGTGCCGCGACCGCCCCTTCTTCGCGGGCATAGATTGTCTGGTAATCGGCCCGGTCGCGCTCGTCGTCCGGCCGTTTGGAGGCGATATAGGGCGGCAACGGGATGTGGCCTGAGGTATGCAGCGCCTCGTCCAGCGCAGCGCCGGCAAATTCGAACTGCAGCTCCGCCTCTCCGCCTTCGCCCTTTGACACAACCACCGCGTTGAGTGTGGCAGAATGACAGGCTTCTCCGGCATCGCCAAAGGCGATCCGCTCGCCGGCATTGACCCGTTTGGCGGGTTTTAAAAAAGCCTTCCACCGGTCGGGCGCAACGCGCATATGCAGCGTCGCTTCAATGCGGGCAGCCGTCTCACCCCGTTTGCGAATGCCCGACAGACGCGCCGGAATGACCCTGGTATCGTTGAATACCAGCGCGTCGCCCGGATTGAGCAGCGACGGCAGGTCGCGCACCATCCGGTCTGTCAGTTTTCCATCGGTACCGACCACCAGCATCCGTGCCGCATCGCGCGGGCTTGCAGGGCGGAGCGCGATGCGGTCTTCCGGCAGGTCAAAGTCGAAATGGGAGACCTGCATGGAGCCACACCAGAGCGTTCATTGAAACGAAATGAGCGGAAACCCGCTCTCAGCCTTGGCTGATAAACCGTTCGACACGGGGTACGACAGCCTCACTGGCAAATAGTTTCTTGCTGTACAGCCAACCCTTGTGATTGTCGCCAATATCGAGATACCCGATACTTTGGCTGGATTTGGCCCTGTTGCGCTCGCCAATTTCAATCTTGAGCGAACCATCATTGGCGTTGACAAGATCGCCAATAGCCGTTGACCAGTTGATATGTGGAGCCGGCTTCCTGACATCATCAAGAATGCAGTACAATCGTTTTGCGGTGCGAACGAGCCATGTCTGTTGCACACGTGTCTGGAAAAACAGCAATGCCGACGCTTCTTCCGGGTCGGTGCCATCGAGCGCATAGTTCTTGGATTTTGCAATCGCCTGCTTGATATCGCCAACTCCGGCAAACGGCCGATCATTGCCCTTGCGACCGCCGCTTCTGGGTTGCTGAACCAGAAATTCAGATAACAATACCGACATATTCAAAGCCCGAAATCCGTTTTCTCAGCTAGTGGCGAATATAGTATAGGTCCGTTCACTCCGCCACCTCCTCTGTGGCTTCCTGAAATTCAGCCTCTTCGTCGACCAGCTCTTCCAATTCGGTTGGGTCGCGATGCTCTGTGTCGGGATCTTTTACGGTTGCGCCGAAGCGGTTCAGCAATTGTGCATAAGTGACCTGCCACAGAACACCGGTTGCAACCGCGGTATGCGGGGCGGTTTGGAGAAAATCGATCACCGCGGCGAAGAACGCGACGATCCAGGCCGCGATCATCCCGAATATGATCACGAAGGCAGATTTGCCGACAAAACTCCAGCTGCTTGCCGCTCCTTCGCTGTCAATTCCCATACTCCCGGCGCCGTCGGCGGCAAATCCATATTTTCGGACAAGCGCAACCATGACATCGATGATGACGAACGAAGCAAAAGCAATCGCAGCAAGGCTGGCAAATGCAAAAACCCCTGTGGCGTCGTCGCAGCGGGCGAAGTTGTCGTGCGCGTCGAATAACAGTCTGACGAACGCAGTGCCGAAATCAACGCAAGAATCCGACGTTGCAGCAGTAGTATTATTAACTTGATCCACGGCCATAATTCTTTGAAATATTCAAAAGAATACAGTCTATGCTGGCGCTGGACAAGTGTGAATTGCTACACGTCCGCCGCAACCCGCATGGTAACGATGCTGTCCGGGTCGGATACCGGCTCACCGCGCTTGATCTTGTCGACATTATCCATGCCCTCGATGACCTGGCCCCACACCGAATATTGCCGGTCGAGGAACGAAGCGTCGCCGAAGCAGATGAAGAACTGCGAATTGGCTGAGTTCGGGTTTTGAGCCCGCGCCATGGAGCAGGCTCCCCGGCCGTGATTGGCATTAGAAAACTCGGCCTGCAGGTCGGGCTTGTCCGAACCGCCCATACCGGTACCGGTCGGATCTCCAGTCTGGGCCATGAACCCGTCGATCACACGATGAAACACAATGCCGTCGTAGAAATTTTCACGCGACAATTCCTTGATCCGGTTGACGTGGCCCGGAGCCAGATCGGGCAATAGTTCGATGACCACCTTGCCCTGCGTTGTTTCCATGATGATGGTATTTTCCGGATCCTTGATCTCGGCCATATTCTGTCCCTTCTTCAAAAAATTCTGTTTATCCGTCTGCCGCAATGCGCACCTTGATCATGCGATCGGGCTTGGCGACAGCGCCGTTTTGGGCCTGGCTGCCCTTCTTGATCGCATCGACATGCTCCATGCCGCTCTCGACCTCTCCGATGATCGTGTATTGACCGTCCAGATGCGGTGCCGGCGCGAACATGATGAAAAACTGCGAGTTCGCCGAATTCGGGTTTCGCGCCCGCGCCATGCCAACCGTGCCGCGCTGAAAACTGGCCTGATTGGTGAATTCGGCCGGCAGGTCACTGCGCTTGGAACCGCCAGTGCCTGCGCGGCTGATCTCGAAACCGTCTTCCATATCGCCGAATTGAACATCGCCGGTCTGGGCCATGAACCCGTCGATGACACGATGAAACGCAACGTTGTCGTATTCGCCTGCGCGAACCAGTGCCTTGATCTGCTCGACATGTTTTGGCGCAAGGTCCGGGCGCAATGCGATCGACACGTCACCGTCCTTCAAGGTGATGACCATTGTGTTTTCCGGCTCGCCGGCAGGCGCGGACGTGGCGATGCCCAGCATGGCGGCTGCGGTCATGCCGAACAGAATGCGGCGGGAAATCTTCATTTGATACTCCGGAATATTCAGGATGGGAATTTCACGGCCAGCGCTTCGGCCACCGCATTTGGGACAAACGGGCGGATGTCGCCGCCCATTGAGGCTATTTGGCGCACCAATGTGGCGGTAATGGTTCGAACCGACGGGCTCGCCGGCACAAACACGGTCTGCAGTTCCGGCGCCATGGTTTCGTTCATGCCGGCCATCTGCATTTCATAATCCAGATCGGTGCCATCTCGCAGGCCGCGAATAATGATCGGCGTGCCGTGGTGCCGCGCAGCATCGACCACCAGTCCGTCAAAGGCGACGACGACGATCCTGCCTGCATCCTGGCCGAGTTCGTCGGCGCAGGCCTTTTCGATCAGTGCCATTCGTTCTTCAAACGAAAACAACGGCGCCTTGCCTGGGTGTATGCCGATTGCGGCGACGACCTTGTCGGCAACCGCCAGCGCACCCTTCAACACGTCGAGGTGACCGTTTGTCAGCGGATCGAACGAGCCTGCGTAGATTGCGGTTCTGGACATGGCCCGCTTCTAGAGCGGTTCACATCCAAATGGAAGCAGTTTGATGGAATGGATTTTTGGTTTCAGCAAGGAGAAGCCCGCAGCACGATATGAATATCGTGCAAGGGTTTTGACGAAGCTGAGGCCGAAAAGACGTCCAAGCAGAAAGAGGATAAATAATTGATTCAAAAATGAAACTGCAATCGTGTGACCTTGGGCTTTCGCGCTCTGGACGTCGTCGCGGGATGCTAACGGTGTTCACACCGCGTCGCCTCCCGCTCCTAGCCAGATGGCGAAATACCTGCGGTCAAACGATTCCATTTGGATGTGAACCGCTCTAGTGCCTGTCTTGTCGAAATGGAAGCGGTTTGATGGGATGAATTTTATACCCGCTACACCCCAAGCCACCGCATTCTGGTGATGGACAGGCTTTGATTGTTGCAGGACCCGTCGAAGTGCAGATATTGTATGCGCAAGCTTGATGCCATCGGTCCTGTGACCGGAGTTTCCGCGATATGACACAGTATCAACCGCTTTCCGAGATCCGTGAAAACCTGAAAGTCCAGTGGTACCGGTCGCCACTGGATCCAGCCAAATTCCGGCAATTGTCCGAGCGCAGCGACCTGCAGGGCTGGTTTCAGGCCGGCGGGCACCTGTTGCTGTTCGTGTCCTCCGGCACGCTGGTGTTCCTGTTTTGGTGGTATCAGGTCTGGGCTGCATTTGTGGCGGCCCTGTTTGTCCACGGAACCATTGCAAGCTTCTTTCGCGGTACCGCGCCGCACGAACTCGGCCACGGCACCGTCTTTCGCACAAAGTGGCTGAACCGGTTTTTTCTTCATCTGTTCAGCCTGATCGGCTGGTGGGATCCGTATGACTACGCAAGCAGCCACACCTATCACCATCGCTATACCCTGCATCCTGAAGGCGATCGCGAAAACCTGCTGCCGCTGCATCCTTCCGTCGGCAAGACGTTTCTGTTGCAGCTGTTCACCGTAAACCTGCTCACGCAACCGGGCCGGACTTTTGGCAAGGGCGGTCTTTTGTCTTCAGTCTGGGTGACAATCCTTGGCGCGTTTGGCCGGGTTGGCCCGGATGAGATTCCAAGCAATGAATGGCTCAATGCCCTGCATGAGGACCAGCCGGCGGAGCATCGCAAATCGATCAACTGGTCGCGTATCCTGCTCGCCTTCCACGCCTCGATCATCGTCATATCAGCGGTTACCGGACTGTGGGTTCTGCCCTTGATCGTCACCTTCCCGGCATTTGTGGCAAATTGGCTCAGCTACTTCGTTGCCCTGCCGCAGCATTGCGGTCTCCAGGAGAATGTCTCCGACTTCCGCAAGAGCGTCCGGTCGATGAAGCTCAATCCGGTTGTCGAGTTCCTGTACTGGCACATGAACTGGCACACCGAGCACCACATGTATGCAGGCGTTCCCTGCTACAATCTCAAAGCGCTGCACGAAGCGGTCAAGGACGACATGCCGGCGCCGAGGACCCTGGTTGGCGCCTGGCGGGAAATGCTGGATGTCTGGCACAAGCAGCAGATCGATCCGGAATACCAGTTCGATACGCCACTGCCGCCTACGGCACGGACGCAGCGGGTTCGCACCCGCAATCAAGACCAGGGCGAAAGTTCAATCGGTGACCTGGCGCCAAAGGGGCTTCAATAGAGATCCTTGCGATCCCGCCTATTGTGGCGCTGTCCCGTTCAAACGCAACGCCTCACCGGCCTGATAAAGAGAGCCGCAAATCAGAATGCGCGGCGGTGTCTCGTCCTCACCCCAGGTGTCGCGCAGCAGTTTGAGCGCGCTGGTGATCGAGGATACCGGCTCGGCCGACAATCCAGCTTCGCTGGCCCTGACCGCCAGTTCGTCATGCGGAACGCCGGCATCGCTGGTGGTTATCGGCACGGTGTAGACGTGTCGCACCATTCCGAGAAACGGCCGGAAGAATCCGGTCTGATCCTTGGTGTTGATCATGCCCGCTATCATGAACAATGGCCTGGGTCGCTGGTCTTCTTCGCTCGCCAACGCTTCGGCAATGGCCTGTCCGGCTCCCGGATTATGTCCGCCATCGATCCAGATTTCCGAGCCGTTCGGCGCCGCATCCACCAGCCGCCCTCCGGAAAGACGCTGCATGCGTCCTGCCCATTCGACATTGCCCATCGCTTGTTCGGCTTCGGCCTGGCCAATGGGAAAGCCGGCCGCACGAACCGCGGCAATTGCAGCTGCCGCATTGGCGATCTGATGCCGCCCGGCAAGTCTTGGCAATGGCAGGTCCATCAGGCCCGAATTGTCCTGGTAGACCATTCTTCCGTGCTCCTCATAGGCAAGGAAATCCTCGCCGTAGACGAAACACGCATTTCCGTACCTCTGCGCCGTCTCGCGCAAGACCTCGCGCGCCGCTTCATGCTCCTGCGCGCCGATGACCACCGGCACGCCCCGCTTGATGATGCCGGCCTTTTCGGCAGCGATGAGCTCGATGCGGTCTCCCAGATGGGCCTCGTGGTCCATGGCGATCGGCATGATCAATGAGACCGCGGGCCGGTTGACCACATTGGTCGCGTCGAACCGGCCACCAAGACCAACCTCGATAATCGCCGCGTCGGCCGGGTGTTCGGCGAACAGCAAAAATGTCACCGCGGTGAGGATTTCAAAGACGGTAATCGTTTTTCCGTCATTCGCTTCGGCGGTGCGTGCGATGGCCTGCGCAAGCAGGTCATCATCGGCAAGCCGGCCGCCTCCCACATGGCCGAGACGGTATCGCTCATGCCAATTGACCAGATGCGGTGACGTGTGCACGTGCACCGACTTTCCAGCCGCTTCCAACAGTGCCCGGGCAAACGCTGATGCGGAGCCCTTGCCATTGGTGCCGGCAATATGAATGACGGGTGGAAGGTGGTGCTGCGGATTGCCGACCTTGTCCAGCAATTGCCGGATACGGTCGAGCGACAGATCGTAGCCCTTCGGGTGAAGCGCCATCAACTTGTCGATTTCCCGCTCGGTAGCGGTCAACTGGCTTACGGGGTCTGTGGTCATGTCCGCGCCTGCAACATTTATTCCCGCACTTGGCGGCAACGCATCTGGAAATTTCGTATCAGCTCGAGGCCTGTGGCGCCTCGGCGTTCTCTTCCGCCGGTTCTGCGCCATCGTCTTCACCGCCGTCGGCATCCTGCCCCGGTTTCTCTTCGCCTTCAGGCTCCGGTTCAGGCTCGGGTTCGGGTTCGGGATCCAGCGGCACATTCATCAGCATTTTGAGCAGCCGGGAAATTGTCGATTTCAGTTCCTGGCGTGGCACGACGAGATCGACCATGCCATGTTCCATGAGATACTCGGCCCGCTGAAATCCCTCAGGCAGTTTTTCGCGAATGGTCTGCTCGATCACCCGTTGTCCGGCAAATCCGATCAGTGCGCCGGGTTCGGCGATGTGGATATCTCCGAGCATGGCATAGGACGCCGTCACACCGCCCGTCGTCGGATTGGTCAGCACGACGATATAGGGAAGTCCCGCCTCTTTCAGCCGGTCCACCGCGACGGTTGTGCGGGGCAGCTGCATGAGCGACAGCACACCTTCCTGCATGCGGGCGCCACCCGATGCAGCGAAAAGCACCAGCGGCCGTTTTTTCTCAATTGCAGCTTCAAATGCGGCAATGATCGCCTCGCCCGCCGCCATGCCGAGCGAGCCGCCCATAAAGGCAAAATCCTGAACGGTGACCACGATCGGCAATCCGTCGACCTCGCCAAGTGCATTGGTGATGGCGTCTTCGCGACCGGTCTTGGTCTTGTTGTCCTTCAAACGGTCGGTGTAGCGCTTCTCGTCGCGAAATTTCAGCGGATCAACAGCGACCTTGGGATTGTCCAGAACCTCATATTCGCCGCCATCAAAAAAATAGGCCAACCGGTCGCTGGCCGAGATTTTCATGTGATGACCGGAAGACGGGATCACATACTGGTTTTCTTCCAGATCCTTGTGGAAAACCATCTCGCCGGTTTCCGGACACTTGATCCAGAGGTTTTCGGGCATGTCGCGCCGCCCGAGCATCGAATTGATTTTGGGGCGGACAAAATTTGTGATCCAGTTCATGGGCTCAGAATTCCTTGACCAGCCTCAAGATGGGCATTTCAGGCCGAAGGCGCAAGTTGAGATTTGCGGACGCCGTCTGCAAGCGATTTCACCAGCTTCGACACCGCCTTTGCTGCATCGCTGCTTTCTTCATTTGCTTTTGCGATTTCATTGACAATCGCCGTACCGACAACAACCCCGTTCGCGCTTGCTGCTATCGCCTCGGCCTGTTGGGAAGTTTTGACGCCGAAACCGACACAAACCGGAAGTTCGGTATGGCGTTTGATGCGCTGGACAGCTTCACCAATTCTGCCGGTGTCGGGCAGGGCGGCCCCAGTGATCCCGGTCATCGAAACGTAGTAGACAAAGCCGGATGTGTTCTCCAACACCTTCGGCAGGCGCTTGTCATCGGTGGTCGGTGTGGCCAGCCGGATAAAGTTCAAACCCGCCTGCAGCGCCGGCAGGCAAAGCTCTTCATCCATTTCCGGTGGAAGATCAACAACAATCAGCCCGTCAATTCCGGCCTCTACGGCATCTTTCAGAAAATGTTCGACGCCATAAATGTAGATCGGATTGTAGTAGCCCATCATGACAATCGGCGTGTCATTGTCTTCCGCACGGAATTCGCGGGCCATGGCCAGGGTCTTGGCGAGTGTCTGTCCCGACTTCAGCGCGCGAAGACCGGCCGCCTGAATTGACGGACCATCAGCCATCGGGTCCGAAAACGGCATGCCAAGTTCGATGATGTCTGCCCCGGCTTTCGGCAAGGCTTTCATGATGGCGAGCGAGCGTTCGTAGTCCGGGTCGCCGCCCATGAAATAGGTCACCAATGCGGCGCGCCCCTCTTCGCGAAGACTGGCCATTCTTGTGTCGATGCGGGTTGCCATGTCTACAGCTCCACACCCAGATGTTTGCCGACGGCGAAAACATCCTTGTCGCCACGGCCGCACAGGTTCATCACGATGATCTGGTCCTTGTCCATGTTCGGTGCCCGGCGGATGACCTCGGCCAGCGCATGGCTCGGTTCAAGCGCCGGGATAATTCCCTCCAGCCGCGTCAGCAGTTGAAACGCCTCCAGCGCCTCATGGTCCATGATCGGCACATATTCGACACGGCCGGATTCCTTCAGCCATGAATGTTCCGGCCCGATGCCCGGATAATCGAGACCGGCCGAGATCGAATGGCCTTCATTGATCTGCCCGTCGGCATTTTGCAAGAGGTAGGTCCGGTTGCCGTGCAGCACGCCGGGCTGGCCGGCGGTCAGCGAAGCGCAGTGTTCTTCGCCGTCGAGGCCCTTGCCGCCGGCTTCGACGCCGACAATGCGTACATTGCGGTCATCAAGGAACGGGTGGAACAGGCCGATCGCGTTTGATCCACCGCCGACAGCGGCGACCAGCAGGTCGGGAAGCCGGCCCTCGGCGGCCAGCAATTGTTCCTTGGTTTCCCTGCCGATCACCGACTGGAAGTCGCGCACCAGTTCCGGATAGGGGTGCGGGCCAGCCGCGGTGCCGATGATGTAGTAGGTGTCCTCAACATTCGTCACCCAGTCGCGCAGCGCCTCGTTCATCGCGTCCTTCAGCGTACCGTTGCCGGAGGTGACCGCGTTGACCTCGGCGCCGAGCAGTTTCATGCGGAACACGTTCGGCGCCTGCCGGTCGATGTCGGTCGCACCCATATAGACGATACAGGGATAGCCGAACCGGGCTGCCACCGTGGCCGATGCGACGCCGTGCTGGCCGGCGCCCGTCTCCGCAATAATGCGCTTCTTGCCCATGCGCTTTGCCAGCAGGATCTGGCCCAGGCAGTTGTTGATCTTGTGCGAACCCGTGTGGTTGAGCTCGTCGCGCTTGAAGTAGATTTTCGCACCGCCGAGATGTTCGGTCAGCCGCTCGGCAAAATAGAGCGGCGACGGCCGTCCGGTGTAATGCTTGTTGAGTTCATCCAGTTCCGCCTGGAAGGCCGGATCGCGCTTGGCCTCGTTCCAGTGTCTTTCCAGATCGAGGATCAGCGGCATTAATGTTTCGGCGACGAAGCGGCCGCCGAATATGCCGAACATGCCTTCCGGATTGGGGCCGGAGCGAAAGGAATTGGGTTCAACGGGACTGTTCATACTTTGCACTCCAGCGCTTCCGCGAGCGCCCTGAAAAATTCATCGATCATCGCTGTGTCTTTCACCCCGGGCGACGATTCCACACCTGACGAGAGGTCCAGCGCGTTGGGGCGGGTACGGCGCAGCGTATCAGCAACATTGGCGGCGTTGATACCTCCCGAAAGCATGTATTCGATGGCCGGGTCAAGCGATTCAAGCAAGGTCCAGTCGAATGCGACACCATGGCCGCCGGGCACGTCGGATCCCTTCGGCGCCTTGGCGTCGAACATCAGCCGGTCGGCGACGGTGCGATAGGGGTCGATCCTGGACAGATCGCCGGCCTCGCGGATCGAAAAAACCTTCATCACCGGAATGCCGTAACGCGCCTTGACTTCGCTGACCCGCTCCGGGCTTTCCGTCCCGTGCAGTTGCAACAGGTCCGGTTTTACCGCGGCGACAATCTCGTCGAGATAGGCATCGTTCGCATTGACGGTGACGGCGACGGTTTTTGCCCGGTTGCCAATGGTTTGGCGCAATTCTGCAGCGACTGCGGTTTCAATGTGCCGGGGGCTTTTTTCAAAGAAAATGAACCCGCAATGACTGGCGCCGCCGGCTATCGCCGCTTCGATTGCCTCGACGGTCTTCAACCCGCAGATTTTGATCTCCAACGCCATGGCCGCGCATGTGGCATGGATGCGCCGAAGAGTCGAGAGTGGCAAATGGTACGATATCCGCGCTCTAGTCGAGCCCCACCACGACGACCAGATTGGCTTCCGCCGTCGCGTGGCGGATTTTGGCCAGTTCGGCATATTCGGGATCGCTGTGCCAGGCGCGCGCCGCCTCGACCGACGGAAAGCGCATCAGCACCGTGAGCGGCAACGCCCAGTCGCCCTCAAGCACGTGGGTTTCCTGTTTCGAGGTCGCCAGCAATTCGCCGCCGTGGCGTTTAAAACTCGGCATGAAACCGTCCAGATAGGCCTGATAGGCGGCGGGATCGTTGATCTTCAACTGACCGATGACATAGGCGCTCATGTAAACCTCACATTCCTGGCCGGTGGGTGCATCAAGGGATCAACAGCACGATCAGGCCGAGCGCGATCACCAGGCTGAGCGGCGCACCGACAACCGCTCCGAGAATGGCCCCGGCGGCGCGGTTCGATTTCCAACGGTTGAATCCGATGGCCCCGCCGATCAGCGCGCCGGGCACGGCGACGAGGAGTGCCATTCCGGCCAGTTCGGTGGTGGAGATCAATTCCGGCATCGGATTATCCTATTGTATGGACCGGCGAGAGCAAAGACCGGCCGCATGACGGGAAGGGCTTCAGCAAGGTGCGCAAACTTCAAACCGCACCGCTGTGATGAACCACACATCGCCACATCGGCCAGGCGCTATTGTCTCGCAGGCAAATTTGAGTGGGGATTTTCATGCGCGCATTTTGGGCGGTACTCGCCGGTCTTTCCGGCAGCGTTGTTGGCTTTTTCGCTCTCGGCCTGATCGGCCTTTTGGGCGCAGGCGATCCGGGCGCCAACACCAGCGGCGGCGCGGAGATGCAAGCCATGATGGCGGCAGCACCGTTTGGCGGCGTCGTCGGCGCGATTGCCGGCCTTTATCTGGCATTGCGCAATGGCGGGCCGGGCGGCAAACCCGGTTCGCCCAAAGCCGCCAGCCAGCCGCTGATCGCGATTCTCATTGTCGGCGCCGTGTTGCTGGCGGTCTATTTCAGCCAGTTTCACCATTCGTTTGCACCGCAATTTTCCGGCGATGCCGGCAAACCGCTGGTGAAGTTCGAAATCCGCGTACCGGCGGAATCAATCCATGAAGATGAGGGGTTTACCGCCAAGGCGGAACTGCGCTCGGGCGAACAGCAGGTCGAGCCGCGCTTTGGCCTGCAACAGCGCAGCGATGGCGAATTCACCGTGTTGTCGGGCGAGTTTGAAATCCCCAACCGCGCCGCCGGCCGGGTGATCGCCTTTTGGCCGTCCTACAAGATCTTCGTCACCTTCGGCCTGCCGGCTGCCGCCGATCCCGAGGCCGAAACCGCCTATGGGCAATGGCGCAAGGCCAAGGCTGTCGAGCTTTACGAAAGCAGCTTCATCGAGGTCTACCCGCTGACGCCGCAGGAAGCGTCGATCCGCACACAGATCGTTTGGGTGGATTGAGCGCGTCAAGACGTGCAGGCGCCAGCGGGAGCGGCATGCGCTCAACCGGGCGCAGCCCGCAAGCGCGACCGCGCGTCCGAACTTATGTGAGGCGCATGCGCGAGCTACCCCGCGCCAGCGGGACTGGCGTGAGCTCAAAAAAGTGGAAAGACGGGCGGTCTTCGGACGCATTGTCCAGGCTCATCTTAATTGTATCGGGGTGGTCCTGGTGACCGCCCGCCGGCGATGTTGTTAGCCCCGCCGCGTTCGTCAGCTTGCGCTGGCGGTACGTCGAGCCCAGAGCACGATTGGGCGGAGCCTCCCCGGCAAGCAGCTTGTTACAGCCACCGGCCGGAGCGCCATCCCCTTCCGCCGACCGCCGTCGCGATGCAACGTTCCACGAAAGGGACGGATGCGACTCTACGACAGGTTTGGAAAGCGTGGACAAGATTTGGGGCGATGAATGGCGCCGCGCCCTTCGCCCCCCTTGAGGGGGGGAAAGTTTTTTCCTGCATTTACGAGGGCTTGGCCCGAGTAAGTGCTTGGAAAAGACAAGAGGGGGAAACGGTGCCCGATGAATTTATCCCCCTTCCCGCCGCCAACGCACCCGGCCGGGTCCCCGCTGCCTTCAGCAGCGTCCCGGCGTTCGCCGGCCTATCGACGATTCACTGGATCGTCGATTTGGGCCTCCGGCCCAACCGGCTGCTCACCCCCCGCAAGGGGAGAGATAGGCACAGCTCGCACGTAATAAACCACTTGATTAATTAACCAGATGGTATATTAACAACCGCCATGACCGATTCCGACCGACTGGATGCCGCCTTTGCAGCACTGGCCCACCCGGCCCGCCGCGCCATTCTCGCCCGGCTGGCGAGGCAAGAGGCCACCGTCAACGAGCTGGCCGAGCCGTTTGACATGACCCTGCCGGCGATCTCCAAGCACATCCGCGTGCTCGAGGATGCCGGGCTGATCACCAAGGCGCGTCGCGCCCAGTTCCGCCCCTGCGTGCTCAAGCCGGAGACGCTTGCCGCCGTCGCCGGCTGGACCGAACAGTACCGCCCGATCTGGGAGGCGCGGTTTGATGCTTTTGACAAGGTTCTCAATGAAATGAAGGGTTCGCCAAATGAGTGAAGAAACTGCCTGGGTGCGCATCGAGCGCCGGTTCAACGCGCCGATCGAGACCGTGTGGAGCATGTGGGCCGACCCGGAGATGTTCGCCCGCTGGTATGGGCCGAAGGGCTTTTCGGTGCCGGTGGCCGAGATGGATGTCGCGGTCGGCGGCACGCGCAAGATCTGCATGGAGATGAAGACGCCGGAGCGCACCATGTCCATGTGGTTCACCGGTGTCTACAAGGAGGTCACCGCTCCGACCCGGCTGATCTACACCGAGGCCATGTGCGACGCCGACGGCACGCTGATCCCGCCGCAATCGATGGGCATGCCCGAAGGCACGCCGGATTTCACCGAAGTGAATGTTGAACTTTCCGAAGCCGATGGCCAGACGGTGATGGTGATGACCCACAAGGGCGTACCGGCCGGCACGGCAGGCGAAGGCGGCTGGAACCAGGCCATCGACAAACTGGGGGAGCTGTTGGCGGCGGATTAGAATTTCTACCCGATCAGCTTGTCATAGTCCGCATGGCTGCCGATCCAGAACCAGATAAAATCGTCGCCGTCTTTCACCGCCAATGCACGATAGTCGATGCTGACTCGGGCTGACCAGTAGGTGCCGATACGTTTGAAATGCAGCGAAGGGTGCTTCGGATCAGACCTGAGACGTTCAAAGGCGCGGTCGGCGCGGGTGCGAATATCTTCGGGAAGTGCGTGATAGGCTACCCAGAACGCGCGGTCTGCGTGATGGGTCAAAGAGGTCTTGTCCGGCCGGCGCGACGGTCAGCCAGCGCCTGTTCGGCCAGCTTGTCGAGCTTGCCGGCCTTAGCGTCTTCCTCGATCTGCCTGTCCCAGGCTTCTGCCTGCAATTCGGCGAACCACGCGGCAAATTGCTTCAGTTCTTCCGGGCTGAGTTCAGCGACCGATTTTTCCAGTTTCTCAAGTCGTGTCATGGCCCGAATATACAATTGGGAAGTGTGGGGAACAAGGTGGCGGTGATGTAAGGAGCTTCGCCCCCCTTGAGGGGGAGAATGCAAAATCGGCGTTTAGCCGAGCGAAGTGAAGGCTAAGTGCCAGATTTTGCAAGAGGGGGGGTGAGGCGCGGTTCGCGAAACGCGAATGGAAAGCAACGCTTTCCAAGCGATGAACGCCCGAAGCGCGCTTGGGCAGCGAGGGCTGGGCCAACACCGGCGGGGTCCCCATTGCCTGCGGCAATGTCCCCGCGTTCGGCTCACCTATCGACGATTCACCGGATCGTCGATTTGGGCCTTCGGCCCAACCGGCTGCTCACCCCCCGCAAGGGGAGAGATAGGCGGCGCCTGGCCTTCCGCCCTATTCCGCGGAACCGCTTCCGGAATTTTCCGCGCGGTGGAACCCGCCGCCTCATGCGTGCGGCCCGCGGTGGTTATCCAATATCGGCGGCAAT
Organism: Rhizobiaceae bacterium; assembly: GCA_040830725.1. Classification (GTDB taxonomy): domain Bacteria; phylum Pseudomonadota; class Alphaproteobacteria; order Rhizobiales; family Rhizobiaceae; genus JAWKWH01. The sequence continues at coordinate 42,050 of JBFOMG010000013.1, forward strand.
TCTTGCGCAAGCCGTGCGCGTTCCATCTCGGCGATGATGCGGCAGAGTTCGGCTTCGGCCAGTTTGCGCACACGCTCGTCGGTCATCGCGGCCTCTGCCAGCATCGCTTTGGTTTCGGCCCGGTAGCGCAACACCTGATGGATCAGAACGGCGATATAGCCGGGGATAAAAATCACCACGACTGCCTTCATCCAGTCGGTGGTCGACCGCCACGTCTCAAGCACATCGCGCAGAAAAGAGTAATCTTCCAAGGTGTTGCTCCCATTTCCTGGCGCTCACGGCAGGGCGGCTTCGCCGCCGCCTCCGCGAGGGCCACGTCGGACGGCCAGTCGGCCTTGCGGCTTGCGCCGAAGCCCCTTCGCCCCCCTTGAGGTGGGGTGAGAACTGGTTCGCGCAACGCGAATGGAAAGCAACGCTTTCCAAGGGACGAACGCCCGAGTGCGCTTGGCACGAGGGCTTTGGTTCTCGCCCTGCCGGGTCCCCGCTGCTTTGCAGCGTCCCGGCGTTCGCGGCCTTATCGATGATTCACAGGATCATCGATTTGGGCCTGACGGCCCAACCAGTCGCTCACCCCCCTCAAAGGGGGGCGAAGACGCGCGCATCTCACCACACCGCCGGACCCAAAGGCCCGGCAGCACAAACGCCCCGGATCATACAACCATCACTACGTTTCATTCCTATAACACGCCTTTTACTTCGTGGCCAGAACGGATTGTTTCAGGAACAAACTGTTCTTATGAAACTGTTTGCGGACCGATTGCGAGAAAGAGCCGATGCGCTCGGCATTTCCAATGCCGAGGCGGCGCGGAGAGCCGGTCTCGATGAGCGGCGCTACGCCCACTACATCTCCGGGCGCAATGAACCCGACCTGGCCACGATGATCAGGATTGCCGACGTTCTCGGCACCACGCCAAACTGGTTGCTCGGCGTCGAGGAAATGGAAGAATCAGACCCGAAAAAGGCGGCGCTTGTCGAGCGGTTCAAAAACGCCAGCCGCACCCTCGACCTGCGCGACGTCGAAACCTGCGTGATCCAGATCGAGGCTTTGGCCGCGAAGCGGTGAGGGGGTGGTTGGGGTGCGTCGCACTTCTCAGCAATGATGTGATCCCTGTTCAGACCTTAGGCGTGAATGCAGGTGGTTGAGGTGGGGGCAGTGGCGAAAAGAGGATGATACGCCAAAAACTGTGATATTGAGAATTGTCTTTCAATTAAGTCGAATTTCAATTCGGCTATTTTTCTTCAAATTTCATATACCTGTATATGTTTCTTTCTCACAAGGTTTCAACCTTGCATAGAAAATGCTATACTCTGAACCTAATTCGGTGTGACGAATCATTTCAAAGAATGTGTACGTGAGCAATCGATGAATTAGACAATGATCCATACATTAGAGCTAACTAATTTCTGAACAATATTATGATTCAACTGGTGCCTGACTATGAAAATACGAGCTGTCCAATTCATCGAATTTGCCTACGGTGATAAGAGAAGAGACCGAGCATCTGTAAAACGAATTCTCGATGATATTGAGAAGGATTATGATCCGGCTACCGATCGCTACAAAAAATTTCGAGAGTCATTAGGCGCATACGAAGACGGCACTGTGAATGAGGGAGAATTTCTAAACTTCTACAAGATCGTAGCAGCGAACAAGTCTGAAGCGTATAAGGTACTTGCGAAAAACTATGTAGATGCAAAAGATGATCATGGATTGATTTGGGATGGCCTACAAAGAGTGAGTGCAAAATTAGGTAAGCTCGAAGTAACAGCCTCGTGGTATCTTCATACAGATGCTTCAAATCAAAGAAGAATAGTGTTTCTAAACTTTAGAAAAGAGCCGTTCTCTCATCAACACGAGAAAGGTCTTTTTACTCTTCTCCAAATAGCAGCGCCTGAGTCCGCGGGGGTAGGAATACTTAATGTCCAGTTCGCAACTCTGAACGTTAGTAGCCGTTTAGACGAATCCGAGTTGGTTTTTTTGGAGTCCAGAGCTGCGAAATTTGTGTCCATTGCAGAAACGTTGTGAGGTCGCTGGGTATGCGTGTGAACCTGAAGATTCAATACAATGGTGGAATCGCGTCAGATGGTATGTTGGATTTTTATGATGGATCAACTTCCATTCAAGGATTTTCCCAATCTTTGAGTATCGCTACCCATGCATTTATTAACAGCGATCACATCAAGAAAGCACCTGCATTAAAAGGTGCTCAGATTTATCTAAAAGCTGCTAGAAGAGGAAGCTTTATATCTGATATCGCTATACTCATGGAGCAAAATCCAGCAATAACAGGAGCTATTGTTGGGTATAGTGCAAATATATTTTATGATTTTATAAAAGTACTTTACAGGAAGGTCACGGGCGTTTTTTCTGACAGTGATGTTGACACCAAGTCAGTTCAGAAAGCTCTGAAAAAGGAAGAGCCGTTTTTCGATGAGGTTGCCGAAAACATGGAGGGGAGTCTCCAACGCGCACATAGACCAATCGGTGATGGTGTCGAGACGATATCAATTGGAAGACCCCGATCAAGATTGATCTTACTTGACTTGGATACAAAGAGCTGGGTGGAGACGCGCGACGAAACACCTGAGATTGATGATCTCACCGGAAACGTAACTAGATACAACGCCATAACGCGGAATGGCCGTGTATATGTTGATCAATTGGGGAGAATTGTCCCATTCCGCGTCGGCACTAGCTATCCATTCAATCGGGTTGGTGTATTAACTTGGTCACTTCATGGAAGTAACTCTGGGCAGTTGGGCACAAAGCAGCTTCCCAAGAAAATAAGTTTTAGCGCAAATCAAATTCTATCTTCTAGCGAGAAGGTAAAGAGACTCATCCTGACAGACGCGCTACCGGCTGAGAATTAGCAAGAGGGTATTCTATCCAAAAAGAACTCAAACTGCTTCGAACAGCTTATAGCGATCTCTGCTGTCGTTCTTCGCTGGAACAGTCTCAATTTCCACTCAGTCTGTTGAAACGATGCTCCAGTACACCGGAAATGATATTTCACCGCTGACTGGAGTCGCCGACAAGACCGCAGATGGCGCGTCAAATACTGCCTTTGTGGTTAGCCTACTTCCCCAGCGGTTTCTCCGTCCTGCCAACCGTCATCTCATCGAGCGTATTCTTTCTGAACAGGCCCTTACCTGATTTGGCAGCAGAGCGCCGTGCTTTCTGCGTGTTCTCCACCCCGGCGTCGCGGGCCAGCGGGTCGTCGGCCACCGCCAGTTCCACCTCGCGCAGCCGCTTGATCTCGTCGCGCAGGCGGGCCGCCTCTTCGAAATCCAGATCGGCGGCGGCATCGCGCATCGCCTTTTCCAGATGTTCCAGATGCGCGGCGAGGTTGTTGCCGACCAGCACGTCGGCGTCCTTGGCCGTGGCGGATTTGATCTCGGCGGTGACGTGGTCACGCTCATAGACCGAATCGAGAATGTCGGCGATGTTCTTTTTCACACTTTCCGGCGTGATGCCGTTGGCCTCGTTCCAGGCGGATTGTTTCTCTCGGCGGCGCGAGGTCTCGGCCATCGCCCGCTCCATCGAACCGGTGACCTGATCGGCGTAAAGAATGACCTTGCCGTCCACGTTGCGCGCGGCTCGGCCGATGGTCTGCACCAGCGAGGTTTCGGAGCGCAGGAACCCTTCCTTGTCGGCGTCGAGAATGGCCACAAAGGCGCATTCGGGAATGTCCAGCCCCTCGCGCAACAGGTTGATACCGACGAGACAATCAAACGCGCCAAGACGAAGATCGCGGATGATCTCGATGCGTTCCAGCGTGTCGATGTCGGAATGCATGTAGCGCACGCGCACGCCCTGCTCGTGCAGATATTCGGTCAGGTCTTCGGCCATGCGCTTGGTCAGCACGGTGACAAGCGTGCGGTAGCCGGCCTTGGCGACGTCGCGGATCTCGCCCAGCACATCGTCGACCTGGGTGGTGGCGGGGCGCACCTCCACCGGCGGGTCGATCAGCCCGGTGGGGCGGATCACCTGTTCGGCAAACCCGCCGCCCGACTGTTCCAGCTCCCAGCCGCCGGGTGTGGCCGACACGGTGATGGTCGACGGGCGCATGGCGTCCCACTCCTCGAACCTGAGCGGGCGGTTGTCCATGCATGACGGCAGGCGGAAACCGTATTCGGCCAGTGTCGCCTTGCGGCGGAAGTCGCCGCGATACATGCCGCCGATCTGCGGCACGGTGACGTGGCTTTCGTCGACGAAGACGATGGCGTTGTCGGGGATATATTCAAACAGCGTCGGCGGCGGCTCGCCCGGTTTGCGGCCGGTCAGATAGCGCGAATAGTTTTCAATTCCCGCGCACGAGCCGGTGGCTTCCAGCATTTCCAGATCAAAGCGGGTGCGCTGTTCCAGCCGCTGCGCCTCCAGCAGGCGGCCGGCGGCCTCCAGCTCGGCAAGCCGGTGCTTCATCTCTTCCTTGATCGACTTGATCGCCTGGTTGAGCGTCGGGCGCGGCGTCACATAGTGCGAATTGGCGTAGATTTTGACACTCTTCAGATCACCGGTCTTGGCGCCCGTCAGCGGGTCGAACTCGGTGATCGACTCGATCTCGTCGCCAAACAGCGATATGCGCCAGGCGCTGTCCTCCAGGTGGGCTGGAAAGATCTCGATCGTGTCGCCGCGCACGCGGAAGGAACCACGGACGAAATTGATGTCCTGGCGCTTGTATTGCTGGGCGACGAGGTCGGCGAGCAACTGCCGCTGGTCGAGCCGGTCGCCGATTTTCATCTCAAACGTCATCGCCGTATAGGTCTCGACCGAGCCGATACCGTAGATGCAGGAGACCGAGGCGACGATCACCACATCGTCGCGCTCCAAAAGCGCGCGGGTGGCCGAGTGGCGCATGCGGTCGATCTGCTCGTTGATCGACGACTCCTTCTCGATATAGGTGTCGGTGCGCGGCACATAGGCCTCCGGCTGGTAGTAGTCGTAATAGGAGACGAAATATTCCACCGCATTGTCGGGGAAGAAGGATTTCATCTCGCCATAGAGCTGGGCGGCCAGCGTCTTGTTGGGCGCCAGAATCAGCGCCGGGCGCTGGGTCTGCTCGATCACCTTGGCCATGGTGAAGGTTTTGCCGGAGCCGGTGACGCCGAGCAGCACCTGAGAGCGCTCGTCATTGCCGATGCCCTCGACGAGATCGGCAATCGCCGTCGGCTGGTCGCCGGCAGGCTCGAATTCCGACGCCATGGCAAGTGCGATGCCGCCTTCGGATTTCTCCGGCCGTTCGGGGCGGTGCGGTGTCCACACCTCGCCGTGCTTGATCAGCGGATTGCCTTCGGAGATCAGTTTCGACAGCGCCTCCACCGTGGCGGTGACCCCGGTGGTCGAGGCCATGCCCTTGGCTTCTTCCAGCGTCACGTCGAGGCCGGCGACCGGCATCAGCCCTGCCGCGGCGCGCTCGGTCGGGTCGTTGGAACCACCGATGGAGGCGCCGCCGCCGGTACGTTTGGAGCCGATTTCCGTCTTATCGCTGCCGGGCCGCTTCGCGGACGCGCGGTCGCGCTTGCGGCCCTGCGGGCCGGTTTCACCTTTTTTGCCGGCCTTCACCCGGTGCTTGCCGGCCTTGGAGCGGATGTCGCGCATCTCCGCCTTGCGGGCCGATTCCTCGGCCTCGCGCTCAAGCTGTTCGGCCCAGTCGGCCACCGAACCCTCCAGCGGCGAACCGGTCAGTTCCGCTTGCGGATTTTCCTCACAACCGGCGGGTCTTCCGGTTTTCTTTTCTCGCGATCTGGCCATGGCCGGAATATGGAGACCATTTGAGAAAATGGGAAGGCCGCAGCCGATCAAAAGCAGTGCAGCGGCCGGGCTACTGACAGAAGGTTGTCAGGAGCACCGGATGGTTACTTGCCTGTCCGGTCAGGCGGTGGAAGGCGGGATATCGTGAAATCGGGAGGAGCACGAATTTCGGTTTAAGCCACGGTTGCAGGCTGGATGATTTTGCAACACACTGGCGTGGCATGGGGAATATGCCGGGCTGGAGGAATATCCGTGCCATCAGACACAATCGCGCCACAACCGGCGGGTCAACCGCCGGGCATCCGTGGAGGCCGGATACAAGCGGAAGCAGCCGTTGACGCGCACCGCCCCTTTGCGCCCGAACCGCGAACCAAACCGGCCGGTTATATCGAGACGCTGCGACACCTTTACAGCAATCCGATCAATTTGCTGACCGAGGAGCACTACAAAAGGGATTTCATTCGCAACCGCAAATTCGGCTTGTCGGCGGTTTTCCTGAACGATCCGGGTCTGGTCCGGCACGTTTTTGTCGACAATCCCGGAAACTACAGCATCGACCCGATCCGCAAATTGCTGTTGTTCCGCAATTTCGGAAAGGGCATGGCAACCGTGGACGGCGAGGAGTGGCGGCTTTCCCGATCAACCGCCACACCGCATTTCACCCGCGCTTACCTTGCGGACTATGCCGATGATATTTCGCGGATCGTTGCGCATTCGCTCGAAACTACAGAGCCCGGGCGCGCCTTTGATCTGTTTGATCTGATTTCCCGCATCACATTCGAATCGGCGATGAAATGCTTCTTTTCGGCCGCGAAGGATTCTTCGTTCTTGCCGATCATGAAATCCAATACCGTCTACATGGAACAGAATCTCGCTTTGGATCTGATGGACCTCTGGCGGGCGCCATATTTTGTACCCCGGATTCTGAAACGGTCTGCCGCAAGCCATGGCAGGTTTATGCGCCGCCGAATGGCTGCCATGTTCGACCGGCGCAGCATTGGCGGGTGTCCGGCCGGGCACGCCCGCAGTGATCTGCTGGATTCACTGGTTGGCTACTCCAATGCCTGCGGCGGCACTCGAAAGGGCAAGAAATGGGCACTCGACAATATGGGGACAATGCTTGGTGCATCGTTCGATACGACGGGGCAATCGGTGAGTTGGACGATCCGGTTTCTATCACAATCGCCTGAGAGCCTGCGGCGTGTGCGGGCTGAAATCGACGCCGGGCGGCATGATGGTAAACCACCGCACAGGTGGGGTTCGGTGCTGCCATATACACTCGCCGCATTCCGCGAGGCGCTGCGAATATACCCGGTAATTCCTGCTTTCTCTCGCATCGCGCTCGGCGAGGACACCATCGGCAGCCACAAGATCGGCAAAGGTGAGTTCGTAGTGGCCAATATCTGGGCCATGCACCGCAACCGCCGGATTTGGGATCAGGCCGATGCCTTTATACCGGACCGGTTCATGCCCGGCGGCGAGGCGGCGGAAAACAGCGGTTGGTATATGCCGTTTGGAACCGGACGCCGCACCTGCATCGGCCGGCAATATGCGGAGATCGAGGCAGTGATCATTCTGGCGATACTGTTGCGGCGTTACGATTTTGCACCAGCTGACGAAGAGCAGGCAAAACCGGTTTGGCGGGGAACACTTCGGTGTGAATCACCGATGCATTTTGTTGTTCGCGAGCGCCAAACGTCCGGTTCGCGGGAGAAGCGATGACCCAGGAACCCGGCGAACTGAAAGAATGGCTGCCCGATGAAGAGCAGTTGAAGCGGATCGCCGAGGCGGTGGCGGTTTACAATGCCGGCCGTCCGGAAAAGGCGGCGGCGATGAAGCGGCGCATGGTGATGATGCTGGGACCGTTTGCGGTGATTGTCACGGCCGTCGCGATCATCGGGCTGGCGACGGGTCTGATGTTCATCACCGGCATTGCGGTCGGCGTGGCGATTTTCGGCGGCATGATCGTGCTGTCGATCGCCCGCAAACCGGCACGAAACTTCCAGCAGCAATTGCGCGCGAAGATGTTTCCGGAAATTTTCGGCTTCATCGATGATTTCCAGTACCAGCATGGCCATGCTGCAGGATTTCTGGGACCGCTGGAGGCAACGGGACTGCTCAGCTACACCAGCGCCAGCCATGATGACTGGTTTGCCGGCAGCTATGACGGCGTGCGGTTTGAACTGGCCGAGACGCATCTGAAAAAGAAATCCGGCAAGAACACCCGCACCATTTTCGACGGGCTGATCTTTCATATCCGGCTCGACAGCCGGTTTCGCGGCCTGCTGCTGGCACAAAAGAAGGCCGATGTGGTGACCAAGTTTTTCCGCGACCTGTTCGGCAACAAGCTGAAGGAACTGCAGACCGGTATCGGCGACATCGACGCTACCCACGATTTTCGCACCAATGCCGAAGGGCCGGAACCGGCACAACTGGCCGCCAGAATGGCCAAGGCGCTCGACTGGCTGGCCGACACCTGGCCGCACGGACCGGTGCAGATCGCCTTTGCCGATGCCGATTGCTACCTGCTGCTTGCGGCCACAAAGGACCATTTCGAGCTGCCGGGCATCACGCAGGGAGACATCGATTTTGACCGCCACATCCTGCCGATGATCCGCGACATGGCGACGCTGCTGGCAATCGCCAGCCTGATCGGCAAAGTGGACGGCAGGTGAGCGAGCCTAATGCGCGGCACGAACAGCGATTGTGCAAACACCGGACCGAATGCCCAATAGCGCAGATCCCCCGGCCGGCGATGGTGTCTTTCCGGTAAGGATCACTTTGGCAACTTCCCGGGGTGCACCCCATCAGGCAGGTGTCTGAAACTGCAATCTGTGGTGAACCGAGGCGGCGCTATCCCGCCGCAAGCGCCGGTGCTTCTTCCGGCGCGGTCAAATCGCGTCCCTCGCCCAGCACCTGCTTTTCGAATTCATCAAGCGGCATGGCCTGGCCGAACAGGTGCCCCTGCAGATAGTCACAGCCCTCCAGCCGCAAGAATTGCAACTGCTCTTCCTTTTCGACCCATTCGGCCACGCATTTGATGTCGAGTGCCCGCGCCATCGCCAGCGTAGTGCGAACAATGGCGCGGTCGCCCTCATTGGTGCAGACCTCCCGGATGAACGTGCCGTCGATCTTCAGTTCGTCGAACTTCAGGTGCCGCAACTGGGAAAGGGAAGAGTAACCCGTGCCGTAATCGTCCAACGACAGGCGGACGCCGAGCTTGCGAAGACCGTGCATGATCAGCTTGACGGTTTCCATGTCGCCAAAAAATACCCGCTCGGTAAGCTCAAGTACCAGCCGCGACATGTCGATTTCGTAATGGTGGGCAAAAAACTGCAGCCGGCTCAGGAATTCTTCCTGATGAAATTGTTGGGCGCTGATATTGATTGAGAGTGTCAAGTGCCTGAGCTGCGGATGGCGCTGCCAGCGCACCAGCGTGTCGAGCGCCTGGCCGAGAACCCACTCGGTCATTGGTATGATCAGGCCGTTTTCTTCGGCAACCGGAACGAACCGGTCGGGCGAAACATAGCCGCTTTCCGGATGGTCCCATCGGAGCAATGCTTCGGCACCGATTATCCGGCAATACCGGTCGGTCTGCGGCTGGTATTTCAGCTCCAGTTCAGCATCGTCGATGGCATCCCGTAATTCGATTGCCAGCTTGGCGGTATTTTCCACCCGCGCCAGCATGTCGGCTTCAAACAGCTTCACCTGGTTCTTGCCGCCGGATTTTGCCTCATACATCGCTGTTTCAGCACATTTGAACACCCGGTACGGATCCCCGCCGTCACCGGTAAAAACCAGCACCCCGATGCTGCACGACACCCGGCATTGTTGTTGATTGACCGAGAAACGGGTGCTGAGTGCTTCGCGCAGGTGATTTGCGATATCTCTTGCCTGAATGGCCGCCCTGGCGCCGCTCCGGGCGAGTGACGGCAGCAGCACCGCAAACTTGTTTCCGTCGAGGCGTCCGACCACGCATGTCTCATCGAGCACATAGCGGAGACGATCGGCAACGGCGGCCAGAAAACGGTCCCCGAACGCATGGCCGTTTGTGCTGTTGAGTTGCCGGAAATTATCCAGATCGATCGTCATGAAGGCGAGATTTCGCCCGTCGGCTGCGGCAATTTCCGCCAATCGTTCAATCTGTGCGGCGATGCCGCGCCTGTCAAGCAATCCGGTCAGCCAATCGGTGTGCGGGCGGCCGGGCAAATCCACCTTCGCACCGGCCTCGCCAGCGGGACCGGTCTGGATGGCATTGTTTGAAATTCCCGGATCGGACTCCAGACCCGGTATCGGCTGCTTTGCCCTGGTCACACCCGCCCGCCGCTCAAGATTGGTTCGCCGGAGATTGCAGGATTTACTTCAATATATGGTTAATCAATTAATCACTTTTCGCTAAAGGACCACCGCATACAGCCGGCGATTGCAGGGCTGGGGGGAGGGGGATGGTATGGGAAGAATTTATCCCCCCAGATGTTCCCTGAAAAAGGCGATGGTGCGTTCTTCGGCCAGTTTCGCCGCTTCGGCGTCGTAGCGCGGGGTGGTGTCGTTGTGAAAACCGTGATTGGCACCCGGGTAGATATGCGCCGTATAGGTTTTGCCCGCGGCTTTCAGCGCCGCCTCGAAATCCGGCCAGCCGGCATTGATGCGGCTGTCCAGTTCGCCGAAATGCAGCAATAGCGGCGCCTCAATCGACGCGGCATCTTCCGCCACAGGCTGGCGGCCGTAAAACGGCACGCCGGCGGCGAGTTCGCGATAGGCCACGGCCAGCGCATTGACCACGCCACCGCCATAGCAAAAGCCGACAGCGCCGACCTTGCCGGTGCAATCGTCGCGCGCCGCCAGATGTTCAAAGCCGGCAAAGAAATCATTCAGCAGTTTTTCGCGGTCGACGGTGCGCTGCAACGCGCGGCCTTCGTCATCATTGCCCGGATAGCCGCCAACCGAGGTCAGCCCGTCGGGCGCCATCGCCATGAAACCCGCCTTGCCGAACCGCCGGGCGACATCCTTGATATAGGGGTTGAGCCCGCGGTTTTCGTGGATCACCAGAACGCCGGGCAGTTTGGTGTCCACGCCCGCCGGCCGCACCATATAGGCATTCACCGAACCGTTGCCCTCAGGTGAATCATAACCGAAATGAACTGCCTCGATATCCGGGTCGTCGGGCATGACCTGCTGGGCCAGCGCGTAATCGGGCGACAGCGTGTTGAGCAGCATCGCCGCAGTGAGGCCACCGACGGCGAATTTGCCGGCCCGGTCGAGAAATTCACGCCGGTCGATGATGCCGTGGGCATAAAAATCATAAAGGTCGAGCAGTTCCTGCGGAAAGTCCCTGGCAGTTTTTCGTTGATGCAGAGTCATCGGTCATTCCTCCCGAAGTGTTGAGGCCCGAAGTTGCGACATGCTGGCATTAACGGCGTGAGGCCGTATACCCATCCCACTTCAGGGTGACATCAGCGGCTGCCAGAGGCAACTCACAATCAGTCAAGCGGGTTTCAGTCCAGGTCGCGTGGTCGCAGGAAATGGGTCAGCCTGGCCGAGTGGTCGCTCATGTCGGTCCAGCCGCCGGCCGGTTCCAGCCGCGCCAGCGCTGCGGTGGGGTATTTTTGCGACATCAACGCCAGTGCATCGAGGTTGGAATCAGGGGCGGCCAGTTTCATCGCCAGCATTTCGGTGCCCGGATTGTGGGCGACGATCATGACGGTTTCCGCACCGGCTGCTGCACCGGCCAGCAATGCAAGCATTGTGGCGGGTGAAGCCAGATAAAGCTTCCGGTCGAAACGCGTCTCGATGGTCTCTCCGGCCGGTCCGAACCGGCTCTTGGCGAGGTCCCATGTTTGGCGCGCGCGCACGGCAGTTGAAACCAGCGCCAGATCCGGAACCCAGCCGCGATTGGCGATCTCGGTCCCCATTCGCATCGCCGCGTTGAGGCCGCGCGGCGCCAATGGCCGGTCGAAATCGCCGAGCGCCGGGTCATCCCAGGATGATTTTGCGTGTCGCAGAAGCAGCAGTGCCGGCACGGGTTCAGGCTCCGTGCAGGCTGGTTACCGCAATCCGCAGCACACCAGGCTCTAGGTTTCGTCGTCGTCTTTGCCGACGCTGATGATGCCCGACACGTCATCATCATCTTCATCCTCATCGGGAGCGAGAAACGTGTCGTCTTCATCACTGTCGTCGTCAAGGTCGATGACGTCATCGTCGGAATCGTCATCGACATTGGGATCGGCCGGCAGGTCGGAGTCGCTGTCTTCTTCTTCGGCGTCTTCCAGGGACACCACTTCCGCGCCGTCGTCTTCGATCTCCTCTTCCGTATCCTCGACCTCCGGCTCTTCTTCTTCCTCGGGCTTCAGGTCTGCCTCGAAAAAGGAAAGCGGGTAGCTTTTGCCAGTGTAGGGCGAAACGATCGGGTCTCGGTTGAGATCGTAAAACTTCTGTCCCGTCTCGGGATCGACACGTTTGGTGCCAAGTTCGGGTTTTGCCATGACATATGCCTCGTCGGTCCGCTGCGGTCTCCGCCGTATGTTGGCTGTTTCGGCTGGATCCGGCATGAAAAATCCCGGTCCCCATAGCTTCAAGCGCGTGCACTGTCAAAGCCTTAAATTCGAGCCCGCCAACAGCTGCTTTTCTGCGGTCGGTGGGATGACCGCCGTGACAAGCCATGATAGAGGCTGACCGGAATTCTCCGGACCCTGTTGGCAAGTGCGATTTGGGAAATAGATGAACAAAGACAGTGTAAAGCGACCGGCTTCCGCCAGCCGTTCCCCGGCGCTTCAAGGACGGGTGCGGGTTCCGGGCGACAAATCCATCTCGCATCGCTCGCTGATGTTTGGCGGATTGGCAAGCGGGCTGACCACGATCACCGGACTGCTGGAAGGTGAGGACGTGTTGGCGACCGGCCGGGCAATGCAGGCCATGGGGGCCAAGGTCGAGAAATCTGGGTCTAAATGGCAGGTTTCGGGCACCGGCAATGGCTGTCTTCTGGAAGCAGAACAGCCGCTGGACTTCGGCAATGCGGGCACCGGCTGCCGGTTGACCATGGGTCTCGTCGGCACCTACGACATGAAGACCTCATTTGTCGGCGACGCGTCGCTGAGCAGCCGCCCGATGGGCCGGGTGCTGAACCCGTTGCGGCAAATGGGCGTTCAGGTTGAGGCGTCTGCAGGCGACCGCATTCCACTGACCTTACGCGGCCCTAAGACTGCCACACCGATTGCCTATCGCGTGCCGATGCCGTCGGCGCAGGTCAAATCGGCAGTTCTCCTCGCCGGGTTGAACACGCCGGGCATAACGACGGTCATCGAGCCGGTTATGACGCGCGACCATACCGAAAAAATGCTTGCGGGCTTTGGTGCCGAGCTTGAAGTCGAGACCGATAGCGATGGCGAACGCCATATTCAATTGCAGGGTCAGGGTGACCTCTCCGGACAGGCAATCGATGTACCGGGTGATCCTTCTTCCGCCGGCTTTCCGATCGTCGCCGCGCTGATTGTTCCGGGATCGGATGTAACGATCGAAAACGTGCTGATGAACCCGACCCGCACCGGGCTGGTGACAACGCTTTTGGAAATGGGCGGCGATATTGAAGTGGTCAACCGGCGCCAGACCGGCGGCGAAGACGTCGCCGATCTGCGGGTGCGGCATTCCGAACTGAAGGGCGTGGCGGTGCCTGAGGATCGTGCGCCATCGATGATCGATGAATATCCCGTGCTTGCCGTGGCCGCCTCCTTTGCCGAAGGCGAAACCCTCATGCAGGGACTGGAAGAACTGCGGGTAAAGGAAAGCGACCGCTTGGCCGCCGTGGCTGCCGGCCTGAAGGCCAATGGCGTCGATTGCACCGAAGGAGAAGCAACGCTTTCCGTGCGCGGTAGCCCCGGGGGCAAAGGGCTCGGCGCGGTGTCGAGGGATGCTGTGGTGGCCACCCATCTCGATCACCGCATTGCCATGAGCTTTCTCATCATGGGCCTTGCCGCTGAGCGCGACGTGACGATCGACGACGCGGCCATGATCGCCACCAGTTTTCCGGATTTTGTCGATTTGATGCGAGGATTGGGAGGGGTGATATCCTGACCCTTGCAATAGCCATCGACGGACCTGCCGCTTCCGGAAAGGGCACATTGGCTCGGCGGTTGGCCGCGCAATACGGGTTTCATCACCTCGATACCGGACTGACCTACCGGGCGGTGGCGAAGGCGCTGGTCGACGGTCGGCAGCGGCTCGACGACGCCGTTGTTGCCGCGCAGGCCGCGCGCGATGTCGATCTGTCGGCAATGGACCGCGATGTGCTGTCGTCGCACGCGATCGGCGAGGCCGCCTCGAAAATCGCGGTCATGACTGAAGTGCGTCGCATCCTTGTCGACAAACAACGGGAATTTGCCGAGCTGGAACCTGGCGCCATCCTCGACGGCCGTGACATCGGCACGGTCGTGCTGCCGGACGCCGCGGTGAAACTCTATGTCACGGCCTCGCCGGAAGTGCGCGCCCGCCGCCGCCACGCCGAAGTCACCGAAAAAGGCGGAGACGCATTGTACGAGGAAATCCTCGCCGATATCCGCCGCCGCGACGCACGCGACATGGAGCGGGATGATTCGCCGCTGAAACCGGCGGACGATGCCCACTTGCTAGACACCAGCGAAATGGATATAGAGACCGCGTTCCGTACCGCCAGAGACCTGATAGACAAGGAGTTGGCGGTCCGAAACGAAAAGGACTGAACCAGCGTCCACCAGGGCATATCAGCGCCGAACAGCACATCGAGTAAGTGCCGTCAATTGGCTCAGCGAGCCGGATATGCCGACAAGTGGATGAAATGAAACACAAACCAAGGCGCACTGGCCGCGCGTAGCTGCGGCTCTACCAGGAGAAAAAATTGTCAAAATCCAATCCGTCGCGCGACGATTTCGCCGCGCTGCTTGATGAGAGTTTTTCAGCCGATCATTCTGCCGAAGGCTCTGTCGTCAAGGGAACCATTACGGCCATCGAAAAGGACATGGCCATTGTCGATGTCGGCCTCAAGGTTGAGGGCCGCGTCGCACTGAAAGAATTCGGAGCCGCCGCCAAGGATGGCTCGGTCAATGTCGGGGACGAAGTCGAGGTCTATGTCGAGCGCATCGAGAATGCCCTTGGCGAGGCCATGCTTTCCCGCGAAAAAGCCCGCCGCGAAGAGAGCTGGGTACAGCTGGAAGCCAAATTCGAGGCCGGCGAGCGTGTCGAGGGCGTCATCTTCAATCAGGTAAAGGGTGGCTTCACCGTCGATCTCGATGGTGCGGTCGCCTTCCTGCCCCGCAGCCAGGTCGATATCCGGCCGATCCGCGACGTCACCCCGCTGATGCACAATCCGCAGCCCTTCGAAATCCTGAAAATGGACAAGCGCCGCGGCAATATCGTTGTCTCGCGCCGCACCGTGCTTGAAGAGAGCCGCGCCGAACAGCGTTCCGAGATTGTTCAGAACCTTGAAGAAGGCCAGGTCGTCGAGGGTGTGGTCAAGAACATCACCGACTACGGCGCGTTCGTCGATCTCGGCGGTATCGATGGTCTGCTGCATGTCACCGACATGGCTTGGCGACGCGTCAATCACCCGACCGAAATCCTGAACATCGGCCAGACCGTCAAGGTGCAGATCATCCGCATCAATCAGGAGACCCACCGTATCTCGCTCGGCATGAAGCAGCTTGAGGCTGATCCGTGGGGCGATATCGGCGGCAAATATCCGCTTGGCAAGAAGATCACCGGAACGGTTACCAACATTACCGACTACGGTGCATTCGTTGAGCTCGAGCCGGGAATTGAAGGCCTTATCCACGTTTCCGAAATGTCGTGGACCAAGAAAAATGTCCATCCTGGCAAGATCCTGTCGACAACGCAGGAAGTCGAGGTTGTGGTGCTTGAGGTTGATCCGCAGAAGCGCCGCATTTCGCTTGGCCTGAAACAGACGCTGGAAAATCCGTGGGAGGCGTTCGCCACCACGTTCAAAGCCGGCACGATTGTCGAAGGCGAGGTCAAGAACAAGACCGAATTCGGCCTGTTCATCGGACTGGAGGGCGATGTCGACGGCATGGTTCACCTGTCGGATCTCGACTGGAACCGTCCTGGCGAACAGGTCATCGACGACTACGAAAAGGGCATGGTGGTCAAGGCCAAGGTGCTGGACGTCGACGTTGACAAAGAGCGCATTTCGCTTGGCATCAAGCAGATGTCCGGTGACGGCGACGGTGCTAGCGGTGGCGAATTGCGCAAGAACGCTGTCGTTACCTGCGAGGTCACCGACGTCAAGGAAGGTGGCCTTGAGGTCAAGCTGGTCGAGACCGGCATTGAATCCTTCATCAAGCGCGCCGATCTTTCCCGCGACCGCGGCGAGCAGCGCCCCGAGCGCTTCTCCGTCGGTCAGAAGGTTGATGCCCGCGTCACCCAATTCGACAAGAAAAGCGGCAAGGTCGCCGTATCGATCAAGGCGCTTGAGATTGCCGAAGAGAAGGAAGCGGTCGCCCAGTACGGTTCAACCGACTCCGGTGCATCGCTTGGCGACATTCTCGGCGCTGCACTCAAGAAGCAGGATGGCGACGAATAATCGTCATTCTGTCTGCTGAAACAAACAAGGCCGCGGAAATCTTCCGCGGCCTTTTCTTTTTGAGCCGGCCGGCTCTGAGATTGTTGCGGTGACTCAGTGTTTCAGCGTGCTTCCCGGAATATCCGGTGGAAGCACCGCCTCGCTCTCGCTGCTTGGCGTTCTGGATGCTGCCTCCAGCTTGGCCCGCATATCCGAGATCTGCTCTTCTGCCGCCTTGTACATGGCCTGATACTGCGCCAGCCGCTGGTTTTCGGCCGACAGGGATTTGATGGAGTTCTTCAATTCCTCGTTCTGCTGCTTTTGGTAGTCGAGGCCCATCAGATCGGACATGTAACGCAGATTGACCTCCGACAGGTTGGCGGTTTTCGCCGACAATTCGCGCTTTGATGAATCCAGTTCCCGCCGGGCACTGTCGAGTTCGGCCCGCATGGTCATCTTCTCGCGATCGGAGTTCTGTGCAGCATGCTTGGCTTCGGCCAGTTGGTCGTGCAGTTCGCGTTCGGACTGTTCAAACAGACGCAGGCGCGATTCCAGATTGTTCAACTCGGAGCGCTGGGCATAGAGCTCGCCGCGCAACCGGTTGGACATTTCATTGCTTTCTTCTTCAAGCCGCGATTTCTCCGCACCCAGCGCATCAAGCCGCGTCTTCAGGTCGGCGCGCTCTTTTTGCAGCCGCGCGGTTTCCCGCTTGGCGGTCTCGTATTCGCTCGTCATCGACTGATAACGGCGGGTCTCGGCGTCGAAGCGGTTGACAAACTCGTCATACCGGCGCCGCACTTCCGATTCCTGCTTCAGCGACTTGCTCAGATCAGCTGCCAGTACGGTATTGCGCTCCCGGACCGATTCGTTTTCGTGCTCCAGCTTCAGATTGGTCTCTGTGGCCAGATTTATGGCGGAGTTGGCTTTTTCGAGTTCGCGCTCGAGCCGTTGCGAATTTTCTTCCGCCGCCGCAAGGGAGGTACGGCCGTCATTGAGACGTTTGCGGGTCATCTCCAGTTCGGATGTCAATTCCGCTTCACGGATTTTCATCGCTTCGAGCATGGCTTCCTTCTCGGAAACCGCTGTCTCAATGACCTTGACCTGACGCTCCTTGCGAAGATTGTCGTCGCTGAGCTTCGTATTCTCTGTTTCGAGAATGGCGTTGCGATGAAATTCCGACTCCACCGACGGAAGGAACGCGCCGGTTTCGTGCAGATTGGCACGGGTCTTGTTCAACGCGTCAGTCAACGCCTCGATATTGCCGACAATAGTGCGGAAATCAGTATGGAACTTTTCGAACTCGTGCATGCGCGGGCTTTTGACCGGCGCAGGTTCCGACGGCGCTGCAGCCAGATTTGCGGCATCTGCGCTCAGCGCTGAATCAAGGTCGGCTTCAATACCCGCCGATTCCGTTGGCGTTGGTTCCGGCGGAGCGGCTTCCGTCGAAACATCGGAAATCAGGTCGGAGCTGTCCAGCTCCAGTTCCAGTTCTGCGCCTGTTTCCGCCTCTTGCGAAATCTCTTCTTCGTCGGATTTTCGCGAGAACAGCGAAAGAATTCCCATGGGTGTCTCCTAAATCCCCGTAATCGAGACAACTGACCAGCATTGTACTCAAAACACCCCAAGCCCCGGGACAAACTAAATGATATGGATGCCGGTCACAACAGATTTCTCCTCTTAACAAGCCCAGATCGGCAAGCGATTATCATCGCCGTGTTATTCCGGCCACATCTGTAGATCACGGGTTCCGGATCCGGCCAAGGCCCGGCCATTCCGGTCTCGAAACCTGAACAGGGTCAATCCGTCCCGTCTGAATTGAGCCGTTCAACGATCAGGCTGCGTCTCTTTCCCCGGCTTCCGTTTCGGTTCCGGGGGCGAGCGAAACCGTCAGGCCGCTCAATGCTTCCGTCATGATCAACTGACAGGAAAGTCTGGAATTATGGTTAACATCAAAGGCTTCATCCAGACGGTCAATCTCGTCTTCCCTTGCCTCGGGAAGATTGCCGAGCCACTCCGGTGCGACATGTACATGGCAGGTGGCGCAGGCGCAGGCCCCGCCGCATTCGGCCCTGATGTCGATGCCCCAGTCGCGGATGATTTCCATCACGCGAAACCCCTCCAGGGCCTCCAGGCGGTGGTGAACCCCCCGGCGGTCTATCACATTGATATGCATGATGTTTATGCTGCCTTGAGCTTTTTCTGCAGGCTTGTTGAAGAAGTCGTGTACTGGAAGATGATTCGCTCACCCGGGCTTACGATGCGTTTGGCTGCCTGTGACATCAGCGCCGCTTCATGGAAACCGGAAAGGATCAGTTTCAGCTTGCCCGGATAGGTGTTGATGTCGCCGACGGCGAATATCCCCGGTTCGGACGTTTCGAACTTTTCGGTATCGACCGGAATCAGGTTCTGCTCAAGATTGAGACCCCAGTTTGCCACCGGACCAAGCTTCATTGTCAGTCCGAAGAAGGGAAGCATCCGTGTCGGGGAGACTTCGCGCTCTCCGTCCGGTGTCTTGATCGTCGCACCTGAAAGCACACCATCGGCGCCCTGCAACGATGTCACCTGACCCTGGATGAACTCAAGCTTGCCTTCCTCCTGTAGCGCCCACATCTTGTTGACACTGTCCGGTGCGGCCCTGAATTCCGGCCGGCGGTGCACCAAAGTGACCGATTTGGCCACTTTTTGCAGGTTCAGGGTCCAGTCCAGCGCCGAATCGCCACCGCCCACAATCAGCACGTCCTCGCCGCGGAATGCCTCCATCTGGCGTACCGCATAGAAAACCGACTTGCCTTCATATTCGTCGATACCGGGGATCGGCGGGCGCTTGGGCTGGAACGATCCGCCTCCGGCGGCAATCACGACAACCTTGGACCTGAAGATCTTGTCCAGATCGGTCTTGACCTCAAACGAGCCGTCATCAAGCCGCTCAAGGCTCGTCACCATTTCACCGTAGTGGAATTGCGGGTCAAATGGCGCAATCTGCTTAAGCAGGTTGTCGGTCAGACCCTGGCCGGAGATTTCCGGAACGCCGGGAATGTCGTAGATCGGTTTTTCCGGATAAAGTTCCGCACACTGGCCGCCTGGCTTGTCGAGTATGTCGATCAGGTGGCATTTAAGGTCGAGCAGGCCAAGTTCAAATACGGCAAACAGTCCCACAGGTCCGGCGCCGATAATGACAACATCAGTCTCGATCAAGTCTGACATGGTTCAGTTCCTCAATTCCAATCAGGCCGGCAGCCGCCGCCAGGAATAGCCGCCCGCATCTTTCGCAGATGCAGCAGCCGGTTGATAATGGTGTTCGATGCCGCCGATGCGGCCTTCTTCCAGCCGGGATATCGCGGTTTCATTTGAAATTTCGAATTCGTCGATGCCGGTTCTCAACATGTGCGGTATCTGGTCGATCAGCACATCGCCGGTTGCACGCAGGGTTCCGCGATAGCCATGGCGGCTGCGCAGCAGTTCGGCTTTTGAGAAACTGCGTCCGTCACTGAAAACCGGAAAGCTGAGAGCGATCATCGGCAGCTGGTCAAGATAGGGCACCAAATCGTCGAGCCTGTCACCGGGTTGTACTTCCACTGCAACCTTGTCGGCCGCATCGCGGCGCGCAGCATCATCAAGACCGGCAAATACCGCAAGCTGCAAAATAACGCGTTGATCCAGATCAGGTGCCTCGGCGCGTTGCCATTCATCGTCTCGAAATCCGTCACGCGACCAGAGCCTGGGCGCCGTATTTGTTTCGATATTGTTCATGTCACAAAGCTCCGACCGTCGATGACAACGGGACAATCTTGCCGTCCGCCGATATATGAATTCCGCACTCGGTCTTTCCGGTTCCCGACCAGCGGCCCGAACGCTCCTTTTCACCCGGTTTGACCGGCATCGTGCAAGGCTGACAACCGATCGACAGATAACCATGCGCGACCAAAGGGTGGCGGCGAAGATTGTTTGTATACAAATAACTTTTTATGTCATTCGATGTCAATAAGGCAAGCGGATTGATCCGCATGCGTTCATCGACAGCCTCAAACACTGCCAGCGATTTCCGTGTCCCGGCCTGAAAACGCTTGCGCCCGGTAAACCAGGCGCTGAAGGGCGCCAGCGACCTCTTCATGGGATCCGATTTGCGGATACGGCAGCAACTGTCCGGATTGGTTGTGTGAAGGCTGCCGTCAGGGTCGGCAGCGCCGATCATTGCCGGGTCGGGTTTGACCACCCGCACATCGGTCAGGCCGAGGTCGCTCACCAACGCGTCGCGAAACTCAATCGTTTCGCCGAAATGCTTTTGCGTATCCAGAAACAGGACCGGCAGCGACCGGTCGATTCCGGCGATCATGTGCAGCAACACCGCTGAATCCGCACCGAAAGATGACACTGCAGCCACCTGTTCAGCAGGAAAAAACCGGTCGAGTGCGAGTTCGATCACCAGTTCGGGATCGAGCCAGCCATAACGGTCCTCCATTGCCGCCGCCTGTTCGCGGACAGCATCGGTGGATGACAGGTCAGGCCGCCTTGGATTCGCCACCATAAAGCGCCTCCTTGAACGGAGCCGCTCCGACACGGCGATAGGCATCGATGAAAGTCTCGTCCTTGTCCTGACGCAGCCCGATATAGGTGTCGACAACAGTCTCGATCGCGTCGGTGATCTCTTCGGGTCCAAATCCGCGGCCGATGATCTGTCCGATCGAGGTGTTTTCATCGCCCGAACCGCCAAGCGTGATTTGGTACAGTTCGGCACCCTTCTTCTCGACACCGAGAATTCCGATATGTCCGACGTGATGGTGGCCACAGGCATTGATACAGCCGGATATTTTCAGTTTCAGGTCACCGATCTCTTCCTGCCGGGTGCGATCGGCAAACCGCCGCGATAGATCCTGCGCGACGGGAATTGAGCGCGCATTGGCCAGGGCGCAATAGTCGAGGCCGGGGCAGGCGATGATGTCGGTGACAAATCCCGCATTGGCGGTCGCCAGTCCGATTTCCTGCAACCGGTCATAAACCGATTTCAGATCAGCCTTGGCGACATGCGGCAAGACGAGGTTTTGCTCATGGCTGACGCGAACTTCGTCCTGCGCAAATTCTTCCGTGATCGCAGCAACCGCATCCATCTGTTCAGCGGTTGCGTCACCCGGTGCTTCGCCAATGCCCTTCAGTGAAATTGTCACGATGGCGTAGTCAGAATTGCGGTGTTCGTCGACATTGCGGTCGACCCAGGCGGAAAACGCTTCGTCCGCTTGCTTGGCAGCATCCAGAATGGTTTCGCCGTCGGGGCGGTTCTGCAATGCCGGGGGCGCAAAATAGGATTCAATCGCGCGGATATCGCTGTCCGGCAGTTTCAACTCGCCGTCGCGAAGCGCTTCAAACTCGGCCTCGATCTGACTGGTCAGTTCCTCTGTCCCGGTCTCGTGGACCAGTATCTTTATCCGGGCCTTGTACTTGTTGTCGCGCCGGCCATGCAGGTTGTAGACGCGCAGAATCGCCGTGCTGTAGGTCAGAAGATCCGCTTCGGGGAGAAAATCGCGGATTTTCTTGGCGATCATCGGCGTTCGGCCCTGGCCACCGCCCACATAGACGGCAAATCCGAGTTCGCCGGCCTCATTGCGCTTCAGTTGCAGTCCGATGTCGTGAACCTGGATGGCGGCGCGGTCACGCTCTGCGCCAGTCACGGCAATTTTGAACTTGCGCGGCAGAAAGGAGAATTCCGGATGCACCGAAGACCATTGGCGCAGGATCTCGGCATAGGGTCGCGGATCGGCGACTTCATCGGCCGCGGCACCGGCAAAATGATCCGCCGTGACGTTGCGGATGCAGTTGCCGCTGGTCTGGATAGCATGCATCTCGACCGAGGCCAGTTCGTCCAGAATGTCGGGCGTGTCTGCGAGCGCCGGCCAATTGTACTGGATGTTCTGGCGGGTGGTGAAATGTCCGTAGCCGCGATCATATTTGCGCGCGATATGGGCAAGCATCCGCATCTGCCGGCTGTTCAGCGTGCCATAGGGAATTGCGACGCGAAGCATGTAGGCGTGAAGCTGCAGATAGACGCCGTTCATCAGCCTGAGCGGCTTGAACTGGTCCTCGGTGATCTCGCCAGCCATGCGGCGGTCCACCTGGTCGCGATATTCGGTAACGCGCGCGTTCACGAATGCGCGATCAAATTCGTCGTAGCGATACATGGTACCAATCCTGAACGTGCTGAGTCCGAAAATCAGGCTGCGACAGCCACCTCGGCAACGGCTTGTTTTCCAAGGTCGAGGCGGTTCGTCGGACCGGCGGCGCGGATGCGCTCGCGAAGGCGGACCGGTACCGGAGCACCCTCAATCAGTTCGACATCGATCAGATTGACGTCGACAACCTCGTTCTTCAAAAATGCCGACTGACCGGCGCGTTCCAGCTTTTGCGTACCATTGTCGTCCCGGGCGATCTCGGCGCCTTCGATTGCTTCAACCCAGGAATGATCGGCTGCAAGCCAGACAGCTTCGCCATCGGTCAGTCGGTTTGCGGTGAGAATTTTCATGGTCTTCTCCTCAGACAGTGTTTTGATCACGCCTGTTCTGTTGCGCGTGTGTTGGATTTGCTCGCCGCAGCGAGTGGTGTTGATCGGGTGAAATCGGCTCCGGCAACCGCATCACCGATGATGGTCATCACCGGACCGGTCAGTTCGTCACGATTTTGAAGGGATGGCAGGTCGGCAAGGGTGCCGTGGAAGCGGTTGCGGTTTGCAAGGCTGGCATTCTCGACAACTGCCACTGCCGTGTCGGGCGACAGGCCGGCATCAATCAGTCTTGTTGCCACATCTGCCGCGGTCGACCGTCCCATATAAACAGCAACAGTGGCGCCGGAAATCGCCAGCTTGGCCCAATCGGGCAGCGAATTGCCCTTCAGGTCGTGACCAGTCGTAAACACCATCGACGAGGCAACGCCGCGAAGCGTGAGCGGCAGTTCGAATTCAGCCGCCGCCGCAAAGGCTGATGTCACTCCGGGCGCAATTTCGTAGGAAATCTTCGCATCCCGAAGTGCCGCCATCTCTTCACCCGCGCGGCCAAACACCAGCGGATCGCCGCTTTTCAGCCGCACGACATTTTTGCCGCTACGGGCAAGCGAAATCAGCAACGCGTTAATCTCGGACTGGCTTTTGGAGTGACAGCCTTTGCGTTTGCCGGCGGCAATCCGCTCGGCATCGCGCCTGCCCATGGCAATGATAGCCTCCGGCACCAGCGCATCATGAACGATGACGTCGGCTTCCATCAGCAGCCGTTGCGCCCTGAGCGTCAACAAGTCTTCGGCGCCCGGACCCGCGCCGACAAGTGCAACGTGACCGGCAGTAGTTCCGGGATTGGCGAGCAGATCGGCGGCATTTCGCGCGGCCAGTTGAATGTCGCCTTCCTCGACCGCCCGCGCCACGCCACCCTTGAAGAACGACTTCCAGAATGAACGGCGCGGGGTGCCCGGCGTCAAAAGCCGCTCGACCGTACCGCGATAATCGGCTGCCAGCCCGGCAAGGCGGCCAAGCGACGGCGGCAGCATCGCCTCTACGCGCTTGCGGATATTCT
This sequence comes from Rhizobiaceae bacterium, assembly GCA_040830725.1. Classification (GTDB taxonomy): domain Bacteria; phylum Pseudomonadota; class Alphaproteobacteria; order Rhizobiales; family Rhizobiaceae; genus JAWKWH01. The sequence continues at coordinate 65,892 of JBFOMG010000013.1, forward strand.
GCGCCAGAACAGGTCCGGCGCCTTCTGTGCCGATGGCCACCGCCACCGGAGCGCGATTGACAAGAGCGGGAGTGTAGAAGTCGCAGAGTTCGGGACGGTCGACGGCATTTGCCGGAATTCCCAATGCCTGCGCATCAGCAACGATGGCACGATCATCGGCTTCCGACCCGGTTGCAGCAAACACCAGCGCGCTACCCTGCAACATGCCGGCGTCATATGGCGCCGCGATCATCTCGGCGTCGTACTGGATCGCAAACACGGCAAGGTCTTGGGAGGGTGCGCTGGTGATGAGTTTCAGTTGTGCGGAGGTCTGCGCAATCAGGCGGGCCTTGGCGAGCGCTTCCGCGCCGTCGCCGATGATGACGACCGGACGGTTCTCAACCCGCATGAAAACGGGAAAGGCGTTCAATTTTGTCCGGTTGTCTTCCAAAGCCGGTCTCCTGATTGGAAACCGGAATATGGTGACCGGCCAGCAGATTCAGAAGGAATGTGGCTTTCGGGGGCAGGGCGGAAAGGAAATCGGTTTTCGGTCTTTTGGCGAATTCTGAGAAATCCGTTCCATATGAGCCGGAATCACGTGGGTCAGACGTGTTGCCCGCCATTGATATGGATTTCGGCGCCGCTGACATAGGCTGCCTGGCCGGAACACAAAAAGTAGATGATATCGGCCACTTCGGCAGTCGTTCCAAGCCGGCGTAGCGGGATGGTCTCGACAATCTTTTCCGTACCGGGCGAGAGGATTGCCGTATCAATTTCGCCGGGCGCGATGGCGTTGACACGAATGCCGTGCGGCCCGAAATCTGCGGCCATTTCGCGGGTCAGTGAGGCGAGCGCAGCTTTTGACGTCGCATAGGCGGTGCCGGCAAATGGATGAACCCGGCTTCCGGCAATGGACGTCACATTGACGATCGACCCTTCTGCTGCCACCAGTTCTCTGAACAAGCCGCGTGCCAGCATGATCGGTGCAAAGAAATTGACCTGGAAAACGTCGCGCCAGACATGCATCGGCGTGTCGAGCGAGTTCATGCGATCGCCGCCCTCAAGCTTTGGCGAGATGGCCGCGTTGTTGACTAGCGCCGTCAACTGGTCACCGTCATCGGAAAGCCGGTGACGGATTTCCGCGACAGCGGTGCCGACATCCTCTGCGTCGGAAAGATCGACCTTGATATGATCTTCAGGCCCGGCTGGCCACGGGCAGTTCTCGGCAAATTCCTGCCGCGAACAGGTAATCACGCGCCAGCCCTCGGCAGAAAACCGTTTGACAGTTGCATGTCCGATACCGCGGCTGGCGCCGGTCAGAACGAGGGTTTTTCTGGCTTCGGACATCTCAGGCCTTCTCCACGCTTACCTATGTAGCCAAACCACCCGGCATTGGCGAGGGTAGCGCCGGTTTTGTCCGGAAACAGTTGCGTAAAAATCGGCCTATCGCATTGTTTTTTCAAACTGATGCCATCATTCTGCTGTTCCGTTGGCGTGGGCAGCAGGGAGTTTGGAATCATGCACCGATCAATCGTGCAGCAATTGGCGGCAGTTCTAGCCGGAGTGGCCATTTTACTGGCCGGCCTGGCATCGGCGGCTGAGGCGCGCACCAACTACGCGCTGATTGTCGGCGTGACAAAATATCCGCATTTGAAAGAAAAGTTCTGGCTTGTCGGACCCGACAATGACGCCGAACTGGTTCGCAGCTATCTGACCGAACACGCCAATTTTGATCCGGCCAATGTCATAGTGCTTGCCGATGGTGTTGAAGGCGCAACAACGCCGACCCTGGCCAATATTCGCAATGCCATGGCCGAGCTAAAGCAGAAAATCCGCGCCAGTTCCGATGACGATGCCTTTGTTTACCTGCATTTTTCCGGCCACGGCTCGCAAATGCCGGCGGTCGGCGAGGACAGTGAGAATGACGGCAAGGACGAGGTGTTCCTGCCTGCTGATACCAAGAAATGGGACCGTCAGCTGAACGGTTTTCCCAATGCCTATGTCGATGATGACATCGGCAAGGACATCTCGGCATTGCGCGACGCAGGAGCCTTTGTCTGGGCGGTGTTCGATGCGTGCCATTCCGCAAGCGCGACCCGTGCGGCGATGGGCGACGGGATTGAGGTCTCGCGCCGTCTCGATCCGACGGAGATTGGCGCGCCGGAAGATGTGATATTTGCCGCCACCCGCTCGCTGGCGCCAACAGGTGAGCGCGAAAACCCGGTCGAGGGAGCCGACGGTGAAAAGGGCGGTCTTGTGGCGTTCTTTGCCGCCCAAACGGTTGAAACAACGCCGGAAATGCCGCTGCCGAGAGGCGCGGAGGACAGGACCCGCTACGGCCTGTTCACCTACACATTGTTTGAAAGCCTGGCCAAGAATCCGGGCATCAGCTACCGCCAGTTGGGGCAGACTATCCTGCAAGCCTATTCGGGCATGAACCGCCGGGCGCCGACGCCTCTCTTCGAGGGCGAACTCGACGCCCGCATTTTTGGCGCCACTGGCGAAGATCCGATTGTCCAATGGCGCGTCAAGGTAAAGGGGAAACGGGCGTCCGTCGAAGCCGGGCGGATGCATCGGCTGGTCAAGGGAACCAAGCTGGCATTGCTGGAAAATGCTGCCGACCCGGTCGAAAAGGCCATCGGTTATCTTGAGGTCAAGTCTGCAAAAGCCTTGAAAAGCACGCTTGTGCCGGTCGCCCATAACGGGTTGGAAAAACCCGGTGAGGAAGTTTTGGCCAAGGGAAACTGGGTCCGGCCGGTGGAGTTTGCCATCGGGTTTGAACTTGTCGTTGCGCGCGCAGCTGGTGGAGGGCAAACCGAGGCGATCAATGCCGCGATCGAGCGCCTGGCAGCTGATGACAATCAGTTGTTTAGAATCAAGGTGGTTGATGCCGACGACGATGCCGATATCGCGCTGACTGTCGCAAGCGATGCCGACATCATGGAACGCATGGGCTCTGATGCGCGCATTGCGTTCGACAAGACTGCGGGTGACACGCGTGATGCCCTGTCCCACGAGGCGCGCCTTTGGTTTCTGCCTTCGTCAGGCGAAGCTTCACTGCTGCCCGGCCGGCGACCGCCTTCCATGCAGCTGAACGGAGTCGCAGATGATGAAATCGACGGCCGCCTGGCGTCCAGGCTGACAAAGATTTTCCGCGCCACCAATTTGGCGCGCATGACTGCCGCTTCGGATTTCAAAGGCAAGGTAGAGCTGGAATTCCTTATCCTGCGTGATGGCGAAGACGACTTTGAGCCTATCGAAGCCGGCAACGTGCCGTTTGTCTCCCAGGATGACCAGATCCACCTGCGCATTGCCAACAAGTCGTCCCGAGCCGTCGACTTGAATGTGCTGCATATCGGCACCGACTACGAGATATCGGCCGTCGAACCCATTCGCGTTGAGCGTCGCGGCGAAGAGGAACTCGGCCTGTTTCTTGTCAACGTCGAAACATTGGGCGTCGAGCGTCTGGTCGCGGTCATCACTGAAGCGTTGCCCGGCACCGACATCCAAGATTTGCGGTTTCTGTCGCAAGGCGGTGTCAGGTCTGCTGAAACAACCAAGGGTGTCGGCGAGGACGAGGGAATTGTCGGCATGCTGAATGCCATGGGCAAACAGGCCGCAACGCGAGGCGCCAGTTCGCTCAGCGCCAGCAAGGGAGCCAAGGGCGCGGTCATGATCTTTCCGATTGAGACGGTGGAATTGAATTAGTCGGTATCCATGGAGTAAAATCCGCGGCACAACTTCGCAATTGTTAGGGCCCTATGCCGGTGGGTAAAGTTTTGAAATTTCCTGTCTTCACAGCATCAGCCCTGCTGGTGATGGCGGTCGCCACGCCGGTGGCGGCGAATGACTGCTTGATCTGCGATCAGCAAGTTGTTCTCGATGACAAATTGGCGGCATGCTTTCTTGATCGCTACGAAACCCTTCAGACAATCGGCGGCAATGCGATCGCCGTGGATCTGACTGATTGTCCGGAAGTTGCTGCCAATGATGAGGAACAGGATCGCGGCGTTGTCGCGGCACTGAAGCCGCCGAGCCTGGCACCGGCGTTGCCGGATCCGACATTCATGATCACCCGGTCGCAACTGAGTTGTCTGCGAAACCGGCTTGCTGATGAGACGCTGATTTTGGATCCTGCAGCGGAAATTGCCCTGGATGACTGCGAATGAAGCCGCGCAAGATTAAAAATCTGCCGGAATCAACATCGGGATATCCCGATACCAGCGTGCACGACATCAAGCCGGAGAGTAATCCCTTCACCTCGGTCGATATCCGCATGCTGGCCTATGCTTGGGCCGGGATGGGTGTGCGCCTGCTGTTGATCGCCGGCGGTGTGTTCTCTGTCTGGCAATATATGCAGCAGCGCGAAGAAAAACGTATCGAGCGATCGCTGGAAATGGTGCAGCTGTGGGAGCAGGAAGCCTATCAAACTGCCCAACGCGCCGTAAATGAACGGATCGATGCTCTGAACGAGCAACACTCCAATCTTTTGGGCAGCAACCCGAATGCGGCTGAGATTGCGATCTATCGCGGCAGAATCGGGATTGCTTCGATGACCGAACAGGGCGGTTCGATGCCTGTTTCGGAATTTCATGATGAGTTCGGGCGGGTTTTGTATTTCCTCAACCGCATTGCGTTTTGTGTCGAAGGAAACCTCTGCTCCGAAGAAGTCGCGGATGCATATTTCTTCGACTATGCCGCGTCCTTCTGGTCCTACTACTCAAGCTATGTCGAAGAAGAGCGCAAAAAGGGCCGGCCAAAATTCGGAATCGCAGTCGAGAACTATGTCAATAAAAATTAACAACTAGAAACGGGCTCCCGCCGTCTTGAGACGGGAGCCCGCATTCATGGATTTGTCGATTTCCGGAGCTTCGGTTGCCTACTTCCGCAACCCCAAAACCCAATTGAAATAGGCTTCGTTCAGCCGGACGCCGATATTGTAGGTCTCGGTTTCCGCAACATTGACGCCAACAATCAGACGATCCTTGGTTTTCGGATCGTAGTCATAGATCGAACTGCCACTGGATCCGGGATAGGTGTCGCAGTCGTAGTAAAGGTTGATTTCCTCTACGTCGGCGGGATGCACGTCGCAGCTGGCGCGCCACATGGTGCCAGCGGGTTTGTCACCCGGATAACCGATAATATTGGCGCCAAAGCCGCCAAGATTGGGAACATGGCCGAAACCGAGCCAGCCGACCTGGTCGCCGATCGGCTGGTCGAGAATGACAACGCCCAGATCCCAAGGCACGACGGAGCCGTAATATCCCTGATAATTGTCGATATAACCTTGCAGAATATAGGCGTCCTGCCATCCGACGACGCCGAACGGAGCGTCATCCATGCCGTTCAGTCCGGGCGCAAACAGGAAATCGGCATTCCAGCCGCCCTTGTCGTGATTGTACAGGCAATGGGCCGCGGTAATAATCGTCCTCGGCCCGATCAGGGTCGCCGAACAGGTGCCAAAACCGCCATCCTGACCTTCGCTCTGAAGAAAGCCGATGGTTCGGAAAGGATATTTTTTGGTCGAGCGGATTTGAACCCGGTCGTCACCGTTCAAAACCTGGCGCGAGGTCTCGTCGCCATCTTCCATGAACGCCGGGTCCATCGCCGCTCCATCAAGCGCACGCCTGACGTCTTCGCTGGCAGGCGTGCGTTTTTCCTCGCCATTCTTCGAGCGCGAGACAGTACCCATGCCTTCCAGCAAATCGGCGGGATCGCCCAGCGGCGCGCCGCGGCTGATTTCATCGTCGGATACTTTTGGCGGATCAATTGGAGTGGCATCGCGATTGAGTTCCAAACCACCAGGCGCCACACGCGAGGTTTCCGCGTCGCCGCTGCCTTCACTGCCGCCGGATGTTTGCGCCAAGGCCGGTGTTGCGCCAAGTGCGGCCAACGCGATAATGGCCGCGCTTGCCGATGATATTAGTTTGATGCGATTCATTCCGAGACTCTCCCAATAATCAACAAGCCCAAAGTCAACGATGGCGGGACATAGGATGCGAACTGTGACCGGAACATGTCTGACAAGAAATTACCCAATCCAGAACAACCTGCCGCCGCAATTGAAATTCGATTGACAAACACACAATGACGCCACGTCAAACTATTTTCAACATTGACTTCAATTATTTGGCGGCGGCATGCTCTCCCGTGGCAATTCTTCACCGGCCAGCGGCCGTAAATGAGGCAACGTGAATTCCGGAGACCAAACAATATGAGCGTCAAATTCATTCTCACTTCGCTGATCGCAGGGCTGACTGTGTTGTCGAGCACCGCAATCCAGGCGATGGCCCAGGGCGGAAAGTCTGCCGCTCACTCGCCCATGTCCAGATTGCCTGACGCCAAGGCAGCCCAGCGCGAAGCTCTGGAGGGCGAAGCGCCGCGTGTGTTTGGCGGAACGGAAGCCGCGGAAGGTGCCTGGCCATTTCAGGTCGCATTGCTGACGTCTGAGGGACTGGATGAAACGTCAGAGTCCCAGTTTGATGCCCAGTTCTGCGGCGGCAGCCTGATCTCGCCGGAATGGGTGCTCACCGCAGCGCACTGTCTGGTCGATGGGGAAACGCCTGTCGCACCTGAAACCGTTACCGTACTGGTTGGTGCCACAGCATTGAATGACGGGACGCGATATTCGGTCGAGCAGGTAATCGTTCACGCCGGCTACTCACAAAGTACGCTCGACAATGATATCGCGCTGATCAAGATGTCCACAAAGACAAACGTGCCGTTTATCAACCTCGTCGAGAACGACGTTCAGACCGGCACGGCGACGGTCACTGGATGGGGCCGGATGGATGACGGATATTTTCCGGTCAACCTGATGCAAACGGACGTTGAACTCAAGCCCAATGAAAGCTGCAATTCCGGAATGAAGGAGATCTACAAGGACGATCTTGCCCGGTTGCTGTGGGACTACAGCCCGCGGCTGCGCATATCAGGAGAGGATATCGAAACGGCGACAGCGGCGATCGGCGCAACCATGGGCGATCCACTGACGGGCAACATGTTGTGTGCGGGCGTTGAATCCGGCGCGCGCGATGCCTGTAACGGTGACAGCGGGGGACCATTGTTCATGGTCGATGGCGACAAGATCACCCAGGTCGGTGTTGTGAGTTGGGGCGACGGTCCGCTCGATTCAGATGTGGCCTGTGGTCACGAAAATGCCTTCGGCGTGTATTCCCGGGTCAGCCGGTATCGCGACTGGATTCGCGACAACACGGGTGTTTAGCAGATTTGCCCGCCGGCATGACGTTCACGATCAGAGCCTTTGCCACAAAAAGAAAGGCGCCCCGCTTGTTAAAGGGGGGCGCCGAATTTAAAACTGCTGTCTCTTCGGGCTCGAGTTCCGGAATCTGTTGCCGATGACGGGGCTTGGTTCGCGTCCATTAGTTGATCAGGACTATCGGCAGCGCGGCTTAACAATACCTTACCAAAATCGGTAACCGGACCCAATTTGCGAGCGCAATCACTTATTTGGTAAATAATTGCGCAAGCCTTCCTTAACCATGATTTCCGCCGAATCCGGCATCCGTCTGATCAGGATTTCAGCTCCTCAAGGTCGGAAAAATTCTGCAATGCCAATGGGTTGGCGAGTGCCTCCTTGTTCTTTACTTCCCGGCCGTGAACGACATCACGAACGGCGAGTTCGACAATCTTCCCGGATTTCGTTCGCGGAATGTCGTTAACCTGGATGACCTTGGCCGGAACGTGGCGCGGGCTGGCGCCGGTTCTGATCTTCAGACGGATTTTCTGGATCAGCGCGTCGTCCAGCGCGATATTCTCCGCCAGCCGGACAAACAGCACGACGCGGACATCATCCTCCCAATCCTGCCCGATGCAGATCGCTTCGACGACCTCATCCAGCTGCTCGACCTGATTGTAAATTTCAGCCGTACCGATCCTGACACCGCCCGGATTCAGCGTCGCATCCGACCTTCCGTGAATAATAAGGCCGCCTCGCCCGGTCCGTTCGGCAAAGTCGCCATGGCACCAGATATTGTCGAACCGGCCAAAGTAGGCCGAATGATATTTCGCTCCGTCTTCGTCGTTCCAGAAACCGATTGGCATTGACGGAAAGGCGCGCGTACAGACAAGTTCGCCTTTCTCTCCGGTTACCGGCTGGCCGTCATCGCTCCAAACATCGACTGCCATTCCAAGTCCGGGGGCCTGGATCTCGCCGGACCAGACCGGGAGTACGGGAACGCCGAGCACAAAGCAGGATACAATATCGGTTCCACCTGAAATCGATGCCAGATGCACATCAGATTTGATGCCTTCATAGACAAAATCAAACCCCTCCGGCGACAGTGGTGACCCGGTCGAGGCAATCGCGCGGACACTTTTCAGGTCATGCGACTTTGCCGGGGTCAGGCCCGATTTTCTGACCGCGTCAATGAACTTGGCAGAGGTGCCGAAGAACGTCATTCTTTGTTCCTGCGCGAAATCGAAGATCACATTGCCGTCGGGATGAAAGGGCGACCCGTCGTACAGTAACAGCGTGGCGCCGCAGGCGAGCCCCGAGACCAGCCAGTTCCACATCATCCAGCCGCAGGTTGTGAAATAGAACAGCCGGTCACCATCCCGGATATCGCAATGAAGAAGCTGTTCCTTGCGGTGCTGGAGCAAGGTGCCGCCTGCCGAGTGAACGATACATTTTGGAATCCCGGTCGTGCCGGAAGAAAACAGGATGTAGAGTGGATGGGAAAATGGCAATCGCTCGAACTGCGGCTCGGTCGCGGCGAATTCAGCGACTAGCTGCGACAGCGGCTGGGCGGTTTCGATTGCGGCTGCCACTTGATTGCTTGTGCCCAGATAATCGACGACAAGCACCCGGCGGACCGTTGGCAGCTTGTTGACCACCGCGGCAATCTTCTCACCGGTCTCGATGCGTTTGCCGGCATACCAGTATCCGTCGCAACCGATGAAGATAACCGCCTCGATCTGTCCAAACCTGTCGAGGATTCCCTGTTCGCCGAAATCCGGAGAGCAGGAAGACCAGATTGCGCCGATAGAGGACGCTGCCAGCATGCAGGCGATCGTCTCGGGCATGTTCGGCATCATGGCGGCGATGCGGTCACCGGCCTTAACACCTTCACGGACAAGAAACTGCTGCAGTTGGGATACCAGATCGCGAAGTTCGTTCCAGGACATGGTCCTTTCAACCTTGTCCTCGCCGCGAAAAATCAGCGCCGGTTCGTCGCCGGATTTCCGCAGCAGGTTCTCCGCAAAATTGATTTGCGCTTCGGGAAAAAACTGCGCGCCCGGCATTTTGTCACCGTCCGCCAGCACGCATTCTCCCTTTTCACCGAGGACCCCTGCAAAATCCCAAACAAGATCCCAGAATGCATCGCGATTATCGATCGACCAGCGATGCAGGTCCCAATATGTTTCAAGCGGCGCCGCGTTTCGCTCGGAGGCGAGCGTGCGAAATTCAGTGATCGCGGCTGCTTCGATCGCATCCTGCGAGGGTGTCCACAACGGCGTGGATTGATTCATTCCTGCCTCCTGTCATCTGCTGGGCGCGTCATCGCATGGGCGGTTGTTTTGCTGCAAGCACGGATTTGTCTGGTGGCCAGAATTCAATTGGAGGTATCCGCCTGTAAAGCGGCAATGCTCGAAACGGCCGCCGGCTTTGCTTCACGCTTTTCGCTTCAGTTCAAACCTTTCCTTTCAGCCGGTATGGTATGAGATTGAAGGGTCCTGTCCCTAAATCCTTGAAATGCCACAAGCATGAGGTAAACCATGTCAGTGGCTCAGGGAAATCTGCACGGCTAGATACTATGGCATCACAAATGGCCAAACGGGGAATAACGGCTTTCGCGGTGATTGCCATTATTGTCGTCGCATTGGTAGTTGCGCTGCCGTTCATCGCTTCAACCCAGTTGGTCCGAGATCGCATCGCCCAGGAGTTTGGCTCGTGGAGCGGTTACCGTGTGCGGCTGAACAATGCTCCGTCGATATCGGTCTGGCCTTCCATCAAAGCGGAATTGACCGGTGTAGCACTGCTTGGATGGGGCGAGGACGATTCCAATCCGGTTCTGACCAGCGAAAAGGTGGAGATCGATCTATCCGCCATCGCCGCACTTGGCGGCGATATCGTCCCGACACGCGTCCATTTTCAAAGCCCGCGCCTGCGCATCAGCTGGGCGGATCGCGACCTGCCGAAACCGAAGTCTCCGGCGGCGGGAAAAATCAGGTGGGCCATCGAAACAGCGCGATCGGCCATTGCCGAAGATCCTGAGAATCCGAACCTGAAAGCGGTTCCGGCGGGCACGGTCGGCGTCGTTGAGTTTACCGATGCGACCGTTATCGATTCCGGTAACGATGACCGCGGGATCGAACTTCTCACCAGCGCAAACGGAATTCTTCAATGGCCAAGCTTTCAAAGCAGCATGACATTGGCGGCAAACGGCGACTTCAATGGCGAGATCGTGTCCGTCGACATGCGCGTGGAGCAACCGCTGCTGTTGTTTGCCGGCGGCGCTGCTCAATTGATGGCCTCTGTGGAGTCCGAACCGCTGCAATTGTCGTATGAAGGCATGGCCGACACCCGCGACCCGTTTTTCCTGGATGGCCAGCTTCAAACATCGACCCCGTCGCTGCGCGACTTGTTGGAATGGCTCGGCGCCGATACCGAAGCGATATATGCTGTCGGCAACGCATCTTTGTCCGGCGGGCTGAAAGGCCAACCTGGCTCGTTCAAAATCGAGGACGCAGAGATTGCGCTGGCTGAAAGTTCGGGCATGGGAGCGCTGGAATTCGCAGTTCGGGAGGGCCGGCCGGCTGTCTCGGGAACACTGGCATTTGAAGAGCTTGACCTGGTTTCATTTCTTTCCGCGTTGGCAATATTGCCGGCTCCGTCCAGCAGTGGACCGGGCATCGACATTTCGTCCCCGGCTATCGGGCGGCTGGACCTGGATCTGCGATTGTCGGCGGACAACGTCACTGCAGGCCCGATCGCCTTGAACGAAGTCGCCGCGACGGTGCAAATCAACGACAATCTTGCAACATTCGATATATCCGATGCATCAGGATTTGGCGGCAACATTTCCACCGGTTTCCGGGTCGACCGCAAATCGGGCCGTGATTCCGGCGAATTTCGTCTGCTTGCGGCGGACATTGACAGCGGCGCCTTTGCTTCAGCACTGGGTGTGGAGCGTATGGCGCCCAATGCCCGCGGCAAGATCTCGATTATCTTGAACGGACCTGTTGATGTGCCGCGATTGTTCCTCCGCACTGCGGGCGGTTCGGTAGCCGCGACATTTGACACCGGCACGATCGCTGACATTGATCTGCCTTCATTCATTGAACGGTCCAAGGCTGGCGGGTTTTTCGCCCTGGACGAGGTGGCAGATGGGACACTGGCTTTTGAGCGGGCCGAGCTGAAGGCCTCGGTGGAAAACGGCGTTGCGACAATCGAAAAGGCTGAAGCGCGTACATCCGACCGGCTGATTACGCTGGCTGGCATCGTGCCTTATATCGGCCGAAGCCTGGCTCTTTCGGGAAAGGTCCAGTCAAACGAAGAAGGCGATGATGTGCCGGAGAATTTGACTTTCTTTGTCGGCGGGTCGTGGAACTCTCCCTTCATATCAGCAATTTTGACCCCACCCGTGACCGAGTAGTCGGCGCTGGTATTCGGCCGCATTCGTTGGCAGATGACATTTTTTTGCCCAAACCGTAGAATTGCGCGATTCGCAAAAGGGGATGCGGGTGCTGAAAGTATTGTCGGCGGTTTTCAAGATCGCGGTGGCCTCACTGATTACCGGTGCGGTGCTGTCGGCGCTGGATGTCACCGCCGCCGAGGTGCTTGCAGACCTTGGACTGACTCCCGAGCAGGTGCTTGGATACCTGGAGCGCGGGGTCATGTGGGCTTTGCCAAATATCGTTCTGGGATCGATGGTGATCGTGCCGATCTGGTTTGTGATCTACCTGCTGCGGCCGCCGCGAGGCTGAACGTGTCCATTGCGACCTTAATATGATCAAATTTTTGACTGCGCTGCTCGAGAATCCGGAAACGGTGATTACCGGAATACAACATCAATTTGCTGCCACCGATTGTGCCTTTCGGATTTTGATCAAATTTGCTATGTCCGGCGAAACTGAAATTCATTGGTGATTTATGCCTTCCAAAATTCCGGCCGAGCGAACCGCCCGGCGAGGTGCGAGACAGAAAACGCCCGCTTATGTGAAAAACCGCCGCGGTGTGAAAAACTGGAAACAGGTTGCCGAATGGCTGGCCTGGCGCAGTATTGAAGACATCGAATGCATCACCCCGGACCAGGCCGGAGTGGCGCGCGGCAAGATGATGCCCTCCGACAAGTTTACGTCAAACACATCGCTGGCCCTGCCCTCGGCGGTGTTTATGGCGACAATTTCGGGAGAATATCCCGAAGACGGGCATGGCTTCACCTATCCACAGGACGATGGCGACCTGAAGCTCGTTCCCGATCTGTCGACGCTTTCAAGCGTGCCGTGGGAGAGCGATCCGACCGCACAGGTGATATGCGATCTGGTCCGTCAGGACGGCGAGGCGATCGAGTTCGCGCCGCGCAATGTCTTGCGCAAGGTGGTCGATGCTTATTCCGCCAAGGGATGGAAACCCGTTGTCGCTCCGGAGATCGAATTCTATCTCGTGAAGAAAAACCCTGATCCGGACTATCCACTAACGCCACCGGTTGGCCGTTCCGGCCGTCCGATTGGCGGCGGCCAGGGTTACTCGATTGCCGGAATCAACGAGTTCGATGAGTTGATCGACGATATCTATCATTTCTCGGAGGCGCAGGGACTTGAGATCGATACACTGATTCACGAGGAAGGCGCCGGACAGCTGGAGATCAACCTGCGCCACGGCGATCCCGTCGAACTGGCCGACCAGGTGTTCATGTTCAAGCGGACGATTCGCGAGGCTGCGCTCAAGCACGACATGTACGCGACATTCATGGCCAAACCGATCCAGGGCCAGCCGGGATCAGCCATGCATGTGCATCAGTCAATTGTCGATCGTAAAAATGGCGACAACATTTTTTCCGATGCCGATGGCGGCGAAAGTGACATGTTCCGCTACTTCATTGGCGGCATGCAGCACTTCGTGCCCAAGGCGCTGGTGATGTTCGCGCCATATGTCAACTCCTATCGCCGTCTGACACAGGGTGTTTCCGCACCCGTCAATGTGAGGTGGGGATACGACAACCGGACAACGGCATTTCGCGTGCCGCGTTCCGGAGCAGCAGCGCGCAGGGTCGAAAACCGCATTCCCTCCTCCGACGCCAATCCCTATCTGGCGCTCGCCGCTTCGCTCGGCTGCGGTTATCTGGGCATGACCAACAAGGTGGTGCCCGACGATCCGGCTTCTGAAGCGGTCAACCGCGAGGAAGTGGAACTGCCGCGCGGATTGTTGGAAGCGGTGTCGCAGTTTGAATCTGAACCAGCCTTCGCGGAAATTTTCGGAGAAAGCTTCGTCTCGACTTACTCGGCCATCAAGCGGGCGGAATTCGAGACCTTCATGGAAGTGATCAGCCCCTGGGAGCGGGAATATCTCCTGCTGAATGTGTAGAACGGTTCACATCCAATGACCGCCGCACGCTATCAGAGCCCGATATCGCCGGGATTTTCGTTCTACGAGGAAACCGCCGGCGATCGCCCGGAATATGCTGCGCTTAACGGGGATTCCAGCACCGATATTCTGATAATCGGCGGCGGGTTCACCGGGTTGTCGGCGGCCGTACATCTGGCCCGCAACGGCGCCGACGTGACCGTTGTCGAGGCGCATCGGTTCGGCGACGGCGCATCGGGACGTAACGGTGGCCAGATGGGAACGGGCCAGAGGGCCTGGCCTGAAGAGCTTGAAGCAGAATTCGGGCTGGAACGCGCCAAGGCCCTGTTTACGGTCGCTGAAGAGGCGAAATCGCATCTGATGTCGTTCATGGACGAGCATGGCATCGATGCCGAATTCCGTTCCGGTCAGCTGTCGTTTGCCCACAAGCGGCGTTATGTCGACGACTACAAGCGTCACGCCGACATTATGGGCGAGCGGTTCGGCTATCCGCACATTTCCTATCTTGATCGATTGGCGTCGGAAACCGCTGTCGGATCAACGTTTTACCATGGCGGGGTACGTGACACCGGAACCGGTCACATCCATCCCCTCAAGCTGGTGATAGGCACCGCCAGGGCTGCTACTGGTTACGGCGCCAAATTGCATGAGCAAACCGCTGTTATCGGATTGGAATCCGGTGGCGGCAGGGTCACCGCAGAAACCGGTAATGGGACGATCACGGCGCAGAAATGCCTGCTCGCGGTCAATGCTCACGGCGGCGCGCTCGAAGCTGTCAGCGCCGCCCATGTCATGCCGATCGGCTCTTTCATCGGCGCCACCGAGCCGCTTGGTGAAGACAGCAGCGTCATTCCCGGCTGGGAATCCGTCGATGATTCGCGTTTTGTCGTGCGTTATTTCCGCAAATCAAAGGACGGCCGGTTATTGTTCGGCGGCCGGGAATCCTATGGATCGAGCGACCCGGCGAACATCGAAGCGCATATCCGCAAACAGATCGCCGAAATCTATCCCGAACTACGTGGTGTTGGCATTACCCATACCTGGGGCGGGCGTGTTGGCATCACAATGCCGCGCAAGCCCTTTGTGCGCGAGGTGATGCCGAATGTCATTTCCTGCGCTGGTTATTCGGGCCACGGTGTCATGTTGTCGAACTATACGGGACGGCTTTATGCGGAAACCGTGCTCGGAAATGATGACAAGCTGAAGCTGTTCAAGGATTTGAATATCCCCGCTTTTCCGGGCGGCCGGCGGTTTCGCGCCCCGCTGCTTACGATGGCGCTTGGCTGGTATGCGCTGCGCGACGCCATTTGAAAATTTCGATAGACCGTACGCGGTTTAGGCCTGACATTCGTTGACAATTGCGTACCGCCGCCTACACCGGCAGGACGAAACCACAAAAGCGGTTGTTCATGACCAATGTTGCATTAACAGGCCTCGCCCGTGATCTCGCCAGACGTGCTGACGAGGGCAAACCTGTCCGGATCGGACTGATCGGCTGCGGCGAGATGGGTACCGATATCGTGACCCAGGTGGCGCAGATGCGCGGCATTGAGGTCGCGGCCATTGCAGATACCCAGCCCGGACGCGCCATGGCTGCGATCGAGACGGCAGGACTGCCGGCGGACAGCGCCAAAGAGACCAAACGGCCTTCCGGACTGATCGCCGCCATCGAGGATGGCAAGACCGCTATCACGGCGGTTTCGGAACTGGCGGCAACCTGCGAACTGGTTGACGTCGTCATCGATGCGACCGGCAAGCCGGCCGTCGGGGCGGAAATCGGCCTCACTGCCATGGAGCACGGCAAACATCTGGTGATGATGAATGTCGAGGCGGACGTCACCATTGGCGCCTATTTGAAGGACGCTGCTGCCAGACTTGGCGTGGTCTATTCGCTGGGGGCCGGTGATGAACCCTCATCATGCATGGAACTGATCGAGTTTGTCTCGGCGATGGGGCACACCATCGTTGCCGCCGGCAAGGGCAAGAACAATCCGCTAAATCACGACGCGGTGCCCGACGATTACCGCGAGGAAGCAGAGCGGCGGAACATGAACCCGCGCATGTTGGTCGAATTTGTCGACGGATCGAAGACCATGGTCGAAATGGCGGCGATTGCAAACGCCACCGGTCTTGTCCCCGACAAGCCGGGCATGCACGGCCCTTCGGCCAGCCGCGAAGAACTGTCGTCGGTGCTCTGCCCTGTCGAAGATGGCGGAGTATTGTCGCGCAAGGGCGTTGTCGACTTTACGGTTGGCAAGGGTGTAGCACCCGGCGTGTTTGTCATCGCCGAGATGGCGCATCCGAGATTGCGGGAGCGCATGAACGATCTGAAACTGGGCGCCGGCCCTTATTACACGTTTTTCCGCCCATATCATTTGACCAGTCTGGAAGTGCCGCTCACCTGCGCCCGTGCCGTGCTCTACGGCAAGGCTGACATGGTGCCACTCGACCGGCCGGTCGCCGAAGTGTGTGCGCTGGCCAAACGCGATCTTAAGCCCGGCGAGCGGCTCGACGCCATCGGCGAGACGACTTACCGGTCATGGATCATGACAGCCGGGGATGCGCGAAATCAGGGCGCCATACCCTGCGGCCTGCTCGAAGGCGGGTCAGTGACCGCGCCAATTGGCAAGGGTGAGTTGATTACCTACACAAATGCGGCCGTTGAACCGGGTTCCAAACTGGCCGAACTGCGCGCAAGGCAGGACGAATTGGTGCTGGATTAGCAGGTCAACTCAGTTCGACAGAGCGTTGCCTTGCGGCTTCCACTGCTTCGCTGACCAGGTTTTTCAGCCGGTCCTCACCCATGAATACCGACAAAGCCGCAGCGGTGGTTCCGTTCGGGCTGGTCACCTGCTCGCGCAATGTTGACGGCGTCTCCGGGCTCTTAGACGCCAGCATTGCAGCGCCCAGCACGGTCTGGCCCGCCAATTGCGCCGCGGTATCTGCCGGTAGCCCCGCATCAACCCCAGCTGATGTCAAACATTCAATGAAATGAAAGACATAGGCCGGCCCAGAACCCGACACAGCGGTGACAGCGTCCATCAGCGCTTCGTCACCTATGGCAGCGACTTCGCCGCTTGCAGAAAGCAGGCCGGAAACAAATTCCATCGTCTCGCTGCCGACATGCGAATTGCTGGCGGTCACCATCATTCCCGCGCCAATGGCCGCAGGGGTGTTCGGCATGCAGCGAATGACGGGGACTTGCGAACCCAAAACCTCTTCGAAAAACGAAATCCTGGTACCTGCTGCGACGCTGAGATATGCGGCACCGGTCTCGGCATATTTTCTGTAAGGCGGAACCACCATATCCATGACTTGCGGCTTGACGGCAAAAACGATCAGGGAAGGAGCGGTATCCGCCGGCAACGCATCACAGCTGGCAAACGCCGCAACGTTCAGCTCTGCGGCACGGCTGCGCAATGCTTCGGTTGGCTCCACAACCGCTACGTCTCCAGGTGTCAAACTTCCGGAATCGATCCAGCCCGCCAGCATCGCGTAGCCCATATTGCCACAGCCGACCAAAATCACCTTTGTCATCTTGCGTCCCCCGAAATCCGAATGGGGAAATCATGTATAGGAAATTGCTTACCGCGCAAGCAGGATGGGCAGGGATGGCGGGATCAGTTTTTTTCGGCGTGCCGGTATTGCTCGTTTGCGTAGCCGAAATGGGCCATCACCCGGCCCAGGCCGACGTGAACCGGATAGCTCGCAGTCGAGATCGATCCCGACAGCACCCATTGCACCAGCGCTCGAAACGGCGACACGGCGAGCAACGCCAGGCTTTTTGCCATTGTCCGGGCCTCTCCGAAGCGCTCGGAGGACCGTTTTCGTTGCTCGACCAGCGTCGATATCACCCCGTTTCTCAATCCCCGCGCCCTGATCCAGCTTTTTTCGACGCGGCGCGCGGGAACCGTTTCGCGGACCGGAGCCTCGGCACACCATGCAAGCGAAAAACCGGCCTGTTTTGCGCGGCTGAGAAAATCTGAATCGCCTCCGCCGATGAAATTGAACATCGGCTCGAGGAACGGAGTGCCGAGCGTTTCCGGCACCCGGCGGGCAACCAGCAGATTGCCGGATGAATAGAGCGCATCCACCCGGCCGCTTTTTTTGTAGGGAGGCTGGAAGACTGGATGCGATGACCAGACCTCGTTTGCCGGATCTTCAAACGCCTGGATTTGCGGGGCGCCGACAACATCCGCCTCGAACTCTTCTGCCGCCCGAACCATGGATTCCATCCATCCCGGTGTGGCCATTTCATCGTCGTCGATGACCAGGATGTGGGTAAAATTCGGAAAGTGGACGAAGGCGGTCATCCAGCCGGCATTGTAGGCCGAACAGTTGCCGCGCTCATGTGCGATGATCACCATGCCCGGCACTTCACCTGATGTGATTACCGGTTCGGCGGCTTTTGCACCTTCGCGTGCTTCGGCCTCGTTTTCGATAACGATGACTGCGAATTTTCGCGCGGTTCGTTGCTCCTTCAGCGAAGCCAGTGTCCGCAACACCCATTCCGGCCGCTTGTAGGTGGGAAGCGTCACAACGATCTCAACTGCGTCCGCGTTGAGTTCTCTGCTGCGGGCAATGACCGAAATGTTGTCGGAAAGGCGCGGTATCATGGGCTTTTCTCAGTTCGCGTCCAATAAAACCAGTGCCGCTTTAAGGCCGCGTTAACGACAATGCATCGCGCGTCTCGCTCGCGGGCATGATCTGCAAGATACATCCGCAGGTTCCGGCGGGTTTTAATCAACATTTCACGTGTCCTTGATAAACGTCGTAGATCGGGAATGACTGAGCATGCATCTGGTATTTGTTACCTCCCTTGTCCCCGACGGGGCGCCGTCGACGGGTTATGAGATCGCCAACGCCGCGATCATTGCGGCATTGCGCCGTCAGGGCGTCCGGGTGACGGTCATCGGCTATGTCCGGCCGGGGCGGACACCAATCGATCCCGACAACACGATTGTGCTGGGTGAAATCGATCCGGCAAACGAAAATGCTTCACCGTTTCGCAAGATCGGTTGGGTGGCGGCCGCGGTCATAAACGGATTGACCGTGTCGTCAGCGAAACTTCGGACCATGTCGGACAGTGCGTTTGAAACTGCCTTGAAGTCGGCTGGCGAATGCGATGCCTATGTCCTCAATGCAGTGCAAATGACGGCGGCGTACGAGAGCGCTTTTGCTGGCAAGCCAACGTTGTTTGTGGCTCACAATGTCGAGCACATATCGGCGGTGCAAAATGCCTGGGCAACCGACAGCCGATTGCAGAGTTTGTTGTTTTCGCGCGAAGCGGGCCTGCTTCGCGCCATCGAAAGCCGTCTTTGTGCGAACGCCCGCTTTGTCTTTACGCTCGCCGAAGCCGACCGGCAGGCACTGGGCGTGACCGGTTCGGGACGTTCGGCAGTTCTGCCGCTGGTGACCGCAGACAAGCCGGTCACCGTTTCGCCGGACAGGCAAATCGCTCATGATGCAGGCTTGATCGGCACCTGGACCTGGCAGCCAAATCGTGTCGGGCTGGAATGGTTCTTGAGCGAAGTCACGCCTTACCTTCCAGACGATTTCAGGATCGCCGTGGCCGGGTCGGCGCCACGAGACCTTGCCAAACGGCACCAGCATGTACGGTTTGTAGGCCGTGTCGAAGATGCCGGTGAATTTGTTAGAAGCTCTGCCGTCATACCGCTGATAAGCCGCGCTGGAACCGGCGTGCAGCTGAAGACGATCGAGACATTTGAGATGGGGCTGCCGGCCGTCGCCACTTCATCCTCGCTTCGCGGTATTTCCATGATTCCGGACAATTGTGAGCAAGCGGACGATCCTCGGACCTTTGCGTCCGCGCTTCAGAAACTTGCGCGAAACCCGGTCCTTGCGGATGGCAGAATGTTCCACGCCGCGCAGCTGCGAGGGCTCGATGAAGCAGTTTCCAATGGATTGAAGGCACTTGGTCATGTTGAGGAGCTTGTTCCCGCATGAACCTGCAATCCTCGACATATTTGCCCGGAATGCCGGCGCGATCCATGAACATTCTTGGCGTACAAGTGGCTAATCCCGACCAGCGCGAAGCCATCGACATGCTTGCCTCGGTGATTGCTGAAAAACGTTTCACGAAAGTGGCGTTCCTGAACGCCCATAGCGCAAATACCGCTGTCGATGATCCGGAGTTTGCCTCCATCCTCAGTTCATTTCTTGTTCTGCCGGACGGGATCGGGGTCGATATGGCCGCCAAATTCCTCTACGGCGCACCGTTCAGGGAGAACCTGAACGGGACTGATTTCGTCCCGGCGCTTTTGGCGGCGATCCAGTCGCCACTGACCGTCGGCATCATTGGCGCCATACGTGAAAACGGTGAACGGGCGACCCGGGACCTGCGCGAATCCATGCCGCAGCACCGTTTTGTCTATCTGAACGACGGCTATTTGGACCCCCAGGAAGAATCCGTTGTTATTCAACAGATTAGCGAACTGAAACCAGATGTTCTCCTGGTCGCAATGGGAGTGCCGCGGCAGGAGAAGTGGATAGACGCGAAATTGTCGGGCCAGGATTGCACGGTGCCGATTGCAGTCGGGGCTTTGCTCGATTTTCTGAGCGGAGCTGTGCCGCGGGCACCGCGGATCATGCGGCGGCTTCGCATTGAATGGGTCTACCGGCTTTGTCGCGAACCGGGCAGGTTGTGGCGCCGTTATATTCTCGGAAACCCGGTATTTCTCACGCGAATAACGTTGCAGAAGTTCGGCGCCGGCAAAAGCGGAACGGATGACCATGCCTGAGAGCGCCGAGGACAAGGCCCGAAAGGTCGTCATCGTCACCGCCAGCTATGCCGGGGACTTTGACCGGTGCAAACTGCTTTGCGAAACCGTTGATGCTCATGTTTCGGGATTTTCTGAGCATCTGATTCTGGTCGCCGGCCACGATGTCGATCTCTTCCGAACCATCGAAACGCCTAACCGCCGGGTAATTGACGAGCGCGAGTTGTTACCGGGCTGGCTGCACGTCGTGCGCGACCCGACAAGCTTGTTTTCAAGGCATTTGTGGTTGAGTTTCCGCACCAAACCGTTGCGCGGCTGGCACGTGCAGCAGCTGCGGCGAATGGCAATCGCCGCTCATTGCGATGCCGAAGCGATGTTTTACTGCGATTCCGACGTCGTCTTTCTGCGCGATTTTGACTGCGCTGACCTGTGGCTTGCCGATGGACTGCGCTTTCTCAAACGCCCCGGCGCGCTGGCCAATCCGTCCCTGATCAAACATCGCCGGTGGGTCGCCAATGCCGACCGGGCGCTGGGAATCGATGCCGATAGCGCGGCGATGGATGACTACATTGCCACGGCGATTGCCTGGCGTCGCGATACACTGACGCGTCTTTGCCGCCATATTGAAGATGTTCACGGCCGCCATTGGGTGGAAGTTGTTGCCTCAACCCGCGAGTTTTCCGAATGCATGCTCTATGGCAGGTTCGTCGATGCTGTTTTGGGCGGCGAGGGCCACAGTCCGACCACCGATGAGCTCTGCCACATTTACTGGGACGGGCCGCAATTGAGCGATAGCGACCTTGCCGGTTTTGTCGCACAGATGGGGCCGGAACAGGTCGCCATCGGGCTTCAGAGCTTTGTCGGCACGGATCTGGACAGTGTCCGACGCCTCATAAAGGCGGCTTGATTCCAGGGCGTTTTGCGGTTTCTTCGAACCACAGCAACACTTTTATCTGATTGGAATCATTGAAATATCTTTAGCTCTTATGATTCCACTTGAGCGAAAATGCCCTAGACAGGTTGCGCTGGTCTTTTCAGCGCGCTGTAAGTCAAAAGCGCCGAAATTACGTAGAGCACGGCAAAGACCGCGTTCAGCCAGGTCAATAACGGGATCGGCCCGCTCACAACGGACAACAGACCAACAAGCAGAACCGCCTTTGCCCCGGCCAGAAGTGCCAGGTTGATCGCCCGCAACACCGTTTGGCCGCGCGCGTAGAGCAGTTCCGCCTGGTATTCGACAAGATTGCGAAATGCCGGAACCAGAAGCGCGAAGCCGATGATTGGAGCAGCCTCAGCGACATTGCTGCCAAGCAGACCAGGATAGATGTGCAGAATTCCGGCCAGTGTCAGCAGCGCGGCAACAGAAACCGAGAAGATACCAGCCTCAAGGCCGGATTTCAGCCACGCCCGGCGCAGCAAATCCGGCGACCGCATCATCGCCTGCATCAGCATCATCGTGAACACCCGGATCGGGATCGCCGTCAAGTCGACCAGGCGCATGATGATGGCGTAGATACCGGCAATCTGGGGTCCGCCAATGGCCAGAACAAGCAGCTTGTCCAGCTCCATCTGCAGGTAAAACAGCACTTCGGCACCCGAAACAGCGACCGAATCGATCAACCTGCGGCCATAAAGCGCCGGCTTCAATCGCAGGCGTTGGCCCGGATAGAAAAATGCTATCCCGGTCAGGAGGGACACGGCATTGGCCGCCAGATAATAGATCGCCCACTGATCGACAGCACGTGCGGCGGCATAGGCAAAAGCAAGCGCGGCTGCAGCCCGAAATGCGGTGCCCAGAATGACGAGGATCGCGGCGCGGCCAAAACGCCCCATGCCGTTGTTGACGATGATAACCGCCTCGGTCAATCGCCATAGCACCACCTCGCTGAGCATGATCAGCGAAAAGGCCGCCAAGCCGATGTCGCCTGCAAAAACCGCTTGATGAACCAGAAAACCGACGATTGCGATCAGCGGCAGCGAGACGATGCCAAGTGCAATGAAACCGGCCGCATAGACTCCGATCAGCCGCGATTTGACCGTGGCGGCACGATAAAGCGGCGAAACAAATCCGAATGCCAACAGCCGGGACAGCACAACGCCGGTTGCAGATGCCGTGGCGAAAATGCCGAAATCGGCGATTGAGAGCGTGTTGGCCAGAAGGATGAAATAGGCAAGCGAAAACACCAACCGGCCGACTGAGCCGCTCAATGCCGATCCGTACCCTCTGAGAAGTCCTGCCCGGGCGGCCAGAAACTCCGAAACCGTCGCCATTTGTCCCCCACGTTTGCGACCCGATGCCATGCTCAACCAGTCATAGCGGGCAAAGCTTAATTGCCCGTTTAGTGGGAGAATTTTCGCCAGCCGCAAGCCTCAACCACCGGCCAGTGAATTGCCGCAACGAACGCTAATATTAACCTTTTGTTTTCCATGCCTGTTTAGCTTGGATTAACCAATGAATTAACGGACTTGCGGAGATCGGCAGCCGTTATCAGGCCGCACAACCCTCCGTCAGCGAGTAAACGACGCAAATGCCAGATCACAGACAGAGCGGAAATGGCAGACGCGGCGGCTCGCTTTTGTCTCAGGGAAGGGTTGAAAGACGCGGCAAAACTGTCGGTGGCGGCTCGCTTCTGGGTGCCGGCGTAAGTGAGCCAAACCCGGCCCTTCAACACCGGCTCGCCCGTTCCCGCCGTGAGGCAAGGCCCAATCCGCTTCTACACGCGCTTGCCACAAAACCGGATCCCGACAAGCAGGCCGAAGCTGAAATCGGTGCTGAGTTCGCCAATGATCTGGAATCGGATTTCGACGGTTCCCAGACCGTCCGCGATCGCAACGCCAGGCGGACCCGCGAAGACGGCAGATCGGCGAAGGATGATTTTAACGCAGCCAATGATGACCGGCATGGCACTCGCCGGTATGACGAAAATGGTTCCGACCCCTACCGGCCGCTGATCGATCCGGTAACAGTGATCGATAGCATCAGGCGTTCGAAGCGGTTGATCGCGGCCATGACGATTGCCGGCGCCCTTGCGGGCGTACTGATCGCCTTTGCCACGCCGAAGCAGTATGAATCCTTTGCCGAACTGTTGGTCGATCCGCGCAACATCCGCATCGTCGATCGCGAGCTCGTCAACAGCGACGTGTCGCCAAATACCGCCATAGCAATCGTTGAAAACCAGATGCGGATCATGACCTCCAGCACGGTGGTCAACAAGGTGGTCGATCGGCTCAATCTGGACACGGACCCTGAGTTCAACGGGGCGAGCACCGGATTCCGGATACCGAACTTGATCGGGGAATTGAGGTCACTGCTCGCCCGGCGGGACGACAGTTCGGGAACCGGCCGCACCCATGCCATCGCTGTTCAGGCATTGCTTGAAAGCCTGGAAGTGGAGCGGAGCGGCAGGACGTTCGTCGTCACGGTCGGAGTGAAGACCCAGAACGCCGAAAAATCGGCTCTTATCGCCAATACGGTCGTCGACGTTTTTCTGGAAAACAGTACCGCAAGCTTGTCATCGACCGCAGTCCGGGCCGCATCCGAACTGGGGGGCAAGCTCGACGAGCTGAGGCGTAGTGTTGAAGAGGCGGAGCGAAAGGTCGAGACATTCAAGGGTGAACGCGACCTGATTGACGCCCGCGGCCGGTTGATCGGCGACGACGAGATCATCAAGATCAATGACCAGCTGGCGACTGCCCGCGCCAGAACGATCGAACTCAGCGCCAGGGCGGCTTCTGCAAGGTCCGTCGATGTCAACGTCGTAATCGGCGGGGCATTGCCGGAGGGTGTCAACTCAACACTGGTGACCGAACTGCGCAGCCAATATGCGGAACTGCTGCGGCAAGCGAGCCAAAGCGCCGTAAAATACGGTTCCAAGCATCCGCAAAGCCGCGCCATTCAGGCACAGATCGACGGTGCGCGCCAACAGCTGCAGACCGAGTTGCGGCGCATAGCCGCTTCCATGCAGGTCGAACTGAAACGAGCTGTCGAATTGGAGCAGAAACTGTCAGCACGGTTGGCAGCGCTCAAGGCCCGGCAGGTCAACGTCAGCGACGACATGGTGACCCTTCGCGAGCTGGAACGGGACGCAGCGGCAAAGCGGGCGGTTTACGAATCCTATCTGTTGCGAGCCCGGGAAACCGGAGAGCAAAAAGACCTGAACCAGGCCAATATGAGCCTGATTTCGCCGGCCGCCGCACCGCTGGATCCGGTAGGACCGTCGCGCAGCATGATTGCAATTGCCGGAACACTTGCCGGGTTCCTGCTCGGCGTCGGCATTGGTGGTGCGCGGGGTGCGGCCCAGAGCCTGTTTGGAGGCAATCCGCCCGCACCGCCGCCCGGACGGCAATATCCCGATTCTCCCCGCTCACCGAGGGATCGGCACCGGGAGCCGGGTCGAAACCGCGAGGAGAACCGGTTCAGGACTGATTCCTATCCGGAAAATCGGGACGAACAGCTTCCCGCGGCAGAAGACCGGCGGACGTCTGATGCCGGCGCGGCGCCTGCTCCGGCACCTCCACCCGGCGCCTGGCCGCAAACTGCGTATGCCGCGCCGCACGGCCATCCCGCTTATCCGCCTTACCCGGCACCGCCCGCTTATCCGGCGCCGGGCATGGTTGCCTACGGTCCGTATCCGATGCCGGTTCCGTTCAATCCGGTGGCCATGGTTTCGCCCGCGCCCTATCCGCCGCCCGTCTATGCGGGAATGCCGTTTCCGGCATATGGTCAGCCAGCCCATCCACAAAACGGTCCGGCAGCTACCGGGAACGAGAGCCTGGCCGGTACAGCGCCTGAAGCCGCAAAACCTGCGAGAAAGCAAAAGGCCGACCGGTCCCGGCCCGCCGATGACGTGGAACGCATTCGCGACGACCTGCGCGAGATGCGCGGAGCAATTTACGATCTGGCCGAAAGAAGGTCGCGGCGCCGGGCCTGACCGGCTTTTAGCTGCGATGATCAAATAAAGGCTTCCCGCTCCTGTTCCCTTGCGTTAGAAGCGCCTGCCATGTCAGACGCCATAACGACAAACCGGCAATTTGTCTTTTTGCTGGTCGACAAGTTCTCGATGTTCTCGCTTTCCGCAGCCATCGACACGATCCGCTCTGCCAATCGACTGACAGGTCGTGACTTCTATCAGTGGACGACAGTGTCGCCGGATGGCGAATCGGTATTCGCATCGAACGGATTGCCGCTGAAGGTCGATTATGCGCTGTCAGACATGCCGCCGGGCGATGTCCTGTTTATCTGCGCCGGCCTGACGACCGAATTCCCGGCCAAGAGCAAGGTTCTGGTGGCACTGCGAAATTGGGGCCGGCGCGGCGGGAAAATTGGCGCTCTTTCGCTTGGCTCATATATTCTCGCTGAGGCGGGACAGTTGGAGGGTCACCGCTGTACAATTCACTGGGAAAACCGGGCTGGCTTCCAGGAGCGCTTTCCCGATATTGAGTGCACCGGCAACGTGTTTGAGATCGACCGCAAGCGATACACCTGCGCCGGCGGAACAACGTCGATCGACCTGATGCTGGAAATCATCCGCGGTGATTTTGGCGCCGGCATTGCCAATGAGGTCGCCAACCAGTTCCAGCACGAGCGCATTCGCACCGCCACCGACCGCCAGCGGGTCGGCCCGGAGCGTGACCTGACGGGCAAGTCGGAAAAACTGCGCAAGATCGTCGAACTGATGGCCGATAATCTCGACGAGCCCTATTCGGCGGTGCAACTGGCGAAATCCGCCGGTCTGTCGGTGCGGCAGGTAGAACGGTTGTTCCTGCGCCATCTCAACATGACGCCCGGCCGTTATTACATGCGGCTCAGACTGGAGCGCGCCCGCGAATTGCTCCGACAGACCAACATGCCGATCCTCGACGTGGCGATTGCCACCGGCTTTACCTCGCATTCCTATTTTGCGCAGAGTTACCGGGTGCTGTTTGGAAGACCGCCGAGCGAAGAACGCCGTACGGCGTATTAAGACCCAGCAGCTATCAAATGGTCAGCGCACCAGTCACGCAGCTACCGGCTTCGATTTCCACAGTGCGCCGAAGAGGATGGCAGCGGCGATCAGGTCAGCGACTGCAATGGCTGTCCACCACCAGAAATGAAGCCCTGACCCGGCAGTGGAGTAGGCGGCGATCATGCCGGCCAGCATGATGAAGAAGCTGATCCAGGCAAGCCAGCGCCGTCCCTGCCGCAATCCGTAGGCAATTGCCAGGTAGACAAGACCGACAACAAACATTGTGCCAGCGAATGCCGAAAAACCCTCGACGACAAATGCCAGGAGATGCAACACGGCGCTGACTCCGACGGGGACGGCAGCAGCGCGGGAAGTAAACAGACCGGTCTCCATGTGCTCAACCTATTCCTGCGGACACGGCGTTCCTGCCGCCGCCCACTTCATCAGTGAATCCATCGTTTCCTGCAGCGAATAAGGTGCCGGTTCACGGCCGCCACCCGGGCTCCATGCCCAGTGCAAGATCACATCATGGTCCAGATGTGCGGCAACCTCGCGGATGGTTCTGTCCCCGTTTCGCTCCGGATCCTTCAATTGGTTGCAGATGTAGGAGGATGATTTACCAAACCATTCCGCTTCGACAGGCGCCAGCATCCAGTCCGCCGCAACCCGTGGCGCGGCATGCGGGGTCGCATTCGCGTCGGGATCAGCTTCCGGCAACGTGATGTGACAGGTCGAGCACACCAGCGATTCGCCGCCGATACGGCTTTCATCGGCAACGATATTCATGCCGTGCGGGCGGGTTTTGCCATAGCTCGGCCCGGACCACATCGGCCGGTGGTCGGCGCCGACATGGCAGTTGGAACAGCGCGGATGCGAGGCCACTTCGTAGAACCTGGCCCAGTTGGCCAGTCCTTCTTCGGTGGAAATGGAACCTTCGGCAAAGTCGTTAATGACCCGGTTGGTGCCGACCGGTTCGGCAGCGACCGCCAGCAAGGTGCCTGCGGCGATCGCGGCCAAGGTGATGGATGCTCTCTTCACGTCGTTTGCCCTCACACGAAGTCGATATGCCGGTTGAGCGGCAATTCACGAATGCGTTTGCCGGTGGCTGCAAAAATCGCGTTAGCGAGCGCAGGCGCTGCCGGCGGCACGGGCGGTTCGCCGATGCCGAGAACTTTCTCGCCGTTTTCCAGGCCACGCACTTCAATCGCCGGGCACTGGTAGAGCCGCATGCCTTCATGATCGTGATAATTGGTTTGTTCGGCCATACCGTCGGAATAGGTGATCTCGCAATTCATCGCGTGACCAAGGCCCCAGATCACTCCGCCCTGGACTTGCGACTCAAAATTGACCGGATCGATGACCCTGCCAACATCGCAGGCCACCCAGACCTTGTCGATTCTGATGCCGCGTTCCGAATTGGTAACCTCGATGACTTCGGCAACCGGAACGCCAAAGCTTTTGACCAGCGCAACGCCGCGTCCACTACCATCGCCCGCCTCGCCACCCCAGCCGGACATCTCTGCCACAGCCTCCAGGCAAGCACGGGCGAGTGGATCACTGCACAACCGCAACCGCTCCTGCATCGGATCGGCTCCGGCTTCGTGAATCAACTCGTCCATGAGGGACTCGATGAAGAACCCGCCATTTGAAGCACCAACCGAACGCCAGCTCGAAGTCGGCGCCAGGCCGTTCACCGTCGAAGCACACACCCGGAAATTCTCGATGTCATACGGCGCATTGAATGCGCCGGATGCGATCTGAAAATCCGGACCAGCGACGGGAATTCCAGCTCGCCAAGACTGAGATATCAAGGGTGGCGCGGATGCGATGGAAAGATCGAGACTCTCAACCTTGCCGCCGGCGGCTCGCCCGCTGCCGCGTGCCATCGCAATCTGGCGCGGAAAGTCGTTTTGAAAATCCTCTTCGCGCGAATAAGTGAGTTTGACCGGCGTTCCACGCATCCGGCTTGCGATCTCGGCGCAAAGGTTCACGACCTCGATCTCGAACCGGTGCCCGAAACTGCCGCCCATAAACTGGTTGTGAAACGTCACCTTGTCATCTTCGTGCCCGGTTTTCCTGGCGACCTGGGTGCAGACATATTGGGGCAGCTGATGGCCGGTCCAGACCTCCGCGCCATCGTCAGTGACGTGGATGGTAGCGTTCAGCGGCTCGAGCGGCTGGTGGGCGACGTAGGGCGTGCGGTATTCAACATTGATACCGTCTGCGCCATCAGCGGCTTCGCCGATATCACCATCATTGCGCCAGGTCAGCCCGCTGCCGGCATCGAGTGCGTCGGACAATGCCTTCCAGTGATCCGCCTGATTGGCGGGGTATTCGGCTTGCGCCCAGCTGCACTCGATCGCGTTGGCAGCCTGGATTGCCCGCCAGCTATTGTCGGCAATCACGGCGACACCGTTGGTCACTTCGACAATCTCAATAACGCCCCGCATTTTTTTGGCTGCTTCGGCATCGTAACCGGCCAGAGCGGTGCGACGCGGGTTGACGCGCACTGCGGCGTGGACCATCCCGTCCAGTTGGACGTCGATGCCGAAGGTCTGCAAGCCGGTAGATTTTGCCTCCGTGTCGACCCGCTTTGTCGGTTTACCGACGAGCCTCCATTGCGACGGATCACGTAACGCAGGCACCGGTGACGGCTCCAGTGCGGCAGCATCCGCAGCAAGCTCGGTGTAGGCAATCTCCTGGCCGTCCGGCAATATGACTGCTCCGGCTAGGGTACTGAGCCGGCTGACATCCACGTTGAATTTTTTGGCCGTAGCCGCCTTGAGCGTTTCGCGCGCAACCGCGCCGGCTTCCCGCAGTTTTCTGTAGCTGTCGATGGTTGAACTGGAACCGCCGGTCCCCTGTAACCCGACGATCTTGAGCACCGGCGCAATCGACGCGGCAAGTGTCTCTTCCGGCAATGGCAGCAATGCTGTCATCGTCTCCGCGCCTTCGACGGTGAAGCCGCCATTATAGTACGCCGAAGAGGGCTGGCCGAAGTCGATTTCGAACTGACCGAGTTCAAGGTCCATTTCTTCAGCAATCAAAATTGCCTGCATGTGTGCGACGCCCTGCCCCATGTCGCCATGCGGCGTGATCAGCGTGATCTTGTCGCCGGATATCTTGACCCAGGGATTGAAGGTCGCCTCACCGTTTGCGAGTCTTCTGGCAAGCGGATTGTCCAATGGCTGGCGGTACAAATAGGCACCGAACGCCACCCCGCCGGCGATGGCGGCTGAACCGATCAGGAATGTTCTGCGGGCAATTGTCCGTGCACGTCCCACCTCATGCACTCCTCAGATTTTTTGCAGCCGTTTTGACGGCGGCGCGAATGCGGGGATAGGTCCCGCAGCGGCAGAGATTGGCTGACATCGCCCGGTCTATCTCTTCGTCACTCGGGTCATCATTGATGTCGAGAAATGATGCCGCCTGCATGATCTGGCCGGATTGGCAGTAACCGCATTGAGCGACCTGGTGCTCGACCCATGCCGCCTGAACCGCGTGCAGTGAGCCGGGAGTGCCCAAACCTTCGATGGTCGTGATCTCGCCATCCACATCGCCGGCGCGCAACTGGCAGGAGCGGACTGCAACACCGTCGATATGAACCGCGCAGGCGCCGCATTGGGCAATGCCGCAACCATATTTTGGCCCGGTGATGCCGAGTTCGTCTCTCAGCACCCAAAGAACCGGCATTTCAGGCTCGACATCAATGTCGTGCTCCTGACCGTTCACCGTGAACTTCATGATTTTGTCCTCTGCCGGGTCGTCAATTTGCGTGAGACAGGCGAAATGTCTAAACCCGATTTGGGTCTTGGATTGGACATATTGACATTTCGTCGTTATTTGTCAAGTTGTAAGAATGGGCGAAAAAGACACAAAATATATCGAGGCGGCAATCGACGTTTTCTCCCGCTACGGCATGCGCCGGGCGACCATGGGCGATATCGCGGAAAAGGCCGGCGTTTCGCGTCAGACGCTTTACGCAACTTACGCCAACAAGGAAGAAGTGCTGAAAGCCGCGATCTGCCACGCCGCCCGCAAGACGATGGCGGATATCGAGGCCGACTGGAAAAATTGCACGACGATTGCCGAGAAGCTGGACGTGTTTTTTGAGCACGCGATCCTGTTTTATTTCAGGCAAATCAGGGCAATGCCCGACTACAAGGATCTTCTTGAGGATTACAGGGGCATCAGCAGCGAGGAGCTGACCCAGGCTGAGGCCAACAAGCGCGATCTGTTGGCGAAAGAGTTTTCCGCGTTCGGCGACAACATTGCCAAATCCGGAACCAACAGCCGCGATCTGGCCGATTTTGTCATGACTTCTGCAACCAGCCTGAAATATGCAGCCGCCGACGAGGCACATCTGAAAAATCTTCTGTCTGCGCTCAGGGGTTCGGTGCTGGCCCTGGTCGGAGAGACCGCTTCGCCCGGCTGAGCGGGTCATCGAAATAAGCGGCTGGCTCTTCGCTGCTCCTTGTGATCAAAATCATCCGCACAGGTTGACCGGCGCCGGCCGGAACCGGTCTACCAACAACTTTCAAATCCAACGGTAGCGGATTTCAAACTGTCATGCGGGTGGAAACGCCAGAACACGCTTCATACGATGTCGTCATTGTCGGCGGCGCCATCATGGGCAGTTCCGTCGCCTGGTTCCTGGCCAGCAATCCCGATTTCGATGGCCGCATTCTGGTGGTCGAACGCGACCCCAGCTACGAATCTTGCTCGACGGCCCACACCAATTCCTGCATCCGGCTGCAATTTTCCAACGAGCTGAACATACGGATCTCCCAGTTTACCGCCGGTTTTGTGAAAAACCTGCGCCAGCACCTCGGCGGAGACGAGCGGGTGCCTGAGCTCGAAATCCAGAATTATGGCTATCTCTATCTGGCCGACAATGAGCCCTTTGCAGACGTGCTCCGCGCCAACCAGAAGGTTCAGCTTGCCGCTGGTGCCGAGACAAGACTGCTGACGCCTGAAGAAATTGAGCAGAACTATCCATTCTACAATCTCGATGACATCCTTCTCGGCAGCATCAACACCAGGGACGAAGGCTATTGGGATGGCGGCACGGTCTTTGAGTGGCTGCGCCGCTCGGCCAGGGCGCAAGGAGCCGAGTACGTCACCGGCGAGGTCGTGTCCATGGCGAGCAATCAGGACGGAAGCCGGATTGAATCGGTCACACTGGCTTCGGGTGCGCAAATCGCCTGCCGGTACGTTGTCAACGCCTCGGGCCCTCGCGCTGCACTGACAGCGAAGATGGCCGGAATTGATGATCTGCCCGTTGAACCGCGAAAACGCTACACGTGGATATTCAAGGCGGAAAAGAAACTCGACCGCGAACTTCCACTGACCATTGATCCCTCTGGCGTCCACGTGCGCCAGGATGGACCGGAAACCTATCTGGTCGGTTCAAAAGGCACGGTTGACCCTGCGGTTGATCCAACGGACTTCGCCATGGAGGACGGACTGTGGGAGAATGAAGTCTGGCCAGCCATCGCGAACCGCATCCCGCAATTCGAAGCCATTCGGGTGATTAACGAGTGGACCGGCCATTATGCTTATAATGTCCTTGATCAGAATGCTGTGATCGGGCCGCACCCTCAAATCGGCAACTTCCTGTTCATCAACGGCTTTTCCGGCCACGGTCTGCAGCAATCGCCTGCAATGGGCCGCGGCATTGCCGAGTGGATCATCCATGGCGAATTTAGAAGCCTGGACCTGTCACCGTTCGGTTACGAGCGTGTTGTTAGCGGACGAGCATTGACCGAAAAAGCGGTGATCTGACGTTCGCTTTTGGGGTTTAGCCTTTCGGGATCAAATTGCCTACAAGAATCCATTGATTGCATTGCAATCATTGACTACACTTCGATGATTGCAAAACACTGGGCCGACAACAATGGCATCTGTAACCATTCGCCAAATCGATGAACTGACCAAACAGAAACTGCGAGAGCGCGCCGCCAGAAACGGCGTCTCCATGGAGCAGGAATTGCGCTCGATCCTGCAGGCGCTGGCAGAGGAAGATCTGGTAGCAAGCCCGCCAGTTTCCACCTCGGCAGCCGCCGGAAGCTCCCTCGAATTGGCGGCGACGGGTCCGTTGGACGCACCTGACAGTGCCGGCAGTCTGTCCGGAAGACGCATCCTCTTGATCATTGGCGGCGGGATTGCTGCCTACAAATGCCTTGATCTCGTTCGCCGGTTACGGGAGCGGGGCGCCTCGGTGCGCACGGTGATGAGCAAAGCGGCGCAGTCATTCGTCACGCCGATGAGCGTCTCGGCGCTGACTGCCGACCGAGTGTTCACGGACTTGTTTGATCGCGATGACGAGCACGATATCGGCCACATCCGCTTGTCGCGCGAAGCTGACCTGTTGGTTGTTGCTCCGGCAACGGCGGACCTTCTGGCCAAGATGGCCAATGGGCTGGCGAACGATCTGGCCTCCACTGTTCTGATGGCAACAGACAAACAGGTGCTGGTTGCGCCGGCGATGAACCCGCGCATGTGGATGCATCCGGCCACGCGGCGCAATGTGGCGGCACTGCGCAAGGATGGCATCAGCTTTATCGGCCCCAACCGCGGTGAAATGGCTGAAAGCGGCGAGGCCGGCGAGGGTCGCATGTCCGAGCCGCTGGAGATCGCGGCAGCAGTCGAAACCATGCTGGACAACGCACCCAAACCGCTCCGCGGAAAAAAAATCATCATGACGTCCGGCCCGACGCATGAGCCGATCGATCCTGTTCGCTACATTGCCAATCGTTCTTCGGGCAAGCAGGGCCACGCGATCGCCGGTGCGCTGGCGCGGCTCGGCGCAAATGTGCAGTTGGTCTCAGGTCCGGTCAACATTCCCGATCCGGCGGGCGTGTCTGTCACCAAAGTGGAGAGCGCCAGGCAAATGCGTGATGCGGTCGAAAGCCTGCTGCCGGCCGATGCGGCGATCATGGTCGCAGCCGTTGCCGATTGGCGCACCGACACCGCTGCCGACGAGAAGATAAAGAAAGCGCCGGGCAGCGCGATACCCGTCTTGCAGTTAACCGAAAATCCCGACATTCTTGCCGGTATCGGCAATCACGAGCGCAGGCCGGACCTGGTCATCGGATTTGCGGCGGAAACCAGCGACCTGATCGAGAACGCCAGTACTAAACTGAAGCGCAAGGGTGCTGACTTCATTGTCGCCAACGATGTCTCACAAGACAGCGGTATCGGCGAAACCGGGGTTATGGGTGGCGACCGCAATCGCGTGCGTATTGTCAGCCAATCCGGCGTCGATGCGTGGCCTGAAATGACGAAGACGCAAGTCGCTGAAAAACTGGCCGGCCTGGTTGCCGAGCGATTGACCGGCAGCCGGTGAGTTCAAGTTTTCTTCTGCCTGACTTCCTCGATCCTTGCTTCGGATCGGGCCCGGGCCGGACGGGCGAGAATCCGGTCGAAATAGTCATCGACGGTTTTTGACGAGATTTCGAATTTTGCCGCCCTCGCCCATGTAGCGCAACTTGCGGCCAGAATATCAACGGCGGTGAACCGGTCACCGATCGCATATTCATTTGATCCCAGCCGGCGCTCGAATGTCTTGATCTCCTTGGCGAATTCCCAAGCCGTCCATGGACTGATATCCAGGCGCAACTCTTCTGGCAGGATGAATTTGTGCCTGATCTTGTTCCACATCGGCGCCTCGAATTCGGACTGCAGATACTGCATCCAGGCGTCGATCAGCGCACGCTCTTGCGCATTGCGGGAACCCATATTCTTGTCGGCATGTTTCTCGCCGAGATAGACGCAGATCGCTGCTGAATCGGTCAGTATGAATTCACCGTCAGCCAGGGCCGGTACCTTCCCGGACGGATTATATTGATAGGCCGTCTCGGAATTGGGTTTCGCGACAACAATCTCATAGGGCTGCTCGAGTTCTTCAAGCATCCAGACGACGCGCGAAATGCGCGAGCCGGGTGATCCAATCGCCTTGTACATGATATCCTGCCGTGATTGTTCAACTTGCTCAGGTCTGCCAGAAAGGCACGCAACCGGCAATATAAAGCTGATGGGGTGCCAATCGGGCGACACAGTGTTCACCGGCCAAAGCCTGTCTTGTCGTGCTTGTTGCTTGCACAAACAAAACAAGCCCCTACTTTTTAGCCTTCAATTCCGGAAAAAGCCGGCTGCCTCAGGAGGGAACAACAATGACCGATTTATCCTCATTTCCGATTGCCAAGCGGTGGCCCGCCCAACATCCGGATCAGCTTCAACTTTACTCCTTCCCCACTCCCAACGGGGTCAAGGTATCGATCATGCTGGAAGAGCTAGGCCTGCCCTATGAGGCGCACAAGGTCTCGATCATGGATGGAGATCAGCACACGGATGAATTCCGTTCGCTCAATCCAAACGGCAAGATACCGGCGATCATCGATCCGGACGGACCTGGCGGCAGACCGGTCGGCCTGTTTGAGTCAGGCGCCATCCTCATTTACCTGGCCGAGAAGACCGGCAAGCTGATTCCTGCCGACCCGGCGGGGCGACTGGAGTGCCTGCAATGGGTCATGTTCCAGATGGGTGGCATCGGACCAATGTTCGGGCAATTCGGCTTCTTCTACAAATTTGGCGGCAAGGACATGGAAGACAAGCTTGCCATGCACCGCTACCGTGACGAGACCAGACGGCTGCTCGGTGTACTCGAAAAACGTCTCGATGGCCGGGAATGGATAATGGGTGATGAGTATTCAATCGCCGACATCATCTCGTTTCCGTGGGTCGGAACACTTGGCGGGTTTTACGAGGCAGCTGACGAACTCGGCCTTGACGAATTCACCCGCGTTGAGAAATGGCTCGATAACTGCTCAGCGCGGCCAGCCAGCGAAAAAGGTCGGGCGATCCCACCGCGCGACTGAGCTCATCCGCCAAACAACTTGCCCAGCGCGTTCAGCAACCGGTTGCGGTCCTTCGGATCAATCGACGTCGAAACGATATACCGATTGACGAATGCTCTCGCCTCGGCAACCGAGCCAACGCTCCCGCGCTTCAGGATCGAAAGCGTCGAGAGCAGGGCATCGCCATCGCATTGGGTCGGATCGTAGTGCCAATAGAGGCTGCCGCTATCGGTTTCCTTCTGGATCATGCCACAGCGCTGGGCAGGTGAAGCATCACGCCAGAACAGCGAGAATATGTCGGTCAATGCAGAAGCATTGTTAGCGAAGTAACTGTGCGCCAGCATGTCTTCCCCGATCATGGTCATGTCGACGGTGTCGAATGTCGGCGCCAGCAGAATGCTGTCTCCACCCTGTCCGGCCCGTGGCGAATCGCCGTGCAGCCGCTTTGACACCTCCAGAGCCCAATCCTTGTTCGATGCATACAGCGTCAGGCGTTTCGCAACCGGCCGGATGGTCTTGGCCATTGCCGCAAACAGCCCGGCATCGAGATCAGGTGCGGTAAACAATACCTGATCGAAAGCCGCGGGTTTGCCTTCGTTTCGCAGCGCATAAAGTTCAAGCGCGTCGGTCATCGCACGGTTGCCCATTGAATGGGCAATCAGGTGGATGCGCGTCGCGCCGGAATTCTTGACGATTTCTTCCAGAAACAGTGTCAGGCGCCTGCCCGAAAGATTGACCACGGCTGTGTCGGAAATATAGCTCAGTACTGAATCGCGCGATGGCCAGGAATAGAGGATTGGCAGGCCATCAAAATGCATGTCGTAGGCCATCTGCGCTGTTCGCCGAGCTGCGTCGTTGAAACTGACATTGAAGCCGTGAACGAAGACAAACGCCTCGCGGGTTCCCGCGTTGTCGACGTGCTGGCGCATCATGCCAAACACTTCATCGGCTGATCCGGGATTGACCTCCTGCAACACGATGTGACGTTCAGGATCCAATCTGAAATCGAATGTCCACAGATCGGGTTTTTCCAGTTGTCCTGGTTTGTGTGAGCGAGGAATCGAAACCAGGGCCGAACCAACCTCCAGTTCACCCCTTTCACCACCGTAGAATTCGGAAGGGTAATCGCTGCCGGTCCGGGCCCGGTCAGTGCCGTAGTAAATGCGCAACGTTGTAAATCCGCTATCGGGATCGTCGGGTGCCGCGCGGCTTTTTTCCACGTCCTGGTCAAACTGGGCGACAACTTCGTTTGCGTATTCTGCCGTTTCGCCTTCGCCGCTTTTGCCAAGTCGCTTGAGCCGCGCCAGTATATCATCCGCCGCTTCCGGCTGTCCCGCTGCGACCAGTACTGCCAATGCTTCGGCACTTGCCTCGGCCGCTCCCTGATTGTTTCCGGCCTTCTCAAACGCCAAGGCGGCATTGTTCCATACCGTCACGAGCGACTGATCGAGCGAGCCCAACCGTTCAGCCATCTCGTTTGCCAGATCGACCCAGGCCAGCGCTGCCTCCTCGAACCTTCCTGCACGATCCAGTGTTGCCGCAAGATGCGCTCTCAGATCTTCGAGCGTCTGGGCGTCCTCTGTTTGGTCAATCGTTTCGTTGAGCAATTCAACCGCTTCATCGACATCTCCCTGTGCCTCGGCCAATTCGATCTTGACGACGAGAGACGGATCGACAAACGCAGCTGCCGGAAGGGCCGAAACAAAAATCGCGATCACAAACCAGACCAGCACAGCCGGTTTGTTTTTCGGGGCAGTTTGTACATTGCGGAACAACAAGGAAAAACCTGCCACAACCGAATTCATCGACGCGTCTCCCAGTCTCAAGCTTGAATTTCAGTTAAGTCCATATGCGCCGCGGTGCCAAGCCTGCCCATCGGTATTGTCTGTTTCCCATAGTCGCCAAATGCAGCGTCTTTGTGAAACTGTCGGTACTGCGCTTGATTATCGCTGCCGGGCGCGCATAGTCGCGATAGTCTTTCGGCGTCACGACCATTGGAGAATATCTTGACCGGTAACATCCTCGCAATTGATCAGGGAACGACTTCCACCAGAGCGATCGTTTTTGACAAATCGATGCGTATCGCCGGGAGCGGACAAAAGGAATTCACCCAGCATTTTCCACATTCGGGCTGGGTCGAGCATGATGCGGAAGAAATCTGGAAAACGGTTCTGTGGTCTTGTCGCGCGGCATTGAGAAAAGCCGGAACCGCTGCAGAGAAGATCGATGCAATTGGAATCACCAATCAGCGCGAGACGGTCGTCGTCTGGGACAAGGCGACTGGCGAACCGGTCCACCACGCGATTGTCTGGCAAGACCGCCGCACGGCTCCGCTTTGTGCGAAGTTGAAGAAGCAGGGGCTGGAAAAGACGTTCACCAGGAAAACCGGGTTGTTGCTCGATCCCTATTTCTCGGGAACCAAGCTGTCCTGGATACTCGACAAGGTTTCGGGGGCGCGAAAGCGGGCGGAGCGCGGTGAGTTGCTGTTTGGCACCATCGATACATTTCTGGTTTGGCGGTTGACGGGCGGCGCAGTACACGCGACGGACGCGACCAACGCAGCGCGAACCCTGATCTACAACATCGGCGAAAATCGCTGGGATGACGACCTGTTAAAGATCCTGCGCATTCCGTCCGCCATGTTGCCGGAAGTAAAGGATTGCGCCGCCAATTTCGGCTCAACCGACAAGAAACTGCTGGGTGCTTCCATTCCGATCCTCGGAATAGCCGGCGATCAACAGGCGGCCACGATCGGGCAGGCCTGTTTCAAACCGGGTATGATGAAATCGACCTACGGCACCGGATGTTTTGCCCTGCTCAACACCGGCACCGATATGGTTCCGTCCAAAAACAGGCTGCTGACGACGATTGCCTACCGGCTTGGCGGCAAGACGACCTATGCGCTGGAGGGTTCGATTTTCATTGCCGGGGCTGCCGTGCAATGGCTGCGTGACGGATTGGGTATCATCAAATCCGCACCGCAGAGCGGCGCACTCGCCGAGACGGCCGATCCCAACCAGGATGTTTATCTGGTTCCGGCGTTTACCGGTCTTGGCGCGCCTTGGTGGGATGCCGATGCCCGCGGTGCACTGTTTGGTTTGACCCGTAACACCGGCCCGGCTGAGATCTCCCGGGCGGCGCTGGAAAGTGTCGCCTACCAGACCAATGACCTTCTGACTGCCATGAAAAAGGATTGGCGCGGCGGGGTGAAAACCGTGCTTCGTGTCGATGGTGGCATGGTGGCCTCCGACTGGACCATGCAGCGCCTGGCCGACATTCTCGATGCGCCGGTCGACCGTCCAACCATTTTGGAGACAACTGCTCTGGGCGCGGCTTGGCTTGCCGGCTCGAAAGCAGGCGTTTGGCCAAACCGGACAGGCTTTGCAAAATCCTGGGCGCTTGAACAGAGATTCAAACCCCAGATGGACGCCAAATCCCGTATGGCCAAACTGAACGGATGGAAGCATGCCGTGCGCCGCACTTTGTCAAAAGGCTGAAATTGCCCATGGCCGAAGCGATTATGCGCCTGTGGCTGAATTTCTGATAGCGGGTTTGATGTAAACAACCTCCAAGTGTCACTTTCCCGGGACGAACTCATTCATGATGAATTCGATCATAGAGTCAGCGCGTGGCAGCGATATGTGCATTGTGCTGGCAGAGGGTGAGGATGAGCGGGTGCAGGATGCAGCCCGTCGCGCCGCTGACGACGGTTTGGCGCACTTAATCCTGTTGGGTGGCAATACCGGTCGGGGATCAGGTGTCAATGACCTGTCGGGAATTGAGCTGGCCGATATTGCGCATTCGCCCCTCAAAACCGGATTCGCCGAAACTTTTCTTGAACTGAGAAAACACCGCGGTGTGACTGAACAAGTGGCGCAAACGGCAATGGATAATCCGTTGAACTTTGCCGCGATGATGGTTCGTACCGGTCATGCCGATGGCATGGTGGGCGGAGCAGTGGCGACAACGGCTGACACGGTTCGCGCCGCAATCCAGATCATCGGCAAGGCCGACAGCGCCAAATTGGTTTCAAGTTTCTTTCTCATGGGTCTTTCCGGCGCACATCTTCCGCACGAAGGGCTCGCCATTTTCGCCGATTGCGGTCTGGTCGTTGATCCAGATGCGGAAGCGTTGTCGGAAATTGCAATCGCATCGGCCGAAAACTATTTCGCGCTCACGGGCGAGCAGCCACGCGTTGCCATGTTGTCGTTCTCGACCAAGGGCAGTGCAAAGCATCCCACCGTGGACAAGATGATTGACGCCACCCGGCTTGTCCGGACAAAATCTCCCGATTTGATTGTCGATGGCGAGCTGCAGTTCGATGCCGCATTTGTTCCTCCCGTCGCTGCCGCCAAGGCCCCAGGCTCCGCTGTTGGCGGCGAGGCCAATGTGTTTATTTTTCCGGATCTGAATGCCGGGAACATTGCCTACAAGATTGCCCAGCGGATCGGGGGTGCGCAGGCAATAGGCCCCGTCCTTCAGGGCCTTGCCAAACCGGCAAACGATCTGTCCCGCGGATGCAGTTCTGATGACATCTACAACATGATTGCGCTGACGGCTGTTCAGGCCAAGCGCGCCAGCGACTAAATTGCTCCCTTGCCCCGGATCGGCAATTGACCTCCACTTCGCAATGCAACATACTCGGTAGTATGTTTCTCCCGGGTTACAAATAAATGGTTTTCGAGCGGGTCAACGGGATTGTCTTGCACTACGAAGATCGTGGTGATGCAACAAAACCCGTTATTGTCTTCTCAAACTCGCTTGGTACCGATTTTCGTATCTGGGATGGCGTTATCGACAGGCTTGGCGGTGGCATCAGAACCATCCGCTATGACAAGCGTGGCCACGGACTTTCTGAAGCGACACCGGCACCCTACGCCATGACCGACCACGTCAATGACCTGGCGGCACTGCTTGACCACCTTGGTGTCAGCGGGGCCGCAATTATCGGCTTGTCGGTTGGCGGCATGATCGCACAGGGATTGGCGGCGCTACGGCCCGATCTCGTCTCCTCGCTCGTGCTCAGCGACACTGCCCACAAAATCGGCACGGCAGAGATGTGGGATGAGCGGATTTCGGCCATTCGGTCCGGCGGATTTGCCGCGCTGGCCGATACCATCATGGAACGCTGGTTTACACCGGAATTTCGTTCCCCCGACAATCCGGATTTCGTCGGCTATCTCGGCATGCTGACGAGCACCAACGCCGACGGTTATACCGGAACCTGCGCGGCAATACGCGATTGTGATCTGACGGAGTCAACGCGGGCGCTTGCGATACCGGCGCTTTGCATTGTCGGGGATCAGGATGGTTCCACACCGCCTGAACTGGTTCGTTCGACCGCCGAATTGATCGATGGCGCCCGTTTCGAGGTAGTGGCAGGTGCCGGACATCTGCCCTGTATCGAACAGCCGGCTGCGACCACGGTGCTGATCAACGACTTTCTCAAACAGACAGGCCATGTGGCCTGACAATGACAATGCGCGGCACCGCCGCAACCACGGGAGTACACATGTCTGACTACGTTTCAGTATCGCGCCAGGACAATATTGCGGTCGTTACCCTCGATAATCCGCCGGTCAATGCGCTCAGCTTCCACATGCGCGAACCGCTCGACAAGGCGATGCAGGAACTGCGTGACGATGACACCGTCGATGCGATGGTTCTCATTTGCGCAGGACGGACTTTTATTGCCGGCGCCGACATCACCGAATTTGGCAAGCCGATGCAGCGGCCGGGTCTTCCCGACCTCATTGATACACTCGAGACGTTCAACAAGCCAACCATTGCGGCGATCCATGGCACGGCGCTGGGCGGCGGGCTTGAACTCGCTCATGGATGTCATTTCCGGGTCGCGGTCCCTTCGGCCAAGGTGGGCCTGCCGGAAGTGAAGCTTGGCTTGCTTCCGGGCGCCGGGGGCACACAACGGCTGCCGCGGCTTATCGGTCCGGAAAAAGCCCTGCAGATGATTTCGTCCGGCAATCCGATCGATGCAGTCGAAGCGCACGCCCACGGCGTTATCGATGAGATCGCCGGCGATGACTTGCTGGCTTCGGCGGTCGCCTTTGCAAAAAATGTTGTCGCCGAGAACCGGGAACTGGTGCAGGTCCGCGATCGCGAGGAAAAACTTGCCGACGCACGCAACAATCTGGAAGCCTTCGACAAGTTGATCGACGGTGTGAAAAAGAAAGCCCGCGGTCTGGAAGCTCCGGTCGTCTGCGCGCAGTCTGTTCGCAACGCACTGACCATGCCGTTTGATGAGGCGATCGCCAAGGAACGGGAATATTTCCTGACGCTGGTCGCCGGTGAGCAGTCCCGCGCGCAACGGCATTTGTTCTTCGCACAACGCGAGGCGGCCAAGGTCGCCGGTGTGTCACGCGACGACAAGCCTCGCCAATTGAAGAAAATCGGCATAATCGGCGGCGGCACGATGGGTGGCGGTATCTCCATGTCATTTGCCAATGCCGGCTATCCGATTACGCTGCTTGAAATGAACCAGGAGGCGCTCGATGCGGGCCTTGCCCGCATTTCGAAGACCTACGATATCTCGGTCTCGCGCGGCTCGCTGACGGAAGACAAGAAGACCGAACGCATGGCGCGCTACACCGGCACGACGGATTATGCCGATCTGGCCGACTGCGATCTGATTATCGAGGCGGTGTTCGAAGAAATCGGCGTCAAGGAACAGGTATTCAAGAAACTGGACGAGATTGCCAAGGAAGGCGCAATCCTTGCGTCCAACACCTCCTATCTCGACGTCAACGAAATTGCCGCTTTCACCAATCGTCCCGGCGACGTTCTGGGGATGCATTTCTTCTCACCAGCCAATGTGATGAAACTTTTGGAAATCGTTCGTGGCGATGCAACATCGCCTGACGTTTTGGCAACTGCACTGGATGTCGGAAAACGCATCAGCAAGGTGCCGGTTGTGTCAGGTGTCTGCCACGGTTTTATCGGCAACCGCATGCTCGGCGCGCGTGGCAGCGAGCTGGAGGCGCTGCTGTTGGAAGGCGCTCTGCCGGAACAGGTCGACAAGGTGTTTACAGATTTTGGATGGCCGATGGGGCCATTTGCGATGGGCGATCTTGCGGGTCTTGATATCGGCATGCGCACCCGCAAGGCACTTGGTGTTACGGCGCCGATAGCCGATGCAATTTGCGAAGCCGGCCGTTACGGACAAAAGACCGGGTCGGGATATTATCGCTACGAGGATGGCCGCACGCCAATTCCCGATCCGTGGGTGGCCGAGCTGATCGAGGCGAAGGCCGCAGGGCAGGGGGTTAATCGGCGCGATATCTCGGATGAAGAGATTACTGAGCGCACGCTCTATCCGATGATCAATGAGGGCGCCAAAATCCTTGAGGAAGGAATTTCGGCACGACCATCCGATATCGACATCGTCTGGACCAATGGTTACGGCTTTCCGATAGGCAAGGGCGGCCCGATGTTCTGGGCCGACAGCACCGGTCTGAGGAAGATCGTCCAACGGCTGGAACATTGGCATGGCAAGACCGGCAATGACGTGTTCAAGCCAGCGGACCTCTTAAAGAAACTGGTCAATGAAGAAGCAACATTCGCCCTGCTGCAAGCTGGAAAGGTTTGACGATTGACAGGGGTCGCCACACCCTGGGAAGACTCCTATCCACCCGGCCTGTCGGCCGGGATGGAAATCGAGACATTCCCCGTCAACGATCTGGTCAGCGAAGCTGCGGCCAAGTGGCCGGATCGACCGGCACTCGACTTTCGTGGCCGCAAAATCACCTATGCCGAACTGGCGGCTGCGATTGATATTGCGGCCGGCCGATTTGTCTCTCTCGGTGTTTTGCCTGGAGACCGGGTTGCCTTGCTGCTGCCCAACACGCCTTGGCATCCCGTCTGCTTTTTCGGTGCGCTGAAGGCAGGCGCGACCGTCGTTCACGCCAGTCCGCTCGATTCACCGCGCGTACTCGCCCACAAGCTTTCCGATAGCGGGGCAAAACTGCTTTTAACCACGAACCTGGGTCCCTTGGCGGAAAAGGCTGCTGAGTTCGCCGCAAGCGGCATGAATGCTCAACTCATTGTCTGCGAAGATGCTTTCTGGGGAGCAAGTGCCGACACTGGTACATTTCCGACCAATGGTGGGATTGCCGTTTGGAACGATCTGGAAGGCGATGCGATGCCCGCTTTGTCGCAGCCTGTTTCCGGCGATACGCTCGCATTGTTGCAATATACCGGCGGCACGACCGGTCTTCCCAAGGCGGCAATGCTGACCCATGACAATTTGTCCGCCGCAGTTTCATCCTATGAGAACTGGTACGAAGGCTGGAAACTGCTGACAGACGAACCGGACAAGATCCTTTTGTACCTGCCTTTGTTTCACATCTACGGCCTGTCGACGGTGATGCTCCGAAGTCTGCGTACGGGCAACGAGCTATGGCTGCGCACCCGCTTCGACCCGGCTGAAGCGCTGGATGATATTGAGGCGGGTGTCACGGTTTTTCCGGGTGTGCCGACCATGTGGATCGCGATCTGCGCTGTACCCGGCTTTGAGAAACGCGATTTGTCTTCCTTGAGGATTGCCGCCTCCGGCGGCGCACCGATGCCGGTTGAGGTTGCAGCCCGGTTCCGGGCCAAGACCGGTCTGGAACTTGTCGGCGGTTGGGGAATGAGCGAAACCGCGCCCGCCGGAACCAACCTGCCATTTGGCCGGCCTGACAAGGCAGCGACGATTGGCATTCCGCTTCCCGGCGTGTTTGTCCGTATCGTGTCTCTCGATGATCCGAAAGAAGAAATGCCGGTCGGCGAAACAGGTGAACTGGCAGTGCGGGGCAAGAACGTCACGACGAGCTACTATAATCGCCCGGAGGAAAACGCCTCGGCATTCGTCGATGGTTGGTTCCTCACCGGCGATATCGGGTTCATGGATGAAGAAGGTTTCTTCACCATCGTCGATCGAAAGAAAGACATGATCATTTCGGGCGGATTCAACGTTTATCCGCAAATGATCGAACAGGCGGTCTACGAGCACGATGATGTCGAGGAAGTCCTGGTGATCGGTATCCCCGACGACTATCGCGGTGAAGCAGCCAAAGCGTTCATCAAGCTGCGGGACGGTGCCTCGCCGATGTCGTTGGAAAAGTTGCGGGCATATCTGAAAGGCAGGGTGGGTCCCCACGAACTGCCGGCGGCTTTGGAAATCCGCGCCGACTTGCCGAAGACCCCGGTCGGAAAATTGTCAAAAATCGAATTGAAACAGGAAGAAGCCGAGCGTCGGAAAACGGCCCAGGCTTCCTGATAAGCGAGGAAAAAACATGCGTGAAGCGGTCATCGTATCAACAGCCCGAACCCCGATCGGCAAGGCCTATCGCGGAGCGTTCAACGACACCCACGGCACCACTTTGGCTGCCCATGCCATAAGTAACGCCGTGCAACGTGCAGGCGTTGAAGGCGGTGAGATCGAGGATGTGGTCATGGGTTGCGCGATGCAAGAGGGCACAACCGGCCTCAACGTCGCCCGTCGCTCTTTGCTGAAAGCCGGTTTGCCGGTGACGACAGCCGGCACCACAATCGACCGTCAGTGCTCTTCCGGACTGCAGTCAATGGCGGTGGTCGCCAATGCGATCCGCAACGACGGTGCAAAGGTGGGTGTTGCCGGTGGTGTCGAGTCGATCA
This sequence comes from Rhizobiaceae bacterium, assembly GCA_040830725.1. Taxonomy (GTDB): domain Bacteria; phylum Pseudomonadota; class Alphaproteobacteria; order Rhizobiales; family Rhizobiaceae; genus JAWKWH01. Next base: position 110,614 of record JBFOMG010000013.1, read on the forward strand.
GTTTGGTTCAAAATGACAAGCGGAACTCATTCCGGCTGATGGACGAGGAACTGATCAAGATGGTTCCGGATATTTACATGCCGATGATCGACACGGCCGAAGTGGTGGCCAACCGCTACGGCATTTCCCGTGAGCAGCAGGATGAATACGGGCTGCAGTCGCAGAAGCGCGTTGCTGCTGCCCGCGAAGCCGGCCGCTTCGACGCGGAGATTGCGCCGATCACGACCACAATGGCGGTTGTTGACAAGGAGACCAAGGAAATAAGCCACAGGCAAGTAACACTGGCACACGATGAAGGGCCACGGCCTGATACCACCGCTGAGGGGCTGGCCGGTTTGAAAACCGTGCGCGAAAACGGGTGCATTACCGCCGGCAATGCCAGCCAGTTGTCCGACGGCGCCTCGGCGTCGGTGATGATGGAGGGTAGCGAAGCTGAAAAACGCGGACTGGAACCACTTGGCATTTTCCGCGGTTTCAATGTCGCTGGCTGTGAACCGGACGAGATGGGAATCGGCCCTGTCTTCGCGGTGCCAAGGCTGCTTGAGCGGCATGGGCTCAATGTCGACGATATCGGGCTTTGGGAACTGAACGAAGCCTTCGCCGTGCAGGTGATTTACTGCCGTGATCGATTGGGCATCGATCCAGAAAAAATCAATGTCGATGGCGGCGCCATTGCTGTCGGCCATCCCTATGGCATGAGCGGTGCGCGGTTGGCCGGCCATGCGCTGATCGAAGGCAAGCGGCGCGGTGTTAAATATGCGGTCGTAACCATGTGCATTGGCGGCGGCATGGGTGCTGCCGGCCTGCTTGAAATCAATTGACGGGAGGAACATGTCATGGATCTTCGCTTCACAGAGGAAGAACTAGCCTTTCGCGACGAAGTCAGGGCTTTCATCAGCGAGAACCTGCCTGAAGATATCCTGTCGCGTACACGGGCGGGTGAATACGCCAACAAGGATGACATGATCCGCTGGACCCGAATTCTCAACGAGAAGGGATGGGGCGCACCACACTGGCCGGAAGAATATGGCGGAACCGGCTGGGGGCCGATGAAGCAGTATATCTATCTGGAAGAATTGCAGAAATTTCCCGCACCCTCGCCGTTGCCCTTCGGTACCAACATGGTTGGACCGGTGATCTATACTTTTGGCAACGAGGCACAAAAGGCACACTATCTTCCACGCATACTCAATTTGGATGACTGGTGGTGCCAAGGATTTTCCGAACCGGGTTCCGGTTCTGATCTGGCATCTCTGAAAACCAAGGCCGTTCGCGACGGCGACCACTATGTCGTCAATGGCCAGAAGACCTGGACGACACTGGCGCAATTTGCCGACTGGATTTTCTGTCTTGTTCGCACCTCAAGCGAGGGCAAGAAACAGGAAGGCATCTCGTTCCTGCTCATCGACATGAATGATCCCGGCATTGAGGTCCGTCCGATTGTCACCATCGACGGCGGACGCGAGATCAACGAGGTATTTCTGACCGACGTTCGTGTACCGGTCGAAAATCTTGTCGGCGAAGAAAACCGCGGTTGGGACTACGCGAAATTCCTGCTTGGCAGCGAGCGTACGAACATCGCACGCGTGGGCTACTCAAAACAGCGCATTGCCCGCATCCGTGAATTGGCCGCCAAGGAAACATCACGCGGCCAGCCCTTGATTGAAGACCGCAAATTTCGCGAGAAACTGGCTTCGATCGAGATCGAACTGAAGGCGTTGGAGATGACCCAGTTGCGCGTCGTCGCTGCTGACGCAAAGCGTGGCAATACCGGCCGGCCGGATCCCGCTTCGTCGATCCTGAAGATCAAAGGTTCGGAAATCCAGCAGGCAACCACGTCGCTGCTGATGGATGTCATGGGGCCTTACGCGATGCCGCTGCAGCATTTGGCCGAGGAAGGTTCGAATGAACCACCGGTCGGTCCCGACTACGCCGGCCACGCCGCGCCAGGCTATTTCAACTATCGCAAAGTGTCGATCTATGGCGGCACCAACGAGATTCAGAAAAACATTATCGCCAAGGCCGTACTCGGTCTGTGAAGGAATTGAAGCAAAATGGATTTTGACCTTACCGAAGAACAATCCATGCTGAAGGAGGCGCTGCAGCGACTCCTTCGTGACAAGTATGATTTCGATACCCGCAACAAGGTGCTGGCGAGCAGCGAAGGCTGGAGCACCGGGATGTGGGACCAGCTTGCCGAGATGGGTCTGATGGCGCTTCCCTTTGCCGAAGAGGATGGCGGTCTTGGCGGCGGCATGGTCGATCAGATGATCGTCATGGAGGAGTTGGGGCGTGCGCTGTCACTCGAACCTTTTTTCGGTACCATCGTGCTTGGTGGCGCCGCTTTGCGGATTGCCTGTACACCGGAGCAGCGCGCCGAGCTGGTTCCGCAAGTGGCTGAAGGTTCGCTGAAACTCGCATTGGCGCACACGGAGCGCCATTCTCGTTTCGATTTACACCATGTCGAGACGTCCGCGACCCGGGATGGCGAGGGGTACAAACTGTCGGGAGAAAAGAGCGTCGTGCTGGATGGCGATAGTGCAGACAAGATATTCGTCACCGCGCGTACCGGTGGCAGCGCCCGCGACAGGCAAGGGATTGGCCTATATTTGATCGATGCCGGTTCTGACGGCGTGACCCGCCGCGGTTATGCCAACCAGGATGGCCGCCGCTCCGCGGAGATCGTGCTTGAAAATGTGCGCGCCGAAGCCGTTTGCGGTGATCCTGAAAATGCCCTGCCGGCAGTTGAATGGATCGCCGATCAGGGCATCGCTGCGCTGTGTGCTGAATCCATTGGTGTCATGTCGGTACTGCACGAAACGACGACGGAATATCTGAAAGAGCGCAAACAGTTTGGTGTGCCGATCGGCGCCTTCCAGGTGTTGCAGCACAAGGCCGTCGACATGTTTGTCTCCCTCGAACAGGCGCGCTCGATAACCATGTATGCGGCGATGATGGCCGATAGCGATGATGCCGTTGAGCGGTCACGCGCGATGGCTGCCGCAAAGATCGAAATCGGGCGAGGTGGCCGTGTGTGTGGCGAGAACGCCGTCCAGCTGCATGGCGGTGTCGGAATGACCATGGAGTTTGCTGTTGGTCACTATTTCAAGCGCATGACAATGATCGACAAGACCCTCGGGGACACGGACCATCATATGGAGCGGCTTGCCGAGATGGGTGGGCTGTTCGAATAACGCTCCGGAAATCAAGCACTCTGAGCCGGTCAATCGGAACAGAACAGCTCGTAAAGCGTTGCGAGAATGCCGACGACCATCGGCGAGGCAAGCCTGTAGTAAATGGTCCTGCCTTCACGCCGGGTGGCGACCAATTTGAGGTCGCGAAGTTTGGACAGTTGCTGCGACAACGCCGGTTGGCTCATCCCGACAGCATCGGCCAGTTCACCGACCGGCATTTCCTCCTTGTAAAGGTGGCAGAGCACTTTGAGCCGGTTGGCGTTTGCCAGCACGGACAACAGTTCGGCCGCCTCGGCAGCGGCCTGATCAATCTGTGCGACGTCGATCGCAATGGGGTTGGAATTTTTTAATTGCATATATAATTATCTATACATATATTCACATAATCGCAAGTGAAAAATAAGATTGGTAGAGGGAATATGACTGAATTCACTCCATGGATGTCACTGGCAGGCGGTATTTTGATTGGGCTGTCGGCTACGTTGCTGATGGCATTGCATGGCCGGATAGCCGGCATGACCGGCATATTGGCCGGCGTCATTCCACCGGCAACCGGTGACTGGCCGTGGCGCGCAGCATTCCTTGCCGGCGCTGTCATCGGGCCGATGGCCTATGTGCTGGCCGGCTATTCAATTCCGTTTTCCGTACCGCTTACCCCAACCATGCTCATTGTGGGCGGATTGATTGTGGGTATCGGGGTAACCTATGGCGCCGGTTGCACCAGCGGACACGGGGTGTGCGGCATCGCCCGGCTGTCTCCGCGTTCCATCGTTGCCACGGTCGTCTTCATGATCGCCGCGATTGCCACCGTGTTTGTTATCCGCCACGTGATCGGAGGTTGATCCGATGCAGAAACTGATTTCCGCTTTTGCAATTGGCATCATATTTGGCGTCGGAATCGCCATTGCCGGCATGGCCAATCCTGCCAAAGTGCTTAACTTCTTCGACATTGCCGGAACATGGGATCCAAGCCTGATATTCGTCATGGGCGGAGCGCTGCTGACCGCCGCAATCGGATATCGCGTCGTATTTGGCGCCCGCCAGACCCCCGTATTCGAGCAACATTATGCTGTCCCGACGTCGAACCTCATCGACTGGCAGCTCGTCGGCGGTTCGGCGCTGTTCGGCATGGGATGGGGTATTGCCGGCTTCTGTCCGGGCGGCGCCATCCCTGCACTGGGTTTGGGTTATGCTGAAACGCCGATTTTCCTTGCGGCAATGATTGCTGGAATTGTGGTGGGGCGTTTCCTGAAAGCCAGAACGGCGAAATTTGCCACCGCGTGATATACTGAAACGTCAGCCGGAGAACTCGATCATGACAAAGCCATTGCCATTTACACCTGATCTCTCGACAAAGCCGGATGTACGGGGGTTTTTCGATGAGGCAACTAACACCATCTCCTACATCGTCAAGGACCCTGAATCCAATTCCTGCGCGATCATCGACAGTGTGATGGACATCGATTATGCGGCGGGAAGGATCACCTACGATCACGCCGATGAATTGATCCGTATTATCCGTGAGAACAGTTGGAGCCTGGAGTGGATCATCGAGACCCACGTCCATGCCGATCATCTTTCGGCAGCCCCCTACATTCAGCAGAAGCTGGGCGGCAAGCTCGGGATTGGCGAAAACATCATCGTTGTTCAAGACACATTCGGTAAGGTGTTCAATGAAGGTACCGAGTTCCAGCGGGACGGCTCACAATTCGACCAGCTGTTTGCGGATGGCGACAGCTACCAGATCGGCACCATGACCGCCCATGTCATGCACACGCCCGGTCATACACCGGCCTGCATGACGCACGTTGTTGGTGATGCTGCCTTTGTTGGCGACACTTTGTTTATGCCTGATGGCGGTTCAGCAAGGGCGGATTTTCCCGGCGGCGACGCACGCGAGCTCTATCATTCAATCAAGCGCGTGCTCTCACTTCCGGACGAAACGCGGCTGTTCATCTGCCATGACTACGGCCCAAATGGCCGCGACATCCGCTGGGAAACGACAGTTGCCGATGAGCGTGAGCACAATATTCACCTGGCCGGCGGAACCACGGAAGAAGAGTTTGTCAAACTGCGCGAGGAACGCGACAAAACGCTCGCCATGCCGAAGCTGATCATCCCGTCATTGCAGGTCAACATGCGCGCCGGTAACGTTCCAAAAGACAATGACGGCCACATGGTGCTTAAAGTCCCGGTAAACGAGCTGTAAGGCGAACCTCTAAAGGAAAGACGAGCATGGAAATTCGCCAGATCGCGGAAGATATAGCGGTTGCAAGCCAGATCACGGCCGGCGATGTAGAAGCCATTGCCGGCATGGGATTCAAGACCCTTATCTCCAACAGGCCGGACTCCGAACAGGGTGCCGTACCGCACGACGAGATCAGGGCAGCGTCTGAACAAGCCGGTATCGCGTTTCATTACATCCCGGTTGTTTCCGGTGCGATTACGGCAGCGAATGTCGGTGACATGGCCGATGCCATGGCCGTTGCTGAACGTCCGGTGCTGGCCTATTGTCGTTCCGGCGCCCGGTGCATGAACCTGTTCCAACTGATGCAGGCCGCCGGGAAGTAACACGAACGAATATGGCTGGTTTCGACCGCACCATTTGGTGCGGGTGGCGAAGCTCGGTCCGGATTTATCGCATCATGAACAAGAATGGTTTCCTCACAGAACTGAAACGCCATCTCCCTGTTCTTGACTGGGGTTCCCGGTATTCCCGCGCCAACCTGACAAGCGATCTCGTCGCCGCGGTGATCGTCACCATCATGCTGATCCCGCAGTCGCTTGCCTATGCACTGCTGGCTGGCTTGCCGGCCGAGATGGGCCTTTATGCCTCGATCTTGCCGCTTGTCGCCTATGCCATTTTCGGCACCAGCCGGGCGCTGGCTGTTGGACCTGTCGCTGTCGTCTCATTGATGACAGCAGCAGCGATCGGGCGCATCGCCGATCCCGGTTCGCCGGAATTCATAACTGCGGCGATCACGCTCGCTTTGCTGTCGGGCCTGATGCTCATGGCGGTCGGCTTCATGAGGCTTGGCTTCCTCGCCAATTTTCTGTCGCATCCGGTCATCGCCGGCTTCATCACTGCCTCAGGCATCATCATCGCCGCAAGCCAATTCAAGCATATTTTCGGTGTCAGCGCCGGTGGGCACAATCTGTTCGAAGTTGGCAGTTCCCTGTTTGAGCATCTTGGCGAGACCAACCCGGTCACGTTCGTGATCGGCGCGGCATCAATCGTTTTTCTGTTCTGGGTCAGAAGCGGGCTGAAACCGGTACTGGTGCGACTGGGCATGGCAGAGCACCCGGCGGGACTGCTCGCCAAGGCCGGTCCGGTGTTTGCCGTCGCGGTTACGACATTGCTGGCGTTTTCGCTCGACCTCGGGTCCCAAGGTGTAAAACTTGTCGGCGGCGTGCCAAGCGGCCTGCCGCACCTTTCGGTGCCGTCCTTCTCGTTGGACTTGTGGATTGAAATTGCTGGTGCCGCTGCATTGATCTCGGTAATCGGCTTCGTTGAATCGGTGTCGGTCGCCCAGACGCTTGCTGCAAAGAAGCGCCAACGCATCGACCCGGACCAGGAATTGGTTGCGCTTGGTGCTTCGAACGTCGCCGCCTCGGTTTCAGGCGGTTATCCGGTGACCGGCGGATTTGCCCGCTCGGTGGTCAATTTCGACGCCGGCGCCGAAACACCCGCCGCCGGGGCTTTCACCGCTGCCGGCATTGCCATTGCGGTCATGACACTAACACCGCTGCTTGCCTACCTGCCGCAGGCAACCTTGGCCGCAACCATTATCGTCGCCGTATTGTCGCTGGTCGATTTTTCGATTCTGAAAAAGACCTGGGCCTATTCAAAAGCCGACTTCGCGGCGGTTTCCGTCACCATTTTGGCGACACTGTTGGCCGGTGTGGAGATCGGTGTTTCGGCCGGTGTTGGCCTCTCTATTCTGATCTATCTCTACCGCACCTCACGACCGCATATGGCGGTCGTCGGCCAGGTGCCCGATACCGAGCACTACCGCAATGTGCTGCGCCACGAGGTCATCACCGAAACTGCCATCCTTTCAGTGCGCGTTGATGAAAGTCTCTATTTTGCCAACGCCCGTTTTCTGGAGGACCGGATCTACGACATGGTCGCCGGCAAGCCTGAGATCAGGCATGTCATCCTCGCCTGTCCGGCGGTCAATTTTATCGACACCAGTGCATTGGAATCGCTCGAAGCCATCAACGAACGGCTGACGGGAATGGGTGTGAATTTTCACCTGTCAGAGGTGAAGGGACCAGTGATGGACCGGCTCAAACGGTCCGATTTCCTTGATCACCTGACCGGACGGATATTTCTGAGTCAGCACGAAGCGGTCGAGTATTTGCGCAACAAGCAGGTGCAAATAGAATCTGTGCGAGCGCCCTGATCAGGTGCCCGCCTGCATCGTCGGCGCGGCGACCATCAGGAATATCGCCATGGCGAGTGACGATGCCAGGATAATCAGCATCAGCCGGTTCATCTTCCAGCGAAGCGCCTGCGTTTCTGCATCTCTGGCGATGCTTGGAAAATTGAATGCAACAGCAATGAAATTGGCACGGCGCGGCAACCGGCCTTCAAACTTTTCGGGATAGGAGCGGCGCTCAGCGGCGTAGCAATAGCGGATCGCGGGAATAAAGAGCGCGATCATCGCTACCCCCCAGACGCCGCCGATAATGCCGATCCATCCCATTGCGTTATCCGTTTGGATTTTCGACCGTCTGTTCAATCGCTCCGAATATCGAGTGCCCTGCGTCGTCCTTCATTTCAATTCGCACGCTATCGCCGAATTGCATGAACGGTGTGGCGGGCTTGCCATCGTTGATCGTTTCGATCATTCGGATTTCGGCGATGCAGGAATAGCCGCGCCCGCCATCGGGAACCGGTTTTCCCGGTGAGCCGTCCGGATCGCGGTTTGAAATTGTGCCCGAGCCGACAATCGCGCCCGCACCCAACGCCCGTGTCTTGGCAGCGTGGGCGACCAGCTGACCGAAATCGAACGTCATGTCGACATCAGCTTCTGCTTTGCCGAACGGCTGGCCATTCAGATCGACCAGCATTTGCCGCGCCAGCTTGCCGCCATCCCAGGCGTCGCCAAGTTCATCCGGCGTCACGGCAACAGGTGAAAACGCCGTCGGTCCCTTGGACTGGCAAAATCCGAACCCCTTGGCCAACTCTGCCGGAATCAGACCCCGGAACGAAATATCATTCAGGATCATCACCAGCTTGATATGACTGCGCGCATCATCGGCGGAAATACCCATCGGCACATCATCGACAATGACGGCGACCTCGGCCTCCATGTCGATACCCCAACCGGTGGACAGTGCGGGTATCGGGTCACGGGCGCCGATGATGGCGTCGGAAGCGCCAATATACATCAGCGGATCGGTCCAGAAACTTTCCGGCACTTCTGCACCGCGCGCCTGGCGGACCAGCGCTACATGGTTCACATAAGCCGAGCCGTCCGCCCACAAATGCGCTCGCGGCAATGGCGACATCGCGTCATGCTCATGAAAACGCTCCGCCGGCACTGACCCGTGTTCGAGACTCTCGGCGAGATCTGCGAGTTGCGGGGAAATCGATTCCCAGCTGTCCATCGCATCTTGCAGTGTCTGCGAAATGTGGGTGGCATCTGTGAACTTCGTCAAGTCGCGCGAAACAACAACAAGGCGGCCATCGCGGCTGCCATCCTTCAAGCTGGCAAGTTTCATGGGTTCTCCGGTTTTCCCTCGCTGAACGCTCCGGGGACGTTGTCGGCTTCCAGAGCGATCCTGTCATTTGCTTTTTTGCCTGAATGGGCGATCCATTTGCAACCATCAACGATTTTCATCGGATAAAGTCGAGATGGCCGGTCTGCAGTTTCAGGATCCTAGGACCGCTGGCGAACCGCAAAACGATTGACCGACTGGCTGGCAGCGTTAACCGCACCGGATTTATCGCAAAAATCGCTGCTCAATCTTCTTGACAGGCTTCGTGCGACTTCCTATTTCACCTCCGCTAGCACTCACTATCAGCGAGTGCTAACAGCTTGGCGTTCCATACGGAGCGCCGTTTCGTTTTAATTGTTCAATTGTTCCATCGAGGGTTCTACACATGGCCAAGATGAAATTCCGCCCGCTCCACGACCGCGTTGTCGTTCGCCGGGTTGATTCCGAAGAAAAAACCGCAGGCGGCATCATCATTCCCGACACCGCCAAGGAAAAGCCGTCGGAAGGCGAGATTCTCGCCGTTGGTTCCGGCGCACGTGACGAAAGCGGCAAACTTGTTCCGCTCGACGTCAAGGCTGGCGACCGCATCCTGTTCGGAAAATGGTCCGGCACCGAAGTCAAGCTTGATGGCGAAGACCTTCTGATCATGAAGGAATCCGACATCATGGGCATCATCGGCTGACCATAGCCATCTCAACACATTAACGGATTGATGGGTTCATTTGAGTTTGAACCCGGGAGCTAGGAAAAAATGGCTGCAAAAGAAGTAAAATTCTCACGTGACGCCCGCGAGCGTATGATCTCCGGTGTCAACACCCTCGCCGACGCGGTGAAGGTGACCCTCGGCCCGAAAGGCCGCAACGTCGTTATCGACAAATCCTTTGGCGCACCGCGCATCACCAAAGACGGTGTGACCGTCGCCAAGGAAATCGAACTTGAAGACAAGTTCGAAAACATGGGCGCACAGATGGTGCGTGAAGTTGCTTCCAAGACCAACGACATCGCTGGCGATGGCACCACCACTGCAACGGTTCTGGCCGCATCGATCGTCCAGGAAGGCGCCAAGGCGGTTGCCGCCGGCATGAACCCGATGGATTTGAAGCGCGGCATCGACATGGCTGTGAGCGATGTTGTTGGAGCCCTTCAAAAGGCGTCCAAGAAGATCAAGACTTCCGAAGAAGTTGCGCAGGTTGGCACAATCTCGGCCAATGGCGAAAAAGAAATCGGCGACATGATTGCCAATGCCATGCAGAAAGTTGGCAATGAGGGCGTCATCACGGTCGAGGAAGCCAAAACCGCAGAGACCGAACTGGAAGTCGTAGAAGGTATGCAGTTCGACCGCGGTTATCTGTCACCGTACTTCGTGACCAATCCTGACAAGATGATCGCTGATTTGGAAGATTGTTACATTCTCCTGCACGAGAAGAAGCTTTCCAACCTGCAGGCAATGCTGCCGATCCTCGAGTCGATCGTCCAGTCGTCCAAGCCTCTGCTCATCATTGCCGAGGATGTCGAGGGCGAAGCTCTGGCAACGCTCGTCGTCAACAAGCTGCGCGGCGGCCTGAAAATCGCTGCGGTCAAGGCGCCGGGTTTCGGCGACCGCCGCAAAGCCATGCTCGAGGACATCGCAATTCTGACCGGCGGTCAGGTGATTTCCGAAGATCTTGGCATCAAGCTGGAAAACGTCACGCTCGACATGCTCGGCAAGGCCAAGCGGGTGAACATCTCCAAGGAGAACACCACGATCGTTGACGGTGCCGGCAAGAAAGGCGAGATTCAGGGCCGCGTTGCCCAGATCAAGCAGCAGATCGAGGAAACCACCTCCGACTACGACCGTGAGAAACTGCAGGAGCGTCTTGCAAAACTGGCTGGCGGTGTTGCCGTTATCCGGGTTGGCGGCGCTACCGAGATTGAGGTCAAGGAGAAGAAGGACCGCGTTGACGATGCGCTGAACGCAACCCGCGCCGCCGTTGAAGAAGGCATTGTTGCCGGCGGTGGTACCGCGCTTCTGCGTGCTGCAAGCGCCATCAAGTCGAAGGCCGAAAACGCTGACCAGGAAGCCGGCATGGCCATCGTTCGCCGCGCGCTGCAGGCTCCGGCCCGCCAGATCGCCGCAAACGCCGGTGCGGAAGCATCGATTGTTGCTGGCAAGATCCTTGATCAAAAGAAGGACACATTTGGCTTCAACGCCCAGACCGGCGACTATGGCGACATGATCGGCATGGGTATCGTTGACCCGGTCAAGGTTGTTCGCACCGCGCTTCAGGACGCTGGTTCGGTTGCCGGCCTTCTGGTCACCACCGAAGCCATGGTTGCCGAACTGCCGAAGAAGGATGCTCCCGCTCCGGCAATGCCTGACATGGGCGGCATGGGCGGCATGATGTAAGCCACCCGGCGCATTGAGTTAAGAAAGGGCGGTCCTTGCGGCCGCCCTTTCTTTTTGCAGGATGAGATGTGCAGTTGTCAGTTGGTGATGATCTCCGGCCCCATCAGCGCCGTTGGCAGGAATGTCGAAATGATCGGAACGTAAGTAACCAGGATCAGGAAGATGAACATGATGCCGACCCAAGGGGCGGCGGCACGGACTACGCCCATCACCGACATTTGCGCAACGCCTGCGGTGACAAACAGGTTCAGCCCGACAGGCGGGGTAATCATGCCGATCTCCATATTGACCACCATGATGATGCCAAGATGAATGGGATCGATGCCCAGCTCGATGGCAATCGGGAACACCAGCGGCGCGACGATGACCAGCAGGCCTGACGGCTCCATGAACTGTCCGCCGATCAGCAGGATGATATTGACCACGATCAGGAACATGATCGGACCGAAACCGGCAGCCAGAATGGCCTCGGTGATCATCTGCGGAATGCGCTCCTCGGTCAGCACGTGTTTGAGAATCAGTGCATTGGCGATGATGAACATCAGAACGATGGTCAGTTTGCCGGCTTCGAACAGGGTTTTGCGCGTATCGTCATGAAACCAGACCGTGAGAAGGCTCGTCGGCCGTTGTAACAACGAGATATTGTTGTCCTCACCGGGCCGGTGCAATGGTCCCATGTCGCGATAGACGAAGTTGGCGATAAAGAAGGCATAGACTGCCGCGACAGCCGCCGCCTCGGTGGGGGTGAATATGCCACCATAGATGCCGCCAAGAATGATCACGATCAGCAGCAATCCCCAGAAGGCGTCCCCGGCGGATGACAAAATCTCACTCCACCCGGACCAGGGCTGCGAGGGCAATCCGCGGTATCGGGCGTAGATGTAGATCCCGATCATCAGCATCAGCCCCGCAATGATTCCGGGAAAGACGCCGGCCAGAAACATGCGGCCGACCGAGACGTCCGTTGCAGCTGCGTAGACAACCATCACGATTGATGGCGGAATGAGAATGCCGAGCGTGCCCGCGTTACAGATGACACCTGCAGCGAACTCCTTGGCATAGCCGACTTGGCGCATACCGGCGATCACGATGGTTCCGATTGCAACCACCGTTGCTGGCGAAGAGCCGGACAGCGCGGCAAACATCATGCAGGCAAATACCGACGCAATTGCCAGACCACCCTTGAAATGCCCGACGACAGCAATGGCAAAACGGATGATGCGCCGCGCCACCCCACCCGTGGACATGAAACTCGACGCCAGGATGAAAAACGGGATAGCCAGCAGCGTATAATGACCATCGAACGCCGAGAACAAGGTCTGGGCGATGGATGCCAGCGATCCTTCGGAATAGATCAGCAGGAAAATGATGCTGGACAGGCCGAGGGAAATTGCGATCGGAACACCGATCAGCATCAATCCGATGACCATGGCGAAAAGGAGTAGGAGTGCCATTGTCTTCAGCTCCTGCCGTTTTCGCTGTCAGTGGCTGAAGCAGAAGTTGCTTCTTCCAGCAGTTCTTCTGCCTCATGACCGGCAATCACCAGTTCCTGGGTTCCTGTCAGTATCCGCCAGCCGGTTTCCAGAAAGCGCAAAGTCAGAAAAGCCATTCCCAGCGGCAAGGCAAAATAGGGAATAAACCGCGGCATCTTTTCATACCGCTCGCCCTCATTCAGCCAATCAGCGAGAAACTGAAGAAAATCGGGCATCGGCACGTCGTTGGTCTCGAGAAAGGCCCGCTTGCCAATGAACGGTGACCAGTAGTCCCACGCGCCTTTGAGCAGCAGGAGACTGAACGCCAGACAGGCCAGCACGGCGGCAAGGCTGAATAGCTTCTGCAATCCTCTTGGCAGAGCCCGGACAACAACATCAACACCGATGTGCAGCGAATGTTTGACGCAGTAGGATGCACCCAGCAGCACCAGCCAGGCAAAGAGAAATACGGTCGCCTCCAATGCCCACAATATGTTGGAATTGAAAATGTAGCGGGCAACGACATTCGCAAAGGTGATGAGCGTCATCAAACCGAGAAGAACCGCGATAACGGTCTCCTCCAGGCGATCAAGACGTGTGGTCTCAGTTTTGGCCATCTTAGTCCCCGATTGGATGGCTGGAAGGAGAACCGCGCGAAAACAGGTCCCGCGCGGTTATAATTCAGTTCGTCACGCAGGTGACGTCCGGCTCAGCTTGCTTCGTTGGCCGCTTGAGCTGCGTTGATCAGATTTTCGCCGATATCGCCCTGAAATTTTTCCCAGACAGGTTTCAAGGCGTCGACCCAAGCCTGGCGTTGATCCGCGGTCAGGGTCCGAACTTCGCCACCGGCCTCAATGATCTTCTGCTTGTTGGCTTCATTGACCGCCGTCGATTCCTTGTTCCGCAGCTCCGTCACTTCCTTCAGGATCGTCGCGAGCTGGTCGCGGACATCCCCGTCAAGACCTTCCCACCATTCGTCGGACGTCACAACGAGATAGTCGATAATGCCGTGATTGGTCTCGGTCACACCGTCCTGCACTTCGAAGAACTTCTTGCCGTAAATGTTTGACCAGGTGTTTTCCTGACCGTCGATGACCTTTGTCTGCAGGCCGCCATAGACTTCCTTGAACGACATTTTCTGAGGATTGGCGCCAAGCTGTTCAAACTGCGCCACCAGCACATCTGACGCCTGCACGCGGAACTTCAATCCGGCAGCGTCTTCAGGTTTAAGCAGCGGCTTGTTTGCAGACATCTGCTTCATGCCATTGTGCCAGAACGCCAATCCTTTCAATCCGCGCCTGACCATGGAGTCCTTCAGAGCCTGACCAGCGTCGGAATTCTGGAACCGGTCGACCGCATTGATGTCCTGGAACATGAAGGGCAGGTCGAATATCCTGAACTTCTTGGTGAATTTTTCGAATTTCGACAACGATGGGGCGGCCAGATGGACATCGCCGTTCAACAGGGCTTCGAGCACCTTGTTGTCATCATAAAGCGTCGAATTCGGAAACACTTCCATACAGGCCTTGCCGTTCATTTCGGCGTTCACCCGCTCTGCCAGCAAGGTGGCGGCAATACCCTTGGGGTGCTTGTCGGTATTGGTGACGTGGCTGAACTTGATGACCATCTCACCATCGTCGCAAGCCGCCGCTGCACCGGTGGCCGTGATAGCCAATACACTTGCCGCAGCTGCGGCCATTTTCAGAAATTTCATGCTAATCCTCCTGCTAGAAACTGCGCCCGAACATTTTCCAGGCGAAGTTGAGGCAATTGGATCAACAAAAACCTTGCACGGCAAGCTTCTGGTTGGATGCAGTTCGAATTAAGAGCAATATTCCGATCACGATGGGTGGAAATGGTAACATCTGCGTCGAATCATGGGCGGATTACGTGACAGCCGGCGGTGCCGTTTCCCTTTATTGCCTGGAGCGACCTGTAAATTCGGCCTTGTCGAGACCGTGCTTCAGCATTTTCTCATAAAGTGATTTGCGCGACAGACCCAACGCCTCATGCGTCTCCTTCAGCACGCCGTCATGGGCCGCCAACTCTGCTGCGATGACCTTCTTTTCGAAGGCGGCGACCCGTTCGGACAGTTTCTGTTTGGTATCCTGGGTCATTTCCATTTCCGCGTTCCCGAGACCCAGCACATACCGGTCGGCTTCATTTCGAAGCTGCCTCACATTTCCCGGCCACTCACGCAGCCCGAGTTCCGCCAACAATGAGGACGGGATCTCGGGAAATTCGCGCCGATAACGCCGCGCCGCTTCATTGGCCAGTTGAATAAACAGCCTGGGAATGTCTTCGCGCCTGTCGCGAAGCGGAGGCATTGTCACCGTTATCCGCCCCAGCCGGTAGAACAGATCTTGCCGGAACCGGCCGGCATCGACGGCCTCCTGCAAGTTGGCCTGACTTGCCGACAGGAACCGAACATCCAGCTTGATCGGCTCGTTCGAACCCAGGCGGGTAATCATTCCCTCCTCAATGACCCGCAGCAGCTTGACCTGAAGGTCCGGGGTCATGGTTTCAATTTCATCGAGAAACAAAGTCCCGCCGCGTGCGTGCTCGAATTTTCCGTAACGTGCCCGCAACGCTCCCGGAAATGCACCAATTTCGTGACCGAACAATTCACTCTCGATCTGGTCCGCGGGGAGCGCACCGCAGTTGATGGCGACAAACGGCTTGTCTGACCGGTGCGAAAGCGCATGAATTGCCCGGGCGGCGACTTCCTTGCCGGTACCGGTCTCTCCGACAACCAGGACTTCGGCATCCGTTGACGCGATGGCGCGGAGGGTCTTCCTGAGTTCGATCATCGGCTGCGTCCGGCCTGTCAGCCGTGTCTCCAGATCGTCACGCTTGGTCAGGTTGGACCGAAGTTCGCGATTTTCAAGCGTCAACCGTCTTTTGTCGATTGCACGCCGGGCCACTTCGATCAGGTGGTCAGGTGCGAAGGGTTTTTCGATGAAATCATAGGCGCCTGCCCGCATCGCACTGACCGCCATTTGTATGTCGCCGTGTCCGGTGATCAACACCACAGGCAGTTCAAAGTCGATTTCCAGCACTCTCTTCATCAGCGCCATCCCGTCCATCACCGGCATGCGCAGGTCCGAGATGATGATCCCGCCAAAATTTCTGGTGATCCGTTCAAGCGCCGCCTCGGCAGCGCCAAAGCAGCTCGCAGTCAGTCCGGCCAACTCGAATGATTGCTGCGCTGCCAGCCTCAGATGTTCCTCGTCATCGACAAATATGATCTCGTGGTCGTCTTTCTCAGGGGTCACTCGGCAGCGCTCCTGATCGCATCGGCACGCTTCAATGTCACATTGAACACGGCTCCCCCACCGGGGTGATTGGCAGCGCTGAGACGGCCACCAAAATCCTGAATGATGTTGAATGAAATCGATAATCCGAGGCCTAGGCCCTCATTGACATCCTTCGTCGTGTAAAACGGATCGAATATTTGCTCGATCTCGGTCTGGCCGATTCCCCTCCCGAAATCACGAACGACGACTTGCACTTCGTCGCCCTCGAATTCGGCAGTAACCTCTACTCGCTGTTTTGGCAGCGAGACCATCGCGTCAAGGGCGTTGTTGACAAGATTGACCAGCACCTGTTGCAGACGCACCGATCCGCCGACGACCATCACCGGCTGTTCAAATTCCTGAATTTCCAGTTCGGCTCCGGTTTCCTTCAGACGCGCACTCATGATCTGGCTGACGGCATCGAATACGTCGGCGAGATTTGCGGTTTCAAATTTCTGTTTGGGTTTCCGCGCGAAATTCCGCAGATGCTGGCCAAGTTCGGCCATGCGGTCGGCCATGTCGGAAATGCGGCCGATATTGTCAGTGGCCTGTTCTGCTTTTCCCAGGTTGAGATACGCCTTGGCATTGTCGGCATAAGACTTGATCGCGGCCAGCGGCTGGTTGAGTTCGTGCGACAAAGCAGCTGACATCTGGCCGAGTGCTGCCAGTTTTCCCGCTTGAATCAATTCGCGTTGCGTGGAGCGCAGCTGCTCTTCTGCATTGGTGCGTTCCTTTACTTCAATCGTCAGTTGGCTGTTCGCTTCGTTCAGGTCGCGTGTCCGCTCCTTGACCCGCAGTTCCAGTTCCTCCCGACCGCGCCGCTGGCGTTCGAAGTCACTCAAAAGCCGCCGGCGTCTTTGGAGCACAACACCGGCAAGCAGGGCCAGCAGCAGCATTGCAAGCAGAACGACCGCCATGACCGTTGCTGCACTTCCGGTGACAGAGGCCGTTGGTGTCAGCACGTGCAATGTCAGGCCGACATTGGACACGGGTTGGTTGCCGGAAAGATATGCCCTGGTTTGCTGGCCTTCGCCGATATTCCAGCGGGATGGGTTCTGCCCTGGAAATTCACTGATCTCGACGGGGAGTGCAGCCAACCGGTCCGCCGGGTATTGACGCGATTCAATGATTTCCTGCCGTTGAGCGTCGCTCAATGGCATCAGCGAATTGAACAGCCATTCCGCTTCACTTGCCATGAAAATGATGCCGGACGGGTCGGTAACAAGCACGCGTGTCGCCGAGCCTCGCCAACTGTCTTCGATGGCTTCCACCTCTATCTTGACCGCCACTACACCGATGATTTTTTTGTCGGCACGAACCGGTGCGGAAAAGAAGAAGCCGCGTTTCAAAGATGTGATCCCGAAAGCGTAATAGAGGGCCGGCCGGCCGGCCATGGCGTCGGAAAAATACGGTCTGAACGCAAAATTTCTGCCGGTGAAAGACTTGTCGGTGTCGAAATTGCTGGCGGCGACGGTAAGACCGGTCCTGTCCATGACGTAGATGTCTGAAGCGCGGATATCCGAAACGATGCGCTTCAGTTCCAGGTTGACGGCAAGCGTGTCGTCAGACTGTGCTTGTTTCGACAATAGCCGTGCAACTTCGTTTTTGTCGGCTATCAACGCCGGAAGCGGTTCATAGCGGCTAAGCGCTCCTTCCAGACCGGCAGCGACCAGCCTGAGCGTTGCCTGGTTTTGTTCTGCCAGCCGTCCAAGGAAAAACCGCTCAGCGGTGCTGAAGCTGACCCAGGCAGCGCCGCACAGTGCCGCCAGGAAAACCAGAGATAGAGCAATACGCCTTGGTGATCTCCACATACGTATCATTCAACAACGCCGAGGCGCTCGTGGCAATTGTCAGGCGGTAATCGTCGGAAAAGTAGGTGTCGCTGCTCAGTCTACCGAGCCGACAAACGGATTGTTGAAACCGTCTATGGTAACCCAGCGGCCGGTATGATTGCTCGCCTGCCGTTTCAGATACCAATAACCGGTTTCTTCCCAGGGTTTGACCCGGTCTGTCAGATTGTCGAGCACGAAATCACCCCTGTCGGTCCGGACCGTCAGAATTGCGTGGCCTTCGCCATCCGGCTTGCGCGCAACCGTGATCAGCAGGTTCGAAAGCGACACGCCGAGAGCCTGCAATTGCCGGCGTTTCTCCAGCACGTAGTCCTCACAATCACCGGCGCCGTTTGGGTACGCCCAAACCTCGTCCTTGCCGTAGATATCATAGTCGTTCATCGGCTGGATCTGGCTGTTGACCGTGACATTGATCCTGACCATTTCCCGCCAGAGTTTCTTGGTCAGCCTTTGCGGGCCGTAATCCATTGGGCGGATACGGCATTCAGACGGCGTGCGTCTGCAGAATTCATAATGCCCGATTGGTTGTGACGTGTAGCTGCCAACCGTCATCGGACTGGCCGAATTGGCAGGCGTCGGTCCAATGGCAGAGAGCACCATTAAAGCCGCAGCGGTACTCGAAACAATGTTGCGCATCGCTGACATGCGATGTCCTCCGCTTCCCCGTATTTATTAACAAAACGTTAATTGGTGGGGTCGCAGAGAGTCAATGCGAGCGGCTGGTATAGTTAAATTATGGTTACCAGGACTGACGTGGCCGATTATCCGGATTTGACCAGTTTCAGATGACCTTTGTTCCGGTTCTGTTTGCTGTGGGTTTTCACGAAATCGACAATGATCGGAAGGATTTCGGCGCGGAATCGCGATCCGTTGAACACGCCGTAATGGCCGACATCCTTTTGCAGGTGATGCCGGCGCTTCTTCTTTGGAATGTTGATGCAAAGATGCTGGGCCGCCTCCGTTTGGCCAACGCCGGAAATGTCGTCGTTTTCACCCTCAACGGTCAAAAGCGCGACGTTGCGGATTTCTGTCGGATCAACCGGTTCGCCACGGTGCATTAGCTCACCTTTGGGCAAGGCATGCTCAATGAACACCTTTTCCACGGTTTCCAGGTAAAATTCCGCAGTCAGATCCATCACCGCCAGGTATTCATCGTAAAAATCACGATGCTTTTCGGCGGAATCACCGTCATTCTTGACCAGATGCAGGAAGAAGTCCTTGTGGGCGATCAGGTGCCGGTCGAGATTCATGCCCATAAATCCTGAAAGCTGCAGGAAACCCGGATAAACGTCACGCATGAAACCCGGATGTGGCCACGGTACCTGCATGATCACATTGTCGCGGAACCAGTCGAGGTCCTTGTCTTCGGCCAGATTATTGACCGCTGTCGGATTGACACGGGTATCGATCGGTCCGCCCATCAGGGTCATCGTGGCCGGTGCAAACCGGTCGCCGTGGCGCTCCATGACAGATGCTGCCGCGAGCACCGGCACTGAAGGCTGGCAAACCGCCATCACATGGCAACCTTCGCCAAGAGCATGAAGAATTTCAATAACATAGTCGATATAGTCATCGAGACCGAAATGGCCTTCCGACACCGGCACCATGCGCGCATCAACCCAGTCGGTAATGTAGACCTCGGCATGCGGCAGCAAGGCCTCCACCGTTCCGCGCAACAGCGTGGCGTAGTGACCGGACATGGGAGCAACAATGACGATTTTCTCATCCGGTTCGCGATCAGGCGGCAACAACCGCTCAAAGTGCAGCAAATTGCAAAACGGGCGCGACCACACCGTCTTTTCGACAACCGGAACGGTATTTCCGTCCACGATCGTTTCGGTCAGGCCAAACTCCGGCTTGGCGTACCGCCGGGTGCTGCGCTCGAACATTTCGGCCATCGCCGCGGCCGTCCTGCCCAGCGGTGTGCGCGACATCGGATTGAGTGGATTGGTATAAAAAAGCTTGGTAGCGTCGGCAACGGCCCGGAACGGTTGCAGTGCAGCATGATTCATTTCGTAAAACCGATAATACATCACGTTGCCCGAATTACCGGTTTTGAATCAGACTGATTCGCCCGGCCCTCTGTTGTTGCTCTGCAGCAAAGGTAACACGTTAAACGTCTATTGCAATGCACCATTCGGAGAATTGCCGATTACCCCAACGTGAGCCGCAACAACGCACGCTCGGCAGGATTCACGTTTTCCGGCACCTCCTGATTGAACAGCTCGACCAGAACCGAAACGGCTTCTCCCAACGGGACTTCCTGAAAACCATGCCGCAAGTAGAACGGCATGTTGAAGGGCACATCGCGGAATGTGGACAGCCAGATCGCCGGAAATCCTTCCTGTTCCGCGATTGCTATCATCTTTCGAAGCAGGGCGGTCCCAATTCCCTTTCGACCGTGAACAGGATCGACCGTCATTTGTCGCAAATAAAGATGCTTTCCGTAGGGCTGCATCGCGGCGTATCCGACCGGAAGGCCAGTTTCTTCCTCAACTGCGACTGCAAGCGTTGCGTCAGCGAAAATAGCCGCAAATTTTTCGGAATCGCACGGTTCTTCCCCGGCAATCTGAGGATAGCCATGTTCGGCAAAGCGTTGATCGGCCGCATGCTCGACCCGGCACAGAATTGCAGCATCCTGTGGGCGGTATGGGCGAAGCCGGTACCCGGACTGCAGCGATCAGTCTCCCGCGCCCTCGACCACGATCATCTCCGCATCCGCCACTTCCTGCCGGATGGCGGCTGCCGCCTGATATTCGTCGGAATTGTAGCAGTCGACCGCATGTTGCAGCGAAGGAAATTCGATCACGACATTGCGCTTGCGATGCTGACCTTCGAGCGGATGAAAGGCACCGCCGCGGGCCAGAAAGTTCGCGCCGTAGCGCTCAAATGCCGGTCTGGCGGTCGAAATATAATCCTTGTAGCGCTCTTCATCGCGAACATCGACGCGCGCAATCCAGTATCCCTTTGGCATGGAAAAACTCCTGTTGAATGGTTACGCCGAAGCCATCTCGGCGACAATTGAATTGGCTGCGGTCCGCCTGTCGTCAGCGCCGATGATAGGCCGGGCAACGACAAGGTGTGAAGCCCCGTCGCGAATGGCGTCGGCAGGGGTAACCACCCGTTTCTGATCTCCGTGTGCGGCGCCTGCGGGCCTGATTCCGGGCGTAACAACAGCCATATCCTGTCCGACGATTGCCCGCACTCTGGCAGCTTCGGCCGCAGAGCAGACAATCCCGCCCATCCCGGCAGCAACAGCATCAGAGGCCCTTTGGGCAACGAGGTCGGCTGCGCCGGCGGTATAACCGGCAGCTGCGAGGTCCTTGTCGTCCATTGAAGTCAGGACAGTAACGCCCAACAAGCACAATCCGGAGCCCGACGCCGCTGCCACAGCGGCGCGCATGGCCTTGGGATAGGCATGAATTGTCAGCATCGAAACGCCCATTTTGGCGACATTCTCGACACCCTTTGCAACGGTGTTATCGATGTCGAGCAACTTCATATCGAGAAAGACCTGTTTGCCGTCTTTGACAAGATCACGGGCAAATTCCAGCCCGCCTGCAAAGACCAGCTGATAGCCGATCTTGTAGAAACCTGCTGCATCGCCGATCTCCGATACGGCCAATTCGGCCTCGCGGACAGTCGGCAGGTCCAGACCGACGATCAGCCTGTTGCGGATGCTGTCACTCATGCATTTGCCTTCTCAGACAATAGTACGGCATGCCGGCAAAGGGTTGAGCAGACTTTTTCCATCAATCCGGCTGTGCGCTCGTCGATCAGATTGCCCTCGGCATCGAAAGCATCACCTGCTCCGCCGACCGAACATTGGGGCGTGATGACCTCCAATCCGACATTCATCAGGATTGGCCGCAGATGGTTCAGCGCACGAATGCCTCCCAGTTTGCCCGGTGATGAAGCACAAATCGCGACAATTTTTCCCTGATAGGGTTTGAGCGGCAGGTCACCGTCCTTGCTAATTCGGCTCACCCAATCGATCGCGTTTTTCAACAGTGGTGGAATGGAAGAATTGTATTCCGGCGTAGCGATCAGCATTCCGTCATGATCGGCGACCAGCCGCCCGAGCCGCATGGCACCATCCGGAACACCTTCAGCGTCTTCCAGATCCTGGTCAAGAATGGGCATCGCGTAGTCTGCTAGCGAAATGTGGGTGACTTCAGCCCCTTGTCGCGCCAGCTCGGCGGCAGCGGCACCGGCGGTCTTGCCACTGTAAGCGCTGGTTCTGTTCGATCCGGCAAATACAAGAATTTTGGGTTTCATGGCGAGTCTGTTTCCGCATATTGCTGCGGGTCCGGTTACCGCGAAGCTGCCATTGGGTCAATTACCCGGTGTTGACGAGACAAACGTCATTCTTCAAGTTCCGGCGAACTTGCGAAACGGGAACTTCGACATGTCACTGACGGGAAAGATCGCCATAGTCACAGGTGCGGCTGGCGGAATCGGCTATGCAATTGCTGACCGGTTTTTGCGCGAAGGCATGAAAGTGGTCATTGCCGATATCGACAAGGAAAAGGGTGAGGCGTCTGAAAATGATCTCGCCAAGCTTGGCGATGTCCGCTTCGTCAAAACGGATGTCAGCCGCAGGCTGGATGTTCATAACCTGGTCGCCGCTGCAATCGACGCATTCGGAGATATCGACGTCCTCGTGAACAATGCCGGCGTTGTACACGGTGCCGAGTTCCTGGAGCTTTCCGAGGAAGATTTCGACCGTGTTCTGGGAATCAATTTGAAGGGTTCGTTCCTTACGGGACAGGCCGTTGCCAAGTTCATGGTCGATAAGGTGGAAAATGGCGGCCCGGCCGGTGCGATCGTTAACATGTCGTCGGTCAATGCCGTATTCGCGATTGCCAATCAGGTGCCGTACTCCGTGTCGAAAGGCGGCGTCGCCCAACTGACCAAGGTCATGGCGCTGGCGCTGGCGCCGCACGGCATCAGGGTCAATGCCATCGGCCCTGGATCGATCATGACCGACATGTTGGCTTCGGTGAACAGCGATCCTGCCGCGCGAACCAGAATCCTTTCGCGCACGCCGATCGGCCGTATTGGCAATCCTTCGGAAATTGCCTCAATTGCGGCTTTTCTGGCCTCCGATGATGCCAGTTACGTAACCGGCCAGACGATTTATGCCGACGGCGGGCGGCTGCCGCTGAACTACACCGTCGATGTCAAGGAAGAATAGCAACCGGTCGAACCTTCGTGACCCCAAGCCTGCGCCGTCCTGACAATATGCTGTCAGGACCGGTGTGCGATTGTCTGATTCCAACAAAAGGAGTCCGACATGAACCCGTTACGCAGATCCCCCGCAGGCCGAGTATCGCGCACTTTCTCGAAGTATCGAGAACACCGCGCGCTCATTCGTGATGTCCGCATCATTGAACAACTGCCACACCGCCTTCGCAGAGATATTGGTTGGCCGCCCTATGGCGATCTCGACGAGCGCTCCGGCTACTGACAATATGTTGTCAGGAGCACTGTGCGACAACGAACTGCGAGCAGGGCCGCAGTGATCGCAGCGGCCTCACACAAATCGAAAATGGAGCAAACAATGTCCGCAAATCCTCCCAAGGACGCCGCTGTGTGGTTCGAAATCCCAGTCAGCGACATGGAAAAGGCCAAAGCCTTTTACGGCGCAGTGATTCAAGGTGATCTGATCGACCAGAACGACGGTCCCAATCCGATGGCAATGTTTCCGGTAGCTGATATGGCGGCCGGGGTTTCCGGTCACCTTTATCCGGGAAAACCGTCCGCAAATGGCTCAGGCAATACCGTCCATCTGGCCGCGCCGGACAAGCTCGAAGATACACTGAAACGAGTGACGGAGGCCGGTGGCGAAGTGGTATCGCCGGTCATTACAATCCCACCCGGCCGGTTTGCCTATTGCCATGACCTGGATGGCAATTCCTTCAGCATGTTTGAGCCGACCTAGGGTTTACCGGAAAATGCGCCGTGCAGACCGCCTGTTCCAGATTGTCCAGCATATGCGGGGCGGGCGGCTTGTCACGGCGCAGAGGCTGGCTGAATGGCTCGAAGTTTCCGAACGGACGATTTACCGTGACATTGCAGATCTGCAGTCGACCGGTGTGCCAATCGATGGCGAAGCAGGCGTTGGGTATATTCTCCGCTCCGGCTTTGACCTGCCGCCGCTGATGTTTACCCGCGATGAAATCGTCGCCCTTGTCGCCGGTGCCCGCATGGTCAAGGCCTGGGGTGGCGCATCAATGGCGCGCGCTGCAATTGAGGCATTGGTGAAAATCGAGGCGGTTTTACCCGATTCCGAAAAGGCCCGCATCGAGCGGACCGAGATTCATGCGCCCGGTTCGACAATGTCGGACACCGACAGGGAACGGCTGGACGAACTGGAGCGCTCGGTGGAAAATCGTGACCGGCTTGTAATCGCCTATACCGACCTGGAAGGCGCAGCCAGCAAGCGCACGATTCGTCCACTTGGCCTGTGGTTCTGGGGCAAGGTATGGACGCTCGTCGGCTGGTGTGAACTTCGCAACGACTTCCGCGTATTTCGCCTCGATCGGATCAGTGAAATGACCGCGATAGGTGAGCGCTTCAGACCGGAACCCGGTAAGCAACTCACCGATTTTTACCGGCAGATGGAACAACACGAATGATTTGGAATTAACCTTCGGCCTGATCCGCTTCTGGTTTCTTCAGCGAGGCGAGCTTGGCGAACACGGCGTCCGCATCCAGCTCTTCCTCGGCCTTGGCCTCCGGTTCGCTCGCCGCGACTTCCAGATTTTCCGTTTCGCTTGCCGGAAGCAACGTGTCGCCCACGGGTTCCGCTGCCGGGCGGTCTTTCGACGCCTTTTGAACCTCGAAATCCAAATCGATCTGCGAGCATAGACCGAGCGTGACAGGATCCAGCGGCTGCAGGTTGGAAGAGTTCCAATGGGTACGTTCGCGAATCTGCTCAATTGTCGATTTCGTCGTGCCGACGAGGCGCGAAATCTGAGCGTCCTTCAGTTCGGGATGATTGCGCACAAGCCACAAAATCGCGTTGGGGCGATCCTGGCGCTTCGACAGCGGCGTGTAACGCGGCCCCTTGCGCTTCGATTCCGGTACCCGGACTTTCGGTTCCGACAGTTTCAGTTTGTGGTTCGGATCAGCTTCGCCGGCAGCAATTTCCTCGCGCGACAATTGACCGGTCGTAATCGGGTCCTGTCCCTTGATGCCCTGGGCAGCGTCTCCGTCAGCGATGGCCGAAACTTCCAACGGATGCAGTTTGCAGAACTCGGCGATCTGGTCGAACGTCAGCGCGGTATTATCGACCAGCCAGACGGCGGTTGCCTTGGGCATTAGCAGGGTATTGGCCATCACAAATATCCTTTTCGCTCGCCCGCGTCCCTTGCGCGGGCGGTGGGCTTAGCCACCAATTTCGGGAAATCAGGCCTCGCTATAGCGGCAAATCTGTCGGTGGGCAACGGCTTCTTTCAATTGCGGCTGGTGACCGGTGTGATGACCCGCACAGCTATCGCCATTAATCGCTGGTAACCGGCTGACAACACTGAGAGAACTTCAACGAAAGAGCATATCAAAATGAAAATTCTTCTCGCCAACCTTGCGGCTATCGGTGGCGCTGTCACCTGTGGTCCGCTGTTAGCATTGGTCGCAGAAACGATATTTGTTCCGCTTTTCTATGCAACCCATTATGAGGCGACCGCCGGATGGGCGGCGCTCTATGTCGCCGGGCCGGCGGGGCTTGCCGGTGGCTTTGTTACCGGTGGCTGGCTGGTTCTGCGCAACCGGAAAAACGCCAAGCGTCATTCACAGCCGGTCATAAAACAGGCATTTGTTCACGAATGACAATCATTCTTGCAATTCTGGCTGGCATCGCCGGTGCTGCGGCCGGGTGGTTTGCGTCAAGTCTCCTCTATTACGCCATCGCACTTGGGTTGGGCGCCTCGGACATGGAGGGTGGCCTGGCGATGGGTGCAGTGTTCGCCATCGGCCCTTTGGGAGCAGTACTGGGCGCGGTAGCCGGCGCGGGATTCGTGATTTATTCGCGCCGCGGCAAAGACGGTGCCAACTCGCTCAAAGCCGCAATAGTCACCCTGGCGGTCATTTCGGCGGCAGCTTATGGCGGATTCAGCTGGATGAATTCCGGTACGTATCAACCGCAGTTCCCTGAACGTGGCCCGAAACCCGTATTAAATTTCGAGATTGATGTGGCTGACGCCGGTTGGCCTGCGCCTGCCGATTATGACGGAAAAATTGAACTGCACACGTTCGATCGCTTCATCTACCCGGACCGAATCGAGCAGAATCATGACGATGGTATGCACCGGATATCAGGCCATATTACGCTGCTGCACAAATACGACCGGCGCCAGTTTGCCTACTGGATTTCAAAGTCCGAGGTGCACTATTTCGAACTCAAACTGGGGGAAGTGCCGGAGGCGCAGGCGTCATTTGGCGACTGGTTTGTTGCTGACCGGATCGGCAGCCGGTTGACCGGCACATCAAAGAAGGCCGATGCAAGCAGCCCGGTGCGGATGCGCACCAAAATCACCTGGGAATAAAATCGAAGGACCGACCCGCAGAGGCAGGACTTGCGTTCCGGGTGTCGACTGCGGATCGGCATCGTTGAACGCACACTCGAATTCTGGGATTGTACGCAATTGCGTGTTGAACAGGCTGGGACCAGGGGAACAAAACTTGTCAGGTCAGCAGGATCCGTTCCGATATCATCCGGAACTGCGTGGCGAGATCGTCGATCCCGCAACTTCCGCAATACGGTCGTTCTCGATCGAGAAGCTGGCAAAAATCTCGAAGGAGATAGGTCAAACGGAAATCTGGTGGCACAGTGACGAGACCAGGGAATCCTTGCGCAGATCCGCGCTGAATGATCACGGAGACCGCGATTTGTGGGTGTTCGGATACGGTTCGCTTATGTGGGACCCGGCCTTTCACTTTGCCGAAGTTCGCCGTGCACATGTCGCCGGATATTCAAGGCGTTTCATCCTGAAGGATATCCATGGCGCCCGCGGAACGAGGGCACAGCCGGGACTGATGGCGGCTCTGGACCTGGGATCGGGTTGCGACGGATTGGCCTTTCGCATTGCTGCCGAGAATCTGGAAGAAGAGACCAAGATCATTTGGCGCCGCGAGCAGGTAGGGCCGGCCTATATCAGCCGATTTGTCGATACCAACCTTTCTGATTGCCAGGTCAGGGCGGTCACGTTCGTCGCCGACCACGATGCTGAGGCGATCGAGGCAGATATGACCCGTTCGGAGCAAATCCGCTTTTTGGCAACCGGCACCGGATTTCTAGGAACCAGCATCGACTATCTGAGAAATATCGACAGCAAGTTCAACGCGCTTGGGATCGAGGATGAAGATGTGATTTCGCTGCTGCAGGAAACCGAAGCTTATCAGCGCCAGCACAAAGCAACATCGCCTGCCAGGTGATGCTTACTTCGGCAGGCGAACAGATCACCAGAATTCGGGTACGATTTCCTGAAGCCGTGGCCCGAGCCGCAGCGGGGCAATCTTTTCGGCCAGACCAGTGCGATCCGATATTTCGACGGCGACGCCGCAGATGGTTGCCGGCCCGCTCGCCGCTTCGAACCGGCCCTTTGCCACTTTGGAAAGAAACCTGTTGAGCGGTTCTTCCTTTTCCATGCCCAATGACGAGTCGTAGTCGCCGCACATGCCGGCATCCGACAAATATCCCGTGCCGCCATTGAGAATTTGATGATCGGCTGTCGGACAATGGGTGTGCGTGCCGACAACCAGGCTGGCCCGCCCGTCAATGAAATGCGCAAAACAGATCTTTTCGGAAGTCGCTTCGGCATGGAAATCAACAATCACCGCATCGGCCTGCTCTCCAAGCGGGCAGGCGGCGAGTTCCCGCTCCCCAGCCTGAAACGGATCGTCAAGTTCCGGATGCATGAACACCCGGCCCATTATATTGGTCACCATCACCCGGGCGCCGTTCTTCGCGATGTAGACCCCGGATCCGCGGCCTGGTGTGCCGGATGGATAATTTACCGGCCGCAGGAAGCGCTCTTCCCGGCCGGCGAATTCCAGCGCCTCACGCTGGTCCCATACATGATTGCCCGTGGTCACGACATCGGCGCCGGCGTCAAGCGTCTGTTCGAAGATTGTCTTGGTGATGCCAAAGCCGCCGGCGGCGTTCTCACCATTGACGACAACGAAATCCAGTCTGTAGTCGGAACGCAGACCCGGCAGCTGTTCCCGGACAGCTGTCCGCCCCGATCGCCCCACCATGTCGCCCAAAAACAAAAAACGCATCGACGCGCTTTATCAGGGGTTGTTGAACCGGCGCAAGCCCGATTCGGTGAGGATCTCACCCAGCGGAATATCGTGCTGTTCTACCGGAACATCCTCAACCTGCTGGCAGTCAAAGGCGACACCGATAAGGCGCGGATCTTCACCATTGGCCCGCAGCTTCGATATTGCACAGTCATAAAAGCCCGCCCCGTACCCGATGCGATTGCCGTTGCGATCAAACGCCGAGAGCGGAACCAGCATGATTGCCGGGTGGAGCACTTGCGCCTCAGGACCCGGTCCGGCCGTTCCGAAGCCCATGTCGACCATGGGCGCACCACGCACCAGTTCGCGGAATACAATGGTCTGTTTGTCGATGATCGCCGGCAAGCAGAGCCGCGCACCTCTTTCACGAAGCGCAAACATCAAAGGTCTGACATCAACCTCGGAGCGGATCGGCCAAAAGCCGGAAACCACTGTGCCCGGATCGAATTCGATTTGCTCTGCGTAGTTGGAAAATCCAATCGATGCCTCGATACGCCATTGATCATCCAGCGCATCTCGGCGGGCCAGGACTTCCGCGCGCAATCGCTTCTTTTCAGCCCTGAAATCCATCATCGCGGGAAATTGGTCACTACAGCCTGGCGTGAGACATTGGTCGGCGAACCGTGACGACCGGTGGAGATTTCGACCCCGGGAACCTACAATGTAGGTGGGCGCCGTGTGAAAGAACCCACGAGCTCAATCAGTGACAGCTCCCTAGGAAGTCGCTAAGCCCCCGGGAATACAACTCCTGCCGGGAAGCACAGAACGCCGGCTGCTTATATAGGCGCGACCACAGCTGCGCGCCAGCGGGAATTTGCGGTTGCCCCCCGCCGTTGTGACGAATAGTGTCCGCCGCGTTGTCAATTTTCGGAGTTCCCATGACCATGCAATTTACCGGCACTGACGCCTATGTCGCCGACAAGGACCTGATGGTCGCCGTCAATGCGGCGATCAAGCTTGAGCGGCCATTGCTGGTCAAGGGTGAACCCGGCACCGGGAAAACCGAGCTGGCCAAACAGGTTGCCGCAGCACTCGGCCTTGAGTTAATCGAATGGCATGTAAAGTCGACCACCAAGGCGCAACAGGGGCTTTATGAATATGACGCCGTTTCGCGCCTGCGTGACAGCCAGCTGGGCGACGAACGGTTCAACGACATCAGGAACTACATCAAGCGCGGCAAGCTGTGGGAGGCGTTTACCGCCGGCAAGAAGGTGGTGCTGTTGATCGACGAGATCGACAAGGCCGATATCGAGTTTCCCAACGACCTGCTGCAGGAACTCGACCGGATGGAGTTCTTTGTCTACGAGGCCGGCGAGACGGTCGTGGCACAACACCGGCCAATCGTCATCATCACCTCGAACAATGAGAAAGAACTGCCCGACGCTTTCCTGCGCCGTTGCTTCTTTCACTATATCCGCTTTCCTGAAGCCGAAACGCTGACCCGGATCGTCGACGTTCATTATCCCGGCATCAAGCAGAAGTTGGTCGCCGCCGCACTGACCCAATTCTATGAAATCCGTGAACAGCAGGGATTGAAAAAGAAGCCGTCGACGTCGGAAGTACTGGACTGGATCAGGCTCCTGGTCGCTGATGATATTTCACCGGAGGATTTGCGCGGTGATGCCACCAATGCGCTGCCGCGCCTGCACGGCGCATTGTTGAAGAATGAACAGGACGTGCATCTGTTTGAGCGACTGGCGTTCCTGGCAAGGCAGCAGGGGCGGCAATAGGGTCAATTGTTGACCTCAATGGGCGTCATGCCTATTTTGATAGCGTGGTGATTTGGCCGGCCGGCTTGCAGCCACGTAAAACAAGTCGCTAAAAGGGCCGCGGGGCAAACCCGATCCGGACCGGTTAGCGGCATTTCCGCCAGCCGGTTTTGTTTTGGAGTTGAAGCCCGATGCCGATCCGCATTCCAGACCGTCTGCCCGCCCGGGACACACTCGTCCGCGAAGGCGTCAATGTGATGGATGAATCGGTCGCAATCCGCCAGGATATCCGGCCGATTCAAATCGGGTTGCTGAACCTGATGCCCAACAAGATCGCCACTGAAACCCAGATCGCGCGGCTTGTGGGTTCGACCCCGCTGCAGGTGGAACTGACGCTGGTGCGCATTGGTTCGCACCGCGCAAAAAACACCGCTGAAGACCACCTGATCAACTTTTATCATACCTGGGATGAAATCAGGGATCGCAAGTTTGACGGTTTCATCATCACCGGTGCGCCAATTGAAACGTTGCCGTATGAAGAAGTGACCTACTGGCGTGAGTTGCAAACCATCCTCGACTGGACGGAAACCCACGTTCACTCGTCATTCTTTGTCTGCTGGGGCGCAATGGCGGCGGCATATCACTTTCATGACGTTCCCAAGCATCAGCTCAATGAAAAAGCGTTTGGTGTTTACCGACACCGCAATCTCAATCCTGCGTCCCCGTACCTCGCCGGATTTTCAGACGACTTCCAGATCTCCGTTTCACGATGGACGGAAGTGCGCAGGGAAGATATCCGGCCGGAAACCGGTCTGGAAGTGCTGATGGAATCAGACGAAACGGGGCTCTGCCTGCTGGCCGAGAAGCGTTGCAACCGGCTCTACATCTTCAATCACGTTGAGTATGATTCCGGTACGCTGGCGGCGGAATATTTCCGCGATGTGCAGGCGGGAACACCAATCAAGCTTCCGGCCAACTATTTTCCCGACGACAATCCGGAGAACGAGCCGCAAAACCGCTGGCGCAGCCATGCTTTCCTGCTGTTTGGCAACTGGATCAATCAGACCTACCAGACCACACCGTTCAACATGGATGAAATCGGGCATCCGCGGCTATTGGAGAATGCAGGATGAGTACGGATCTGACGATCCGCCCGCTTCAGGCGGATGATGAGACAGAGTGGCGGCGGTTGTGGACCGCCTATCTCAACTTTTACCAATCGAGCGTTCCTAAGGAGGTGTACCGCTCGTCATTCGACCGCATGCTTGCCGGCAATGCCGGCGCCGAAAACGAGTTTCGTGGGTTGATCGCCGATATTGGCGGACGGCCGGTGGGCCTGGTGCACTACTTGTTTCACCGCCATGGCTGGAAAATCGAGAATGTCTGCTACCTGCAGGACCTCTATGCCGATCCGGGCGTACGCGGTACGGGGGTGGGACGCGCACTGATCGAAGCGGTCTATGAGGCCGCCGATGAGGCCGGTTGTCCCTCAGTCTACTGGTTGACCCAGGAATTCAATTACACAGCGCGCCAACTCTACGATCGCATCGCCACCAAGACGCCGTTCATCCAGTACAAGCGGTAAGGCGAATTCGCCTTATCAATTTCACATGCTGCGAGGCGTGAGACACCTGGTTTGACTCGCGCTCAATATTGAACCAAAATCGAACCAATACTAGCCGGAACTAATCCAATGCATATTCTCGTCCTGCAACATGCCGATGTTGAGCATCCCGGAATCCTGCGCAAATTTCTCGACGAGGACGGCCACCGGATGACCCAGGTCGAGTTGGACCATGGCGAGTCGATTCCGGACATCGACGGCTTCGATGCTCTGTGGGTCATGGGAGGGCCGATGGATGTCTGGCAGGAAGACGAACATCCGTGGCTGAAAGGCGAAAAAGAGTTTATCCGCGAGGCGGTGATGGACAAAGGTGTGCCGTTCCTCGGCCTCTGTCTTGGCCATCAGTTACTCGCCGAAGCGCTCGGAGGAACAGTCGGCCCGTCGGATACGCCGGAAATCGGCATCATGCCGGTTAATCAAACCGAACTCGGCGCTGAATCCATATTCTTCGACGGGGCGCCGGGTGAAATCGAGTGCCTGCAATGGCACTCCGCCGAGGTCAAAAGCTTGCCGCCCGACGTCAAGGTGCTTGCAACATCGCCCGCCTGTGTGGTCCAGGCGATGAGCTGGGGTCCCCGGGCCTTTTCGGCTCAGTTCCATGTCGAAGTGGAAGCGGACACGGTGGCAAATTGGGCAGCAATTCCAGAGTATGAGTCAGCGCTCATCAAGGCAATGGGCGAGGGGGCGGTTACCAGGCTTGAACGAGGTGTCGCGGATCGGCTGGACCAGTTCAACACCGTTGCCGAGCGCCTGTACATAAACTGGCTTCAGGCGACCGCGACAGTATAGTAACTTATTGATTTTATTCAGGTCGCCGCATCAATAAGCGATTGGCGCGCCAGGTTCAGATGCTCTCGCATCGTCTGCGATGCCCCGTCCGGATCACGCGCGGCGATGGCTTCGAAAATGCGCCGGTGTTGCCGGTTGTATTCAACCACAATTTTGGAGTTGTGTGTCAGGTGCCGCATCTTCACCCAGCTTGGGTGCGAACGCACCTCGTTGGCATGCCGCATCATCCAGATCAAAAGCGAATTGTGAGAAGCCTCCGCCAGCAACAGGTGGAACGCCTCGTCTTGATCTCCGAAATTATTGGTGTCTTCGGCGTTGGCTTCCATTTTGCGGATGGATTCCTCAATCCGCGACAAATCGCGATCATCGGCGTGCAGGACCGCGAGCCTTACGATCTGCGGCTCGATCGCCATTCGTGCCTCGATCAGCTCAAGCGGCCGCATTGTCTCCGCCATCGGCCGGGACGCATTGTCGCTTGAGTAGGAGACATAGGTGCCGCTGCCGGGCCTGCGCTCGACGAAATCAAGTTCCTCGAGCCGTTTCAGTGCCTCGCGCACCGTACCGCGGGCGACGCCGAACTGGTCTGCCAATTCGCGCTCGGGTGGTAGTCTCTCGTTTCGAAAATACTGCTCCGAGATTATCCGGCGGCGGAGCGTGGCCAATACATCGCCCGATCCCGGTTTCCTGGTCACACTCATCGCATTTGGTCCATCTGGCTGGGGCTGGTCCAATCAAACCGGACCGGTTTCCAATCATCGTTCATTTGAAGGGATTCTCGCCGTGAAAACAAGGAAAATCGTTATATTGGTCGCTAATTGGGCAAAAACTGGTGTAGAATTGGTCTTGTCAGCCGTTCAGACATGTGATTTAGTTTGTTGGTTAGGCCGGTTTTGCTCAGATCTTGATGGCCCGGTTTGCGATCTGTCTTCGGGAGGATTTCAATGGCATTTCCGCAGTCTGCCGATATCGTGATTATCGGCGCCGGTATTCACGGTCTTTCCACCGCCTGGCGTCTGGCCGAGATCGAGAAGGAGGCCGGACGCGAAGTCGACGGCAGAATTATCATCCTCGACAAGGACGGTATCGCAGCCGGCGCGACGGGGATTGCCTGCGGGGTTGTCCGCAACAACTATTTCCAGCCCGCCATGCGTGAACTGATGGCCCACTCGGTCGGTGTCTGGGAGAGCGATCCCGAGGCCTTTTCCTATCATCCTGTCGGCTACATGCAGATCAGCTGCGAAGCGATGCGCAGCGATGTCGGCCAGATCTATGCGGAGCAGCAGGCGATCGGTTATGAGAGTGTGTTCATCGAAGGTGCAAATGCCTCAACGTCATATATGCGCGGCATTTTCGATGACTGGCAGGCACAAGGAATCACGTCTGTCCTGCACGAAAAGCGCGGTGGATACGCCAACAACACCAAGGCAATGTACGGTCTGGCAAAGAAGGTCGAAGATCTCGGCATCCGCATCCTGACCGGCGCGACCGTGACCGGATTGACTTCATCGAACGGCACCGGCGCGGTAACGCATGTTGAAACCGACCGCGGAAACATTGAGTGCGACCAGGTGGTTGTGGCCGCCGGACCGTGGGTGCGCGATTTCTGGTCCATGCTGGGGCTGCCCGACAAGATCAATCTGAAAGACCTGCAGGGTAACGTCCATAAGGACATCGATATGTGGCGCTTCTGGCAATTGGAAGAAGGCGTACTCAATGTCGATCCCGGGATGCTCATGGCCAATGACGGTTCGATGCCGCCGGTCATCCATGTCGACACCGATGCGCCGCTGATCTCGGACGTCGACGGTTCGGTGATCACCGAGGAAATGTGGGGGATTTATTACAAGCCGGACTGGCATTTTGGCGGCATCCAGGGGGGTGCGGCACCTTATAAGGTCGAGACGCCGGTCAACGAAGTCGCGATCGATCCTTATGGTCCGTCGTCACCGGAATTCGTGTCCAGTCACGAATTTGCGCATATGTGGGTTTCAGCACTTGCCCATTGCCACAAGCGGTTCGAAGGCATGATGCCGAAATATCACAAAGAGCCTTCGGGCGGCATCGGCTGCTTCACCGCCGACAGTTTCCCGGTCTTCGACCGTTTCCGCGACAATGTTTATGTCATTGCGGATTCAAACCACGGCTACAAAATGCTCGGCGTCGGCCGGCTTGTTGCAGAAGAACTGCGCGGCAACGAGCAAAACCTGTTGAAGCCGTTCCGGTTCGACCGGTTTGCCAAGGGTGAGCTGCACCCGACATCGAACAGCCCGTTCCCGTGGAGCTGAGGAATTTTGCCGTTCGGGCGATCTGCATACAGCCCGGACAAAACGACTTGATTGAAGTCATTATCAAGGGAGGAAGATTGAAATGACTGACCTGGAAGCCTTTGTAGAAGCCGAAGGCCGTGATGAGAAAATCAAACAAGTCCGCGCCAAGATCGACGAGCTTGGTATAGAATATCTGTACCTGCAGTTTGTGTCGGTTACCGGCAAGATCATGGGCAAGGGCATCCCCGCCGATCACTGGGAGTCGGTAGCCAAGAAGGGCTTCCAGCTGGTCTATGGCGCCACCGTCAATCTGTTTACCAACCGGGCCGGCGAATATCTCGGTTACGGGCCCGAGGCGGCCGAGCTCGTCGGTATCCCCGAACCTGAAACATTCATGCAGCTTCCATGGGCGCCACAGATTGGCCGCTTCTACTGCACCTTGTTCCGCAATCGCGAGGAAAAGGAGGACCCAGGCGGGTTCCTGACGTCTGACTGCCGCGGCAACCTTCGCCGTTTGCACAAGGAGTTTGAGGAAAAGCACGGCACCAAGCTGCGTATCGGTACCGAGCCGGAGATGATGTGGCTGAAATTCGATGAAGACGGCAAACCGCGCGATGGGTTCTCCAAACCCTATTGCTACCACATCGATCAGTTCGAAAGCCTGCGTCCTGTGTCACTGCAGGTGATCAAATATGCCCGCCAGATGGGCCTCGACATGATTCAGGGCGATCACGAGGATGCTCCGGGTCAGCTGGAATTGAACTGGATGTTTGACGATGTCCTGCGCAATGCCGACCGCCTGACGACCTATCGTCAGATCTGTGCCCAGGTCGCGCGGGAAAACGGCATCTTCGCCTGCTTCATGACCAAGCCGTTCATGGGCGTTTCCGCATCAGGCTGCCATCACAACATGTCGCTGTGGCGCGGAGGTGAGGACGAGTTTGTCAAATGCGGCAACGACCCGGACAATCTGCCGGGCATGGTTGAAAACTACATGTATGTGAAAGGTGGCGAGAACACCTTCATGCCGGATACGGATGACCCGCAAATGCCGGGCAAGGAAGGCTTGAAGGCCATCGGCGGCGTGGTGCAACATCTGCAGGCGCTGACGTCAGTCGGCTGTTCGACGGTCAATTCATACCGGCGCCTTTGGGATACGGGTTTCTGGGCGCCTGTTTTCGCTGACTGGGGTTTCCAGAACCGCACGACCGGCTTGCGTGTTTCGGCTCCGGGCCGCTTTGAATACCGCTCAGTCGACTCGATGGTGAACCCATACATTATGGGCTCGACATTGCTGGCCGCCATGGATGACGGCCTCGACAACAATCTTGACCCGGGCCAGCCCGAGGAGCGCAACATCTATGAGGCGATGGCAGAGGGCAAGGATGTCAAGAAGCTGCCGATGTCACTGGGTGAGGCGCTTGATCACCTTGCCAACAACGAGGTCGTAAAACGCGGCATGCCCGGCGAGATGTACCGTCTCTATGACGAATACAAGCGCGATGAATTTGCGCGCTTTATGTCCACTGTCACCGAGTGGGACAACGAAACGTACATGGAGTGCCTTCCGTAAGGCCGCAGGCTTCCATGCAATGAATTCCCGGCCGGGGCTTCCCACCCGGTCCGCCGGGTCCTGGTCGGGAACTAACGTCTAAGGAGAATGATATATGTGCGGAATTGCGGGCATTATCTACAAGGGCAGGAGTGCTGATGTCGGTGGCGACATGACCGCCATGCTTCAGGCGCTCAAACATCGCGGGCCTGATTCAACCGGCTACGCGGTCTACGGGCAGCCGAGCGAAGGTGACTATGTCATGCGTCTCAAGGTCGCCGAAGCGGAAGATATGGATAGCGGCAGCAAGATCCACCAGATCATCAAGGATCGCATCGAGACCGTTGAAGAAATTCTCGAAGAGCACGGTGCCAGCGTCAAGAGCAAGGAACCTGCCACTGAATATGCCCTTCGATATGTGCTGAGCCATGACGGCGACACCGGCAAGATGGCCGAACATATCGAGGAAACAGAAGGCGTCGAAATCCTTTCAATGGGCAACGGCCTGGAACTGATCAAGGACCTCGGCGACGCCACAGTTGTCTCGGAGATGTACGGACTGAAAGATTTCAAAGGCACCCATGCCATTGGCCACACCCGCATGGCCACCGAATCCGACGTCGATATCAAATCCGCTCACCCCTATTGGGCGTTTCCGTACAACGACGTTTCGGTTGTCCATAACGGCCAGATCACCAACTACTGGATCATGCGCCGCGAGATGGAGCGCAAGGGGCACCGTTTCATGTCCAATTGCGACTCCGAGCTGCTCGCCGTCTACACAGCAAACAACCTTGCCAACGGCATGTCGCTGGAAGACTCGCTGACCAAATCGATTGAAGAGATCGATGGCGTGTTCACCTATCTGGTCGCCACCAAGGATCAGCTTGGCATGGCCAAGGACACCATGGCGGCAAAGCCACTGGTTCTCTACGAAAGCGACGACATGATCGCCATGGCGTCCGAAGAAGTGGCGATCCGCGCCATCAAGCCGGAGGAAATCGACACATATGATCCTTATGACGAGGAGGTTCGGGTATGGCAGGCATAAGCGATGCTGAACTGAAGCAAATGACGCAGGAAGAGCGCGTAACGGCGCTCGGCATGCGCACTGAACAGCTGACCGGTAAGACACTCTATATCGAGTTCGATCCCGGCGCTGAAGAACGGTTCACCTATCCATGGGCGCCGGATGTTGATTTCAACAAGCGCACCGAAATCGATTCCGACGACATGACCACGACAGAGGTGAACGCAAAGATTCGCGAGCTCATGTCGGAAGGCTACGGCACAATCGTGCTGAAAAACCCGCGAGGCAAACACTCGCTCGGCGTTGGAATCCTGAGCAAACTCAATCTTATTATTGAAGGCTCGACCGGTTATTTTGGTGTCGGCCTGATTGACGGACCGAATGTTCGCATCAACGGCCGGGTGGGCTGGTCCTGCGCTGAAAACATGATGTCGGGCACGGTCGTGGTGGAGAAGAACGCCGGGTCAACCTTCGGCGCCGCAATTCGTGGTGGCGACCTTGTCTGCAAAGGTTCGGTTGGTTCTCGCACAGGTATCGACCAGAAGGGTGGCACCATCATCGTCGGTGGCGATACAGGCGCGCTTTCCGGTTTCATGATGCAGCGCGGACGCATGGTTGTCTGCGGCAACGCCGGCAAGAACCTTGGCGACTCCATGTATGACGGCACAATATATGTCGGCGGTGAAATCAAGTCGTGTGGCGTGGATGCGGTCCCCGCCGAGCTGACCGATCTCGACAAGGCATGGCTGACGCGCAAGCTGACACAATATGAACTCATGCCCGACAAGGGCGTCGACCATTTCACGAAGATTGTCGCTGGCAAACAGCTCTGGAACTACGACAATCTTGAGCCCAACGAGAAGAAAATCGTTCTTTGAGGCGAAAGGAAAACACCATGTCAGCAAGTGAAACTGCTCCACAGTTGAAGCCTCAAAAAAAGCCGCTGGACCGGGACACCAACCGCATCGGCGACAGCTTCATCTTCCCGCCACGGGTGATGGATGACATTCATGTCAAATCCGAGCTTGGGCGCTATCGCATGCGCGGCTTCTCGTTGTTCAAGAAGATCCCGCACTGGGATGATCTGACCTTCTTGCCGGGCACTCTGACCCGTTTCGTGATCGAGGGTTACCGCGAGAAGTGCGAAACCCGCACAATCATTGGCCCGCGCGCCAAGAAACCGCTCGATCTCGATATCCCGATTTATATCACCGGCATGAGTTTCGGGGCTTTGTCATACGAGGCAAAGACGGCGCTTGCGCGCGGCGCCACGATGGCAGGCACCGCAACCTGCTCCGGCGAGGGCGGCATGATCCCCGATGAGCGCCGCTATTCGTCGAAATGGTTCTATCAGTGCATTCAGTCGCGCTATGGCTTCAATCCCAACCACCTGGTGCTGGCCGACGGCTGCGAGTTCTTCATCGGCCAGGGGTGCAAGGTCGGCCTCGGTGGGCACTTGATGGGCCAGAAGGTGACCGATCAGGTCGCCGAAATGCGCTCGTTGCCTGCAGGCATCGACCAGCGCTCACCGGCCCGCCACCCCGACTGGCTCGGTCCCGATGATCTGGCGCTGAAGATCCTCGAAATCCGCGAGGCGACGGACTGGCAGATCCCTATCCAGCTCAAACTCGGTGCTGCCCGGGTCTATGACGATGTCCGCATGGCGGTTAAATGCGACCCGGACTCCATCTATATCGACGGCATGGAAGGCTCCACCGGCGCCGGACCGCACCTGGCGACCGAGGATACCGGCGTTCCCGGCATGGCGGCGATCCGCCAGGCACGCAAGGCCATCGACGATCTTGGCAAGCGAGGCGAGATCAGTCTGATCTATGCCGGCGGCATCCGCAACGGCGCCGATGTGGCCAAGGCAATCGCGCTTGGTGCCGATGCCATCGCCATCGGCCACTCGGCCATGATGGCGCTGAATTGCAACAAGGACATTCCGGAAGCCAACTATCCCGAAGAGATCGGTGCCGAACCCGGTTATTGCTATCACTGCCATACCGGCCGTTGCCCGGTTGGCGTTGCGACGCAGGACCCGGTTCTTCGCCAGCGTCTTGATCCGGACGAGGCGGCCGAGCGGGTCTACAATTTCCTGCATACGCTGACCATCGAGGCGCAGCTGTTTGCGCGGGCATGCGGCAAGACCCACATCCACAGCCTTGAACCGGAAGATCTGGCGGCGTTGACGATGGAAGCTTCAGCCATGGCCGGAGTGCCTCTCGCCGGCACCAACCACACGGTTGGCGTCGAAGATTATCATCATCTGTAAGGAGGACTTGAGATATGGCCGGAACACAATATCGCGGGTCCGAAATCAAGGACGTCAATCAGTTCATCAATGATTCCGAAGGTCTGGAATCGGAACGTGAAAAGGAAATCGGACAGCACATCGGCTATCGCTACGATGTCAATCTGGTGCCGGACTACGACCGCATCACGCCGTTTCTGCAGAAATACATGGAAGTAATGGGCTGGGACGATCTGAACTGGCTGGAAGATGTCCATATGGGCTATGAAGAGGGCCATGCCGCCGTCTTCGACCGTAACAACAATGGCTGGGTCCGGGTACCTGCCGACATGGAACTGCCGGATAATCAGCAGGACCGGGACATGATTGCGCGTGAATTGTTGATCAAGTTCCAGATGTCGGACCGTCACCCCTTGGTCATGCTGAGAAAGGCCTATATGAAGTTTTAACAACTTCGTTTGGAGAAATATGCCACGCCCGCTTCACATTGCGTGCTTGCAAACCCGGCCCATGCCCGATTTTCAGTCGGCGATGGACGAGGCCCTGCCTCTGGCCGAAGCTGCGGTGAAGGCCGGTGCGAATTTCATCTGCCTGCCTGAATATTGCGGTGGCCTGAAGAGCGAGAACGGCCTGTTTCGCCCGCCGGCAGCGCCAGAGGCCGATCATCCGTCTCTCAACGCTTTCAGGCAATTTGCTGCCGACAATTCGGTTTGGGTGCTCGTCGGCTCAGTCGCGGTTCCCGGAGAGGGCGAGAAGTTTCTCAATCGTGGATTTCTGCTAGATGATCGCGGAACCGTTCGCGCCCGCTACGACAAGATTCACCTGTTTGACATCCAATTGTCGGCCGATGAGGTCTATCGCGAGTCGGCGCTTGTCGAGCCGGGAGGCGAGGCTGTCCTGGCAAAAGTTCCCGGCGGTAAGCTCGGCATGTCGACCTGCTACGATCTGCGGTTTCCGCATCTTTATCGCAGCCTGGCCAAGGCGGGTGCAGATATTCTGGCGGTTCCGGCGGCATTTACAAAGAAAACCGGCCAAGCGCATTGGCACGTGCTCAACAGGGCCCGCGCGATCGAAAATGGTGCCTTCGTGGTTGCACCCTGTGCCACCGGTCCTGTCGAGGGCGGCGGCGAGGCTTATGGCCATTCGCTGATCATCAATCCATGGGGCGAGGTCATCACAGACGGAGGAGAACAACCGGGATTTATTCACGCCGAGATCGACCTTGACGAAGCTGCTGCAGCACGCGGAAGAATTCCGGCGCTGACCCATGACCGGCCATTTGATCTGAGCGATCCTGAACGCGCCAAGCCACAGGCGGCGGAATAGCAAATGTCACCCAGTGAAAGCGCCGACAATGTCGTTCGTCTCGACAGCGTAAACCAGAGCCTGCGCCTGAGCTTTTTGAAATGGCAGTGTCACATTCGGCAGATCGCCATGCGTCAGGGGGGTGGAAAACCATCCGATGGCATGTTGCCGGAACTGCGGCTTTCGGAAAATGGCGAACCCATTGGCCACATCATTTCGGTGATGAGCAAAGGCTATGAGCATTCAAAAACCATGGAAATCCGCCATCTCGCACGGCGGACCCAGGATCCACAGGTGCGCAGGGATTCAGCAATCAAGTTCTTCAGCGAATATTATTATCAGAAGGCCAAGGAGTTTTCCGATGTCCTGACGACGACCTTTTCGCCCGGATCACTGGGTGCAAAAGAAATTCTCGATGCAGGGCGCTGCTGGTTGCGTTTCGAACAATATGGTCAGGTCTACGATATCGCGTGCCGCCCCTACCAGCTGGGCGAGAGCGACCCCCTCTACCAAGCTACCTTCTGGCACAATTTTCTCTTCAATCCCGATTTGCCCGGCGAAACGATAATTATCGGTTTTGATCCCGATTGGGCTGCCAGCTCCGCCGATCCGTCACCCATCTGAACGGAAAATCCGTTTAGATATAGGCCATTACGACGTGTCCCTTTATCCTTGCTGCTACTGGCCCCTCGCCAAATCCGGTTGCGATGGCTGCTGCAGCACGGTCAGTCACTTCATCAAGCAAGCTGGCATCACGGGCTTCGATTTCATTGCGCAAAGGCGTTCCCTGACAGTAGGCGATAGCCGGATCACGTGGTGACTGTGCCTTGCTGCTGTCTTCGATTGTCTCAATTTCCATACGCGAGAACCCGGCAGCCTCCACTTCGCTGCGTATCAGGGCAACATCACAGTAACCGTGGGGCGTGCGGGCGAGAAAAACCGGTGGGTCTTCGGGAAAGATCTCTGATGCAGCGCGAGTGACGATATCGGCAAACACGTTATCCTCAATGTGATCCCAGCAGTTGAACACAAACGCTCCGCCTGGTCTCAGCACCCTCCTTGCTTCCTTGTAGCCAGCGACCCGGTCAGGAAAGAACATGACACCGAACTGGCAGCAGACGGCATCGAAGCTGTCATCGTCAAAAGGCAGTTGTAATGCATCTGCCTGTTTCCAGGTGATCCGGTCATCGGCACCCTGCATTTTTGCGGCCCGGTCAAGCATAGGCTGATTCAGATCGGTCACCACGTAATTGGCTTCACTTGCCAATAGTGCAGCCAACTCACGTGTGACGACTCCGCTGCCCGCCGCCGTTTCCAACACGGTTTCCGGCTCGAGCGACGCCACCCTCTGTGCCATGTCCCTGGCAAAATTCTCAAATATCAGCGGCACAAGGTAACTGTCGTAAATATCGGGAATCGAACCGGCAAACAGCTTGTCCGTATCTGTCATTGCAACCACCCTTGAAACCCATTCCGATGACAAATTCTATGCCCGCAAATGGTGCACAGCAACCGCAATGCTGCACCAGATTCCGGTTGCCTGAGCCGAAGCTTCTGCTAGAAGAAAAATTCTAACGTTTACGCAAACGTCAATGGAGAGACGTAACATGGCGCTACCGGAAATATTGAAGAAAAACCTGCGTATTCCGGTGATCGGGGCGCCTTTGTTCATCATCTCGCATCCGCCATTGGTTATGGCGCAATGCAAGGCGGGAGTGATCGGCTCGTTTCCCGCCCTCAACGCGCGGCCGGAGGCACAGCTTGACGAGTGGCTGGCTGAAATCACCGAAGAACTGGCAAGCCATGACGTGAAGAATCCGGACCAGCCGTCCGCACCTTTTGCGGTCAATCAGATCGTACACAAGTCCAATACCCGTCTCGACCACGATCTGGAGATGTGCGTCAAATACAAGGTACCGATTGTCATCTGCTCGCTTGGAGCGCGGGTGGAAGTCTATGAAGCGATCCACTCTTACGGCGGTATCGTGCTGCACGACATCATTCACGATTTCCATGCCCACAAGGCGATCGAAAAGGGGGCAGACGGGCTGATCGCGGTCGCCGCCGGCGCCGGTGGTCACGCGGGCACGCTGTCGCCATTTGCCCTGATCCAGGAAATCCGCCAGTGGTTTGACGGCCCGCTCTGCCTGTCGGGAGCAATCGCCCATGGCGGCGCGGTTCTCGCCGCTGAAGCGATGGGCGCTGATCTTGCCTATATCGGTTCGCCATTTATTGCGACCAGAGAGGCCCGCGCCGCCGATGCCTACAAGGACATGATCGTTGAATCGCGCGCTGAGGACATCGTCTACTCAAACCTGTTCACTGGTGTACATGGCAATTATCTGAAGGGATCGATTGTCAACGCCGGCATGGATCCGGACAATCTGCCGGTCAGCGACCCGTCGAAAATGAATTTTGGCGGTGACAAAACCAAGGCCTGGAAAGACATTTGGGGCTGCGGCCAGGGCATCGGTGCAGTCGACAAGGTTGTTTCGGCCGGCGAACTGGTCGACCGGTTGGCCGTCGAATATGAGGCCGCAAAGCAAAAGGTCGCCGCATAGCTCCCCAATAAAAAACCGCCCGGATCGCTCCGGGCGGTTCTAACTGTTCTTCATGCAGAACTGCTATTCGCGGTGAACTTCCTGCCACACGCCGTTCTGAATCTGCGAGATGATGATCGCGTCGGCGCCGATATGATCGTCGGGGCCATATTTGATATCGACATCACCAATCTCGTCGCGGAATGACAGGCTTTCCATTCCCGCCTTGAAGCTTTCCGGCGTCAGGTCTTTTCCTGCAGCTTCAAGAGCGCGAACAAGGGTTTCGGCGCCGCCAAAACCAAGCTGCGCTGCTGTGCCGGGTTCCTCGCCAAACTTCTCGCGGAAAGCATCAGCCCATTCCTTGACCGCCGGCACGTCCATGCGGGCAACCAGATCAGCCCAGCCAGCAGCTGCATAGAATCCCTCGGTTACACCACCCGGGATTTGTGCAACCGCCGTGTTCATTGCTGCTGAAGAGCCGGCGAAATCCATGTCGTTGAGGCCCATTTTCTTGGCTGTGGCTACAACCGTGATCAGCTGACGGACTGTCAGTGCCAGGCCGACAACTTCACACCCGGCATCGTTCAGCTTGGACAGCGATCCGGTGAAGTCCTGTTCGTCCGGCTTGTGGGTCGTTTCGGTTACATACTCACCGCCGACCTCTCCGGCACCAGCTTCTGTGCCAAGTTTGATTTCCTTA
The DNA here is from genome assembly GCA_040830725.1 of Rhizobiaceae bacterium. Taxonomy (GTDB): domain Bacteria; phylum Pseudomonadota; class Alphaproteobacteria; order Rhizobiales; family Rhizobiaceae; genus JAWKWH01. The sequence goes on from JBFOMG010000013.1 coordinate 154,614, forward strand.
CCGAAATCGTTTGGCAGGTACATTGTGCAGAATTTGGTCCGGCCTTTGTTCGAGTTGAGGAATTTGGTCACCGCTCGCATTTGGTCGAAGTAGAAGGATGCGCCTGCATATTTGTAGGTGATGTCACCTTCAACCATTTGCCGCGCAGATGTCAGAGGGCTGACATTGGCGATCTTGTTTGGCTCAAGCAGCTTGAAGCCGGCAATGTTCATCGGCGTGCCCAGATTAAGCAACATTGCGAATACCTGATCGCGGTTGATCAGCTTGTTGAAATTCTGGATTGCCTTGGGAACCTGGTAGCCATGGTCTTCGGCGATGAACTTGATCATCCGGCCGTGAATACCACCTGCAGCGTTGACTTCGTCGAACTTCATCTGCGCAGCCTTGATCGCCTGCACGTTGAACGATGCGAACGGGCCTGACAGATCGCCATTCGAGCCAATGACGACTTCGGTATCGCTCACGCCGCGCACTTGTGCTGTTGCCGCCGTACCTATTCCGGCGGCAAGCACACCTGCAAGCAATGAACGGGTAAGTGTTTTCAACATATCGGGTTTCCTCCCTTTTGGTTGTCCCGGTTGGTTGGCGTGATCAGCCATACATCTGGTCGATCAGGCCCTTGTGTTTCTGCTCGACGAAACTGCGTTTCAGCTTCATCGTTGCAGTCAGTTCCTCATCTTCAGCCGTCAACAGCACATCAATCAAGCGAAAATCCTTGATCTGCTCTACCCGAGCGAAATTGCGGTTAACGTCTTCGATGACCCCTTTGATCAGTTCGACCACCTCTTGCGTTGCGCACAACGACTTGAAATCATTGAATGGTACGCGCCGGTCCTGAGCGTATTTTTCGACATTTTCCTGGTCGATCATAATCAGGCAGGTGAGGTATTTGCGTTTGTCGCCAATCACCACCGCGTCGGAAATATAGGGCGAAAACTTCAGATGGTTTTCGATTTCCGCCGGTGTGATGTTCTTGCCGCCGGCGGTAATGATGATGTCCTTCAGGCGCCCCGTGATCGTCAGATAGCCTTCATTGTCAAGATGGCCGACATCACCGGTTCTGAGCCAGCCATCCTCGGTAATCGTTTCTGCGGTTTTTTCCGGCTTGTTCCAGTAGCCCTGAAACACATTGGCCGCGCGGTACTGGATTTCACCGTCAGCCGCGATGCGCACTTCCGATCCCGGCACCGGCTTGCCGACAGTTCCGATCTTGTTGTCGTCATGGGTATTGATCGAAATCAGGCCTGAACTCTCGGTCATGCCGTAGCCTTCAAGAAGGTCGATACCGACGGCCTTGAACCATTTGAGCAGGGACGGCGAGATTGGCGCAGCACCCGTTCCACCGCGGCGAATACGGTCCATGCCCAGCATGCGCCGCATGTTGCGCAGCACGAAAAATTCCCAGAACCGGAACGCAAACATCACCGAGCCGGGGACCGGTTCGCCTTCAAGTTCAAATTCGGCCTTCTTCGTTCCCGTCGCGATCGCCCGCGAATAGGCCCATTGCTGAAGTTTCGTCGCATCGCCAAGCAGGATGGCAACCCGCGAATAGATCTTCTCCCACACACGCGGCACGGCGACGAAAGAATGGGGGCTGACCTCGCGCACATTGTCAAAAACCGTTTCCGGGCTTTCGGCAAAATTAAGTGTTGCGCGCGATGCGATCGGACCGAAGCCCGAAAACAGCCGCTCCAGAATGTGGCAAAGCGGCAGGAAGCAAATCTGCTCGTCATCGGTGAATGTCGGCGCATTCTCGGCGCCCACAGACAGTGAATACATCATGTTCGAATGGCTGATCATCGCTCCCTTCGGCGGGCCTGTTGTCCCCGAGGTGTAGACCAGTATTGCCGTGTCGGTTGGTGCCGAGCGGGCGATTTCCTCTTCGAAGCGCTTCGGATTGGCTTTCTGGAATTCACGGCCGAGTGCGTAAAGATCATCGATGAAGATGACCTTGTCATCGGAGAAATCGTGCAGTCCTTCACGATCATAGACGATCACCTTGGTCAGCCCAGGCACTTCCTTGGCAATCTCAAGATATTTGTCCAACTGTTCGTCGTTTTCGACAAACAGGAACCGGCTGTCGGAATCGTTGACCAGATATTTCAGTTGAACGGCAGAATCCGTCGTGTAGACACCCGAACCGACCCCACCGACACACTGGACGCCCAGATCGGTGTATATCCATTCCTTGTTGTCCTCCGACAGGATCGAAACCACTTCGCCGCGCTTCAGCCCGAGCGACAGCAGCCCCATGCCGATCAGCCGCGCATGCTCCAGAAAGTCGTTCCAGGAATAGGACAGCCAGATTCCGAAATCTTTTTCCCGGTGCGCAGTCCGCTCGCCAAGCTCGCCGCAGCGCTGCAGGAAAAGTTTCGGCAGCGTGTCGCAACCGTCGATCAGATAGGGACCCTTGGTCAGATCGGCATTGATGGTCAGGCCATTGATTGTCTTCTGAGCCGGGATTTTCTCCTGCACGGTCATCTGTCTTCCTCCCGCAAGCGCCGATTTAGCGCCAGGTCTTCTTCTGCTTCCAGCGCTTCTGGCCGCGCTGGGTTTCTTCCTGCACACCCAGATAGAATTCCTGGATGTCCTTCGACTGCATCAGTTTTGCCGCATCGTCGGCCATGACGATGCGCCCCAATTCCATGACGTAACCGTAGTCGGCGACCTCAAGGGCAACCTTGGCGTTCTGTTCCACCAGCATCATGGTCACGTTCTGCTCTTCATTCAATCGCCGGATTATGGCGAAAATCTCTTTGACCAGGATTGGTGACAGGCCAAGGCTTGGTTCGTCGAGCAGCATGACCGACGGCCGCGCCATCAATCCTCGCCCGATCGCCAACATCTGTTGCTGACCCCCGGACAATGTGCCTGCCGCCTGACCACGCCGCTCCTTGAGGATCGGGAAGTAGGAATAGACCATATCCCGGTCGTTCTCGATCTCCGTGCCGTCGGAACGCACATAAGCGCCCATCATCAGGTTTTCTTCGACGGTCAACAGCGGAAACACCTCTCGGCCTTCCGGCACATGGGCAATTCCCGAACGCACAACCGCATCGGGCTCGGCCCCGGCAATATTTTCCCCTTGATAGTTGACCTCGCCTTTTTCGGGATTCATCACTCCGGAAATCGTTTTCAGCAGCGTCGTCTTTCCGGCGCCATTGGCGCCCAGCACGGTCACGATCTGCCCCTTGCGAACTTCCACGCTGACACCGCGAATGGCCATGATCGGCCCGTAAAATGTCTCAAGATTCTTGACATCAAGAACCATTTCGCTGGTTGCGGTTGCCATCCCGGTGCCTGTCATGCCGCGTCCTCCTCATCGGAGGAACCGATATAGGCTTCGATCACCGCCGGATGGTTCTGGACCTCTGATGGAGAGCCAAGCGCCAGCATCTTGCCGTCGGCGAGCGCCAGCACCCGGTCGGAAACAGCCGACACCAAATGCATGTCGTGCTCGACCATCAAGACGGTAATTCCCATCTGCTTTTTGATGTCCTCGATCCAGAATGCAACGTCCTGCGTCTCTTCCACAGACAATCCTGACGCCGGCTCGTCCAGCAACAGCAGCCGCGGCTCAATCGCCAATGCGCGGCCCATCTCCACCACCTTGCGTACGCCATAGGGAAGCCCGGAGATGTATTGCTCGCGATAGGCCTGCAGATCCAGGAAATCGATGACTTTCTCCACCGCTTCGCGATGGCGGCGTTCTTCATTGCGGACAAACGGCGTGAATAGGACCTCGGTGAGAAAGTTGGATTTTCGATGACGGTGCCTGCCGACAAGCAGGTTTTGCAGCACAGTTGCCTGCTCAAACAGCTCTATATTCTGAAACGTACGGGCGATACCGAGCCTGGCAATGTCGTGTGACGGATGCGCCAAAAGGTCTTCGCCATCGAACCGGATATTGCCTTCGAACGGATCATAAAACCGCGATATCAGGTTGAACACGGTCGATTTGCCGGCACCGTTTGGGCCGACAAGCGCAAACACTTCACCTTCCTCGACCTCGAATGAGACATCGTTGACGGCGATGACACCACCGAATTTCAGTGTGACGTTTTCAAATTCCAACAGGCTCATCGCATCCGCTCCGTCTTCAGATAGCTCTTCTGACGGCGGAACATGTCGCGCCTGTAGAAGGGGAACAGTTCGAAATAGGTTCGGATCTTGAACCAGCGTCCATAGATGCCCATCGGCTCGAACAGGATGAACAAGATGAGAATGCCGCCGAATATGGCCGTCTCAAGCCCGGGAATTGCAACCGAGCCAGCGCCGAAAAGCTCGCCTGTGAGATCACGCATGATCGCAAGGAAGGGAGGCAACAGCGTGACAACGATGGCGCCGAGAAACGCACCATGGATGGTCCCGAGCCCGCCGACCACGATCATCAGCAAAAGCTGGATCGAAATGATGATCGTGAAGGTTTCGTTGTTGTAGAAGCCTGCGAACTGCCCCATCAGCGCGCCCGCCAGACCGGTGATAGCTGTCGAGATGCCAAATGAAACCGCCTTTGTTCTGGCAACATTCACGCCCATCGCCTGCGCTGAAACTTCCGAATCGCGAACCGCCGCAAATGATCGTCCCAACGGCGATCGCAGCAGGTTCCGGTAACCGAGCACGGTAATGACGGTCACAAACAGCACCAGCCAATAAAACCGGTCCGGTGTCAGGTAGCGATCGATTTCCAGACCGAAAATGACAATTGTCGGGGCAGCCAGCCCGGTGACGCCGCCGGTGAGCGGCTCACCGAGGATGATGATGTCCTCCATCAGGATCGAGATCGCCAAGGTACAGATCGCAAGGTAGACACCGTGCAGTTTTGTTGTCGGGATGGCTATTAATACCCCCGACAGTCCGGCAATTACGCCAGCGGCAGGAAACGAGATGATGAAGGGCAATCCCAACCGTTCCTGCAACAATGTGTTGGCATAGCAGCCAACAGCGAGGAAGGCGGCGTGCCCAAGGCTTGCCTGCCCGGTATGTCCCACCAGCACCATCAATCCCATTCCGGCAAGCGACCAGATCAAAAGGTTGGTCATCTCGCCGAGAATGAACAAGTCGGTGATGAAAGGAATGGCAATCATGAACACCAATAAAAGCAGGTACCAGAACGCCTGGTGACCATGTTTGAAGTAGTTGATGTCCGCGTCGTATGAGGTTTTGAAAACTGTACGCATCTTCCGTCACACCTTCTTCTGGTGGACTTGCGACAGAATGCCGTGCGGACGGAAAATGAGGATCAGGATCAGCAGCAGATATGGCGCGACCTGTGAATATCCGGCCGCAACAAAGCGGGACGCAAACGGTTCAATGACACCGATGATAATCCCTCCCAGCAGTGCTCCCGGCAGAGAACCAAACCCACCAATGACAGCTGCTGCGAATGCCTTGATGCCAATAAATCCGATCGCCGGTTCGATGGACCCCTTTGACGCAAACAGTATGCCAGCCACTGCAGCGACCATACCCGATAGCGCCCAGGTCAACGAATGGATCCGCTTGACGGGTATGCCCATATAGTAGGCGGCGAGCTGGTTTTGGGATGCAGCTTGCATCCCGACACCCAGTTTGGACTTGCTGAAAAACAGGAAGATACCGAAGGTCAGTATCACGGTGACGATGATCACCGAGACTTCATCGAGCCCTAGCACAAGGCCGCCAAAACGGACGTCCTTGCCGGCGATGGGAGACTGCAGCGATATGGGCTCATGACCCCAGATGAACCCGGCCATGAACCTCAGGACAAAGCCCAGTGCAATGGTCAGGATGATCACAGCGACCTGGGATTGACCGAACATGCGCCGAAGAATGGTCATGTCGAACAGGTATCCGAAGACACCCATGATCGCGATTGCCGCCGGTACCGAAATCCAGAATGGCAAATTCATGAATTGGTCATTGGTCAATCCGAGGGCAACGAACGCGCCAAGCATCATGAAATCGCCCTGAGCAAAATTTACCGCCTCGGTCGCCTTGTAAATGATGACAAAACCGAGCGCGATCAGCCCATAGACACACCCATTGGCGATACCGCTGATCAGCAGTTGCAATATGTCCAAGAAATCTCCTCCCGACCCTTGGTTATTTCGGGACGTTTCTTCGCCATCCCAGTTTCATTTATAGCGGTCCCGGTCCAACCGGCAACTGCTGTATTTATGCTCCGGGTTTGATGAAGACCTTTCCGTTCGGTTTGGCAAGTTCTCCAGAAACGCGGTCGATTGCTTCGCTCAAAGGAACGATGGCCGTCACATCGGTCTTCCAGCTTCCGCTGGCAAAACGTTGCTGTGCCTCCATCACCACCTCCAACCGCCGCTTGGGATCAACGTCGCGCATCCATGCTGTTAGCCAAAAGCCTTCAATGCGTTTGTGCATGAAGATCATCTGCCCCGGTTGTAGAACCGGCATCGTTTCAGGATCGAGCTTGCCGTAAACGATCCAGCGCGCCCGTTTCGGCATTTTGTCGAATATTGTTGCCGAAAGCGGACCGGCAACGGCATCGAGAAAGATGCGTGGTTTTTCCTCCCGCATGACCGCCGTGAGTTGTTCGTCAAAATCTTCAGCCTCGGCATTGAGGACGTGTGCCGCACCGGCATTTTTCAGAATATCGGTTTGATCGTCGCGTCGGACAATCGCAATCGGCCGGTAGCCGGCGTCTTTAGCGGCTCCCATCAGCAATTTGCAAAGCTGGCTGGCGGCGGCACTGAGAACAAACGCCTTTTCGCCTTCCGCCTTGACAATGTCGAACATCGCAAGCGCGGTCAGCGGATTGACAATCATTGCTGCGGCATCGGTATCGGATACACCCGGCATCAGCGGAATACATGCGCCGGCATCGGCGACCGCGTAGTCGGCCCAAGAACCCCAATTGGTGACACCGGTTGCGAAAGCAACCCTCTGGCCGACGAGACCTTTGGCCTTGCCGTCGCCGGCAGCGACAACTTCACCGACACCTTCGAAGCCGGCGGGCTGACCCTTGGCGCGCGGTTGTCCGTACATGCCCTTCACGAACATCACGTCGGAGGGATTGATCGATGCAATCGCCACTTTAATGAGCACCTGACCTTCGCCCGGGTCCGGGACACTGATTGTCCCGATTTCCACATAAGGATCCATCGCCTCCAGCACCGTGTCTGACGGGGCGGTCGCGTATCCGTCACCCTTCAGCAGAAGGGCGTTCATCTTTTCGGGCAGCGTCATATGTTGCCAGGACCTCTCAGGGTTTGAGTATCAGTTTGCCGGTCGCGCCACGGCCCAATATCCGAGCGAGCACATCGGCTGCATTTGCCAGGGGATAGGTGCCTTCGATTACGGGTGTGACCTTTCCAGCCATGTACCAGCCGATCAGTTCCTGCATGTTTTCGGCGTAGATCGCCGGTTCACGCTGTGTGAACGATCCCCAAAAAACGCCCACGACGCTGTAGCCTTTCACCAGTGTCAGATTAACCGGCAATTTGGGTATGGTGCCCGAGGCAAATCCGATCACCAGCAAACGGCCGTTCCAAGCCATGGCGCGCGACAGGGCATTGAATGCATCACCGCCCACCGGGTCGAAAGCGACATCGACACCCTTGCCCCCGGTCGCCTCTTTCAATGCGTCCTTTAGATTGTCGTAGCCAAGCGTGATTTCCGCACCCGCCTCAGCGGCGATTTTTCGTTTCTCGTCGCTTGACGCCACAGCAATGACCTTGGCACCCATCGCCTTGCCGATTTGAACTGCGGCAACGCCGGTGGCGCCGGCAGCACCAAGAACACAAAGCGTTTCACCCGGCTGCAAATCGGCACGTTGTTTCAGCGCATGATGTGCAGTGCCGTAGCCGCACATCAGCGCACAGGCGTCGGCGCCATCCATTCCGTCAGGCAGTTTCATCACCGTCGCTTCGGGTGCCGCCACCTTTTCCGCATAGGTGCCCATCATCGACATGGCCGCCACATGGTCGCCAGGCTTGAGATTTTTTACCTTGTCACCGACGGCAACTACCTTGCCGGCGACTTCCATGCCGGGAACGAACGGAACCGGTGGCTTGACCTGATAGAGCCCTTGTACGAGCAGTCCGTCCGGATAATTGACGCCGATCGCCTCCGCCTCAATGACCACGTTGGAGCCTTTGGCTTCGGGCTCCGGCCAGTCGGCATATTCCAGCTTGTCCAGCGGTGCGAAATCCCGCGCAATGATGGCCTTCATCGCGTCACACCTTTTCCTGCGTGTATTTTTTGAGTTCGGTTCTCGCTACCTGCCTGCGATGCACTGCATCCGGCCCGTCCGCAAGCCTCAGCGTACGCAGATGTACCCAGGAGTTTGCCAGCGGCGTGTCCTGGCTGACACCCTGGCCGCCGAACATTTGAACAGCCTCATCGACCACTTTGAGAGCAACCCGGGGGGCAATGACCTTGATTTGACTGATCCACGGAGCAGCCGCGCGCGGGTCGCCCTGATCCATCATCCAGGCGGCTTTCAGGCACAACAGACGCGCCATCTCAATCTCCATGCGGCTTTCCGCGATGATGTCATAGTTGGCGCCGAGTTGTGCCAGCGGCTTGCCGAAAGCTTCCCGGCGCATCGAGCGCTTGCACATCAGCTCCAGCGCCTTTTCTGCCTGGCCGATGGCACGCATGCAGTGGTGTATCCGTCCCGGTCCCAGTCTGCCTTGGGCGATCTCAAATCCGCGCCCTTCTCCAAGCAACAGGTTTGATGCAGGAACGCGGACATTCTCGAACTTGATGTGAAGATGGCCGTGCGGCGCGTCGTCATGGCCGTAAACCGTCATGGCCCTGAGTTTGGTGATGCCTTTTGCATCAGCGGGTACCAGTATCATCGACTGACGCTGGTGTTTTGGCATGTCGTCACCACCGGTTTTCACCATGACGATATAAATCTGACAGCGCTCGTCACCTGCGCCGGACGACCACCATTTTTCTCCATTGAGCACGTATTCATCGCCGTCGCGTACGCAGCTCATGCAAATATTTGTTGCATCCGATGATGCGACGTCCGGTTCGGTCATGAGATATGCCGAGCGGATCTTGCCATCCAGCAGCGGCGCCAGCCACCGATCCTTGTGCTCTTGACTGCCGTAGCGCTCAAGCACCTCCATATTGCCGGTGTCCGGTGCGGAGCAATTGAACGTCTCGGCACCAAGATGCGCCTTGCCCATTTCTTCGGCAAGATAGGCATACTCCACCGTTGTGAGCCCGTAACCGCGTTCCGAATCGGTCAGCCAGAAGTTCCAAAGGTTCCGCTCCCGGGCTTTTGCCTTTAGCCCATCAAGGATTTCGATCTGGCGCTTGGTCAATTTCCAGCGGTCGCCTTCGGCACCAACTTCTGCAAGAAACTCTTCATCGAGCGGCACTACCTCGTCGCGGACCATATTGGCCACCGCCTCTCGGATCGGTTTGAGCCTTTCGGTCATTCCCAGATTCATCTCGGGATTGCTGCTCATGACTTGATTTCTCCTTTGTAGCCCAAACCGCGCAGGGCAAATTCAACGACCTGGTCGACCAATTTATCGATATCGGATTTGTTTTCGCCGGGCCGTGGCGAATACCAGAACAGTGGTGAATTCAGTGCGATGAACATCACTTGGTTGGCAATGCTGAGATTGTCAAATGCAAGCGACCCTCTTTTCTCGCATTCCGATATGACCGACTTGAATATGTCGCTGTACCGGTCGCGATGGGCGAGAAGTCCGGTCAGTGTATCTCGCTGTTCCGGCGTGGTGGATCCTCTAAGATGCATTTCCACGCCCTCCCAGACAGCCCGCTGATAGGGTTTTGTGGCAATCATCTGAGTGGTATGGGTTCGCGCCATCCGCACAAGCTTTTCTTCCACGTTTCCGGCAGCCTCAAAGGCCGGCATGATCGCTTGATAATTCATGTCCATGCCGGTTTTGAACACATCCGCAAACAGATCGGCCTTTGAAGCGTAATGATGGTAGATGCGGCCTTTTGTAGAACCGAGACTTCGGGCAACGTCGTCAATAGACGTGTTGGCGTAACCGCGTGCGGTAAAGCAATGTGCTGCTGCATCCAGGATTTCCCGGCGCGTGCTGCTCGGCGCTGCCTCAATGCTCTCTGCGACACTTTCAGGAACGCCGACTGCCATCGATCCTCCATTTGAGGTGAAATACCCAGGGCGGTCGGGGGAACATCGCCCTTTACGTCTGCTGAAAACATGAACATACTACCGGGTATGTTGTCAACGAGGCGCACAAATAGCGCCCGGTTTAGCTTGGTCGGGAGGATATATGAGCATTTTGGATGATCTGTTTGGCGTTGCGGGCAAGACTGCGCTTGTGACGGGTGCGGCCACCGGAATTGGACGCATGGCCGCAACCGGCCTCGTTCAGGCCGGAGCACGGGTTCTCATTGCCTCTCGCAAGGGTGAAGACTGCGCTGCGGTTGCAGGGGAACTGAACAAACTCGATGCCCCGGGTTCCGCTGAAGGTTTTGCCGGTGATGTCAGCTCGGAAAAGGGAATCGCCGCGCTTGTCGAGGAAGTGAAATCACGTACCGACAAGCTTCATATCCTGATCAACAATGCTGGTGTCACCTGGGGCGAACCGCTCGATACGTTTCCATACAAGGCCTGGGACAAAGTGCTGGGTGTCAACGTGACAGGTCTGTTCCACCTGACCCGCGAACTGCTGCCTTTGCTTGATGCGGCAGCGACCGATGCCGATCCGGCTCGAGTGATCAATCTCGGTTCGGTCATGGGAACGCAACCAATGGCCGATGGTGCGTATTCTTACACTGCATCGAAGGCAGCGGTGCACCACATGACCAGAACGTTGGCCAATGAGTTTGCCAAACGGCGGATAACCGTAAACGCCTTCGCGCCCGGTCCATTTCAAAGCCGCATGACAGCATTTGCGACCGCAACCGACGAACAGGCAGAATTCGTCGGCAGCCGCGTGCCTTTGGGCCGCATCGGCGCTCCGGGCGATATTGCGGCGGCGACATTGTTTCTTTGCGGCAAAGGCGGAGCCTATGTTACAGGCGCAATTCTACCGCTGGACGGAGGCCAATCGGTTCAGCACGGAATGTCGCTGTTCAAGGATTAGAGCCGTTCATCTTGAAATGGGAGCAGTTTGATGGAATGGATTTTTTGTCTCAGCAAGGAGAAACCCGCAGCGCGATATAACTATCGTGCAAGGTTTTTGACGAAGCTGAGGCGGAAAAGACTTCCAAGCGGATATTGGAGTACGAATTGATCTCATTTGGTAAACTGCAATCGTTTCAACCAAGGCATTTTCGCCCGGCCGTGGGCCGATGTGCGAACAATGCCTCAATGTTACCGAGTGGGAAAGGGCGTTGTCGCGGTCCAAAGGAACCGCAAAACGCCTCAGCTCTTTCGCACTCTGGACGTCGTCGCGTAATGTTTTCGGTGCTCGCACCGCTTCGCCTCACGCTCCTCGCCAGATCACGAATTAGCCGCGTTCAAACGATTCCATTTCAAGATGAACGGCTCTAACCATGTCGATCGACAAGAGCGGAAAACCGCCGGTCAGACTGGAGGATCTGAAAGGTGCCGTCGGCACCGAAATCGGAATATCACCTTGGCGCGAAGTCACCCAGGACATGATCAGCCAGTTTGCCGACGTGACCGATGATTTCAATTTCATCCATGTGGATCCCGAACGCGCCAGGGCGGAAACTCCCTTTGGCGGAACGATTGCACACGGATTTTTGTCATTGTCACTGTTATCGACGCTGGCCTATGAGACCATTCCGGCGTTGGAGGGGCGCGCAATGGGTATCAATTATGGTTTTGATTCCATTCGCTTCGCTGCTCCCGTCAAATCCGGCGCACGCGTTCGGGCCAAATTCGATCTGGCAAATGTGAAGATCAGACCGTCGGGATACATTCAAATCGCCTACGACGTGACGATGGAAATTGAAGGATCGGTGAAGCCCGCTTTCACCGCACGCTGGTTGACAATTGCAATTATGGAAGAGGGAGCAAGTGCAAGTGATGGCTGAGCAAGCCGATCCCAACGCCATTAATGAAAAAGTGCTCGGCCCCTATCTGGAAGAGCACGTCGCTGGTTTCACCGGCTTGGAATCGATTGAAAAATTCGGCCATGGCCAGTCCAATCCGACCTATTTGGTAAAGGCCGGGAGCGGCAACTATGTCCTTCGAGCCAAGCCGCCAGGCAAATTGCTCAAATCCGCCCACCAGGTGGATCGCGAGTTCCGGGTGCTGAATGCGCTCGCGGGGAGCAAGGTTGCTGTCCCGGCGGTGCTTCACCTGTCGCCGGAAGATTCCCCGATCGGCCGGATGTTCTATGTCATGGAATATCTGGACGGCCGGATTTTATGGGACCCGGCATTATCTGAACTTTCATCAAACGAAGAGCGCACCGCGATCTACGACGCCATGAACACAACCTTGGCGGCACTTCATGATGTCGACATCGAAGCGGTAGGTCTTGGCGATTTTGGCAAACCAGGCAGTTATTTCGCCAGGCAACTGTCGCGATGGACAAGCCAGTACCGGTCTTCCGAAACCGAGACAATTCCCGAAATGGATAATCTGATTGTTTGGCTGGAACGCGAACTTCCACCGGACGACGGTATCGTTTCGCTGGTTCATGGTGATTACCGGCTGGACAATATTTCCTTTGCGAAGGACCGGCCGGGAATAATTGGCGTGCTCGACTGGGAACTGTCGACACTCGGGCATCCATATTCCGACTTGGCCTATCAGTGCATGCAATGGCGGCTGCCGCATACATCCGGTTTTCGCGGTCTTGGCGGCATTGACCGCGAAGCAATTGGTATTCCAACCGAAGAGGCTTACGTCGAAGCCTATTGCCGGCGCCGCGGCATATCGCAGATTGGCAATTGGCGATTTTATGTTGCGTTCTCCTTTTTCAGGATCATCGCCATCATACAAGGTGTCTACAAACGCTCGCTGGACGGGAATGCTTCCAATCCCGAACGCGCGCAGCAGATGGGCAAGGCCGTACCGCAAATGGCTGCACTCGCAGCCGCAACCATCGACAAGGGGTGAAGGATATGGGGCAATTTGCGGGGCTTACGGTTTTTATCTCCGGCGCGACCGGCGGGTTTGGCACCCGCAGTGCCGAAAAACTGGCTCAAGGTGGCGCCAACCTTGTCCTCACCGATATCGACAAGAACCGTCTTCAAGACCTGGCAGAGCGCCTGCCTTGCGAATCTGCGTTAATCAGCGGTGATGTTACCGATGAACGGCTGTTCAAAAAAGCTGTGAAGCTGGCAATCGACAAGTTCGGCGCTTTGGACATCGCAATCAACAATGCCGGCATTGCGCAAAGCTTCGTAAAATTGCATCAGGTCCCTTCCGCCGAAGCCCGCAGTATCATGGATGTTGATGTAATGGGCGTGTTCTATGCCATGAAGCATCAGATCAATCAGATGGATAAGCAGTACCGGAACGAAGGCAGGGGCGGCATCATCGTCAACATTGCCTCTATCGCCGGATTGGGCGGCGCCCCGAAATTATCGGTTTACGCTGCAGCCAAACACGCCGTGATTGGTCTGACAAAATCGGCCGCGGCGGAATACGCCACCAAGGGCATTCGCGTTAATGCAGTCTGCCCGTCTTTTGCCCGTACCGAAATGGCTCTACAGTTCCTGCGCACGGCTCCTGAGGGAGAAGAGGCAGCGACAGCCAATCTTGTTCGCGGCGTGCCGATGAAGCGATTGGCCGAAGTGGACGAAGTTGTTGAAGCTATCCTGTTCGCGGCCAATCCGGACAACTCGTTCATGACCGGACAGACCTTGGCGGTCGATGGAGGAATTGAAGCGATCTAGGCGGCTACCTGCCGGGTCTGAGTACGATCTTCGGTGCGGCTAATTTGCCCGACAGAATATCGGCAAACGCGCCGGCTCCATCGGACAGCCCTCGCTGCTCGATCCAGTCGAGGGTACCCAGTCTGCCGTCGAAAATGGCTTGGGCTGTCTCGCGAAAGTCCTGTGGAGTGTAGGTATACGTGCCGATGAACGTTATTTCCTGCAGCGTCATACGCCGTATGTCGAGCCCGCCGGCAGCCGATCCCAATCCGATGTGAACGATGACGCCACCATGGCGTACCAGTGTGGAGGCCGCCGCCCGGGTTGAATCAAAGCCGACACCATCAACAACGATATCGGCACTGCCCGCATCCGGTCCGCCGCCTGATGCGGGATCGTAGACGGTGATACCTTCGATTTGCTCGATCGTCGCTCGTCTTTCGGGACTCGTTTCGGCAAGATGAACATTTTGCGCACCTTTGGCCTTCAAAACCAGTGCAGCGCCAAGCCCGATTGCACCGCCTCCAATGACAGCACAAGATGCGTCAGCCAGCGGCAGATCGCAGCTTTTTTCCGCCAGCCGCACCGCATGCCATCCGCAGGCGAGCGGTTCGGCAAGAGCAGCGTGTTCACTGGATACGTGGTCGGGAATTTCGATGAGATTGCTCGTTGGCATTGCCAGCAATTCGGCAAATGCACCTTCGCGCGGCGGCATGGAGATGATTTGCCGTTTCTGACAAATATTGTTCCTGCCCGATCGGCAATCGCGGCAATTGCCGCATGAAACCAGGGGATTCACGGTGACCCGCTTTCCGATACCGTCACCGCCAATTATGGTGCCAGCCGCTTCATGGCCAAGAATGAGTGGAGCCGGGCGCCGGTCGTCATGGCCGAGATAGGCGTGCATGTCTGATCCGCATATTCCGACAGCCTCGATCCGGATCAAGGCATCGCCTTCGGACGGGACAGGATCAACGGCATCCCGATAATCGAGCTCTTTCGGTCCAGTGTAAACAAGCGCCTTCATTTGGCGGTATAGCCTCCATCGACATACAGAATTTGGCCGGTGACGTAATCACTGGCCGGAGAACACAGAAACAGCGCGGGGCCGATGATATCGCCAGCTTCGCCATTTCGGCCGATACAGGTTTGCGCAGCATTTCGCGCCGATCGTTCCGGGTCCGAGAAGACCGGGCCGGTCAGTTCTGTCGGAAAGAAGCCCGGCGCAATGGCGTTGGTGTTGATGCCGTGTTTTGACCAAGCTTCGGCCATCGCCCGCGTCAATTGCGCTATGCCGCCCTTCGAAGCGCCATAGGCGATGCCGCCGGGAAAAGCCCTTTCCGATTGCAGCGAAGCGAAGTTCAGAATCCTCCCCCAACCACGCTCCTTCATGGCGGGCACCAGCGCTTGCGCGAGATAAAATGGGGCGGACAGATTGGTGTCAATTGTGCGCTGCCACCCTTCCGGCGTCACTTCGTCAGCGGTTTGTCTTGTATTTACCCCGGCAGCGTTGACAAGTATGTCCGGTGGTCCAAAAAGTTGCGCTGCCTGATGGGCGAGTTCTACCGTCGACTTTGGATCGCCGATTTCACCAATGACCGAGCCGGTTTCGCCCTTGGCCTCTTCCCGCCATTCTTCAAGCATGTCCGCCCGGCGTGCGACGCCAACAACCTTGGCGCCGGCCTCCGCGAAAGCGGTCGCGATCACCCTGCCCAGGCCGGAACTGGCACCAGTCACCAGAGCGATGCGTCCTTCAACGTTGAAGGATGGTGATCTTTGGTCTTCAGTCATTTCGCTACCTGAGCTAGAACCGTTTTTCGGTTTGCAATCAAACTTGGTTTAACTTCGCCATCATGACTGGTCGATATTTGGGTGCATTCTCACATTCGAACAGCAACTTGATCCCTGCACATCCAAGTCAGCCATGGCTGGTTATCAATTTTGTAAGCGCTTACATAGGCAGATGCAAGTTCTAAACAAGCACCGTTGACCTGTCACAATTTCGGAAATCCGCGGGCGTCGGCGTAGGTGGCCGGCACTGTTTTGGCGTGCGCTGATGTCGTCAGCCTGGCTGGCCTTCGTCAACTTGCGCCTCTCCATCTTTAACCGGTTTGGGCCGTCCCGGCATCATCATGCGCTGGTAAAAGATCCCGATGCCGATGAGCACAGCCCCGAGACCGATGAACGACAGTGCTCTCAGAACACCTTCAAGCTGCGACATGTCGAACAGGAAAACCTTGGCAACCGAGATAACAATCAAAACTGCCGATGCGAGCCGCAGCGCAGTTGATTTGAGCCGGATGCCGATAACCAGGATGACAACGCCAAGCGCCAGCCAGGCAGCTGAATAGGTATAGGTTTCCCACCCGGTCAGACCTTTCCATGAGCCGATGAATTCGCCCCAGTAAAGCCGTCTGATCGACAGCGTGATGTATGCAAAGGCGAGCGCCGCCGCCGTCAGGCCCAGACAGGCGACATAGGGTCTTGGGCGTTTGGGCCGGGCGTAAAGTGCCAGGCCGGCCATCGCCGACGCAGGTAGCAGATAGGCCAGAAGAAGCAGGTTGAAGAATGTGATCGTGCCCGTGGATTCGTTGGTCACCAGGGGGTTTAGAACAACAAAGTGCGACACAACGATAAACAGCATCGACAATCCGCCGATCACCATTGAACCGATGCGGAATATCGGGCTCGGGCTTCGTGTGTCGAGTGCGACGAGGATCGCTCCGCCGCCGATTGCAATCAGCGTGTAAATTGCCTGCTCGGCCAGACTGAGCGTGTCGCCATAGATCTTCCCGCCATTCATGGTGTGGCGAACGAGTATGGCGGCAGTCAACAATGCAAACAGGGCCGCGAATGCTTCCTGCACCAGCCGCATGCGCCCGTCGGCAAGTTTTTTCAACTGCCAGGCAGCGACAATCGCGCCCATTGCCGGCACTGCATATCCCGGCAGCAACCAGTTGAACACTGGCGTGGTTCCCAGATCGAGTTCACCGACAATCGATGGGTCATAGGCGATACGCCCGGTGACAACCACGGATACGGCGACAGACAAAATCGGCAAGACTGGCCAGTGCTTGAAGCGCAGCGCGGCTACCGGCACTATGATCGCCAAACCGCACGTCACCGTCGTCATCCCGGGTCCGAACAATGCGTGGATGGCCAAGATCAGAGCTGCCATCGCGCCGGCCGCAAACACAGAAACGGCAAGTCCGCCGGATTGACGCGGTTCCTCGCTGCGTGCGGTCAGTTCCGCCCCGCCAACCAATATGGCGGCGAGGCCTAGGTAGATGGTGCCATACAGCAAATCCCGGTTGATGTTGCCAAATCCGGTCCAGATCAGGGTGGTAACCAGCAGCGGAACCAGAACAGCAAACAATGCCCATACAGCGGCTGACCGCGGTGCGGTAACAACCACCTTGCCGGCCATCCAGATGCCAGATGCTACGAACAGTGCCGCCACCAGCCAGCTAAGCAAGACCATGTACTCGGGTCCGGCGTCCGGTTCTCCTTCAACAATCACTCCGTCGATTGCCAAGAGGACATTGATGCCGCCGAAATAGGCCCATAGCTGCCACAGAATTGATGCCGTGCCGGCAGCAATGAGCAAGGGGAGGGCAGCCGGGCGCCAGCCGGATGCTGCAATCATTGCAGCGACAATGATCACGATACCGACCAACATGCCGTCGCTGATATTGCCGTGGACCGCCAGGCCGAGCACTTCCAGTCCGCCCAGCATGGCGGTTGCCAATGTGGGGATCAGTACATCGTTGGCAAACGGCCTGCCTTCGTCGCTCGGCCTGGCCCACAATACCGTTAGCGCTGCGATTGGTACGAGGGCAATAAATATCACCGACGTCGCATTGACGTTTTCGACATGGAACAAATAGGCCACGCACCAAAGCCCGGTTCCTGCGATCGCCGCGCTTGCCATCGGCCACCAGCGCCTCGTCCGGGCAATATAGATGGTCGCGACAAGAACGATCGCCAGAAAACCGAACAGCGCCCAGGGATTTGGTGCGTCGGAAGAGACCAGTGCAGGTGTTGCCAATGAGCCCACCAGCCCGAGACCGCCAATTGCCTGCCCGTGCAACAGAGAAAGCGAGATTGCTGCGACGCTGATGAGACCGAGCGTGACAAATGCAGTGGCCTGTCCGATGAAGCCGTAATAACCGTGCGCGGCATAGACAGTGCCAAACAAAATAAACGCGCTTGCGGCTGTCAAGATTCCCGGCAGATGCGCGCCATTGATGCCGCCAACCGGCAGTTTCGTCTCCGATCGCCGTAAATATTCGCCACCACCGCCGGCAGCGATGCCGAGAAGGGCTGAGAGCACCAGCCTGACTTTCGGCCCAAGCAGGCCCGCTTCAATCGTGTAACGCACAAGGAAAATGCCGCCGAGTGCCAGCGCCAGACCACCGACCCAGACCGCCCAGCGGCCGCCAAGTGCTGATTCGATGTCTGGCCGCGCCGGCGAAGACTGGGAAGGCGAATCCGCAAAGGGCCCGGTAACCGTTTCGGCCGGAGCCATTGCGGCGGCCGGTTCCTGGTCCGGAGTTTGCCAAACATCCACCACATCGGTGTCTGCGTCGGCGTCGGATTCTGGTTGATCAGCCGGTTCCGGTTCTGCCGTGTCATCAGCGGCCGGTTCAGATGACGGTATTGCTCGGGGTTCGACGCCAGCTTCGCCTGTACCTGCGGATTGTTCGAGCCGGTCCCGCATCGCCATGAAGGCCTTTTGGAGCGCTCTCAGTTCAAATTCGAGCACCTTGATACGGTTGTTCTGACTCCATATCAGGAACAGCGCCAAAAGCGCCAAGGCCAGGGAAATGATGCCGCTGAAAATCATGCCGCCCGCTCCCTCGGGTGATTCTCGACGGCACTATAAACGGAAATGCGACTCAGGGCATTTTTCACCCAAGCCAAATCAAATGAGCGAAAAATGCTGCGATCGATCCAGGCGGGCAAAGGCGTTATCGTGTTTCAATGAAACCGAGAGACTCTCTGAAAACCGCTCTGCGGCATGTTTCGGCTAATTGCGCAACGGGAATATTGAGCAGGTCTCCGTGCCAATTGCCAGAAGTTTGCCATTTGCATCCTTGAGCGTGGCTTCTGACACCGCCATTGTTCGCCCGCGGTGAACGACCTTGCCCTCGCATACCACTTCACCGGTTTTGACGGTGATCGGCCGGATCAGATTGACCTTGAATTCTGCAGTGGCATAGGCCTCGCCTTTTTCCAGCGTTGTGTGAACGGCGCAGCCCAAAGCTGAGTCCAGCAATGTCGCCGCCCAGCCACCATGGATGGATCCGGATGGGTTAAGGTATTCCGGCTTGGGTGTACCGCGAAACACGGCTCGGCTCAGCGACACCTCGGCCAGATAGTATCCCAGCGTCGCGGCAATCGGTGCGGTAGGCAGTTTGCCTTCGATCATTTTCTGCATCTGTTCAAGGCCACTGCTGCGGCCAAATTCCTCCGGCGGGATCACGCCGTGTTTTTGTGATGCCTGATTCTCACCCAAATGGTGCCTCCGTTCAGTTCTTCTGTTCCAATGCGCGATCAATAGCGGAAAGAAACCCAGGCCGCGATTCAGGCTGACCCGTTCCCCTTGGTTCCCAAAGATGACGGGTAAAGAAAAAACCTGTTAGGGCGAATGCGTCCCTGATAGCTGCCGACGGGGCCCGTTCATGTTTGCCGGTGACAAGGAAGTGAGGCAGTGGCAGCATCTTGTCCGCCCAATCTTTCCCGGCCTCGCGCGAGACCGCCCGGCCCGATTTGGGTGAGACATAAACCAGATCATGTGTTGATCCCGTGGCGGCGCAAGACGACAATTCAAGGCCGAATCCCAGTTCCTCAAGCATCAACAGCTCAAATTGGGCCAGCAACTCGGCGGCGGTTTGGGCATCGCCAAGATTCGCAATGATTTGCCTGACCGCATCGTACAAGTGGTCGTGTGGGTCGCGCTCGGGTAACAGGCGCAAATGCGCGGCGAGCAATTGAAGTCCGTAAATGGCAACAGCGGAATCAAACAGGTTTGCCGCGTTGAGCGTCAATGGTTCGACCTGATAGGTCCCCAGATGTTCGTCAAGCCGTGCCCGCCAGGTCAGTTCGACCTGGTTTCCCGCCTGCAGGACCGGCTGCTGCCGTCGCGACCGCCCACCTCGAACAAGGCCGAGATGCCGGCCATGGTGAGCCGTCATCGCCTCGACAATCACACTCGTCTCGCCGTGTTTGCGGGTGCCGAGAATTATGCCTTCATCCTGCCACTGCATCTTTTGACTGTCGGCACGTTAGCGGGGAAATTCAAGCCCGATTTCACGGTAACGCTCCGGATCGTTGCCCCAGTTCTCGCGCACCTTGACAAACAGGAACAGGTGAACCTTCTGGTCAAGAATATCAGCGAGCTCACGCCGCGCCGCGGCACCGATTGCCTTGATGGTTTCTCCTCCTTTGCCGAGCGCGATCTTTTTCTGGCTGTCACGTTCAACATAGATCACCTGCTCAATGCGAACCGATCCGTCCTTCTTTTCCTCCCACTTTTCCGTCTCGACATGGGAGGCATAGGGTAGTTCCTGATGCAGGCGCAGCGTCAACTTCTCGCGGGTGATTTCGGCTGCGAGCTGGCGCATCGGCAGGTCGGAGATCTGGTCTTCGGGGTAATACCAGGGGCCTTCCGGGAGAGCATCCGACAGATAGTCCAACAGATCGCCACATCCGGATCCATTTAGCGCCGAAATCATGAAAGTGCGTTCAAACGGGACAAAATCATTTGCTGCTGCAGAGAGCGCCAACAATGTTTCGGGTTTGACCCGGTCGACTTTGTTCAGCACCAATATCCTGGGTACCTTGATCTCAGCAAGATTCTTAAGAATTGCTTCCGCCTCACCGGCGATCCCACGCTCGGCGTCGATCAGCAAAAGTACGATATCGGCATCTGCCGCTCCGCCCCAGGCTGATCGCACCATTGCGCGGTCCAGCTGCCGTCTTGGTTTGAAAATACCCGGTGTATCGACCAATACGATCTGGGTCTGATTGTGGATTGCGATACCGCGCATGACTGCGCGCGTCGTCTGCACCTTGTGTGTAACGATCGCGACTTTGGCGCCAACCAGCCGGTTGACCAGTGTTGACTTTCCGGCGTTGGGTGCACCGAGCAAAGCCACAAATCCTGCGCGCGTATTGTATTTCTGGTCCGGCGCCTCAGTCATGCGCCATCGTCCGCTTGCCATACACCTTCACGTACCAAAATCGCCGTGGCGGCTGCCTGTTCGGCTTCCCGTTTTGAGCCACCTGTCGCGCGCATCGGCTCAAATCCTCGAACAGTGGCGACAATGGTGAAAACCGGATCGTGATCGGGGCCCGTTCGACCTTCTGTCGTGTAAACTGGCGCAACCCCCGCCTTTCGATGCGCCCATTCTTGCAATTCGGTCTTTGCGTCCCGGCGGTCGGCGCCGGATTTATGGATCAGCGGCCTCCAAAAACGTTCGATAAACGCCGTTGCCGGCTCGAGACCGCCGTCAAGGTAAATCGCCGCGATCAGCGACTCCAAAACGTCTGAGCGAATATTCTGACGCTTTCGCCCCGCCAAAGATTTGATTTCCGGGCCGGTGGAGATGAAGTCGCCAAGTCCGATCTGGTCTGCGATTGCCGCACAGGTTTCCGCATTGACCAACAGGTTGAGGCGTCGTGACAGTTCTCCCTCGTCCGCATCCGGAAACTCTTTCCACAGGATTTGCGCCGTTACCAGACCCAGCACCCGGTCGCCGAGGAATTCCAGCCGCTCGTAATTGCCGCGCACTTCACCATCGGCGCTGGAGTGCGTCAGAGCGCGGGTCAAAGTTTCCGATGTCGTAAATCTGTAGCCAATTCTCTTGCCGATCTCGGCAGGATCGGACGGGAGTGCCATCGGCGTCAGTCCACCCAGTTGAACAAACGTGACGGCCGCGCAAGCGAAGGCCATTTCCAGATTTCAAGTGGGCTTGCTCCACCGGCAATCGAGAAGAATATGATATTGGCCCTGCCGACAAGGTGGTCAGCCGGCACATAACCGACATTGAAGCGGCTGTCGGTCGAGTTGTCGCGATTGTCGCCCATCATAAAATAATGGCCTTCGGGAACAGTGAACTCGCGGGTGCTGTCCCCCGGTGTTCCCTTGCTGAGGTCGAGCGTTTCGTAGGAAACGCCGTTGGGCAGGGTTTCCAGGTAAACATCAACGGGGCCTATCTGCTCGGTGACATCCTCGTCATCAATCTGCCCGATCAATTCACGTTTGATCGGCTCGCCGTTGATATGCAGCAAGCCGTCCCTGACCTGAATCCGGTCGCCGGGCAGGCCGATTACGCGTTTGATGTAGTCAATCGACGGATTGGGAGGAAACTTGAAAACCGCAACGTCGCCGCGTTCGGGTTCACTGGCCCATATTCGCCCCTCAAACAGGTTTGGCGAGAATGGCAAAGCATGGCGCGAATAGCCGTAGGCCCATTTGGTGACAAACAGATAGTCGCCTTCCAGGAGCGTGGGCCGCATCGAACCCGATGGAATGGAGAATGGCTGAAACAGCACGCTGCGGATCACAAGCGCCAGCAGCACCGCCTGAACGATGACGCTGACGGTCTCTCCGAGACCGCTTGATTTCTTCTGCTTTTTCTCTGCCACGCTCATCGTTTCCCCGTTATCGCCGTCCGCGCCCTATTAGAGTGTTTCAAATTCAATTGGAACCGTTCAACCGTCCCGGCATTACGAATTTTGATCGAGCAGATGTCCCACGAATGTGTTCACATCGTGCTCCTGATCAAGCTTGTTTGGCGATTGATCATCCAATGCATATCCGAACGGAAAATGGCCCTGATTGCAGCCGGCTTCATCCAGGCGTCGTCTGCGATGTTTCGGCGCCCTGATGCATCGCACTTTCGTTGCGTCGAGTGCCGTTTCCTACCACCGGACGTTTTCGCCCGGCGCGGCCGGTTCCACTGCCAATGCGTGAACCCCGGCAGCCAATTCGTCGGCCAACAGATCATTGACGGCGCGATGGCGCTCGATGCGGCTCATTCCGTCAAATTCCGCTGATATGATACGAACCCTGAAGTGCGTCTCGCCCTCTCCGTCAAACTGTGGTTGATGGCCGGCGTGCTGATGGCTCTCATTGATCACTTCCATGCGCTCTGGCGAAAACCTGCCATTGAGCTTGGCTTCAATCGTTTCCTTTATGGACATTTCACGCTCCTTGGTTCATATGCGCCTGTTCAGCAGTTTTGGCGAACCGATTCAGCGGTTAGTGCCACAATTTGTTGATTGTCAATTCTTGTTTTGCGGTTTGATCCAACCATACTCATGGGCAATGAGCGAATTTTCGAAATATTTTGACAAGATTCGGGTGCGCCCCGACGCGGAAGCCGAAAAGCGCGCGCGCGAGCCTGAATGCCAGTGGGAGGGTTGCACCAAGGCCGGAACCCACAAGGCACCGGTCGGCCGCCACAAGGAGGGTGAGTATCTGCGCTTCTGTGTCAAACACGTGCGCGAATACAACAAAAATTACAACTACTTCTCGGGTCTGCCCGATTCCGATATCGCCAAGTTTCAAAAAGAAGCGCTGACCGGTCACCGGCCAACCTGGAAGATGGGTGGAACCGGCGAAACCAAGGTCGCACCCGACATGGCAACCAAACGGTCGGGCAGGGCAGGATATTACAAGCGCATCCAGGACCCCTACAATCTGTTTGGTGCAGACGGGCCCAAGAAGTCCGGCCCGCGAAAACCCAAACCGCTTGAGGCCAAGGCGCTGGAAACATTGGGCCTCAGCCCAAAGGCCACTGGCGAAGACATAAAGACGCGCTATAAGGAACTCGTCAAACGCCACCATCCGGATGCGAATGGTGGCAATAGGGGTTCCGAAGAACGGTTCCGCGAAGTCTTGCAAGCCTATCGCCTGCTGCGGCAGGCGGGGTTGTGTTGACCACGGCAAGTGATAAAGACCCTGTAACAATTCTCGACGACGGGCGCAGCGCTCCCAGATGCGCCCCGGAGGCATCATGAACAAGCATGAACGCGACATAACCAATCTGCCCGACACCACTGTTTCAGCCAAGGAAACATTCGGGTTCGACACGGATATGGTCATTCCGGCCTACACCGTGCGCGATGAGCAGGTACCGGACATCGACCCGGACTACCAGTTTGACCAGACGACGACGATGGCAATTCTGGCGGGCTTCGCGTTCAACCGCCGCGTCATGATTTCCGGTTATCACGGTACCGGCAAATCGACGCATATTGAGCAGGTGGCTGCGCGGCTCAACTGGCCCTGCGTGCGGGTCAATCTTGACAGCCATGTCAGTCGTATCGACCTCGTCGGCAAGGATGCGATCGTGCTGCAGGACGGCAAGCAGGTCACCGAGTTCCGCGACGGCATTCTGCCTTGGGCCTACCAGCACAATGTTGCGCTATGTTTCGACGAATACGATGCCGGCCGTCCGGATGTCATGTTCGTGATTCAGCGCGTGCTAGAATCGTCCGGACGTCTGACGCTGCTTGATCAGTCCAGGGTTATTCGGCCTCACCCGGCATTCCGGCTGTTTGCCACCGCAAATACCGTTGGTCTCGGTGACACGACCGGGCTCTATCACGGCACGCAGCAGATCAACCAGGCGCAGATGGACCGCTGGTCGATCGTCACGACGCTGAATTACCTGCCACATGATGACGAGGCGGGAATCGTGTTGGCCAAGGCCAAGCATTACCAGAATGAAGAGGGCCGCGACATTGTCGGCAAGATGGTGCGTGTTGCCGACATGACCCGTAATGCCTTCATGAATGGCGACCTGTCGACGGTCATGAGCCCGCGCACCGTGATTACCTGGGCCGAGAATGCCGAGATTTTCGGTGATGTCGGCGTGGCCTTCAGGCTGACATTTCTCAACAAGTGCGATGAATTGGAACGGGCAGTCGTTGCCGAGTTCTACCAGCGTGCATTCGGTGAAGAACTGGCCGAAAGCGCAGTCAACGTCGTATTGGCTTAGTAACCGAACATGGCCGGGCCGGGTGACA
The DNA here is from genome assembly GCA_040830725.1 of Rhizobiaceae bacterium. Taxonomy (GTDB): domain Bacteria; phylum Pseudomonadota; class Alphaproteobacteria; order Rhizobiales; family Rhizobiaceae; genus JAWKWH01. Next base: position 179,427 of record JBFOMG010000013.1, read on the forward strand.
ATTCCAGAAGCGGCATAAAGATCGGAGCTGACACCGACGGTTTCAAACGTGCGGTTTCGACCTGTGTTCGCGCCATCGCGGGTGACCACGAGGTTGAGGTCAGTTTCTCCAAAGACAAGCCGACAATGGCCGGCAATCTTGTGCGGCTCCCGGAACTGCCGCGCAAACCGAGCGCGACGGATATATCGGTCACACGCGGTGTCGGCGACTCCATGGCGCTGAGAAAGGCGTGTCACGATCCGGCCGTCCACAACAAGTTGGCTCCCCAGGGCCGGCAGGCCCGGGCGATTTTTGATGCGGTCGAACAAGCCCGTGTCGAAGCCATCGGCGCCCGCGCAATGCCCGGTGTCGCGGAAAACCTGGCACACATGCTGGAAGACCGGTTCGCCCGCTCCAACCTTGGTGCGGTGACAGACAAGGCTGACGCCCCGCTGGAGCAGGCGGTGGCAATGATGGTGCGTGAAAAGCTGACAGGCGCCGCGCCACCCAGCAGTGGCGAGAATGTTGTCAGCCTTTGGCGTGAATGGATTGCTGACAAGGCCGGCGGCGACATGGAAAACCTGGAAGCGAGTCTCGACGACCAGGGTGCATTCGCCAGACTGATCCGCGACATGCTGGTTTCGATGGAAATGGCCGATGAGCTCGGCGATGAGGAAAACGACGAGACCGACGACAGCGACGACGACCAGGAACAGGGCGATGACCAGCCCGAAGATGATGGCGAAACCGATTCCAGTTCGGAACAGGCTGAATCGGAAGAGGCTCCCGGCGACAGCGAGGAAGATCAAACCGGTGAGATGGAGGCCTCCGATGCTACGGCGGAGGATGTCAACGAAGACGATACAGATGACGACGCCGAAACGCCCGGCGAGGCGAAACGGCCAGAACACCCGTTTGCCGACTTGCCATCGGACTTCGATTACAAGGTTTTCACCTCGCACTTCGACGAGATCATCGGTGCCGAGGAATTGTGCGAGGAAGAGGAACTTGAGCGCCTGCGAGCCTTTCTCGACAAACAGCTGGCCAATCTGCAGGGCGTTGTCGGTCGGCTGGCCAACCGGTTGCAGCGCCGGTTGATGGCACAGCAGAACCGGTCCTGGGATTTCGACCTTGAAGAGGGCTATCTCGATCCTGCCCGCCTGCCGCGGCTGGTCATGGACGAAATGAAGGGTACGTTTGCCGCGCTGACCTATAAACAGGAGCGCGATACCAAGTTTCGAGACACCGTCGTCACATTGCTGATCGACAACTCCGGTTCGATGCGCGGGAGGCCCATTACCGTTGCAGCGACCTGCGGTGACATTCTCGCGCGTACACTGGAACGCTGCGGTGTCTCGGTCGAGATTCTCGGTTTCACCACCCGGGCCTGGAAGGGCGGGCAGGCGCGCGAGAAATGGCTCAAAGACGGCAAGCCGGCAAATCCCGGCCGGCTGAACGATCTGCGGCACATCGTCTACAAATCGGCAGACGCTCCATGGCGGCGTTCGCGGCGCAATCTTGGCCTGATGATGCGTGAGGGCCTTTTGAAGGAAAACATCGATGGCGAGGCCCTGCTATGGGCGCACCGCCGGTTGTTGGGCCGTCGGGAACAGCGCAAGATCCTGATGATGATCTCCGATGGCGCGCCAGTGGATGATTCGACGTTGTCGGTCAATCCCGGAAATTATCTCGAGCGGCATTTGCGCGCGGTCATCGAATTGATCGAAACCAAGTCGCCTGTCGAGCTGCTGGCCATCGGCATCGGCCATGATGTAACACGCTATTACCGCCGCGCCGTCACGATCGTTGACGCTGAAGAGCTGGCCGGTGCAATGACCGAACAACTGGCGTCCCTGTTCACCGAAGAGAGCGGGCCCGACCGCGGGCTTCGCCGCGCGAGCTGAACTTGCGGAACAGGGCAATACTGGCAGCGATGCTGGTCTCAGCAACTTTCACGTCCTGCCCAGGTCAGGTGGTGGCACAGGAAGCGGCTGCAATCCCTGCCGAGATCCGCAGCTATCCGATAAGAAACTTCAAGATAGGGTCCACAGAGACCCGGTTTGGGCGGCTGAAGTTTGTCGGCGGCCTTGAGCTGCGCTCTGCACTTGATCATTTCGGTTCGATGTCGGGCTTCCGCTATGTGACGCCGGGCAGTGAGTTCATCGGCGTGACTGACAGCGGATTTTGGTATCACGGCAAACTGGAAAGAGACGGCAAGGGAGTTCCGGTCGGCGTCAGCGGTTTTTCAATGCAGCCAATGGTCGATGCATCCGGTGCGATCAATAATGAGAAATGGCATACGGATGCAGAGGGGTTGGCCGTTCTGGACGGCGAAGTGACAGTCGGTTTCGAGCGCGAACACCGGATCGCGATATTTGACCTGGCGCCGGCAAACATGGGTACGCCAAACGCAACAGTTCCGTTTCTGGTTCCCGCATATGAATTGCGCCGGAACAAGGGCTTCGAAGCCATTGCCTACTCACCGGAGGATTCTGCGCTTGAAGGTGCGCGCATCGCTATCACCGAGCGCAGCATTGACAAACAGGGCAATTTTTTCGCTGCGGTTCTCGAAGGTCCGCGAAAGGGCATTTTCAAGGTAAGACGGCGCGGTACATTCGACATCACCGCTTGCGCATTTCTCGCTGATGGCAGCCTGTTGTTGCTGGAGCGCAGCTTCAACATGGCTGAAGGCGTGAAAATGCGCTTCAGGCAGGTTGAAACCGCCACCATCGCGGCGGGAAAGACGATTGATGGCACCATATTGTTCGACGCTGACCTGAATTTTCAGATCGACAATATGGAAGGGCTGGAAGCCTGGATTGACGAGGAAGGCCGGCAAAGGATCGCGGTAGTATCGGACGACAACCACTCCATCCTGCAACGCAATCTTTATTTGGAATTCATTCTCACTGAGTGAGCGGCTTTCAGGCGGTCTCGACCGGCTTCAGTCGCGATAGCAAAAAACCGTAGGGCGCCAGCATTGCAAGCGCTACCAGCAGCTTGACGCCCAAATCGCCAACGGCGAGCGAAACCCAGAGCGGCACCTCGCGTCCGAGAAAATCCACGCCGAATCCCAGTGAACCGTCCTGCATGCCGAACAACCCGTCGACAAAGGCAAAATAGGGAGCAAATGCCAGGCCAAAGAACAGGATCGTGTCCAGTATGGACCCGATAACTGACGACAACAGCGGCGCACGCCACCACTGCTCGCGACGCAGCCAATCGAATATCGACGTATCAAGCAGCTGCGCGACCAGAAACGCCGTTCCGGAAGCGATTGCAATTCGTGGCGTTGCCAGCCAGATCGAAAGTACGACCGCCAGCGCAAATCCCGCAAAAACAACACGGCGGGCGGCGGCCGGGCCCAGCCGGCGGTTGGCCAAATCGTTGACCAGAAATGCGACCGGATAGGTGAACGCACCCCAGGTCAACAGTTCCCCGAGACCGAAATGATTGAACTGGAATTGGACAAGGTAGTTCGATGCCGCGACGACAACAACCATCATCGCAACGAATGGCACAACGCTTGCCGTTGAAAGCTTTCCTGTTGACATTTTTTTATCCTGGGTGATGGAACCAGTCGTCGATCGGTAAAGTCCGAAAACGCAAAGCCGAATTAGGCTGCGGTTTCGGCCTGCTTCTTGGCAATCTGCTTTTTCAGCAGCCGTGCGCGCTGCGACAATTCATCGGCGCTGGCTTTGGCGAGAAACGGGTCCAAGCCACCGCGGTGCTCAACGGTGCGCAGAGCTGCCGCTGAAACGCGCATCCGATAGCTTTGGCCCATCGCCTCCGACATTAGCGTTACATTCACCAGATTGGGCAGAAAACGACGGCGCGTTTTGTTGTTGGCGTGGCTTACATTGTTTCCGGTCAAAACGGACTTGCCGGTCAACTCGCACGTGCGTGACATCTCGAAAAACCTTCTATCAATTCGGTGTCGCCGCGGGCTGAAATACGTCAATGTCGCACCGGAATTTTCGGCGCGTATGCGCTTTCGACTGCCTCACGGGAAAAGTCGCGCTTCCATAGTGGGAATTGGGACAAGCGTCAAGCGGGGACACGTTCCTGTGACGTCGTTCATCTACCATTCATCGGCAATTTTCCATATAGTTACTGTTAGTTGAGAGGCTTGGGTTGGACCAAGAGAGGATTTCTGACCAATATGACCAGACGAATTGCAGCTCTTGTCGCCGGAATCGCCATTCTGCTCCCGTTGAATGCGGCCGCACTGGAGGCGCCAAAAACCTTCCGTGGCGACTATAAATTGACATTTCTTGGCCTGAGAATTGCCAAATCAACCTTCATCTCGAATTTCTCCGGCGACACATTCGTGCTCAACGGCAGCCTCAAAAGCGCCGGCCTGGCCCGCATGTTCGACAAGACTGTCGCATACACCCAGGTTACCGGGCGCATAGCGGAGAACGCCGTGGAGCCTGTCGGCTATCAATTGAACTATGTCATGGGCGGCAAGACACAGAAAACAGCGATTCGCTTCTCCGGAGGCAAGGTGGTCGAAACCGAGAACGTGCCGCCGTTAAAAAAGCGCGGCGCCAATTGGGTCCCGCTCAGTGCCGATGACTTGAGTGCGGTGTTCGACCCACTGACGGCCACCATGGTCCGTGCCAATTCGGCCCGTGAAGTGTGCAATCGCACGATCCGCGCCTATGACGGCGAGATGCGGGTTAACCTGAAGCTCAGCTATGCCGGGATGAGGCCGTTTCGCACGAAAGGCTTCAAGGGCGATGTGGTGCGTTGCAAGGCAAAATTCGAGCCGGTTTCCGGATATCGCAAGGGCCGTCGCGCGCTTGAGTTCATGAAACACCGCAGCCGCATGGAAATCGGCTTCGCACCTGTCGGGTCCAGCAATATTTACGCGCCGATCATCGCTTCCGTTGGCACTCAGGTGGGCACGCTGCGGCTTTATGCGACAAGGTTTGCCGCCAGCAATTGACCGGCACAGAGCTTCCAATGCAATAAGGTCCGGTTTCAACGCGCCAGCGTGCGCTTCTCAAACGGACCAAACATGGCGCGGGCAACGTTTGTCGGTTTTTCAGCAGTTGCGATGTGGGCGCTGCTGGCACTTTTCACTGATGCTTCCGGGCAGGTGCCGCCTTTTCAACTGGCGGCGCTTACCTTCTCCATTGGTGCGGCAGCAGGGTTTGCGGTCCGGGGTTTCATTCCCGCACCGGCCAGCGCGCCGGTTCCGGTGGCAGCATGGATAACTGGCATCGCTGGCCTGTTCGGATACCATTTTTTCTACTTTACCGCGCTGAGAAATGCCCCGGCCGCCGAGGCGAGCCTGATAGCCTATCTTTGGCCGTTGTTGATTGTGCTTGGCTCAGCGCTGATGCCGGGTGAGCGGCTTGGTTGGCATCATATTGCCGGCGCTCTGTTGGGATTGCTGGGCTGCGCGCTGATTGTGACCGGAGGTGAAGGGTTCGTATTTGATCCCCGGTACGGCTATGGCTATGCCGCGGCGGGAGTTTGCGCGCTGGTGTGGTCGTCCTATTCACTGCTGTCGCGGCGGTTCAACGCCGTGCCGACCCATATTGTGGCCTGGTTTTGCCTGGCGACGGCCATCCTGTCCCTGGCTTGTCATCTGGCACTGGAGCAAACCATATGGCCAACCGGCGCATCCCAGTGGCTGGCTGTTGCCGGGCTCGGATTGATGCCGGTGGGTGCTGCCTTCTATGCCTGGGACTATGGCGTCAAGCGCGGCAATATCCAGGTTCTCGGCGCAGCGAGTTATGGCGCACCGCTGTTGTCGACCATCATTCTCGTCATTGCGGGAAGGGCCGAACCAACACTGTTATTGGCTGTTGCCTGTCTCCTGATCACCGGTGGCGCCGTTCTTGCCGCTAAATCGATGCTGTTCGACAATCGCAAGCCTTCAAGTCCGGAGCAGCCCTGATGCCGTTTCCCGGAGGATTGGAAGCAACTGCGAACGGTACGCTGCTTTTCTCGATCATCGCTGCATTGGTCTATCTGCTCATCGTCAAACGGCCACCGTCATGGCGGCGAACCGTCGTGAAGGCGCTCTCGACTGCCCTGCTTGCACTATTGGCAGCGATTGAGGGCGGTCCGGCTCTGCTGGTCCTGGCTCTCGCTCTCGGTTCGCTGGGCGATGCGTTCCTGGCTAACGATGGTGAAAGGGCATTCCTCGGCGGTCTGACCAGTTTTTTGGCGGCACATCTGGCCTATGTCTGGTTGTTCTGGTCTGCCGGTTACGGCGCCGAAACGCTTGGTGCGGAGATATGGCGCCTCGCCGGCACCGTCCTCATTTTGGGTCTGGCAGCGGTCATGATGTATATGCTGCTTCCCACTGTTGGAGGGGATCTGAGGATTCCGGTTGGCGTGTATGTCGGTGCAATTGTGCTGATGGGTCTCACCGCACTTACACTCGACAAACCAATGGTCATATTAGGTGCTGCCATGTTCATGGCGTCCGACACGATTTTGGCCAGCGAAAAATTTCTGCTCGCGGAGCGTTCGCCGCACCGGCGGTGGACACCTTACGCTGTATGGACGCTCTATTATGCCGGCCAGGCAGCAATCGCGCTCGGCTTTCTGTCGTAGGCTGTAGTGACCATTTAACGAGTGTCTGCAGCGCAGAAAACCGTTATGTGGTCACTTCAGCCTCGGTCCTCAGGTCACCATTTCGAAGGCGGCGAAATCAAATCCCGGCGCAACTGTGCAACCAACCAATGTCCATTCACCAAGGCTTTTGGCCCGCTGCCACACATTGGCCGGGACTACGTGCTGGGGACGTTCTCCCGCGTTGATATCGGTGCCCAATATCAGGGTTTCGATTTTGTCGAGGTCAGGTGAGAGCTGCAAATGTAGCGCCGCGCCGGCGTAGTGATGCCAGACCTCTGCCGCATCGCGTACCCGGTGCCAGGCGGATTCCTCACCGCTTCGAAGAAGGAAATAGATTGCAGTCGAATGCCCTCGCGGGCCTCCTTGCGGATCGCGAAAAGTCTCGGCAAACCATCCACCTTCTGGATGCGGTTTCAGGCCGAGCGTCTGGATAATCGCGTCCGCCTCGGACAAGCTCATTTAAAACCGGTCCTTGCGCTGTCTGATTTCCGCAAACACGTCGACGTCTGACGCCGCCTCCATGCCGAGATGGGCACGTATTGACGAATCGTCCCAACGCAGGAACGGATTGGTCGATTTCTCTGCACCCATTGTCGTCGGTAGTGTTGGCTTGTCGGCGGCCCGCAACTCGGCAATCTTGGCTGCTCTTTCTGTTAGTTGCTGATTGTCAGGGTCGACAGTAACCGAAAAATCCGCATTGGCCTTCGTGTATTCATGGCCGCAATAGATCAAAGTCTCATCCGGCAATTCACGCAAGGTAGACAATGCGCCATGCATGTCGGCGGCCGAGCCTTCGAAAAGCCTGCCACAGCCCAATGCAAACAATGTGTCACCGGCGAACAGGACACCGCTTTCAGTGAAGTGATAAACGATGTGACCCGCTGTGTGGCCCGGTGTGGCAATCACACGAATCTCTTCGCCGCAAACCTCGATCGTGTCTCCGCCGGAAACCGTTTGATCTATGCCGGGGATGCGTGACGATTCGGCTAGCGGTCCGATGATTGTCAGCCCGTAGCGCGACTTCAAAGCCTGATTGGCTTCCACGTGATCGCCATGATAGTGGGTGGTCAAAATGTGGGTCGGATTCCAGCCGGTGCGTTCGATCGCTGCAACAATCGGACCTTCTTCTGGCGCATCGATGATTGCTGTCTGACCACTTACCGGATCGTGCACAAGAACACCGAAATTGTCGCTTCGGCACATGAATTGTTCAATCTGGACAGTCATGATTTCCCTTTCGCGTTGCACCCAAATTAGGAGGCTCTGAGCGGATTGTCACCTTGTCTCGACGCCCAACCGCGTCCGACCATTCTTGAAGTCTAAAGGAGCCGCCGCTACCTTCGCACCATGTATACCGACATTGTCGACTTACGGAATTTTTATGCTTCGGTGCTCGGACGCCTCGCCGAGCGGTCAATCGCAATGGCCATCTCCTCCGTCTGGGCGACCCTCGCAAATGAGCGGCTCGTCGGCATGGGATACGCAGTGCCCTGGCTGGAGCGGTTTGGCGCCGATGCTGAAAGGGTATTCGCGTTTATGCCGGCCGGGCAGGGTGCAGTGGCGTGGCCGCCAAACGAACCTTCCGCGACTGCCTTGGTATTCGAGGAAGAATTGCCGCTGGTCGATTCATCTATCGACCGCATGATGATGGTGCATTTGCTGGAGCACTCGGAAAATCCGCGAGAGACGCTGATGGAGGCATGGCGCGTTCTGGCTCCTGGCGGGAGGTTGGTCATCATTGTTCCCAACCGGCGCGGTGTGTGGGCCCGGTTTGAACATACACCATTCGGAACCGGCAGGCCGTTTTCCAGGGTGCAGTTGACCGAATTGCTGCGCGAAACAAACTTCACGCCTGGCGGATGGTCGGATGCGCTTCATTTTCCACCGACAAAACGCCGCTCTTTGCTTCGGTTTCACAAGACGCTCGAACGTCTGGGGCGGCGGTTTTGGCCCATTTTCGCCGGCGTCATCGTCGTCGAAGCGCAAAAACGCCTTTATCAGGGTCGTCCGGTTGCCGCCCGCGCATCTCGCCGTGTTTTCGTTCCGGTGTTGTCACCTCAGGGTGCTGCCCGCAGCTGATTGAACGTGCCGATCGCGTTCACAAACTTGTCGTTGGACAGCCAACCAACAAGTCGCAAAACTCATTGCCTACAGACATGCATGTCGCAGCAAAGGAGTGTTGGAATGATCAGTAATGGTAGGGTTTTCAACGGCTTGGCTGCGTCATTGTGCCTGTTCTTGGTCTTTGGTTTTCCTGCCAACTCCCAAATTGCAAAGCGAGTGGGTTGGTCAGTCATCCCAACCAATCACGATTACGGAACACTCGTCGACCGTGTGCTTTCTGCCGCCAAATCGCACAAACTGGGCGTCGTATCCCACGCGTCCGCCACCGTGGGCGCCAAGCGTGTTTTGAACCGGGACATCCCGGGCAATTCGGTGATTGGGCTCTATCATCCTCGTTTCGCAGTGCGGATGCTGGAAGCCAGCATCGCCGCCGGCATTGAAGCGCCAATCAGGGTCTATGTCACGGAAAACGGGGATGGAACCGCCACATTGTCATACAAAACCCCGAGCCACCTGTTCGCGCCTTACCTCGATGAAGGTGGCGACGAATTGAAAGCGTTGGCGTCCGAACTCGATGCCTTGTTTGCCACCCTTGCAAAGCAAGCGGCAAATCCGAACTGAGTGAGTAGTATCAATCGCTCAGGCTTGAACGATTTACCATCCATTAAGCATGGGCTGACAATTTGTCGGCGGCTTGATTCAAGGGAAAATCCACCTGCTGGAGGCAATTCGCGGGGTAGACATGGCAGCCCAACCGCAATCTAGGAGCGACAGCCGTCGCGTCGTGCAACGAACGGTATGTAGCTTTCCCGCTGACATCAATTTCGGTGATGTGTTTCTATGCAAAGGGCTCATCAAGAACATGTCACCGATCGGCATGAGATTGATGATCCCGAACAGTGCATGGCTTCCGGCTGAGTTCGAGGTTTCTTCCGATGTGTTTCCCGATCCGGTCAAGGTTCGTACCGTCTGGACGAACAAGGAACATGTCGGCGTAACCATCGAAAGCAGTTGATCAGGTTGATGAACCGGCATCCGCGGTAAAAAATCGGCGGACGCCACATAAGTCGTGCCCGCCGAGTGTCCCGCATCATTTGCTCAAGATCATCAGGTCACCCAATCCGGAGAGCTGCGGAACGTCTGCAGATCATCTTCGGAAATCCCGGCTCGGCTTTCCCCAGAAGCATCTTGGAAAAAACGGATAGGAATGCGTGGCGAAGTAGACGAATTGGCCATTCAGCATGCCGCCATTGCATTCATCAAGCTTGCCCGCGCCGCCGACATATTCCCAGTCCTGGACATAGGTTCCATCGTACTTTCCGCCCGGTCCGTTGGGCCGTGTACCCTTCTTCAACCTGTAGCCTGACCTGGCGCTGGCACCGACATAGTGAATTTCGAAGCCATCTGCCGCATAGCCAATATGGCTGCCCTTGGTTTGGCCGAGAAGGCCTTTTGGAACGCCGTGATAGTGGTAGAGTCCGCGTTCATCGACGTGGGCGTTATTGTTGTCCATTCCGAGCAGCTTTCTCGCGCCAATGCCTTCGAGGTTCCACCCCGATGAACGGTCCCTGCTGAACCCCCGTGGTGAGTGCGGATCCCAATAATCGGCGGTACCGGGACGGATCGCCACACCGTTCAGCCCAACCCCGACAGTTCCGCGATGCGCCCGCGCGCTCGAACCTTTTTTCGGCGTAGCATCAACACAGTATTTTGCCCGTAGTGGCCGGATCGTGTGCGGATTCCCCGAATTTGGAAATTTACCCGTTGCATGCCCGGGAAGGCCGTTTGACGTGATGCAAATGCGATCGCCCTTGGTGCTTATGTCAGCATTGCCGGCTGCAAATCCTGTCGCTGTGAAGATTGGCGCGGCAAACCCGCACGCCATCAAGGCTTTGATTTTCCTAAGCTATCTCCCGGACAAATCAGATCCTTCGTTGATCACGAAAATATGATCATGCAGCACAGGACACCAGTTAAGCTTTGGTAATCTGGATTAAGTTTTTGTCATGCGGCACATTCGCTGCAGCCGGACACGAGCATTTTGCGGTTTCTTTGAACCGCAACAACGCTTTTATGCGCTTGGAACCATTGCAGCTTTGTTCGCTCTTTTGATTCCGTCTGAGCGAAAAATGTCCTAGATGAAGCGGAATCCTTGACAAATCGGCGCTCTCATGCGCTTTTCCGCGCGAATTTCATCGCGGGTGATTTGCCCGCGCTTTCCTCGCAAAAATTTCTAGCGGAATGTCATGACCATGCATCGCTATCGCAGCCATACCTGCGTTCAACTGAGAAAATCCGACGTCGGTGAAAACGTCCGTCTGTCCGGTTGGGTTCACCGTGTCCGCGACCACGGAGGCCTCTTGTTCATTGATTTGCGCGACCATTACGGCGTTACGCAGATCGTTGCCGATCCCGATTCGCCTTGCTTCAAGACTGCCGAGAGCGTGCGCGGTGAGTGGGTGATATGTGTCGACGGTGAGGTCAAGGCCCGCACCGAGGAAACAGTCAATGCAAATCTCCCCACCGGCGAAGTCGAGGTTTTTGCCCGGGACATGGAAGTCTTGTCCGCTGCCAAAGAACTTCCGCTGCCGGTTTTCGGCGAACCGGAATATCCGGAAGATATACGGTTGAAATACCGCTTTCTCGACCTGCGCAGAGAGACGCTCCACCACAACATCGTCATGCGCACCAAAATCATCGCCGACATGCGGGCGCGCATGAATGAAGCCGGTTTTGCGGAGTATTCGACACCGATCCTCACCGCTTCCAGCCCGGAAGGTGCACGTGACTTCCTGGTGCCGAGCCGTATACATCAAGGCGAGTTTTATGCGCTTCCGCAGGCGCCACAGCAGTACAAGCAGCTGATCATGATGAGCGGTTTTGACCGCTATTTTCAGATCGCGCCCTGTTTCCGCGATGAAGATCCTCGCGCCGACCGTCTACCAGGCGAGTTCTACCAGCTTGATGTCGAGATGAGCTTTGTCGAACAGGATGACGTCTTTGGTGCCATGGAGCCGGTGCTGCGCGGCGTGTTCGAGACGTTTGCCGACGGCAAGGCAGTCACTGAAACGTTCCACCGCATTCCGTTTGACGAGGCAGTGCGCAAATACGGCACCGACAAGCCTGATCTACGCAATCCGATCGTCATGGAAGATGTTTCCGACCACTTCCGCGGTTCGGGTTTCAAGGTTTTCGCCAGCATTCTCGCCAATGACGACAAGGCGGAAGTCTGGGCCATTCCGGCCAAGACCGGTGGTTCCCGCGCCTTTTGCGATCGCATGAATTCTTGGGCGCAAGGTGAGGGGCAACCCGGCCTGGGTTACATCTTTTGGCGCGAGGAAGGCGATTCGCTTGCGGGCGCAGGCCCGATCGCCAAAAACATCGGTCCGGAGCGGACTGAGGCAATCCGCACCCAGCTCGGCCTTGAAGCCGGCGACGCCTGTTTCTTTGCCGCCGGTGATCCGAAGAAATTCGCAAGTTTTGCAGGGGACGCCCGCGCCCGGGCAGGTGAGGAACTCGATCTTGTCGACCGCGATCGTTTCGAACTGGCCTGGATCGTGGATTTTCCGTTCTACGAATGGGACGAGGATACCAAGAAGGTCGAGTTTTCGCACAATCCGTTCTCAATGCCGCAGGGCGGCATCGAAGCGCTCAGCAATGACGACCCGCTATCGATCAAGGCCTGGCAGTACGATCTGGTGTGCAATGGATTCGAGATCGCCTCTGGCGGCATCCGAAACCATCTGCCGGATACGATGGTCAAGGCGTTCGAGATTGCCGGCATGAGCCGTGAGGTAGTCGAAGCGCAATTCGGCGGTCTTTATCGCGCCTTCCAGTACGGCGCACCGCCTCATGGCGGCATGGCCGCCGGGATAGACCGCATCGTCATGTTGCTGGTGGGTGCAAAGAACCTGCGAGAAGTGACGATGTTCCCGATGAACCAGCAGGCACAGGACCTGCAGATGGGCGCCCCTTCCGGCGTGTCCGCCGCACAATTGCGCGATTTGGGATTGAGGGTGATGCCCGACCCGAAAAAGAGCGCGGAGTAAGCCAAAGCGGAGCGGTCATGTCGTCAGCTTCGAGGTCAAAACCAAAACTCTTGCTGACTGGATTCTCTGTTTTTCCCGGTGCGCCGGTCAACCCGACCGAAGCCCTGGTGCACCAACTGCGGCGACAGCCTGACGACATTGGTGAGAAGTGCACTTTCAGGGCAGAAGTGCTGGATGTGGACTATTCGACCATCGCAAACCGGCTTGCCGCTGTCGCGGATGAATTTGCACCCGACATCGCGCTTCATTTCGGACTGGCCGCGGAAGCGACAGGCTTTCGCCTGGAGAAGTTCGCCAGAAACGTGGTTGCCACAGACCGGCCGGACAACGCTGGAAACTATTCCCGTGGCACAGTTGCGGAAAGTGGTCCCGTGCACTTCGAAAGCACATTGCCCCGAACCGAAATAGTTGAAGCCCTGAAAACAAACAGCCTGCCGGCGATGCTTGACGATCAGGCCGGCGATTATCTGTGCAATGCCGTCTTCTATCTGTCGCGGTCAGGCCAGTGTGGCGCGTTCAGTCCCAGCATGTCCGGATTCATCCACATCCCACAATTGCCGGCCGCAGATGGCGGCATTCGCAAAGATGGCGCCCGACTGCCGCTCGCAGACCTGGTGCGCGGCGCCCGCATCGTTATCAATGTTTGCATCACCCATTGGAAACGAAAACAGGTTGCCGGATGACCGGCAGCCCGCTCGGCTGAACGCCAATAATCCGCTATTCGTTAGCCGTCACTTTCACCCCAAGCTGGTTGGGCAATTGTTCCGGTGCGCTCATGCCGCCGGCAATGAGCATGGCAATTGGCAGCGGTTCGCCAGGGTCCGCACTGACCTCGATGCTTTGCGGATTATCCAGATAGGCCGAAACAGCGGCGGTCACCTGCGCAGTGAAATCCGGGTTGTTCAACTGCGCCATCGCAAACGGGAGGATTGCCTTGGCCTGATTGGCGATATCCGACGGCTTCATCCCCTGCTGGTCGGCAACGAACTGAAGAACCTTGTTCGTCAGGGATTGGTCATCGAACCGTACCTTGGCGGAATGGAAGGTGATTTGTTGCATCAAACCGAGCATCGCCAAGCCGGTATTCTCGTCCTCGCCCTCCTCCATCATCTTCTTTTGCATGGTCTGCATGGATTCCAGGAATTCCAACGTGTAGCCGCCTATATCGAGGTTGAAATCCAACGTGCCCGCATCCTTGACACTAAGCGCCATCTTGTTGATCGCCATCTGGCCGTCATCGGTATTCCAGGTGCCGTGCGAATCCATCGACCCCTCAACAACGCTGTAGCCGAGGGCCGCAAATACAGCGCGCGCCTCCGCCTCAGGGAACGAGGCCGAGTTGATCGTGAACCCCTCAATTGTCGTCGTGAAATCGGCTTGCCCGCCGTCTTCGGGAATATTCATCACGGCATTGAGATTGGCCATGTTGAAGATTTCACCGTCCGGTCCAGTTACGTTGATCAATGCCAATGCAATGCCGGTGTAAGGCACGATCGACCGCATGGATTTCTCAGCGCCTTCCGGTGGCAAAACCAGACCTGACAGCGTGGCACCGCTCATCGAAACCTTGATGCCGTCTTCTTCAAGCGAATAGTCGGGTAACGACACCAACTCGACAGTGTACGTGCCATCGTCGGCCTCGGCGACGCCGTTGAGGACCACGGCGCCAACTTCCACTTCATCGCCAGCACCGGCCAGACCTGCTTTTACACCTTCCAGAACAATGGCATCACCATTGACGCTTGAAGACGCCCACGAAATTGAATAACCGGAGTTTGCCAGCGTGCCTGCCAGTCTGCCGGCGACATCTTCAGCCTCAAAGGCATATGCAGGAGAGAAACAGAGAACTGAAAACGCGGTTGAGGCGGCCAGCAGTGTTTTGGTGGGAAAGCAGACGGTCATCATTGTTTTCCTTCGACAAAAAATTAACACGCCGCATTGCATCATGCGGCACGGACTGCAAAAGATCAGCAAATTGTGCAATTGTCATGATGCGCGATTTTGGGGCCGGTTGGCAAATGCCAAGTTTGGGAATCCGGACAGGGTGGTAAAGGAATTGACAGCAGAAACCATATTTCGCCGTTATTCGTGGGCGCTCGCATTGTTTTTTGCGCTCATTTTAGCGCCGGCTGAAGCATTTGCAGTTAAGCTTACAGAAGGCATCACCTATTCGCGTGGATTGAAGCTTGACATTCACGCGCCAGACAATGCCGGGAAACGATTTCTGTTTGTCAGAACAGGAAAACTGGTGCCGGTTGTGCTCTATGTACATGGCGGTGGCTGGGTAAAGGGATCACGCAAAAAGGTCTACGGCTTACCCGAATGGTTGACCTCGCGAGGCTACATCCTGGTTGCGATCGACTATCGAAAAGTTCCTCGTACGACTATTGATGGTCAGGTCAATGACGTGGCTCGTGCAATCGCCTGGACCGCGCGCAATATCAAGCGGTATGGCGGGGACCCGGACCGGATCGTGATCATGGGCCACTCGGCAGGCGCACATCTTGTTGCCATGGCGGCCGCTCAAGGGAAAGCCGGAAATATCCGAGGTGTCATCCCAAACGATGTGCAAGCCTACGACATTGTCGCCTACGTTACTAAACGTGGCACGATCGGCCCGATGTTCGGCCGGGCGTTTTCCGATAACCCGAAAAACTGGGTTCGCTGGTCACCCATCACCTACGCGCGACGCGCGTCGGGATTGCCGCCACATCTGGTGATGTATTCGCGCAGCCAAGGCGAGCGCCGCAGGTCAATATCGA
This sequence comes from Rhizobiaceae bacterium, assembly GCA_040830725.1. Taxonomy (GTDB): domain Bacteria; phylum Pseudomonadota; class Alphaproteobacteria; order Rhizobiales; family Rhizobiaceae; genus JAWKWH01. The sequence goes on from JBFOMG010000013.1 coordinate 194,878, forward strand.
TTGGCTATGCCAATGTGCTCAAGAGCCGGGGTGTCCGTGTTTCTGTGTTCCACGGAACCAAATACTCACATGGCGCGATTGCTTCCCGGCTTGGCCGTCCCGGCGATTCGGCGACTGCGGCTGTCGAAAAATTCCTCAGACGAGTGATGCGATAGCTCCGCACCCAGAGTTTCAATCTTCCGCATTTTGCTCTAAAGCCGGACGCTCTTCCTGGCCGGCTTGGCCGCGGTAAGATTTTTACAAAATAGAGACTCCGAATGAATCGCCCAAACGAGCCACAACCCCGCTCCGGCATCATGGATATCGCCGCCTATGTACCTGGCCGCGAAACGGTCGCCGGTGTGAGCAAGGTTTGGAAGCTGTCGTCCAATGAAACGCCGCTCGGCCCGTCTCCTGCGGCCAAAAACGCGTTGGCAGCGGGTACAGCCCATCCCGAGCTCTATCCGGACGGCCAAGCGACTGAACTTCGTGAGGCCATCGCGGAAGTGCACGGGTTGAATGCAGCCAACATCGTCTGCGGCAACGGTTCCGACGATTTGCTGGCGTTGCTGGCCCAGACTTATTTGTCTCTGGGTGACGAAGGCATTTTCACCGAACACGGATTTCTCGTTTACAAGATCCAGATATTGGCCGCCGGAGCAAAGCCTGTGGTGGTTGCCGAGACGGATGAACGGGCGGATGTCGACGCGATCCTGGCTGCGGTAACCGGTCGAACCAAAATCGTTTTTCTTGCCAACCCGAACAATCCGACGGGCACCTACCTGCCCTTCGAGGAAATACGCCGGCTTCATGCGGGCCTGCCTGCCAATGTGGTGCTCGTGTTGGATGCCGCCTATGCCGAATATGTGCGCCGCAATGACTATGAGGCCGGAATTGAGCTGGTTTCCTCCTCAAAGAATGTGGTGATGACCCGAACGTTTTCGAAGATTTACGGTCTTGCGGGCCTCCGGATTGGTTGGATGTACGCACCGGCGGCGATTGCCGACGCGGTCAATCGCATCCGTGGTCCGTTCAACCTGAATTCGGCAGCGATTGCTGCTGGTGCCGCTGCCGTTCGCGACCGGGCACATGTGGAAGCGGCAGTTCGTCACAATACGCAATGGCTTGAGGAACTGACCTCCAGATTGGCGGCAACCGGCCTTCGCATCACTCCCAGCGCCGCCAACTTCATCCTGATTCACTTCCCGGAAGATGACCCGGACAAATCCGCCGGGGCGGCCGATGCGTTTCTTTGCGCCCGCGGCTATGTGTTGCGGCGGGTCACCGCCTACGGTTTTCCAAATGCGTTGCGAATGACCGTCGGTAGCCAAGAGGCAAATATGGGCGTGATCGCGGCTCTGACTGAATTCATGAAGGCGAAATCCGATGCCAATGTTTGACAAAATTGCACTTCTCGGCGTCGGCCTTATCGGATCGTCACTGGCCCATGTTATCCGGCAGGAAAAGCTGGCCGGTCATATTGCGATTTCCACGCGCAGTATCGAGACGTTGAAGCGTGCGGAAGAACTCGGGCTTGGCGACAGCTATCATGCCGAGGCTGCTGAAGCGGCCGTAAATGCGGACCTGGTCATTATGTCGGTACCCGTTGGCGCGTCCGGCGCAGTCGCAGCTCAAATCGGGTCGGTTCTGAAACCTGGAGCAATTCTGACCGACGCCGGTTCGACCAAGGGTTCTGTTGTTCGCGATGTTGCTCCTCATGTTCCAAGTGGCGTGCATTTCATTCCGGGCCACCCGATTGCCGGTACAGAACAATCCGGTCCCGACGCCGGGTTTGCCTCCCTGTTTGAAGGGCGCTGGGTCATTCTGACACCAAAGCAAGATGTCGACGCGGAGGCTGTCGCCAAACTGACGCAATTTTGGGAAGCATGCGGTTCGACCGTCGACAAAATGGATGCAGATCACCATGACATGGTGCTCGCCATCGTGTCCCATTTGCCGCACATCATCGCTTACAATATCGTTGGCACGGCTGACGACTTGGAGTCGGTCACGAAGTCTGAGGTGATCAAATATTCAGCATCCGGCTTTCGCGACTTTACCCGCCTTGCAGCATCCGACCCCACAATGTGGCGAGATGTCTGTCTTTCAAACCGGGATGCGATTTTGGAGATGCTGGCGCGGTTTTCGGAAGATTTGTCGGCACTGCAGCGCGCCATTCGCTGGGGCGATGGCGACAAGCTGTTCGACATGTTCACCCACACACGTGCCATTCGCCGCTCCATTATCGAGGCTGGTCAGGAAATCGATGCGCCCGACTTTGGCCGCCATGTGGTCGAACACCCTGAGGAGAGCTGAAATGTCTCCGGTTTTCGGCCCATCCGGATGAGGCGATGAAAGCCCGGTCGATCACGCTTCTCCTGATCGCCGAGGTGGCGGGCATGAGCCTGTGGTTCGTCTCTGCTGCGATATTGCCGGAGATGATCCAGGAGAGCGCTATCACGCCATCAAGGCAGGCGGCGTTATCAAGCAGCGTGCAATTGGGATTTGTTGCCGGGGCGCTGATTTCGGCCATATTGGGTCTTGCTGACCAGTATGACCCCAGGCGGGTCTTTGCGATCTCGGCGGTGTGTGCGGCGCTTGTAAACGCTGTTCTGCTGGTTGCCGAACCGGGGGGTAACATAGCCATTGCTGCCCGGTTTCTGACCGGCGCACTGCTCGCAGGCGTCTATCCGGTCGGCATGAAAATAGCCGTTGGCTGGGGTGACCGTGACCGCGGTCTTTTGGTCGGATCACTGGTCGGTGCGCTGACACTCGGTAACGCATTGCCGCACCTGATTTCGCTTGGCGGTGGTTCCGACTGGCGTTTCACGGTGATTGTCGCATCGATTATCTGTGCACTTGCAGGAGTGCTCTGTTTGGCCGTTCAACTTGGACCACATCATGGTACGGCAGCGCGGTTCGATCCCCGGGTCATCACGCAAGCATGGACAAACCGGCGCGTTCGTCTCGCTTATTTCGGATATTTCGGCCACATGTGGGAGCTGTTTTCCATGTGGGCCTGGATCGGCGTGGCAACAGCGATTTCCTACAGCCTTACAATGCCGGAAGCTGATGCTTTGTGGTTGGCCAAGCTCACGGCTTTCTGCGCCATCGCCATAGGTGGCTTTGCCTGTGTTCCCGCCGGCTACTGGGCCGACCGCATCGGCAAGGCGGAAGTAGCGGCCATTGCGATGATCGTCAGCAGTATTTCGGCCATAGCTACCGCCTTCACATTTGGCGGCCCTGGATGGCTCACCTTCGCTGTTGTCATGGTCTGGGGCGTGTCCGTCATACCGGATTCGGCGCAGTTCTCGGCGCTTGTTGCCGATGCCTCACCTCCGGAGCACGCTGGCAGCCTGATGACTTTTCAGACCGCGATCGGCTTTGCGCTGACCTTCTTCACCGTGCAAGTAACACCGGTTGCCGCAGATGCTTTCGGCTGGCCCATCGTAATTGCCGCCATGGCAGTTGGCCCGCTGCTGGGTATCATTGCAATGCTGCAATTGCGGGCAATGGGTCCGGCAAAGTCTTCAGGATAAACTTTCTGAATGTTCTGCTGTTAATGTTTTTTCCGAAATCGTGAACTTTCGTGACCGCAGCCCGTCTTGTCCGGCGTTAAAATTGGTTCCATATCGCGCGCAACAGGAGTCATGCCATGTTTCGCAGAGAGTTTTTTCTTATCGCCGGAGGCGCAGCGCTCGCTTTTGCCGGTTACCGCGCCAGCCAAGCTGGGACCGCCAGTGAGATCGACAACGTGACCACCGGTTCGGTCGAAGGCCAGTTTGAAGTCAGTTACACCGATGAAGAATGGCGTTCCATGTTAACAGAGGCGCAGTATCAAGTGCTTCGTCATGAGGCGACTGAGCGGCCCTTCTCAAGCCCGCTGAACGACGAGAAACGGGCCGGTACGTTCCATTGCGCCGGCTGCGACCTGCCTCTTTATTCTTCCGAAACCAAATATGACAGCGGCACTGGCTGGCCGAGTTTTTACGAGGCGCTTCCAAATGCCGTCGGCACGAAAACCGATTATGCGCTCATCTTCCCGCGCACAGAAGTTCATTGCCGCCGCTGTGGCGGACACCTGGGACACATCTTTGATGATGGCCCTGAGCCGACTGGTATGCGGCACTGCATCAACGGTGTAGCCATGAAATTCAAGGCAGCATGAATTTCGTGTTCAAGGCAGCGGTGGAATCTGGCCGAGCTCGAAAAATCCATAGCTTATCTTGCCCTTGACCACGTGCAGCGGCAGCTCCTGGTCATCACCCAGTGCTTTCAGGCTGGCGGCAAAGTTTTCTATCTCACTCGCGGATTCTGGAAAAGCTTCCGTGGCGATTCGGGCGAGTTTTTCCACTCCGTCAACTTTGATCGCTATTTGCGCGTTAACCAGGCCCTGATTGTCAACTTCAAACGGGCCCGATGCGCGGATGACGCTGTTGTCTCCGGGCGACAGATAGGCATTGCGTATTATTCCGCTGTTGCCGCGCAGGCTTTTGTTCGGCGTGGTCGCTAACCGAACGCCTTCGTCAATTGCCAAATCCAGTCCGCCGCTGATGGCCGGCAAAATGCGATCCTCAAGCAAAGAACGATCGATCAATAGATCGGCAAAACTGGCGGCCAGATCAAGGGCCGAATTGTTGGGCCGCATATGCGCTTCGATTCGTTTGGCGGTAAACAGATTGCGTATTGATGGACGATCCGCATTCGCCGTGGCGCCGATTTTTCTGCCTTCCAGTGAGAGACGTGTCGGCAGGGGTGAGGCGAGACGCACACTGGAACGCAGGTTTTCCCAATCAAACGTCAGCGGCGGAAATCCGCGGATTTCAAGTTTGGCATTGCCGTCCAGTTCGCTGACAAGAAATGTCGGATTGTAGACTTGGGCTGCAGACCGGAACGCACCTGCCGTAAACACCAATCCCTCAACCTGATGCTCAAACACAACCCGGTCGCAGTTGAGTCCCAGCCTGAACGGGAAGCCGTTCACCCGGTTGTTGTCACAGTTAAACCTGATCCCGTTGCCATTGACCGATGCAATGGTTTTCGAGGCTTCTTGATCGACCAGACTGGCGACATAATACCAACCGCCCGTATAGGCAGCGATTGCAAAAACGATTGCGGCCGCAAGCCAGGCAAATCGGCGGCTGGAGGGTGATCTGGTTGTCTGCTCGGCCATCTTGTTTTAGGTCAGGCTTCCGCCATTTGGCGGTTGTTAGACTATATTGGTGTGCGGTATGGGCGATTTTTGGGTGTTTGGCTATGGCTCCCTGATCTGGAAGCCGGGATTTGCTCATACTGAAACGCAACGTGCACATCTTTATGGCTATCGCCGTGCGCTGTGCATACGTTCCTGGGTCCATCGCGGCACTCAGCAGCGTCCGGGACTTGTGCTCGGGCTCGACCGTGGCGGCTCATGCACAGGTCTTGCGTTCCGGGTGCCTGGCGAACTGCGCGATGAAGTGATCAATTACCTTCGCGCCCGCGAACTGGTGACGAATGTCTATTTGGAGCGCGAACTGTCGGTCAAACTGGAAAGCGGCGAGCGGGCCGTGGCGATCGGCTATGTCGTCGACCGCAATCACGAACAATATGCCGGCGCGCTGCACGTAGAGGAAGCGGTTGCCGGTGTTCGCGGCTCGGTTGGCCTGTCAGGCCGCAACGAGGAATATGTCACCAGTACAGTGGAACACCTGCAAGCGCTCGGCATTCGCGATCATTGGCTGGAAGCAGTGGCGCACAAGCTGGCAGAGTGATTATCCAATCTCAAACTTCCACGCCAAGCTCTTGAAGGCGATTCTTTGCCGTCGGCGGCAGCGGTGGAGGCGATTCCGACCGTGCAGCCTCGATCAGCAATTCGTCGCAAACCGCCTCCGTTTCCCTCACAAGGCGCTCGAGGAATTCTTCCTTTCCTAGTCCGGGCGGTATGGGCGGCAGAATACGGGCCTTCAACGTGCCGGGGTAGCGCAGAAACTTCCTCCGCGGCCAATAGAGCCCGGCGACATGGGCGATGGGGACAACCGGAAGTTCGAGGCGATGGTACAGTTCCACAATACCCCATTTGTAAGCCGGCTCTGCACCGGGGGCGCGACGGGTTCCTTCCGGATAAATGATGAGTTGCCGTTCGCGGTTGGCCATCAATTCTTTTGCCGCCCTGACTGCCTGTTTCAACGCCTTTGAACGACTGCCGCGGTTTACCGGTATCATTTGCATTTTGATGATGTACCAGCCGAACAACGGGATCCACTGCAGCTCGCGCTTCAAGATGTAGAGCGCGTCTGGAACCCAGGGCAGAAATGCATATGCGTCGAAGAATGATTGGTGCTTCGGTGCCAAAATGTAGGATCCCTCGGGTAGGTTTTCCTGACCGCTCAACTCAAACCTCGTGCCGACAATTTTCTCTTGCAGCCAGATATTCGTCCGGGCCCAAAATTTCGGTACCCACCAGGCAGTCTTTGGCGGTGTCAGAAAATAAAACGGGGTGAATACGATCATCTCGATGATGATGGCGACATAAAAGGCGACATTGAAGAGGAAAGAGCGGATGGCGATCATTCGAAAAGCGTAACCAGCGACATATGCGATATGAATTGGTTACACGATGTGACCGCGAGAGGGAATGGGGTCAACCACCCCGCGCCAACGCCATGACATACTTGCCATATTCGGTGAACAGCACCCGCAGCGCATCGGGCTCGGTCAACCAGCCACCGCCGGCGAGGTCGGAGTTGACGACGGGATAGGCGACCAGCTTTGCATCGATGACAAGCCGTTCAAATTCCATCAGGCTGCGTGGCATGTGGTAATTGTTGGTCACGATAATCGCCGAAGAGTATCCATTGGATCGCAGCCACTTGGCGCTCTCTGCCGCATTGCCAATCGTATCAAGCGCCACACGGTCGATATCTATGCAGCAATCGAACAATCCCGCTCCCGCTCCTGTCGCGGACCGTAAAGCCTGCTCCCGTGCCGACGGATGAACGCCGCTTATCAGGAGGCGCTCCGCCTTGCCCGCCTGTAACAATGAGGTAGCCGCTTTCAGCCGCGCCTGTCCACCGGTCAGGACAATGATGGAATCGGCTCGCGGCAGGCTGGTTGGTGTTTTCAGATTTGCGACGTGATTGGCGAAGAATACAAACCCGGCAAGATAGGCGCACGCGATCAACAAAACCGCGGCAGTGATACCCGCAATCCAACGCGATAGCCGCCGGAACGGATTGGTTCGACGGATATCGATCAAGTCCGGCCTGGTTGCTTCCCGCAATCGCGATTGTTGATTCGCAGTCATCGTGCTGTCAGGCGTCCGCATCGTTCCCCGATGCAACAATTTAAAGCCGAAATTACGGCAAGTGTCAGTGCAGGTTGCCAACAATTCCCAACATTCACTTTCGCTAAGATATTTTGTGTGATTGTACGTCGGCTTGCTGTTCTGTCTGGAGCGAGGTCACATTATCCCCACCGGAGGATCAATCTCCATATCCTGTATCCAGTGCTCCCAGTCGGGTTACGACGGTCATATGGGTCGTAATCGCCGTTAGTCCGGCGATGATAATCACGATCATCGCCACATAGGCATAGCCCGTGTATCCGATGGCAAAGCGGCCGAAGAGCGCTGCCGCCTGATCAGCCTCCGGTGTCGCGAGATTTTGCGAAGACCACCAGCCAAAAGCGATGAACACCGCGACAGCGGCCGCACCGCCTGCCAGTGCACCTTTCAAACCTACGACCAGAAAATGTTTACGGAACTCCTGGGCGATAAATCGCGCTTCGGCGCCAACGAAATGCAAGACTTCGATAATGTGTCCGTTGCCCGCCATTGCGCCGCGCGTGGCGAACACGACGGTCAGTACGGTGGCAGACAACATCAGCACCAATACTGCCAGGCCGAGCGTAACTGTCGTCCGCGCCATCGTAATCAGCCGGTCGACCCAGTTGCGATGATCATCAAGGGTAGCCTGCGGAATCTCCGCCACCAGCCTGTCGCGCATTGCGGTGAAGTCCGGTGTTGCGCCTTCATCAATCGTTACAACGACCAAACGCGGCACCGGCAGCTGGTCGATATCCAGCCCTGATCCCAGCCACGGTTCAAGCAGACGGGCCGTGGCCTCGCGGTCGACGACACGCGCCGATACTACTCCGGTGAATTCCTCCGCTATGCGGCTAGCCGCTTCCAGGGCGGCTTCGATGTCGAAGCCGTCTTCAGGCCTGATTTGTATCGTCGCTTCGCGAGAAATCTGGCTTTGCCAGGCGTCAGCCGTGTCACGCACCAACGTGACAGCACCAAGTGTAAGGCATGACAGAAACGTCATGATGGCAATGACAAAGACCAGCGCTGTGCTCGCGACGTTCTGCTGGGGTACGATTGGATTTCGTCTCGGAGCGCCAGGGCGCATCCGCAATCCGGAAAGCCCTGCAAATCCGGTATTGGGTGAATTGGAACGTATCCGCTCACTCATAGACTTCGAGCCTTCCATTCGCCAGAATCATTCGCCGGGCATCGACCTGATCCATCAGCGCCAGATCATGCGTCGCGATCACAACGGCCGTTCCCGACCGGTTCAGTTCGATGAACAGACGCAGCAGCCGGCGCGCCAGTGGCGGATCGACATTGCCTGTCGGCTCGTCAGCCAGCAGTATTTCCGGTTGCTCGATCAAGGCCCTGGCGATTGCCGCCCGCTGTTTTTCACCACCGGACAGCACCGGTGGTAAAACGTGGGCCCGCTCCCCAAGTCCAACCCATTTCAGCAATTCAAGTACATCGTTGCGATAGTTGGCTTCATCACGTCCACGAACCCGCAGCGGCAATGCGACATTTTCATAAGTTGTCAGATGGTCGAGCAGGCGGAAATCCTGGAATACGACCCCGATACGCCGTCGCAGACCAGGCAATTCCCTGCGCGTGATGCGTGACCGGTCTTTTCCAAACACGGTGATCAGGCCCCGCGTGGGTTTCAATGACAAAAACAACAGGCGCAAGAGCGTGGTCTTGCCCGCACCGGACGGGCCGGAGAGAAACTGAAATGACCTTTCCGGCAGGTGGAAGGATATGTCCCGAAGGATTTCCGGCCCCATTCCGTAGCGCAACCCGACATTCTCAAATCGAATCAAGGACTATTCCTTCCCGGCCATCCCGCCGTTTCCGAGCCAGCGGTCCCGCGCTGTGCAGGTGGACGCGGCGTCGAATCTGGTCGCGAAGCATTAACCATTTCGGTTTACCTCCTAAACGTGATTTGCAAAAGGATGCCAAGCCCAAATGGCGCGCAATACGGTCTCACCCCCGATTTCTGGCGAGATTTTGGCGTCCGCAAATAGCCGCAGTTCCGGTGCAGCCGGCAAAGATCGCGATATTGTCGAAGCCGAGTACGAAACGGTGGTTGACCGCCGCCAGCGCCCGGATCGGATTGGCGAACCTGACGAACGCAAGAATGATTCGCTTTTCGGCCTTGATATTCTGGCCGGCGGAGACGCGGCCGAACGTGGCGGCAGTGCTGGGCCGGTATTCTGGCTTGTCAGCGTCATCCTGGTTTGCGCCGCATTCTGGATTTCCGGTGGCCATAGCCTGGTATCAAACGACACATTCCAGATCGCGTCCGTTCCGGAAAAACCGCTCGCCATCAAGGAAGTCAGATCACGCGTCCTCACTCGCGGTTCAAATACCTATCTGCTCGTGGAAGGCACGGTTCTAAATTCAGGTGCGGAGAACCTGCCCCTTCCGGGCCTGATCATTCAGGTCAAGGCCAGCGACGGAAACATCACCCGTTACAAAATCGCCGGTGGATCAGAGACAATCCTTGCCGGCGGAAACTATGCTTTTTCCAGCAGACTCAGTACACCTCAATCGGGCGTGGAAAACGTCAAGGTAATCATTGGAGATTGAGGTCTATGCCGGTCGTCAGGGGCAAGGAAATCGAAATATTATTTAGCGCGTCGACAATCGCTCGGCGGAATTTGGAACTGGCCAAGGAAATCGCGGAAAAACCGTCAAACAATCTGCTGGTCATATCGGTCCTGAAAGGCTCGTTTATCTTCGCCGCGGATTTGATCCGGGCCATGCATGATGCCGGTGTCGAACCTGATGTCGAATTCATCATGATTTCCAGCTATGGCGCAGGGACTGAAAGCGGCGAGATCAAGCTTCTGCGGGATATCGACAACGATGTAAGCGGCAGAGACCTGCTCTTGGTCGACGACATTCTCGAATCGGGAAAAACGCTGAAATTCACCCGGGAATTGATGATGTCGCGCGGCGCCGCAAGCGTCTCGATCGCGGTTCTGCTCGACAAGCGCATGCGACGGACCAGCGATATCGAGCCGAACTATGTCGGATTTGACTGCCCGGACTATTTTGTTGTCGGTTATGGCATGGATGTTGGCCATGCCTTTCGGGAATTGCCCTATGTGGGCGTCGTAAAGGGAGATGCCGGATAGCGGTTAATTTGGTTTTCAAGACCGCTTCGGCAAAATCGGGATAGGGAATGATGGCTAAAATTCTGGTTGTCGAAGACGACGATTCAGTACGCGATTTTACCGCGCGGGCGCTACGAGCCTCCGGACACACTGTTGATACGGCCGACGATGGCGACAGCGGTTTGCAGCAGGTTGATGCGGCAGACGGGGACTATGGGCTTGTGTTGTCAGATATTCGCATGCCTGTAATGGATGGCATCGAAATGGCCAAGCGGGCAGCCTCAAACCATCCGAACCTGAAAATCCTGTTGATGACCGGATACGCGGAACAGCGCGAAAGGGCTGCTGACCTAAAGGACGTGATCATTGATGTGATCGCCAAACCGTTCACTTTGACGGATCTGCGCAAAACCGTTGAGCATGCCCTGCAGCAATAATTGTTAGCGCAGTTCCAGCAGCCGCTCCAGATATTGCCGTTCCAGGTCCGGTGACAGCGCATCGCCAAGGCGGCGGCGAATAGCTTCGAGTATTTCCCGGGCGCGCTGGATGTCGATTTCGTCGGGAATTTGCACGCTTTCACCAAAATCTGGTCCGGTTGTCGCTTGTGGCCGCCCCAGCGGGTCGCGGTCGCCACGGTTCTGGCTTCCCAGTTGTGAACCTTCGCTGTTGCCCTGCATCGCCTGCCGCATCTGGTTCATCATATCCTGGGCGCCGCGCCGAAGTGCGTCCATCGCATTGCCCTGATTGCCCAATGCCTGCTCTTCGTTGCCTTCGCCGAGCGCATCGCCGGCGTCCCCCATCTCTCGGCCGGCTTCGCCGAAATTCTCATCAGGTTCAATGCCCATCCCGCGCAGGCCTTCCATGAACTCTCCAAGCTGGCCCTGCAATTGGCCCTGGCCCTCCTGAAGTTGCCGCAGAATTTCCGCCATCTCACCTGGTGTCATGCCACCCTGGCCGTTCTCTCCCGGTTGCATGCCACCTTGACCGGACTGACCGCGCTGGCGGCCATTTCCCTGTTCGCCTTGGCGACCCTGCTGACCACGCTGCATCTGGTCCATGCGGAAGGTCTCGTTCATCAATTCCTGCTGACGCCGCATGATTTCGCCCAGCTGGTTCATCTGCTCGCGCATGCGGCTCTGACCATTTTGCTGGCCGTTCTGGCGTCCCGCCTGCAGGTTGTTCATCATGTCCTGCAATTGCGACAGCAATTCCTGGGCCTGATCGCGGGCGCCTGACTTTGCCAGTTGCTCGATCTGGTCAAGCAGTCGGTCAAGGTCGCTCTGCCGCAATTCCTGGTCCGACGGCATCATCTGCTGACCGAAATTCGGGTCCTGCATTGCGCGTTCCGCAAACTCGCGCAGATATTCATTCATGGCTTCCCGGAGTTCGGCCATCAACTGCTCGATTTCCTCGTCCGATGCACCGTTCTCGAGCGCTTGCCTGAGGGCTTCTTGCGCCTGCCGCAGCCGTTTTTCCGCCGCGCTCAGGTCGCCATCTTCGATACCGAGTGCAATCTCCCACAAATATGCGACGACTTCGCGTAATTGGTCATCGGTCCGGGCCATTTTGAGGCGACTTTGCGCTGATGACAGCGCCAAGAAGTGCGACATGTTCTTGAAGGTGTCTTCTGGCCGCAGGGTCACTGCTTCCATCAGATCCAGAACACGGCGCTTCTTGTTCGCGTCAAGCGCCAGAATTCGGCGTTGTTCGATGACGGCTTTCGCCAAGGGGTTGGAGAATGGCCGTTCAGGCAGAATGAACTCCCGATCTTCGCTGAATGCTTCCTGACCTGCATCATCGGTTGCCGACAACCGCGCAACGACACGTGTTCCCGCCCACGGATGCTCCGCCAGGTCCCGGCTGGTCTTGTACTCAGTGATCTTGGCGTTGCGCCGGGGCAGGCGCAGTGGAAACTCTGGCGCTTCGTAGAGCGGATAGGCGTCTTCATCGACTTCGCCCGCCTGCTCGAAAATGGCCCGCGCCGTGGCAGCGCCATAATCATCCTTGATCAGATATTCGATTTCCAGAGCACCGTTGAGCGCTCTTTTCGGATCACCTGCGAAGTCTATCGATGGGGGCTTGTCGGGGATGACTGTAAATGTCCAGTTTTTCACGACCTCCTCGCCGGACTTCAACTCCAATGAGCCATCGCGCGCGAGTTCTGCGGTGAATTTTTGCGGTGAGGCGGGTTTCGCCGGATCAACGGTTTCGTCGGGAGTGAGTGTCCGGGTCGAGCCATCAATGCCAATAAAGCTGAAATCCAGCACCTGGCTGGCGCCCGTCGCGCGCAGTGTCACCGTGCTGCCCGCCGGAACTTCATAAGAATTCTGCTCCGAATTTGCCTTTGCGGTCATGAAAATCGGCGCTTTACCCGTGTAGGCTGGCGGAGTGACCCAGGCGTCAATGCGCGGTGGTACCGTTATATTTGTGCTGTGCTCACGGAAAGGATCGGACAAGGTTCCGCCACCGGCGCCGAACGACCACGCAAATGACGTAACCAGCAGCAGGGCGACAACGGCCCGGAGCGCCCAGGGATCACGTTTGGGCACGCCAGTCTCCGGAAGTCCGGCCGTCAGGCCACTCAACTGTCCGGCAATTCTTTGTTTGTGCTCTCGCCAAAGCGCCTCGGCAAATGCATCGCGCTTGCCGGCAAGACGGTCGCTTTGGGCCAATACGGGTGTGTGCTGAAGCTGATTGACGCGCTCGATCCGGCGATCAATCAGCTCCTTCGACGGAATCCTGAACGACGTCAGCGGCCACAGCGACAACAAGCCTGCGATGCCGAACAAGGTCGCCAGTGCTATGCGCGCCGAATCGGGTACGATTCGGAAAATGCCGAACCAGGTGGCTGAAATATAAAGCGCGAACACGATCATCAAAGGCAGAAGACATGGCCACAGCCTGCCCCAAGCCTCGACTGCAAAAGCAAAACCCCGCGTGCGCCTCAGGCGTTCAAGCAGGTGAGATGGTTCAATTTGATCATTCATACCCGGCATATTGCCTCGCGTGGGTTAAGCAATTCAGTCGCATTGCTACAAGTAGAATACCATCAATCACGGCGAAGGCGAGGCATCTTCGCCAAATCGTGATCACGCGACTAATCGTTTCAAGATCACAGCCATTCGGGAACTGAATCTAGTCCGATCAACTGCTCATAGCTGGTCCTGGGCCGCACAACATGAAACTCGTCGCCCCGAACCAGCACTTCCGGGACAAGAAGGCGTGAATTATAGGTGGATGACTGCACCGCGCCATAGGCGCCGGCAGATCCGAATGCGATCAGATCACCGGCTTCAACCCGCGGTATATCGCGGTTTTGCGCCAAAAAGTCGCCGGTCTCGCAAACCGGTCCCACCACATCGGCGATTAACCGTGGTTCGGTCACAGCCCGTTGTTGAACAGGCCTGATTTCATGGAATGCTTCATACAGTGTCGGCCGGACCAGATCGTTCATCGCCGCATCAACGATGACAAAATTCTTCTGATCGCCCTCTTTGAGATAGATGACGCTTGTCACCAGAATTCCTGCATTGCCGGAAATAAGGCGCCCGGGCTCGAAGATGACCCGCAGGTCTAATTCGGTGACGTGCCGTCTCACGACCTCGGCATAGGCATCGGGAAGCGGGGGAGGGGAATTGTCGTCACGATAGGGAATGCCCAACCCACCGCCCAGATCGACGTGCTCGATTGAATGGCCGTCAGCGCGAAGCACGCCGACCAATTCAGCCAGGATCGAGAACGCGTCATCAAAAGGCTGCAGATCCGTAATCTGGCTGCCAATGTGCATGTCGATCCCGGTAATCCTGATTGCCGGCAACGCCGCCGCGTGCGCATACACATCCCGGGCCTTGCTGTAGGCGATGCCAAACTTGTCTTCTGCTTTCCCTGTCGAGATTTTCTTGTGGGTACGCGCGTCAACATCCGGGTTGATGCGCAAAGAGACCGGTGCAACTACCCCTGCAGCCTGCGCACGTGCCGAAAGCAACGCCAGTTCCGCCTCCGATTCGACGTTGAAACAATGGATATCGGCGGCAAGCGCAAAATCCATCTCCGCAGCGGTCTTGCCGACACCGGAAAAGACAATTTTCGAAGGTGATACACCGGCGGCAAGCGCCCGGCGTAGTTCGCCCTCTGAAACCACGTCAATTCCAGCGCCCTGATTGGCAAGCGTCTTGATTACCGCTTGGTTGGAATTGGATTTCATCGAGTAACAAACCAATGCATCGAGCCCCTCGAACGCATCGGCAAATACCCGATAGTGACGTGTAAGGGTCGCGGTCGAATAGCAATAGAAAGGCGTGCCTACAGCCTCCGCGATATGCGGCAAGGGCACGTCTTCGGCGTGCAGGACGCCCTCGCGGTATTCGAAGTGGTTCATGGCAGGATTGTTATTGGATCAAACCATCGAGGATGAACGGCTTATCCTCTTCTTCCGGTTCCTCTTCGGAAGGTTCCTCGCCTCTGGCTTCGGCCGCCGCCTGAGATGGCGTATCGAGCGCGCCGCGCCGTCCGCAACCGGTCACCGCAAGCGATATTGCGGCAAGCAGAAGTAACAAAAAACCAAATCTGGCGCTCATTGCCGTGTTTCCGATCGGTTTGGGTAACGTGTGTGGTTCTTCAATAACCAAATTCGCCGCTGATTGCACCCCGGATGTCAAAGCTTCTTGAGCCGCTTTTTCCAGCCGCGGATTTGTTTTCGCACTTCAACCGGAGCGGTCCCACCCAAGCTCGTGCGGCTTTTCACCGAATTGGCGACACTTAGCACCGAATACACCTCCTCAGTGATGCCACCATGGATGGCCTGCAACTCTCCCAGTGACAATTTGTCGAGGGCGCATTGTCTTTCCTCAGCCGCGGCAACAGCCTGGCCGGTGATGTGATGCGCTTCGCGGAACGGCAGGCCGAGTTCACGTACCAGCCAGTCGGCAAGGTCGGTTGCAGTCGAATATCCGGCACCTGCGGCCTTTTTCATCGCTTTGGTATTGATTTTCAGATCTCCGATCATGCCGGTCATGGCAGCGATCATGAGTTCCAGCGATTCCGCCGAATCGAAGACCGCCTCCTTGTCCTCCTGCATATCTTTTGAATAGGCGAGCGGCAGGCCCTTCATCACCGTCAGAAGCCCGGTCAGGTGCCCGTTGATACGCCCGGTCTTGGCGCGGATCAATTCGGCGGCATCCGGATTTTTCTTTTGCGGCATGATCGATGATCCGGTCGAAAACGAATCCGACAACGTTACAAAGCCAAATTGTGGCGTAGACCAGATGACGATTTCTTCAGCCATCCGCGAAAGATGCGTGCCGCAGATTGCAGCGATCGACAAAAATTCGATCGCGAAGTCGCGGTCTGAGACCGTATCGATCGAATTGCGCGTCGGTTCGCGGAATCCAAGCGATTTTGCGGTCATCTGCCGATCGATGGCAAATCCGGTTCCGGCAAGTGCGGCAGCCCCCAGCGGGCATTCATCCAGTCTCTCAACAGCATCCAAAACCCGAGACAGGTCGCGGCCGAACATCTCGACATAGGCCATGCAATGATGCCCAAACGTCACCGGCTGGGCAGTCTGCAAATGTGTAAATCCCGGCATGATTGTCGCGGCATGCTCTTCCGCACGGCTGAGCAAGGTCTCTATCAATGCCTTAAGAGACGCAGAGGTATTTCCCAGTTCCTGTTTTACCCAAAGTCGAAAATCTAGCGCCACCTGATCGTTGCGCGAACGGGCAGTATGCAATCTGCCGGCCGTCGGTCCGATCAGTTCGGCGAGCCGTGATTCGATGTTCATGTGAATGTCTTCGAGCCGCGATGAAAATTCGAACTTTCCGTCTTCGATTTCTGACGCAATCGTGTTGAGACCGTGAGTAATCTTGTCGCGATCCTCAGCCGAAATTATGCCAGTTTCAGCCAGCATTGCCGCATGAGCGAGCGAGCCTTCGATGTCCTGGCGCCAGAGTTTGCGGTCAAACCCGATGGAGGCGTTGATTGCTTCCATGATCGCCGCGGGACCGGAGGCAAACCGGCCTCCCCACATCTGGTTACTGGTCTTTTTGTCGCTCATCTTGCTTACCGGGCCGCAATGGACCATTTGAGGAATGCCATGACTGACGACGCCAATTCCCGTTCGCTGCCGAAAATCGCCCTTTGGGCGGTTTTGGCCGGGCTCGCCGCCGGTGCGGTTGCCGTATACGTGAGCAACCGGCCGTCTGGCAACACGGGTACTGAGCTAGCCGAAGCCTGCGATGCCAAGACCGAACGCGCGAATTTGGTTGCGGACGCCGCTAGCGGTGATGTGGCGGCCATGGTGGCTTCGACGCCTCAATCGTTGGCACATCTTTCGTTCAACGGTCCCGACGGCAATCCGATGACGTTGGCCGGCCTCTCCGGCAAGACATTGTTGGTAAATCTCTGGGCAACATGGTGTGCACCATGCCGGGCGGAAATGCCTGCCTTCGACAAGTTGCAGTCAGAGCTTGGAGGCGACCGTTTTGAGGTCGTTGCCATCAACGTCGAAAAAGGCTCGGACGATAAACCGAAAAAGTTTCTCGCCGACATCGGTATCGAGCACCTCGCCTTCTACCGCGATGACACGTTAGGCGTTTTCAATGATCTTAAAAAACGGTCATTGGCGCTTGGTTTGCCGGTGACCTTGCTGGTCGATGACGAAGGGTGCCTGCTTGCAAACATGAATGGCCCGGCCGAATGGGCTGGCGACGATGCCAAACGGCTGGTCAGCGCAGCTCTTGAGCGCAACTAAGGCCGATAAGCTATTTCCAGCCGGGAAGATGGCTGGCTTCGTTGCTGCCGGCGAGATCGACAGCCAGTTGCACCGCGTCGGAGAAGTTGCCGGTCAACAAGTGGCGATCAACGCGTTCACGATAGAAATCCGCCCACAGGAACTCCGCATAAGGGCGTTTTTCTTTGCGGTATCCGCCATGTTCCCGAACAAGACCGGCCAATGTTCTGTATGGGTCATCGGTCAATTCACTGATTTTTGTCGGGAGATCGCTGAACCCAAGCCGGTCACCAGCTTCATTGTAGGGATGGATCAACCCCGATTTCTCCATCACATGGGCAAATTCCTTTTCGCCAAGATGGCTGCAATCGAGAACCTTTTTAACGTTTGCCGAAGTTTCGCCTCTTTCATACAGCGAACGGCAAAAATGATGCCGGTCAATCATCCAGTAGTGTTTGTCCGGCCCGCGAACCGCAGGAACCACTTTTCGTTCGACCAGCTTTTTGAAGCGCTTTTTGCTCAGTTCTTGAAACCCATCCAGGTTCAGCGAAACGAAATACATTCCGAGCGTCATCTGGGTTGGCTTCAGCTCGGCAATGCGTACGTGCTTCGGCATAACCAGCCTACCGCGTCGGAACCGGTTCCTCGCCACGATAATCGTAGAATCCGCGGCCGGTCTTGCGGCCCAACCACCCTGCTTCGACATATTTCACCAGCAGCGGACAGGGTCGGTATTTTGAATCTGCCAAACCGTCATGCAGCACCTGCATGATCGACAGGCAGGTGTCCAATCCGATGAAATCCGCCAGCTGCAGCGGCCCCATCGGATGGTTGGCGCCAAGTTTCATCGCGGTGTCGATTGCATCAACCGAACCGACACCCTCGTAAAGCGTGTAGATCGCCTCGTTGATCATCGGCAGGAGTATGCGGTTGACGATGAAGGCCGGAAAGTCTTCGGCGACCGTCACGGTCTTGTCGAGACTGCCAACAAATTCCCTGGCTGCCTCGAATGTCCCGTCTTCTGTTGCGATGCCACGTACCAGTTCGACCAGCTTCATCACCGGCACCGGATTCATGAAATGAATGCCGATGAAGCGTTCAGGCCGGTCGGTCTGAGCGGCAAGTCGTGTGATCGAAATCGAGGACGTGTTGGATGCGATGACGGCTTCAGGATTGAGCTTGGCGCAAAGCTGGGTGAATATCTTGCGTTTTATGGTCTCGTCTTCGGTGGCGGCTTCGATGACCAGATCGCTTCCAGCCAAGGCCTCCATATCGGTTGCAGGCGCAATGCGCGCCATTGCGGCCACTCGCTCGTCTTCGTCCAGCTTGCCCGAGCCAACCTGGCGCGCCATGTTGCCGTTAATGGTGGCAATGCCCTTTTGAATGGCCTCCTCGGAAATGTCGTGCAGAAGCACATTATAACCGGATTGCGCTGTGACATGCGCAATCCCGCCACCCATTTGTCCGGCGCCGATAATACCGACTGTCTTGAATTTTCCGCTCATGGCCCTGTTCCACCGCCACAGACAGGGCGGTCTTGTCATCAATTTATGTTGCAGTGCACACTAGATGCTATTCTTTTGATTGAAAAGGTTGCGAAACCGATCCATCGAACACATTGCCGCGGAGTCGGGAAATAGGCAACAAAAAGCCGGCGCGGAAAATTCCGCACCAGCTTGTTATTGGAGATTTGCTGTCCGTCAGAGGGCTTTTTCAAACTCCGGCAGGACGTCGAACAAGTCAGCGACCAGACCATAATCGGCCACCTGGAATATCGGCGCTTCCTCATCCTTGTTGATCGCTACAATCACCTTGGAATCCTTCATTCCGGCCAGATGCTGAATGGCCCCGGAAATGCCGCAGGCGATGTAGAGTTCCGGCGCCACAACCTTGCCGGTCTGACCGACCTGCCAGTCATTGGGCGCATAGCCGGCATCGACCGCCGCACGAGAAGCACCAACAGCTGCACCGAGCTTGTCTGCGACCGGCAAAATGACCTCCTCGAATTTCTCCGAAGAACCGAGCGCCCGTCCGCCCGATATGATGATCTTTGCCGAGGTCAATTCTGGGCGGTCGCTTTCCGACAACTTGTTCTCGATAAAGCTCGAAAGACCGGGATTGTCGGCAGCCGAGATGGTCTCGACAGAAGCCGATCCGTCCATGCCCGCGGCCTGGAAACCGGCAGTACGAACGGTGATGACCTTCTTGGCATCGGTCGCTTGCACGGTCTGGATCGCGTTACCCGCATAGATCGGACGCTGAAATGTATCGGCGCTGTCGACCGCGATGATGTCGGAGATCTGCATGACATCGAGCAGGGCGGCTGCGCGCGGCATCACGTTCTTGCCCATCGTTGTGGCGGGAGCAACCAGCGCGTCATACCCGTCTGCTATTGAAAAGATCAGCGCGGCCATCGGCTCTGCAAGACGTTCTTCCAGCTCCGGAGCGTCGGCCAGCAGCACCTTCGATGCACCGGAAAGCTTCGAAGCCTGATCTGCGACGCCCTTGGCGCCAGATCCGGCGACCAGCACGTGGACATCGCCGCCGATCTGGCTGGCTGCCGTCATCGCCTTCGCGGTCTGATCGGAAAGGGTTTCGTTATCGTGTTCGGCAATCAGCAAAATGGCCATCTAATCATCCCTTCCTTACAGCACGCCGGCTTCGTTCTTGAGCTTGTCAACCAGTTCGGCGACAGACTCGACTTTCACTCCGGCCTTGCGGCCTTCCGGTTCGACGGTCTTCAAAACCTTGAGACGAGGTGCGGTGTCGACGCCGTAATCGCCGGCCGATTTTTCGTCGAGCTGTTTCTTTTTCGCCTTCATGATGTTGGGAAGCGAAGCATAGCGAGGCTCGTTCAATCGCAGATCAGTGGTCACAATCGCCGGCATCGCAATTTCGATGGTCTGCAATCCACCGTCGACTTCACGGGTTACTTTGGCTTTGTCGCCATTTATTTCGATTTCAGAAGCGAAAGTACCCTGGCTCCAGCCTAACAGCGCTGCCAGCATTTGGCCGGTCTGGTTGGCATCGTCATCGATTGCCTGCTTGCCAAGAATGACAAGACCCGGCTGCTCTTCATCGACGATGCCCTTGAGAATCTTGGCGACCGTCAGCGGTTCAACCAGATCATCGACCTTGACCAGAATGCCGCGGTCCGCACCCATTGCCAATGCGGTTCGAATGGTTTCCTGTGCCTGCTGAGGGCCGATGGAAACCGCGATAATTTCGCTGGCTGTGCCCGCTTCTTTCATGCGGATCGCCTCTTCAACGGCGATTTCGTCGAACGGGTTCATGGACATTTTCACATTGGCCAGTTCGACGCCTGATCCGTCGCTCTTGACGCGGATTTTGACGTTGTAATCAACGACCCGTTTTACCGGAACGAGGACTTTCATGCGTTCATCCTTTCTGAACGTGCAACCGTTGCGGCGCTACCTACTCTCCGACCCCCGGACCAGACTTGCCGAAAGCCGACATCGGATGCCACGAATCGACCAAATTGGGATTGTCTGGCGCCCTCGCCGGGTAATTGGGCAAACCCGTATCAGGCTCGAATGGAAATCGCGCGGAACCTATTTAAGCAGCGGGTTTGCGTCAACCTGATTTTGCGTGGGCAAATTGTCCCGCCAGCCAAATGTTCTATTGGCGGCCCCAGCGCATCTGCGATTGTTTTCGCGTCGGCTCATCAGAAGGCTCGGTTGTGGTTTCCACCGCATCCGGAGTGACGATCTGCCGGTCAAACAGGGGAACCCCTCTCCGGCGCATGAAGCAGACCAGCACGGCTCCGGCGACAATACCGCCGACATGTGCTGGCCACGAAACGGCTTCGCCATCGGATGCAAGGAACATGACAACCTGGAAGCCAACCCAGAACAACAAGGGTATGAATGCCGGCAGCCGCAGCGGCAGCCGCATGAGAACCAGCACCCATACTTTGACGCGTGGGTGCAAGATCAGATAGGCCGCGACAATACCGGCCACCGCTCCAGAAGCGCCGATCAGCGGAACATTGGAGCCCGGGAGCAAAAAGCCATGCAGCCACGCTCCCGCGGCGGCACACAGCAAATAGAACAACAGAAACTTCAGATGGCCCAGCGCATCTTCCACATTGTCGCCAAACACCCACAAAAACAGCATATTGCCGCCTAGGTGCCAGATGTCAGCGTGAAGAAACGCATAAGTGACATATGTCGCCAACTCCGGGACGTAAACGAATGGCGGTGTTGGCTGGCCATCGCTGAGCACCACTGGCGTAAGGCCAAGCCCGTAAGCGTTTTGCTGCAGAAAGGATTGTCCGCCCAAACCGGTTGCCAGGAACACAACAATGTTGATGGCAATCAATCCAAGCGTCACATACTGACGATTTATATGCTCAAGACTGTTGGCGTCATGAAGCGGTATAAACATTTCTTGTCTGTCCCCGACCGCCCCGGCCACTAGACATAGTACCCGATTCGCCTCAGCGGTTCTCCCCCGGAACCCATAGCACGTCGGCCTTGCCATTGTCATTGAGGCAGCGCGCGGATACGAACAGGAAATCTGACACGCGATTCATGTACTTAACGGCCGCTTCATTCACTTGTTCGTCTGCCCTGTCGGCCAGTTCAACAATTTGCCGCTCAGCGCGCCGGGCAACGGTTCTTGCCAGGTGAAGCGCAGCAGATCCCGGCGAACCGCCGGGCAGAACAAAGCTACGCAGGGGTTCGAGCCTCTTGTTGAGCGCATCAATATCGCTTTCCAGCCTTTCAACTTGCGTTTCAATGACCCGAAGCGGCTCAAATGCCGGTTTTCCGTCACTCTCCGGCGTCGCCAGGTCGGCGCCAAGGTCAAACAGGTCGTTTTGAATCCGCGCCAACATCGCGTCAACCTCGGCATCCGCAATCGCGGTGTGGATACGCGCCAGCCCAATGCAGGCGTTCGCCTCATCAACCGTGCCGTAGGCGGAAACACGGGCATCGTATTTGGCGCGGCGTTCTCCAGTACCCAGCGCTGTCGTGCCGTCGTCACCAGTCTTTGTGTAAATCTTGTTCAAGACGACCATCGCATCAGCCTCCCCGCATGAGGTAAACAGTCAGTAATATCAGAACGATAGCAACAAATTGCAGGATGACGCGCGCCTGCATCAATTTGTTGGATGTGTTGCCGGAGCCTCCCTTCATCATGTTGATGAGTCCGCGCAACAGCACAAAGACGACTGCGGCCATGACAAGGGCGGCCAACACCATGAACACATATGACATCAAGAATCCTGTCTCGGGTAAGCGACGGCTTTGCCACCAATATCTAGAGCGTATCCGGCCCGAATGGTATCGTTTGAACGCAGGTTATTTTTACTCCCACCTCTTCCTCCGTGCCCGAAACCTGAACATCTACGCTCCCCGGGTCACGCCATAGCCGGTCAATCGCGCATGGCAACGATTCGATAAAGCAGGCCGGGCGGAAGCAACCGTTTCAAAAGTGCACCGATTTTTGCCGGAACTGTCACGAGATAGTGCGGTTTCGGACGGTTAGAGGTCAGCGCATGATGAAGCACCTTGTAGACGTCTTCAGGCTCGCCCCTGAGCCGAGACTTTGTCCCGCCCTGGGTCAGGCGTTTGAGCTGAATTTGGTAGGCATCGTGGTGAACCGAGGCTTCAAGGGCGATGTATTTGTGAATCCACGGCAGGCCGTTGGTCGCGATTTTCGACCGCACCGGACCCGGCTCGATCATCGAAACATGGATCCCCGAGCCCGAAAGTTCTGCCCGCAAGCACAGCATCAACCCTTCAAGAGCAAATTTGGACGATGCATAAGCGCCGCGATAGGCATGGGGAACCAGACCGAGAATAGAGGAACAGTGTACGATTCGACCGTGGCCCTGCTTGCGCATTACCGGTACAATCCGCCTGGTCAGGTCATGCCAGCCAAACAGATTGGCCTCAAATTGGGCCCGCAGCGCTTCAACCGGCAGGTCTTCCACAGCGCCCGCCTGAGCATAGGCGCCGTTATTGTACAACGCATCAAGCGTTCCCCCGGTAGCGTCCAACACGGTTGTAACGAGGGTCTCGATCGAATCCGGTTCGGTGTAGTCCAGGTAGTAGGCCTCAATCCCTTCAGCCTGAAGTGCGGCAATGTCATCCTGTTTTCGCGCTGTGGCGAAAACGCGCCAGCCATCGCGTTTCAGCGCGCGAGCGCAGTAAGCACCAATGCCGGAAGACGCGCCAGTAACGATGATGTTGCGGTTGTTGCTCATGTGGCAGGGCTCTCGCAAACTTGCCAACTGGATGCAATCCTTTTCATATGGGTTTTGGCCCAATGCAAAAGGGGAAACCGGCCGAATGCTCCGCACGATCGTTGCCATCAAACGCGTTGTTTATGACGCATTCGGGCATTTCAACGATGATGACGGTTGGGCGATGGCGAGCCATCTTGCCATCAGCTCGCTCATGGCGCTGTTCCCATTCCTGATATTTGTGACCACTCTAGCCGGGTTTATTGGCGCTGATTCGCTTTCGGGTGCTGTGGTCGACCTTATTTTTGAGACCTGGCCCGACCAGATAGCCGCGCCGATTGCTCTGGAAGTGCACAACGTCCTGACCGTGCCCCGGACCGGGTTCCTGGCAGTCAGTTTGATCGCGACGGCTTTCTTCGCGTCAAATGGGGTGGAAGCGCTTCGCACCTCGTTAAATCGCGCTTACCGGGTCGGTGAACCGCGGAGCTTGTGGTTCCGGCGAATTCAAAGCTTGGTTTTTGTCCTGATTGCCACGGCAACGTTTCTGGCGGTGAGCTATCTGTTGGTGTGGGTACCGCTGATAGGCGACTTCGCCGACAAGCATCTGCCGTGGCTTGTTCCTTATGTTGCGGGCGGCGCGGTATGGCGTGTTACTGTTGCCTCTTTCCTGATCATCGTGGCCCTCATTGTCGTCCATTTTTGGTTGCCGGCGGGCAAAAGACGGTTTCGCCATGTCATTCCGGGTATCTGCATCACGCTCTTTGCCTGGATGGTTGGTTCCTATTTGTTTGCGCTTTATTTGGAGAGTTTCTCGACTTATGCCACCACCTATGCCGGACTGGCTTCCATGATGATTGCGGTGGTGTTCCTCTACATTCTTTCTGCGATTTTTATTCTGGGTGGGGAGTTCAATGCAGCCATCAGACGTTACCGCGACGCGCGCGCAAAAACCCGGGGCTGAACAAGGGCTAGCGCAACACCCAGTCCGGCAATCACCATTCCGCAAATCTGGATCAGGCTGAGGGTCTCGCCGAACAGGAACCAGGCCTGCACGGCGGTGGTAGCGGGAACCAGATAGAACAGGGAGGAGACCCGCGATGCCTGACCTTCGCGGATCAGATACATAAGTAACAGGATCGCGCCAACCGACATGACGAGGACCAGCCAGGCAAATGCGAAGGCCAATTCTCCCGAAAAGACGAAAACCTGATCCTCCACCAACATTCCCAGTATTGCTGTGAAGAGAGTTGCACCCAGATACTGAAGACACGTGCCGGTAAGCAGGTCGTCCTGGCGGACAAACCGCTTCTGCCACAACGTGCCGGCGCTCAACCCGATAACCGCAATCAGCGATGCCGCAAAAGTCGCCCAGTTGACCCCTTCGACAAAGGAGCCGAGATCCGGTGCAAGCACCAGGATCACGCCGGTGAATCCGACAACCAGTCCGATCCAATGTCGCAGTGAGACCTGTTCGCCCAGAACCGGTCCGGCAGCAAGTGCCGTCAACAAAGGGTGAAGGCCGACCAGCAACGCGGCCAGACCGGCGGGCATCCCCTGATCGATGGACCAAAACACGCCGCCCAGATACACACCATGAAGAAATACACCGGCGATTGCCGAGTGACCCACAGCCCTTAAGCTCCAATCGGCAAAGCCACGAAAGAACGGAACGAAAAGTCCCAAGAGCACCATCGCCAAAAAAAAGCGAAGCGCCAGAAAGGAAAAGGGTTCCGCCCAGGGCATGGCGTAGCGAGCGCCGATAAAGCCGGAAGCCCACAGAAAAACGAACAAAGCGGGCGCACAGAAAAGCAATTTCAACGTTCCGCAGCTCCGGGATTGACTCAAATAGATTAGGTTTTGCTAACCGAATTTAAACCTGAACAAATTATTGTTTCCTGAGCGCGGCACAAGTGCGCGCTGTCGTTGCTCAACAGGTAACGGAAGGTCGGGGCATGATCTGGAATCTTGACTTCAGTTGGCTGATGATGGCCATCGCCGTGGTTTCAATTCTGTCATTCTTCCTTGGAATGGCGCTTGATGGCGTTATGGGAGAGGACGGATTTGGCGCAGTCGGAAACACGGTCATCATCACGACAGGGTTCTTTCTCGGCATTTTCATCGCCAATTCCTACGGGATTTATCTGAAAGATCTCAAACTGGCGATCTCCGCGGGCCTGGTCGGAGCCTTCGTTTGTCTGGCAATGCTGGCCATAAGCAAGTCGGTGCTTGCCCGGCTCTGACACGAACTACCTGATCAAACGAATAACGTCGGCGGGGCTCAGTCCTGCCGTTTTCAGTTCGCGTATCGATGTGTCCTTCCGGCTCTTGGAGAGCTTTCTGCCATCCGTGTCGAGCAGCAAGCGGTGGTGATGGTAGCGTGGAACGGGAAGTCCTAGCAGCTCCTGTAAAAGGCGGTGAATTGACGTTGCATGAAACAGGTCGCGGCCTCTGACAACATCGGATATCCCCTGTATCGCGTCATCGACCACAACAGAAAGATGGTAGCTGGCAGGGGCATCGCGGCGGGCTAGAATCGCGTCGCCCCACAGGCTGGGATTTGCCATGACTTGACCAGTCTCGCCGTTCGGGCCGGCGCCGCTTTCCAGCCAATCAATGGGTGTTGAAATTCGTGAAAGCGCTGCTGCCATATCCAGACGCCATGTATAGGCCGCTCCGGCAGCAATGCGAAGTTGCCGTTCGGATTCGTCAAGTTCCCGGTCCACTCCGGGATAGTGTGGCGCACCATCAGGATCGCGCGGCCAGGCATCTCCAGTTGCCTCGGCGGCGGAGACATGGTCGCGAATGTCGGCGCGGCTCATGAATGCCGGGTAGGCAAGACCTTCCTCCTTCAAGGCGTCGAGTGCATACTGGTAGTCCGATATGTGATCGGATTGACGTCTTACCGCGCCGTCAAATTCAATACCCAGCCAGGCCAAATCCTCTGATATCGCGCTCTCGAACTCCGGCCGCGCTCTCGAAAGGTCGATATCGTCGATGCGAAGTAGCAGATTACCCGCCGACTGCTGGGCCAGTCTTTCGTTCTCCAGTGCCGACAGGGCATGCCCGAGATGGAGATAACCATTGGGGCTGGGGGCAAAGCGAAAAACCGGCTTTTCCATTTCTACTGACATCCGCTGCTGGAATGGTGCGCCGCGGATTGCTACCCTTTTCCGGTTGACGATGAAAGGACATCCATGCGGCCGATCAACTCCGACGATGACGTCACAGCGGGCCTCGACGCCCTGTGTGCCCTTGACGCAAGATTGTCAGACATCAGGAAAAGGGCGGGCGATATTCCACTGCGCCGGTCACCGCCTGGCTTCGAGAGCCTGGTGTCCATCATCGTTTCACAACAGGTTTCGAGAGCAAGTGCGCAAGCCATTTTTGACCGCCTTGCCGGTCTGCTCCATCCCCTGTCTCCCCTTGTGGTGCTGGAGGCGGATGACAGGATATTCCGGCAGGCCGGTCTGTCGCGGCCAAAGCAGAAGACCATTGTGGCGACAGCCCGGGCGATCGCGGCCGATGGTCTCGACTTGCAGGCGGTTTGTTCCCTGAACGCAAACGAAGCGATGGCTGGATTGACAGCAATTCCGGGTATTGGACCGTGGACCGCCGAAGTCTATCTGCTGGTCTGCGCAGGTCATCCCGATGTTTTTCCGGCCAAGGATATTGCCCTTCAGGCCGCTGTTGCCGACGCGATCGGTCATGATGCGCGTCCCGATGACAAGGCGCTTTATGCGATTGCCGAATCATGGAAGCCATGGCGCAGCGTCGCTGCACGCCTGTTGTGGGCCTACTATCGCGAGTTGCGCGGGCGCGAGGCCGCCATTGGCGGATAGGCGGCTGCGATGCATTGAATTCATTGTGAATTTTTTCGCGTAACAGGCAAATTGACTAATTGCAGCTTCACATTAATGTCACCTGCAACGTAGTATATCGATGAAAGACAAATATCGCCGGGAGAAGAAATCTTGACGATTGCGGTTTCGCCAGACGGGCTTCCAGCGCTGGTACTGAACGCTGATTACCGGCCCCTGAGCTATTATCCCCTGTCGCTCTGGTCGTGGCAGGACGCCATCAAGGCCGTCTTTCTCGACCGCGTCAACATCGTCGCCGAGTATGAACACGCGGTTTCATCGCCTTCGTTCTCGATGAAGCTGCCAAGCGTTGTCAGCCTCAAAAGCTATGTTAAACAATCGCGCCATCCGGCGTTTACCCGGTTCAACGTCTTTCTGCGCGACCGGTTTCAGTGCCAGTATTGCGGCGCCAACGACGATCTGACCTTTGATCACGTCATTCCGCGTCGATGCGGTGGCATGACAACCTGGGAAAATGTTGTCGCCGCCTGCTCACCCTGCAATCTGAAAAAGGGCGGGTTGTTGCCGGCGCAGGCAAAGATGTGGCCGTTGCAGAAACCGTTCCGGCCGACCGTGCATGACCTGCACAACAATGGACGAAAGTTTCCGCCCAATTATCTGCACGAGAGTTGGATGGATTTTCTCTACTGGGATGTCGAACTGGAGCCCTGAGCCCTATTCCTTTGCCAGTGCGGCGCGGAACGCAATTGCAGCAAGTCCAAGGCTTGCCAGTACATTCCATCCGGCGAATGAAAGACCGAGAAAGCGCCCGGCCGCCTGGTCGCAAGATGGCGGCACGACATTGTCCAACATGTCGAGCACGCCCTGGCCGCCGGTGTCAGGAGCTGCATCGACCGCCCCGCAGTCTGCCGGCCCGGCCCACCACTGCCACTCGACACCGGAATGATAAATTGCGAGCACCAATCCCCAAAGCATCAGCAGGCCGCCGGCGGCGAGCATCAGGCGCAACAAGGTTCCTGGCAGCCGCATCCACGCAAACGCAAAGGTGACCGCCATTAGCGGAATGCCGATATAGTAAGGGATACGCGGCTCCAGGCAGAGTTTGCAGGGAATGTATCCGCCAATATGCTCAAATCCGAGCGCAGTGCCGACAGCGAAGACCATCCCACCGAGCAGGAGCGCTGAACCGATCGAATGATAGCGCAATCGCTTGCCTGACATGACTGCCCCAAATCCCTAAAACAAATACCGCACGACCACGAAGCCGCCAATCAACAACACCATGAACAAGGTGAAAAGAAGACCCAGATTCTTCTCGATGAATCCACGTATGGGCTCACCAAAACGCCCCAAAAGCCAGGCAACAAGAAAGAAACGCAGGCTGCGGCCGACAACACTGACCGCGGCGAAAGCGAGAAGGTTGAAACCGGTCACGCCTGAAAAAATCGTCAGCACTTTGTAGGGAAACGGAGTAATGGCGGCGAACAGAATGGCCCAGGCGCCCCAGCTCGAATTGTACCAGCCCTGTAGCTGCGAAAACGCGTCTTCCTTGCCGTAAAATGACAAGATCGGTTTGCCGATAGATTCATAGAGAAAAGCACCAATCGCATAGCCGAGAAAGGCGCCGATCACCGATGCAACAGTGCAAACTAATGCGTAGCGAAGCCATTTGGTCCGGTCCGCCAGCACCATGGGAATCAGCAACACGTCTGGTGGGATCGGAAATACCGAACTTTCAATGAACGAAACCCCGGCCAGACCGCGCTCAGCGTGCCGGGTGCTGGCCAGCGCCATCGTCATGTCATAGAGTTTTCGAAGCATCTTCAATCCCGAATCGTGCCAGCCTGTCTATTCCCTAACCATCCGTCGTTCAATCGGTCACCAAACTGTGCCGATAATTCAAACTGACCATTCGCGATTTCATTTTGCCTCCGCCGCGACTGCCCATTTGATTCCGTGGATATCTGCTTTCTAGACCGGGACTGGTTTCCACATGGTTCCCAAAGACGAATTGAACTTTTGAAATTCGCGGCTTGACGGCAAACGGGCTGGCTCTATAGTCCGCCGCGCCTGGTTTGAGAGCAGGTATTGGAATGCCCCTCTGGCGGAATTGGTAGACGCGCCAGATTCAAAATCTGGTTCCCATTGGGAGTGCCGGTTCGATTCCGGCGGGGGGCACCA
>JBFOMG010000014.1:0-25754 GCA_040830725.1 Rhizobiaceae bacterium
ACCGTTGCGTGCAGCTGCATCTGGCTGCATGCTGCCTGATGCAGCTTCATGCAGGTCCTTGTTTGTAGCCATGTTTTCGTCAGTTGCAGGACCATGAAGCAACAATTGTTCCTCACTACCGCTGCGTTCAGCTTCATGCAGCTGCATGCCGCCTGATGAAGCTTCATCGTTCTGCAAAGTCTCGATCAGGGTATCGACCGAAGCCTCAGTCACATAGTACCGCCTGAGCATGCCAAGCTTGACGCAATCGAGCATGCCTTCACGGCAATAGCGCTGGATGGAGTCCTTCGATTTCGAAATGCCGAGCCCGAACAGTTTCGAGCGGATATCTTTTACTGACAGGGGATAGACTTCGTAGGGATCGACGTCTGCTGGAGCGGGCGGATGGGCAATGGCGCCATGTTGGTTTGTGGAAACCGGTACATGCCGCTGCATGCCGTTTCGTTCGGCTTTAGGTTGATCGTCGTCGCTGGCAAGCTTCGATTTATCAACTGGTCGGGAAGTAGGGTCACCAAATGAGGGAACAGGGCGCCTGAACGGCTCATCTTTTCTGAAGTCAGTGTTTGTCATCTATGAATTTTATCACACCGGCAGGCCTCAACGTTTTGATATACCTTTGGAATTGGAAGACCGTAATTTGTCACACAAATCCGCCCATTCCTGCATCAGTTGAACGCGTTGTTCCCAATAGGTCGTGCGATTGTATGTGCGGCGGATGGCGTTCTTGTCCTGATGCGCCAGGACGGCTTCGATCACGTCGGGATTGAATTCGCGTGAATTCAGTATGGTGCTGGCGGTGACGCGAAAGCCATGCGCCGACACTTCTGCTCCCGAATAACCCATTCGACGCAATACTGTGTTGAAGGCGTTCTCTGACAGCCATTTGCGGGTCGATACGAGTGATGGGAAAATGAGCTCGATTGCGTCGACCTTTGACCAGTTTTCCATGACAATAGCAAATGCCTGCCTGGAAAGCGGTACCTTGTGCTCGCGACGCATTTTCATGCGCTCCGCCGGAATGGTCCAGAGGCGGTTATCCAGATCGAATTCGTGTTTCTTTGCACCCCGCACCTCGCCGGGACGTGTGCAAGTTAGGAATTGAAACTTCATTGCTGCGGGTATGACAGGCCAACCACTGTACTCGTCCAGGCGGCGTAGCAGCTCTCCGAATTCTTTTTCGTCGGTGATTGCCGCCCGACCGGTTACTTTGGGAGGTAAAAGCGCATCCTTAAGGGCAGCAGACGGATCCGCTGGCGCACGCATGGTGACCATCGCCAACCGGAAGATTGCGGAAATGGTTGCTCGTAACTTTTTGGCCGTCTCACGCCTGCCGCTTTTTTCGATCGGTTTCAGCAGATGCAAGAGTTCGGCGGCTGTTATCTGGTCGATAGGACGGTTGTGGATTGGTTTTGCCAAATCCTCGATGTGCCAACGTTTCTTTCGCAAGGTCGCGGGCGCCAAACCGCGATCCACGAGGTTCTGGTAATATTCCTCTGCCACCGCCTTGAAAGTAATCCGGGCTTTGGTTTCCGCTTCGATACGATCCAGCTGTTTTTGAACAGAAGGGTCAATACCGTCCGCAATCTGCTCTCTTGCCTGGTCCCGTTTCTTACGGGCATCTGCAAGCGAAACACTGGGATACGCGCCCAACGCAAGAAGCTTCTCCTTCCCAAGGAACCGGTATTTCACCCGCCACAGTTTCGAGCCGCTGGGATTTATCTGGATAAAAAGTCCCAAACTGTCGGCCATCTTGTATGGCTTATCGCGTTGTTTTGCCTTCCTGATTTGCAGATCGGACAAGGCCATTGGGGGTATCAGTTCTCCGCTTAGTCGTGAATTTGGAAGCTATACCCCCAAATGTACCCCACATTGCAGTGTGATTTGGGGGTATTCAATGGCTATCTATGAGTAGGAGGATAAAGAAAAAGCCCTTGAAATTCAGGAGCTTTGGTTCTCTATGAGAAGAAATCGTGGTGCCCAGGAGAGGACTCGAACCTCCACGACCATACGGTCACCAGCACCTGAAGCTGGCGCGTCTACCAATTCCGCCACCTGGGCATGAGCGACGCTCATCTAAGCGGCGAGAAGGCGGCTGTCAACGCCGAATACCGAGAGCGATATCTATTTGGATCGCTGTCGCCCCGCCTGCAACGCCAGCCGCACGACCGGGCAGACAGACGAGCTGGTGCACGTATAACCCGCTCAAACCGGTTTCAGGGACAGTTGCTCGTTTGCAGTGGCAAATTTCGTCCGCAAACCTTGCGTAATCGCGCTTTCAAGGACGATGCGGAGATCGGAATCAGCGTTGCAAATACGGTTCAACGCTTCAGTGGAGATCAGAAAGTAGCGCGCTGGCGAAGACAAGACCACCGAGGTCGTTGCAGGCGTTCCATCAAAACAGGTCAGTTCCCCCAGCAAAGTGCCATGCGTGCACGAACCAACCGTCTTGCCTCCCAGTGTGAATTCGGCTGATCCTGATTGCAGGTAAATCAGCGCGTTGATCGGTTCGCCTTCCGTGGCAATTGATGTACCTTCCTCGGCATCAATGAAGACGCCGGCGTTCAGAAACCGGCGCGCCATCCGCTTGCTCATCGAAGGAAATTTTGCCCGAATGAACGCGCTTTCCTCCTCGCTCAGTTTTGTCGAATAGTGGCTGTGTATCGTCCAGCCGAGACCGAACAGGCTGATGGTTATCCAGGTCACCTGAATGATGGCCGATGAAAGGTTGAAATTGTTGCTGAGCGAGATCAGGACCAGTGTTGCGGCACACAAGTTCATCAGGATGTATGTGTAGTCCGTTCCGCGATGCAGCCTGAGCTGGAGCGACGCGTAGGCGGAGATATACATCACCACCCCAAGTAGCCCCACAGTATCGTAGCTGAAAAGCATTTCCGAGTTCATATGCTCAACTCCCGCATCTCATGCGAGAATATCGCAACAACTCAGAAACGCACGATAAATTGCCTGTGAGAGCCAGCTAATTTATTCTTTGCTAACAAAATTTTCCTGCTCTCCTTCACGTCGATGCGGGGGCGCACTATCTGCTTCTCAAATCTCAAGCACTTCCTTTGACGCCACCGAAGAATCGGCGTTGAGCTCATAGATGATCGGCACGCCGGTACCCAATTCCAGCTTGACGACTTCTTCGCCTGTCAGACCGTCGAGCGCCATGATCAGGGCGCGCAGCGAGTTACCGTGGGCAGAAACAAGAACGGTACCGCCGCCCAGAACATGTGGTTGCATGACATGCAGATAATACGGCCAGACCCGCGCACCGGTATCTTTCAGGCTCTCTCCACCCGGCGGCGGCGTGTCATAGGAACGCCGCCAGATATGAACCTGTTCATGGCCCCATTTCTCCCGCGCATCATCCTTGTTCAGACCTGCGAGATCACCGTAATCCCGCTCGTTAAGCGCCTGATTATGAATCGTTTCCAGCTCCGGTTGACCAACCTCATTGAGGATATGGACACAGGTCTTTTCGGCACGCTGGAGAACCGAGGTAAAGGCGATGTCAAACTTCAGGCCGCGCGCCTTTAGAAGGCGGCCGGCTTTCTTGGCTTCTTCATGACCTTTTTCGGTCAGGTCGGCGTCACGCCAGCCGGTAAACAGGTTTTTCAAGTTCCATTCGCTCTGGCCGTGACGGACCAGCACCAGTGTTCTCGACATGGATTACCTCTCATGGTTCAAAATGGAATGGTTCAGCCGGACAGTCCCAGCACATCGCGCATTGAGAACAGTCCCGGCTTGCGCCCCCTTCCCCACAAGGCGGCGGTGACCGCACCGCGGGCGAAGATACCGCGATCCTCGGCCTGATGGGTCAAGGTGATGCGCTCGCCGGTTCCGGCAAAAATTACCGAATGCTCACCGATAACCGATCCGCCGCGCAGCGTTGCAAAACCGATGGTCGAATTTTCGCGTGCCCCGGTCTGACCGTCGCGGACCCGCACCGAGTGTTCGGACAGGGCGATCTCGCGGCCGGCAGCCGCGGCCTCGCCCAGCAGCAGTGCGGTACCCGAAGGCGCATCGACCTTGTGCTTGTGGTGCATTTCAAGGATTTCGATATCAAACGCATCCGGCCCCAGCGCACCGGCAGCCTGTTCGGTCAGCACCGACAGAAGATTGACGCCAAGGCTCATATTGCCTGACTTGACGATGGTCGCGTGCCTGGCTGCCGCGGCAATGGCGGCGTCGTCATCTGCTGTGCAGCCGGTAGTGCCGATGACATGGACAATGCGGGCCTGCGCGGCATAGCCTGCAAATGTGACGGTCGCGGCCGGCGAGGTAAAATCGAGCACCCCGTCCGCGTGTGCGAATACCGGCAGGGGATCATCGGCAATTTCGATGCCGAGTTTTCCAACTCCGGCCAGTTCTCCGGCATCTGCGCCTATATTTCCCGATCCCGGCTGCTCGACAGCACCGGACAGCACGACGCCATCGGTTTCGTTGATGACACGAATGAGCGCCTGTCCCATACGGCCAGCTGCGCCAACGACAACAAGCTTCATATCCGCCATCTAGACTTCCCCAGCCAGTTTCATTTTTCCCGTCCTCCTGCCTGCTGCCAACCGGTCGTCAACAAGATCAAGCGAGGCACCAGCGCCAAGCCGGTGAAACCTGGCATAGGCGCCGTTCTTCCGGCCGACGAGCTGTTTGTGCGTTCCCTGCTCAACAACCCGCCCTGCCTCCAGCACGACGATGCGGTCGGCCTTGACCACTGTCGACAAGCGATGGGCAATGACAATGGTTGTGCGGTTTTTCATTACCTGCTCAAGCGCTGTCTGGACCTGTTTTTCGGATTCATTGTCGAGCGCGGAGGTCGCTTCGTCGAGCAGCAATATGGGTGCGTCACGAACGATGGCACGGGCAATCGACAGGCGCTGCCTCTGGCCGCCCGACATGGTCGATCCGCTCTCGCCCACCGGGGTGTCGTAGCCCATCGGCTGCTGCAGAATGAACTCTTCTGCCTGGGCAATTCGTGCGGCCTCAACAATATCGTCCATCGTCGCGTCGGGTTTACCGTAGCGGATATTGTCGGCAATCGTGCCCTCGAACAAATAGGGCGCCTGCGAGACATAGGCGATCGATTGCCTAAGCGAACGTTTGGTAACGCCGGCGATATCCTGCCCGTCGATTTCGATCGATCCGCCGTCCAAGTCGTAGAAGCGTTGCAACAGTGCGACGAGGGTCGATTTTCCAGCGCCTGACGCACCGACAATCGCGGTGGTCTTGCCGGCCCTGGCGTCGAACGACACATCATCGAGAACCGCCAGATCATCGGCATATGAAAATGTGACGTTATTGAAGCGGACTTCGGCCTTGCCGACTTCCAAATCGACTGCACCCGGCACATCGCTCTGCTGAGGCGTGATGTCGAGAATCTCGTAGATCATGCGTGCATTGACCAGCGAACGCTCCAGCGCCACCTGAACGCGTGCCAGCCGCCGCGCCGGGTCATAGGCCAGCATCAATGCGGTTATAAAGGAGAAGAGGTCTCCGGGCGGTACATTGTTCAACGCGATGCGATAGCCGCCATAGGCGATGACACCGGCGATGGCAAAGCCGGCAAGCGATTCAGCCACCGGCGCGGTGCGCTCCTGCACTCTGGCGATCTTGTTGGCGCGCGCCTCAGCCAGAACAATCAGCCCGGCGATGCGGGCGGAAAGCTGTTCTTCCATCGTAAAAGCCTTGACGATGGTGACACCCTGGGTCGCCTCCTGAATGGCGCCATTGACGCGGGAATTCAGCTCCACCGCCTCACGCGCAACCGTACGCAGGCGGCGCATCAGATAATTGACGCCCCAGATCAATGGCGGACCGGATACAAGCGCGATCATCGACAACAGCGGGTCCTGATAGATCATGACGCCGATCAAACCGATCAGCATGACCGTATCGCGCGCCACTGCGTTGAGCGTCATGTTCATCAAGTCGCGAATGCCGCCAACATTCTCATTGATACGGGCAGCAAGACGTCCCGAGCGTTCGCCGGCGTAATAGCTCACACCGAGCTTCATCAAATGATCGAACATGCGCTGCTGGTAGCGGGCGACGACATTGTTGCCGATTTTTGCCAACAACACGCCCTGACCATAGGTTGCGGCGCCCCGTATGAGAAATGCCACGATAACTGCGCCGCAGATCAAGGGAATCAATTCACTGCGCTGCTCGACAAAAATCTTGTTGATGACCGGGCTCATCAGCCAGGCAACGCCGAACGTCGTCGCGGCCACCAGAAACAGGCAAATCGCAGCGAGAATGTAGTCGCGAACATATTCGCGGCCATTCTCGCGAAAGACCCGCTTGATGATCGGGAGAACGTCGCCCTTGTCTGAGATGCTGAGAAGTGAACGCATTGCCGGTTCTTAAAATGATGTTCGGGCTCTCATACAGCGCCTCATCGCATCTGCCTATGGGTTTACGGCAAGATGGAGCAAATTTACCGGTTAGCGGTTGTCCATCCCAGCCCGCCAGCGGCGGCGGCCTGTTTGTATGCCAAAATTGCCCGGTTCGCGCGCAAATGCGGCCAATCCGACAAGCGCCGCAGTGGGATGGGTGACGACCTTGATCGGTATCTGCGCCAGGAATTGGCTGTGCGGATCTTTGTTCTCAAATGCTTCCCGGAGCGCACCGGTGCGCAGCGCCGGCAATATCTTTGCGGCGATGCCTCCAGTGAGAAACACCCCTCCGCTGGCCATGAATATCAGCGCCATGTCGCCTGCAAGCCGCCCCAAAAGGGTGACGAAAACCGAAAGCGCCTCCTTGGCAACGGAATCAGAGCCGGACAAGGCACCGGCGCTGACCTCAGCCGGGGTTATCCGGGCAGCTAGCGCACCGTCCGCCTTTGCCACCGCTGCGTACAAATTCGCCAGGCCACGGCCGCTCAACACTTCTTCGGCGGAAATTCTCGTGCCGGCCGGTGCGAGTTGTGCGAGTATTGCCGCCTCGCGGTCAGTTCTCGGACCGATGTCGACGTGACCGCCCTCTCCTGCAACCGGCACCCAGACGCCCTTTACCCGGACAAGCCCAGCGACACCCAGGCCGGTACCTGGACCCAAGACGGCCCGTGCAGCACCATTCTCACCGTCCCCACCGCCGATCTGTTCCATGTCTTCCGGTTGCAGCGCGGTGACCGCCAGGGCCTGCGCCTCGAAATCGTTGATCACAACCAGTTCTTCCAGCCGCAACCGGTTCAGCAAATCCGGCGCCAGGAAATGCCAGCCATGGTTAGTGAGTTCGATCTCATCGCTCGATACCGGACCGGCCACAGCAAGGATTGCGCTTCGCGGATGAACCGAAGTCTTGTCGAGAACAACATTCTGGATCGCTTCTTCCAGTGAGGAAAAACCGGCTGTGCCGGCTGTCGGAAACTCGGCTGGATCCGACATCGAGTCCTTCAAAATTGCGAACCGCGCGTTTGTACCGCCGATGTCCGCGATCAGGATCGGATAAGGTAATCTGCCTAATTCGGAAGCACTGGCTTCCATCAATATCATTCCCGTGCCGAAAATCGATTGACACTACCGCATCAATTTAAATCGGTTTAACCAACAGCTGTTTCAGATACAATGCATATGGCCCAATTGGATGG
This sequence comes from Rhizobiaceae bacterium, assembly GCA_040830725.1. Taxonomy (GTDB): domain Bacteria; phylum Pseudomonadota; class Alphaproteobacteria; order Rhizobiales; family Rhizobiaceae; genus JAWKWH01. The sequence continues at coordinate 7,592 of JBFOMG010000014.1, forward strand.
AAATGTCACCTGCCAGGGCGCGGAACCGGTATCGGAATTTCCTTCTCGGGCACCGATACGAAGGCTTTTGCAGCAGCCGGAAGATCGGCATTGTCGCTCCCTGATCCGTTCAAGGTAACGGCCGCCTCGGATGGCGGCGAGGGAGCGTCCAGGACCACCCTGCATGCAGGAGGCAGGCTGGCCATGGTCATGATATCGCGCCTCTTTGGCTTTTTCGGGCCCTTGGCCGGACGCCACGGTTCTTCGGTAAACCACCAGGCGAGCGACTTGTCGCAACCGGTTCCCTTGGGCGTGGAGGCCTGCCGCTTGCAGCCGGTGGAGCCCGGCGGGCAGCCAATACGGATGTGGAAATGGGCGTCGTGGCCCCAGAACGGCCTGATCTTGCGCAACCAGCTTCGATCGCCTTTCACGCTGTCGCACAGCTTTTTCTTGATGCCCGGATGAACCAGAATCCGCTCGACATTTCGATAGCTTGCGGCACGGCGCAGAACGCCGGTGTAGGCCGAAGTCCAGCGCCTTTCATCGACATAAAGCGAGTTTCGCTTGAGAACAGATTTCTGGGCAAGGCGCTCCCGCTGCGATACCGAGTAGCGCTTCTCCGGCATCGGCGTAAACCAGATGTCGGCATCGAGCCCGATCTGGTGTGACGCATGGCCGGACAGCATCGGCCCGCCACGCGGCTGCGAGATGTCACCGACAAGAAGACCGTTCCAACCGTCCTTCACCGCATCGCGTGACAGCCGTTCGAGCAATCTGATGAGATCCGGATGACCCCAGCGGCGGTTGCGGGATATCCGCATTGCCTGCCAGCGCGGACCATCGCGGGCAATCGCTATGCCGCCGGAAAAACAGCCTTTGGAATAAAATCCGTATGACTTGGCTTCAACAGCGGCCGGCAGGCGTTTGGAGCCAAACAGGTTTTTTGCCAACGGCTCTTTTGCGGCGGCACCACCCGCAGCACCAATTACCAAGGCTGCCGCAGCGATCACAGTACTCAGAATTCCGGTTTGGCTCATGATCCCACCAAAGTCGCTGGCCGTGGTTAATGATCGGTTAAACCGGCCAATCCTGGACCAGTTTCGCGGCAAAATGTGGCGAGTACAAGAATCTATTCTTCGCGCCAATTGTTTTGCGACCACAAAGATGCGTGGCTCTTGCGATAGTCCGGATAGCAAAACTCAAACCCGGTCGATTTGAGCCTGGCGTTCGATACCCGTTTGTTCTCGCCGTAGAAGGAACGCGCCATGGGCGTCAGGTCTGCTTTTTCAAACGGAATATCAGGGGGGATTTCAACGCCCATGAGTTCGGCGGCGAATGCTACGACATCTTGCGGCGGGGCGGGTTCGTCGTCGGTTACATTGAAAATGCCACCCAGTCTTGCCTGACCGAGATGATCAATGGCGCGGGCAATATCGGTGACATGGATACGGTTGAACACCTGGTCAGGCTTGATCAGCCGGCGCGCGGAGCCGTTATCAAGCTTGATAAACGCATTGCGACCCGGACCGTAAATTCCGGAAAGGCGCAATATTGCGGCCGGAACATCCCGCGCCTCGCCGAAATCGATCCATTGCTGCTCGGCGGCAACCCGGAATTTTGAACGTTTGGAGACCGGATTGCAGCTCGAAGTCTCGTCCACCCAGGCACCATCGTGATTTCCGTAGACACCGACCGTCGAGAGGTAACCCATCCACTGCAGCGCGGGCATGCCTTCGGCGATGGTGGACCGGGCCGCATTGAGTACCGGATCTCCATCTTCACCCGGCGCTGCAGAAACAAGCAGATGCGTGGTTTGGGAAAGCTGCTCCTTGACATCAGCCGTCAGTTGCAAACCGTCGAACAAATACGGGCTTAAACCGGCCGATCTGAGCAAATCGAACCGGCTTTCGCTCCGCGTCGTGCCGGAGACAGCGACCCCCTTGCCGGAAATGAGGCGCGCAAAAGCGCGGGCACTAAATCCGGCCCCGAAAATAAAGACCTTCATAAAGCCACCTCGTTGGGCCGGGAGATGGACTCCGCGCTCATTTTCCACTCTGCCAACACTTCCTCATCGGTTTCACCTCGCTGATATTGGGCGCGAAGCGCCTCAAACTTGCTATGGCCGGCCAAGCGCCCCAACGCCCATACCGCCGCGCCACGGACCAATGGCGATGTGTCACCAAGTAATAATTTACACGAGCCAATCAAGCTGTCATCGCCAGAGTTTCCCGCCGCAATCAGGCAGTTGCGAACGAAGCGGTCCCTGCCAATCCGCTTGATCGGCGAGCCGGAGAACAGTCTGCGAAATGACGGGTCATCGAGCAGCAGCAAATCTGCGAGTTCCGGCTCGCGCAAATCTTCGCGCGCCTTCAGTTTCACTTCGCTGGCAGTTGCCGCAAACTTGTTCCACGGACAGACGGCCAGGCAATCATCGCAACCGTATATCCGGTTGCCCATTGCGATGCGGAACTGGTGCGGGATTTGCCCCTTGTGCTCGATGGTCAGGTAGGAAATGCAGCGCCGCGCGTCGATTTTGTAGGGCGCTGGAAACGCATCGGTCGGGCAGATATCCAGGCACGCCCGGCACGATCCGCAATGGTCGATCTCGCTCCGGTCCGGCCCGATCGAGGCTGTGGTGAAGATCGATCCGAGAAACAGCCACGAACCGTGCTGCCTGCTGACCAAGTTGGTGTGTTTTCCCTGCCAGCCAATCCCTGCGGCGGCGGCGAGCGGCTTTTCCATCACCGGTGCGGTATCGACAAAGACCTTGACCTCGCTTGCCGTTTTTGCCGCGAGCTGGCCGGCAATCGTCTTCAATCGCCCCTTGATGATGTCATGGTAGTCGCGGTTTTGCGCATAGACCGAAATGGCGCCCCTGCTCTTCTTGCCGAGTATCTTGAGCGGATTACGGTCGGGACCATAATTCATTGCGAACACGATGACCGATTTGACTTGCGGCCAAAGAACGCGTGGATCGGATCGCCGCTCAGCCGTATCGGCCATCCAGCCCATCGTGCCGTGGTAACCTTTGGCGAGATATGAGGCGAGGTTGTCGCTCTGATCGCCTGAAGCTGCGGCGGTTGTGATCCGGACCGTGTCGAATCCGTGCTCGCATGCTTTTTCGGCAAGCCACTGGCGCAATTTGTCGTCACGGCTGTGCGTGACAATTTCCATCAGAAATCCAGATCCGGGTAATGCGACACCGGCGGCAGGCCGCGCACACGGTCCGCCAGCAACGGCCTGAAGGATGGGCGGGATTTCAGGCGCTGATACCAGTCGCGCGCGACGGGATAGGCCTCCCAATCGATCTCGCCCAGATAATCCAGGCAGGATATTGCCGCGCCTGCAGCCAGATCGGCATAGGACAGGCGCTCGCCGGCAAGCCAGTTGGAGCGGTTGGCAAGCCAGGCGGTATATTTCATATGCTGTTTGATATTCGCCCTGGCGGCGCGCAACACCTTTGAATCCGGTGCGCCGCCACCGGCCGAACCGGGCATGATGCGCTTGAACGCCCGCTCGCGCACCAGAAAACGGGTCACGTCGTTTTCAGTCTTGAACAGAAACCAATCGACCAACCGCCGCGTTTCGGCGCGCTCAACCGGATCATCCGGCAGCAGACGCTTGTCGCGCATCAGCGCGCCGCGGGTTTCATCCAGATATTCCGCGATGACCGAAAACCCTGGCACGGCAAGACCACCCTCTGCGACCAGAACCGGCAAGGTTGCGGCCGGATTGAGCGCGATGAATTCCTTGCTGCGCTCCCAGGGTTTGAATTCGACCAGTTCGGTCTCCTGGTCATACTCGCCGAGGATCAGGCGAATGAAGCGGCAGTTTGCGAGCAGTGGGTGGTGGTAGAGGGTCAGCATTCAAACAGATAACGCGATGAACTGTGGCAATTTTTCCGCCTTACCGATAAATCTTGCAAGCGTGATTCGGGCATCCCGGTGGCGGTTTGGAATGCTATAGGCATAGTCCATCCCACTGGCAAGAACGGCGGCTGGAGCAGTACACACTCTGATGGAAGACCAGTCGATCACCGGTGCGCTTCTGCTGGGCCTGCTTGAGGGGCTGACCGAGTTCATTCCTGTTTCTTCGACCGGCCACATCCTGCTCGCTGGGCATTTTCTGGGTTTTGAGTCCACCGGCAAGGCATTTGAAGTGCTGATCCAGCTCGGGGCGATTTTGGCCATCCTGACGGTCTATTTCGCCCGCCTGTGGAAAATCCTCATCGATCTTCCCAGCGACCGGCGGACCCAGCGCTTCGTTCTCGGTATCCTGATCGCCTTCCTGCCCGCCGCAGTGATCGGCGCATCGGCGCACGGTTTCATCAAGACGGTGCTGTTTGAAACGCCGACGCTGATCTGCATCATGCTGATCATTGGCGGTTTCATCCTGTTGTGGGTCGACGGCGCGAAGCTGAACACCCGCTACGAAGATGTCATGGATTTTCCGCTGGCGCTTTGCCTGAAAATCGGCCTGTTCCAGTGCCTGGCGATGATACCCGGCACGTCACGCTCGGGTGCGACCATTGTCGGCGGACTATTGATGGGCGCCGACAAGCGTTCGGCTGCGGAATTTTCCTTCTTCCTTGCCATGCCGACCATGGCCGGCGCCTTTGCCTATGACCTGTTTCAGAACCGCGATATTCTCTCTGCCGCCGATTTGCCGATTATCGCAGCGGGCTTCGTCATGGCGTTCATTTCAGCGGTGTTCGTCGTCCGCCACCTGCTCGACTATGTGTCGAGGCACGGTTACCGGCTGTTCGGCTGGTGGCGGCTGATCGTCGGCGTGGCGGGTCTGGCGGCGCTGCAGGTGTATGGTTGAGAAATCGGGATATCCGGCTTACGGCTTCGATGTGGTCTTGCTTCGATGGCACAGCGGTCCATTTTGCCTTATGGTGATACCGGCATGTGCATGGACCAGGAGAGGATGACCGGATGCCCGCAAAGCGAATAAACCCGTCCACCCTTTATGAAACGCTCGACTTCGGATTTTCGCATGCCGCCGAAAGCAGCGGCGGACGTCTGATCCATTGCGCCGGTCAGGTCGCCTGGGACAAGGACCGAAACGTGGTCGGCGCCGGTGATCTTCAGGCGCAGGCACGTCAGGTGCTGGCCAATCTCAAGGCGGTGCTGGCCGAGGCCGGGGCGACGCCGGCCGACATTGTTCGCATCAGAACCTATGTCGTTGACCACACGCCCGACAAGCTCGCCATCGTCGGTCCGGAACTGGGTGCTTTCTACGGCGATGCGGTTCCCGCGCCGAATACCTGGCTTGGCGTGCAGGCACTGGCGTTGCCGGACTTCCTGATCGAGATCGAAGCAACCGCCCAATTGCCGTAGGCCCGGGAGCTCGCAGCGATAGCGCTTCAATTCGTAGGTTGAGCAACTGAGCGCACCCGGCTATGCGGCCGCATGGTCGGTTATGCAGCCGCATCAGCACCCTTCATCCATATTGCCAACAGAACAAGAGCCAGCGTCACCCCGTGAAAGGCAAGAAGGCCATTCAGCGACGTGCCGACCAAGACACACTATGCCGGCCGACGCCGACGAACGCGATATGTATTGAGCAGGCAAACACGCCGGAAAAAGCAGGCTGCAATGGCCTCAAACCAGCGCCACAATTCCCCTTCGCACCAGATCAAGCGCCAGCAGTGTCAGCAACAGCTTGAAAGCTGTGCGGAAGGTCTTTTCGGGCAGCGCATGCAGCAAGCGGGTGCCGTAGACGGTGCCGATAAAACCTGTGGTGATCATGGCGGCGACCAGCGGCAGCCATTGCCAGAAGGCAAAGCCCAGAGCGCCAAAGGCAATGATTTTCAGCGTATGCAGCATGGTCATACCCGCGGCATGGGTGGCGACCAGCGCTCTGCGATCGTCGCTGATGACCCGTCCGAAAAAGGCCGAGAACAAAGGGCCGGTTGCGCCCAACAGCATCGTCAGCGCAGAAATGACCGCACCACCGACCACCAGACCGGCAGCCGACAAGCGATCGAAACCGGGCACTTTGGCCCAGGTGACAATGATGACGAAGAGACCAAGAATGATTTTCAACGGCGCGTCTGGCAGTTCGACCGCCAGGAATGCGCCGGCTGCACCGCCGAAAATGGCACCGGCAAGAAACGGCCACAACATCGGCCAGCGAATGCCGGCCCGCTGATGCCAGGCGCGGCCGGTATTGGAACCCAATTGCACCGCGCCATGAACGGGAATGAGCGCGGCAACCGGCAAAAACACGCCCATCAGCGCCAGCATGGCGATGCCCCCACCGACGCCGAAGGCAGCCGTCAAGGCGGATGTGAAGAAACTGGCGGCAATCAGGATGAGCGCGGCGGTGGCGCCCAATCCCTCAGGCAGCGCCGCGGTAAGCCACTCCAAGGCCTCAGGCCGGCTTGTTGGCGGTAAACTGACCGGCCTCGCGATAGCGCCACAGATAGGTCGGCAGGATGGCGTCGACCGTGCTCGGCGTAATCCCCAGCCCTTTGAGCGTTCTGCCATCTGCTTCCGCCTCGGCAGAGACCACATTGTCGTTTTCGAGCAGCTTGACCTGATCGACAGTCAGAATGGGTTTCGGCAGCAATTGCAGAAATTGCGCCTCCAGCCGCGCCAGCCCGAACGGCAGATTAACGAGCCAGCGTTTGCGGTCCGTGACTTCAAGCATTTTCTCGAGACATTCGCGAAAGCTCAAAACCTCTGGCCCGCCAAACTCGTAAATCTTTCCGCCGGCAACCTCGCCATCAACGGCGCGCGCGATCGCCTCGGCGACATCGCCGACATAGACGGGCTGGAACTTGGTTTCGCCGCCGCCGATGAGAGGCAAAACGGGAAGAAAACGCGCCATGTTGGCGAATTTGTTGAAGAAACCGTCGCCGGAACCGAAGATGATCGAGGGACGAATGATCACCGCGTCCGGCAGCGTTTCAAATACCGCTTTCTCGCCCAGCCCCTTTGTGCGGGCATATTCGGCCTGCGAGTTCTCATCCGCGCCTATCGACGAGATGTGGACCAGCGGCGCGCCGGCTGCCCTGGCCGCTTCTGCGACGGCGCGGGCGCCAAAATCCTGAACCGCGTCAAACGTCTGCCTGCCTGTTTCAAACAGGATCGCGACCAGATTGACGACCGCATCGGCCCCCTCCACGGCGCGGTCGATCGACCAGCGATAACGCAGATTGGCCTGCACGGCATGAATCTGGCCGACATTGCCCAGAGGCTGCAGGTGTCCGGCAAGATCGGGCCTGCGGCAGGCGACGCGAACCCGGTAGCCGCGCCTTGCCAGCTCTTGCACAACATGCCGGCCGAGAAATCCCGATCCGCCGAACACCGTGACCAGTTTGGAGGTTTCAGATGACATGTCTTGATCCGTCGATGATCCGCAATATACCGCCGGTCATAATTCGGTTTGCCCCTCAAGGCAAAAGGATTTCGCGGGGTAGAGCCCTTTTAATCCATTCGAAGTCAATTCTGTTTGCCGATTGGGGAGGCGATCCGGCGTCGAGACGCTCGAAGGGCGATGCGCCGGCATCGTTCGAGAGCGGATCGGCGTTGGGCGTTCGCCAATCGCAAACCCTTCGGGCCGGACGTTTTCGGACCAAATCCGTCGCGTTTGCTCTCGGACGTATCGTGGATATGCCCGTCGAACAAACGCTCGACCTTGATCCGAAACCGCTTCGGCAGAATGGCTTCGAATGGGTCAAAAGGGCTCTGGTTGACGCATCACTGCGCAAACGTCTTGAGCAAACGGGCCTGAAACCGGACATAGCCGCGCTCCGTTTCGGCCAGATGCGCCCGGACATGCTTGTGAAATTCGGGCAGTTTGTGGAACGGCACCACCGGAAAGGCGTGATGCTCGGCATGATAGGGCATATTCCAGGCGATGAACCGGACGATCTGGTTGGTAAACGTCGTGCGGGTGTTTTGCAGCATGTTGACGACATGCGGACACAGTGTGTGTTCGGCCAGCAGATAGGCGCGCAGAAACGGCTGGCCGATCAGGGCGGGAACCACCCATAGCCAGATGGCCGCATCTGAACCGGCGGCAAGCGACAGGACAGCGACGAGCAGGTAAGCCGCCAGATAAAACCGTGCCTCCATCGTCACTTTCCTGCGTGCCTTTTGCGGCACAAATGTTTCCAGGGTTGGGCGGCAGGCGTTTAAGGTGATCACGCGAACCATCGACAGCCAGAACGGGATGCCGGACAGAGTGGCGGCATATTGCCAGATCGTGCGCGGCTTCGGCCGCTGCAATTCGGGATCATGGTCAGGGTGGTGGGTATGCCGGTGATGGGCGAAATGGAAATAGCCAAACCATACCGGCGGGATGAAAACCAAAAATCCGCAGATTGCGGCGACGAGCCGGTTCAGAACCGGCGTGCGGAACGCTGTCGCGTGAATGGTTTCGTGCAACGGAGTAAACAGGAATATCAGCAAGATGCCGTGGGGCAGCAGCAGCAACGGCCACAACGGCACCTTCGCGGCAATAGCCGCGCCAAGGATCAGCAAAAGCCCGCCGTGTGCCAGCAGCCGCAACAGCGCCGGCATATCGGAACGCGCCGTCAGTTCAGCCTTTTGCGGCTGGTTCAGGCTTGCGATGATTTCCCTGTGATCGATCGTGTCCAACAATTTGCCCAATCATGTTCAGGCCCGGTTTCCTGTATCATTTATTGGCTCAGCCGAGAAAGATTGCCTGTAACGCTGCGGCATTGTGTTCGCCATTGCAGCCGATTGGCTGACCGCTATAGTCGCCCCCGGAATTAAAGCTCTGGAGAAGCCAATATGGCCGATATGGCAAAACGCATCATCATGACCCGCTTTCCACAGGGCATGCCGGATCATGAGGATTTGAAACTGGAAGATTGCCCGGTTCCATCGCCAGGCGACGGTGAACTATTGTTGCGCACAATCTACCTGTCGCTCGATCCCTACATGCGTGGACGCATGACACCGGCAAAGTCCTACGCGGCAGGTGTCGAGCCGGGCGATGTGATTGTCGGCGGAACCGTGGCCGAGGTCATTGAGAGCCGGAACGACAAGTTCAAGGCCGGCGACATCGTGTTGTCAGGTGATGGCTGGCAAACCCACGCGATCTCAGACGGCAGCGGGCTGGTCAAGCTCGACGCAGGCGCAGCCCCCCTGCCCTGGTATCTCGGCGTTCTCGGCATGCCGGGCTATACCGCCTATATCGGTCTCCTCAGCCATGGCCGGCCCAAGAAAGGCGAAACATTGGTCGTCTCTGCTGCTTCCGGCGCTGTCGGACAGGTTGTCGGCCAGATCGGCAAAATCAAGGGCTGCCGTGTGGTCGGCATCGCCGGCGCTCAGGACAAATGCGACTATGTAACCGGCGAACTCGGGTTTGATGTCTGCGTCAATTACAAGGACGCCGACTTTGCCGATCAACTGAAGGCCGCATGCCCGGACGGGATTGACGTCTATTTCGAAAATGTCGGTGGCGATGTGTTGAAGGCGGTTTTGCCGCTGCTCAACGATTTTGCCCGGGTTCCGGTTTGCGGAATGATCGCGCATTACAACGACACGGCCCTGCCGGATGGTCCCGACCGGCTGCCACAGCTATGGCGCATGATCCTGACGAAGCGGATTTCGGTGCGCGGTTTCATCGTGTTCGACGATACTTCGAAACAGGCGGATTTTTTGCGTGAAATGGCCGGATGGCTGAAATCCGGCGAGGTGAAATACAAAATCGATGTCGTTGACGGCATCGAGAATGCAGTCGAAGCATTTCAGGGTCTGTTGAGCGGCAAGAACCGCGGCAAGCTGGTCGTCAAGGTCGGCGAGGAACCAGGTTGATGGGAGGGTGCATCGAAATCAATCGCGCCGATATTCGCGAGGGAAAACAGGTCGCTTCGGAGAAGCCAGAGATCAGTAACGGGGAAATCCTCGTTGAGATCGAACGGTTTGCACTGACCACCAACAATGTCACCTACGCGGCGGCGGGTGAGCAGCTTGCCTATTGGAAATTCTTTCCGACCGGCGGCGAACAAACCGGCATCGTGCCGGTGTGGGGATTTGCCCGGGTCACGCAATCGAAATGCAAAGATGTAGCACCGGGGGAACGGTTCTACGGTTTCTGGCCACTCGCCACTCATTGCGTGCTGAAACCCGGCAAGATCAGTGATCGCTGGTTTACCGACACAAGCGAACACCGGCAGAAACTGCCGCCAATTTATAATGACTACAATCGCGTCCCCCCGGAGGGTGAACCGGCTGCGGACGATCTGCGCGCGCTGTTGCAGCCCTTGTTAGTGACCTCATGGCTGCTGTTCGACTTTCTGCAGGACAATGGCTGGTTCGGCGCCGAGCAAATCCTGATCGGCAGCGCATCCAGCAAAACCGGCCTCGGCCTGGCGAAATACCTCGCCGAAGCCAGGCCGGACGTGCCGAAGATCGTCGGCCTGACATCGCCCGGCAACAAGGCATTCGTTGAAGGTCTCGGCGCCTGCGATTCCGTGGTGACTTACGACCGGATTGCAGCAGAGATCGCCACTGTGCCATCGGTCTTTGTCGATATGGCCGGCAATGCCGAGGTGAGATCCGCGCTTCACAACCATCTTGGCGGCGAAATGAAACATTCCGCTGCGGTCGGTACCAGTCACTGGGACAAGTTCGCGCCCACCGGAGATTTGCCGGGCGCCAAGCCGCAGTTCTTTTTCGCCCCGGCACAGGTGGTCAAAAGGCGCCAGGAATGGGGCGCGGATGTGGTGCAGCAAAAAATCGCCGATGCCTGGCAGAGACTGGCGCGGGAAAGCGGTAGCTGGCTAACGGTTGAACACTCGACAGGTCTGGACGGCGCGTTGCAGACGTGGCGCGATTTGGCCGAAGGGCGGCAACGGCCGGATATCGGGCACGTGGTGGTGATGTGAGAACACGGCGTGCGATGCGGTCAGTGTATTGTGCCGCCTGTCCCTGTTAAGTTCGAGCCGGATGGCGCAGGAACATGGCAGTCGCGACCAGCCCCAATATCGCAAACGGAAGACAGGCGAAAAAGATGCGCGTTGCGACATCAGCGGCCGAACCCGGCGTCTCCATGGTCAGCAGCCCGGAGGCATTGGCAACGATTCCGATGTAGGCCGCACCCAGCGCGTAACCCAATCTTTGAACGGTGGGAAGCGCTCCGGAAATTCTGTGCATCTCCGAGCGGTCAGCCAATCCTGTTACACGCCTTAGGATAAACGTCCAGGCAAGCCCGAATCCACCACCTTCAATGACTGAAAATATCATCACCAGCCATACGGGTCCGTTTGGCACCGAATAGAGAAAACCAGCCACGCTCAGCGCCACCATACTCATTCCGGCTCCGATCAGAAGGCCATCGTACCGTTCCGGCGAGCCGCTCGACAGCACGGCAGTGACCGACCAGCCAATCGAGGAAGCGGCAACGATATAACCCACGGTCAGCGCCGACAGGCCATGGATGGCAGTGAGCAGAAGTGGACCGAAGGCGGTGATCGCGATCGTCGCCACGGCAAGCGAAAAAATCATCCACAGCGCCGCGCCGACGGGCTTGCGCATGTCGAACGGACGCAGCGGAAGCAGGCGGTCTTCTGTCGCGCGGCCATCCAGCCACAAAAAGATACCCAGGCAGGCGAGACCGCCGATCGCAAACATTGCCGTCCGGAGAAGACCGATTTCAACACCGGCAAACGCGACCAAAACGACGGCAAGGCACAACAGCGCAAGGCGACGCAAAGGGAATTCTCCCGCTCCTTGCCCGCGTTCCGACATTTCGCGGCCAGACCTGAACATGATCCACAACGTGAGCGCAAAAGCCTGTATTGCAAAGAAGGCAAATCCCCAGCGCCAGGTCGAATATTCGACCGCAATGCCCCCGATCAGCGGTCCGAGAAATGCCGACATGCCCCACAGCATGGAAACGGCAGCAATGGCGCGAGCCGTATAGCGGCGCGGGAAGATAACGCCGACAGCGACAAAACCAAGCGCAACAAGGCCGCCTCCGCCAATTCCCTGCAGGGCGCGGCCCACCAGTACCACCGGCATTGTCGGCGCAGTCGCGCTGACAATACATCCAGCACCGAACAGCAATGCGGTAATCGCCATCGACGCTCTCAATCCGACACGCATGGCCATCAACGCACTGGCGGCTCCGGCGACGATCGACCCGATTTCATAGAGCGAGATCGACCAGCCTATAAGCGAGGCGCCGCCAATTTCGGCGACCATGGCCGGGAGCATTGTCGCTACGATGAGGCTGTCGGCGGCATGCAGCCACACCGCCAGGCAGACCAGCGCCAGCGAAGACGCGTAGCGAGTGGCCAGAAACTCGCTCCAGGGCACGAAGGATTCGGTATCCAATTCGGTTTGGGCCGCCGTGTCGCTCATCATCGTCTCCCGTTGACGGCCCCTTGATAGGACCTCAAGTAAAGTTGAGGTCAAGCACTTTTTTCGATCGACGCAACGATGCCCATGTCGGGCCCATTCCGCCCGCCGGCGATTACTTGGATGACCGAAGTGCTCGAGGTGGCAGCGACCTCACCACTGTTGCATCAAACTCGAACCGGTCTTGATCCGAATCAAGGCATGGAAAGGGGAAATCGGGCATGATTTTTTCTGGAGGGTTTGTCCTGTTGATCCAACTATGGAGGAACACATGTCTTCAGATCTTCAAACCAGCAAATCCGATCTTTCCAAACCTCAAGATTTCCTTGGCCGTTTTAGGCAGGAGATGGATGATTTTATCTCCAACTTCACCAGTGGCATCCCGGAAAGCCCGTTTGCCATTGCACTTGAAAATCGGGGCTTTGCGGTCGATATCGCGGAAACCAACGGGGACATTGAGGTGACCGCCGAACTGCCCGGTATCGAGAGTGATGATGTCGAAGTGACGGTCGAGGGCGGATCCCTGGTCATCTCTGCTGAAAAACAGGCGGAGAAAAAATCCGAGGACAAGAACTGGCAGCGGGTCGAACGTTCTTACGGATCGTTCCGGCGGGTCATTCCGCTCGGTTTTGTGCCCGAGCTGGATACGCTTGAAGCGGAGCTGAAAAAGGGTGTGCTCCACGTCAAAATACCGAAACCGGCAGAGGCGAAGCCCGAAGCGAAAAAGATTGCGGTAAAGGCAGTTTAGCAGGAAAGCCGGATACAGCGATTCAAGTTAGTTTCGGCACGTGTCGCCGTTTGGCGGGCACGTGCTGAACAGCCGCAAAGACCAGCGCAAGCTGACCGGAAGCGGATTCCATAGTCCGGTACGAACGCCTGCGGCACGCAACGCGGATGCTGTCCACGTATTGCATCCGGCCACGGCATTGAACCAGCCATGCGCTTCGAAGAAACGGTCGAAATCACCGTAGCCGGCGCCGTCGATTGACTGTGGAACACCCGCAGGATCAAGCACGAAACTCGCAAGAGCAAAATCGAGCATCCGATCGTAGTTGCGTTCAGAAACCTGCAATTCATCGACATTGGGTAAAGCGGGATCGATATCACCTGCGAGCGCAACATGCATAACCGACCGGTCAATGGTAAGAGCCTTGAAAACCGGTAGCGGCTTCAAATCTGCCCAGGTTGGCGTTTCAAGGTAGAATGAACGACCGCCCCAACCGACGACAATCCACCGAACCTGCGGGTGATCAACCGGTAATCCGGCATCGGACAAGAAACCAAAGCGTTCGAGCACGTCCGGTTCGGCAGGAAAGGCGATATCGGTGTGGATTGGATTGTAGAGCAGCAGAATGCGATGGGTGTTGGCGACGGCACCCGCATCTGCCGTGCTGAAAATGGGGCGCGGGACGGCGGTTCCCAGCACCCCTGCCAGCACCACAAACACTGCGAAGAAGAAAACGCCTTTCGCAGCCCGTTTCGCACGCCCCCGCTTCGGCGTGGATTTTCCCGTCAATGCAATATCTGGCTCAAGAACAGTTTCGTGCGCTCATGCTTCGGATTGTCGAAGAATTCGTCCGGCTCGTTTTGTTCGACAATCTGGCCTTCATCCATGAAGATGACCCGATTGGCGACCTGGCGGGCAAATCCCATCTCGTGGGTCACGCACAGCATGGTCATGCCTTCTTCGGCAAGACCCACCATGGTGTCGAGCACTTCCTTGATCATTTCCGGGTCGAGTGCCGAGGTCGGCTCGTCGAACAACATGATGCGCGGGTTCATGCACAGCGAGCGGGCAATTGCCACGCGCTGCTGCTGACCACCGGACAATTGTCCAGGATACTTGTTGGCCTGTTCGGGAATTTTCACCCGTTCCAGAAAGTGCATTGCCGATTCCTCGGCCTGTTTCTTGGGCGTCTTGCGCACATAGATCGGCGCCAGTGTGCAATTTTCCAGAATTGTCAGATGCGGGAACAGGTTGAAGTGCTGGAAAACCATGCCGACTTCGCGGCGAACCTCGTCGATTTTCTTCAGGTCGTTGGTGAGTTCAATACCATCGACGACGATTTTGCCCTGCTGGTGTTCTTCCAGCCGGTTGATGCAGCGGATCATTGTGGATTTGCCGGAACCGGAGGGACCGGCAATGACAATGCGCTCGCCGCGCATGACTTTCAGATTGATGTCTTTGAGCACATGAAATGTACCGTACCATTTGTGCATATCGGTAATTTCAACCGCCACCTCGGTTTTTGAGACTTGCATCTTGTCACGATCGACATGGATCTCAGATGCATCGACGGCGTTTTCTGTACCAGCTGCGCTCACCCGCTTCCTCCCACGGTCTTGTTGAGGCGACCATTGCATGAAAAACCAACCGATGCCAGTTCCGGTTTTGCCGTTGCAAGGCAACGCTGCAAAGGAATGTTCAAGCGGTGGTGCTACCGGATCGGCGGCGCGTAGAGCAGGCCGCCCTTGGACCAGAGTTGGTTGGCATTTCGCGGTATGCTGACCACACCTTCCGGTCCCAGATGACGATCATAAATCTCACCGTAGTTGCCAACCGCCTTGATGGCGTTATAGGCCCAGTCATTGCCGTCATACTCTTCACGGTCGAGGCCAAGGCTGGAACCGAAATCGCCTTCCAACCCCAACAGGCGCCTGACCGCGGAATTGCCGCTCTCGCGCATCTGGTCGACATTGGCGGAGGAAACTTCAAGCTCCTCGGCATTGATCAGCGCAAACATCACCCACTTGACCAGGTCAAACCAGATCTCATCTCCGGTTTGCACAGCCGGACCCAGCGGCTCCTTCGATATGCTGTCCTGCAGGATGATGTGCTTCTCCGGCTCGGCAAAAGACTGGCGCGCCGAGTAGAGGCGGGAGATGTCGGCGGCATAGGCGTGGCATTTTCCGGCTTCATAGTCAGCCTGCAGCACCTTGTGACTGTCATACTCGACCAGTTCAATTTCCATATTCCGGTCAGCAAAAAAATCCTGGACGTTGAGCACCGCAGTCGTGCCGCGGCCAACGCAAATTTTTGCGTTTGAAAGCTCCAGAACCGAGCGGATGTTCAGATCTGCCGGCAGCATGAAACCCTGATTATCGTAATAGTAAGTGCCGACAAAGTTGACGCCGTCCCGAATGTCATGGGCAATTGTCCAGGTCGAATTGCGCGACAAAATGTCGATGTCCCCTTTTGCAAGCGCGGTAAACCGGTCCGCTGCCGACAGGGGCGTGAAATTGACCTTGGACGGATCGCCGAATATCGCCGCCGCCACTGCCCGGCACAAATCGACATCGATGCCGTGCCAAACCCCGTCCACCGGTTCGGAAAATCCGGCCAGTCCTTCACTGACACCGCACTGAACGAAGCCTTTTGCCTTGACCTTCACCAGCGTTGACGCCTGCACGGTCACCGATGCGCAAAGCAACGCTACGAAGCCAACTACAGCACATACAAAACTTCGCATCGAACGATCCGGCCTTCCCATTTCACAATGGACAAACATATCATGATCGATCGGCACCTGTTTGCCCCCAGGTCGATAGCAGTGCCCACCGCCGGCAAACGCGCGTGCGCCGCGCCGATATCGCCGTTATTGCATCTCATGTCATTCGGCGATGCGCGTCAAGACCGATCGCCGCTTGTCCCCGGCGGTATTGCCCTCAAAAGCGAACTATCTTGATGCATGGTAAATGCGGCGCTTGCCTGACGAAAAATGTCAAAGTAGACCGGCATCGCGCCTGCATCCGCGGCGCGCGAATTTCTGACAACGGAGTCGGCGGACAAGATGAGCAAACGGGACCTGTCCAAGGCAGGCATCAACACCAGGCTGGCGCATGGCGGCTACGATCCCCGCGACTATCATGGTTTCGTCAACCCGCCGGTCGTACACGCATCAACTGTCCTGTTCCCGGACAGCAAGACAATCTCCACGCACAACCAGAAATACCTTTATGGTACCCGGGGTACACCGACGAGCGATGCGCTGTGCGAGGCGGTCGACGAACTGGAAGGATCGGCAGGTACCATCGCGGTACCCTCGGGGCTTGCCGCAGTGGTCACGCCGTTGCTGGCGTTCCTGGCAGCCGGCGACCATGTGTTGATCGTCGATTCGGTTTATTTCCCGACACGCCGCTTTGCCGACACGATGTTGCAGCGGTTCGGTGTGGAAGTCGAATATTACGATCCGTTGATCGGCGCCGGCATCGAAAGGCTGATCAGACCCAACACCAAGGTGGTTTGGACGGAATCGCCGGGCTCCAACACGTTCGAAATGCAGGACATTCCGGCGATTGCCGAAGCGGCGCATGCCGCCGATGCCATCGTCATGATGGACAACACCTGGGCGACTCCGCTCTACTTCAAGCCGCTTGATCACGGCGTCGACATTTCGGTGCATGCATCGACGAAATATCCGGCCGGTCATTCCGACGTGCTGCTCGGCACCGTGTCGGCAACCGAAAGATACTGGGACCAGCTCTACCAGACATTCCTGACGCTCGGCATTCCGTCGGGTCCGGATGACGTTTACCAGGTGCTGCGGGGCCTCAGGACAATGGGTGTTCGGCTCGACCGCCACCAAAAAAGCGCGCTTGAGATCGCCCGCTGGTGCGAAGCACAGTCCGGCATCGCCCAGGTTCTGCATCCGGCATTGGAAAGCCATCCGGGTCATGCGATCTGGAAACGCGATTTTTGCGGCTCGTCCGGCCTGTTCTCCATCGTGTTGAATGGCGGTGGAACCGCAGAAGCGCATGCCTTTCTCGACGCGCTGGAGATATTCGGTCTCGGCTATTCCTGGGGCGGGTACGAATCACTTGCCGTGCATGTGACGCTGGACGACCGGGTGGTCGCCAAGGGCGATTATGCCGGACCGGTAATGCGGTTGCAGATCGGCCTGGAAGATGTCGAGGACATCATCGCCGACCTGCAGAGAGGTCTGGAGGCGGTCGAGACGCGGAAATAGCCGGCGGTGCCTTAAGGCTCCAACACCAAGACATGCATTCGGGTTTACCCATGTCAGGCGGTTGGATTCAAGACAGACAATGATCGGCTATTGTTCAGCCTTGCGCCAGCCGGCGGCCACTGCGGCTTCCTCGGTGCAGAACCAGCGTTCGCCCTGATCAGGCCTGACGCTTGCCCTGGTATAGAATTCCTGTCCAGGCAGATGGTATATCCGCTCGCCCGTGTCGACGCTGATATTGCCCTTGATATCGCAATTCGGATTGAGGCCGAGCCCGGCTGCCTTGTCGGAGGCAACCGAAGTGAATTCGTAGAATTTTCTTTCGGCAAATTCCACTGCACTGTCGGGCGCAACAATGCCCGCGGCAACGCCCAGGGCTATTCCGACCGAAACCAACAGAAAAGTCGGCGAGGACTTCTGTTGATCTTCACTGGTCTTGAGTTTCGCTGTTTTCGCCATGGCTGCCCTCCGGCAACAAGTTCAATTCAACGATATTCCGGGCAAATATGCAAGGTTTTGAGGAATTTGGGCCGGGATGAGGTTGGCCGGTTGGTGGAAAACGGTGGTGGTGGGTTTCCGGTTATTCGGCTTCAATTTCGGAAGGCGATCCAATGTACATTGCCGCATGTCGGCAAGATTTCTGCACAATATCTTTCGCACCTGCAGCAACTACGCTTTCTAAGAGCAGGAATGGCGTATCAACGAATTTGGGCTGAAATTTTCGCGCTGGGCTTCCTGACCTTCCCGATAGATAGGTAACAGGTCATTCCGGACACATAGGTTACACATTTGGCCCTTTGCGGAGGATCGCGAGGTGCCGTGGAAGGAGTGTAGCCTTATGGATGAACGGCTTAAGTTCATTGCCCGATTGCTTGA
>JBFOMG010000015.1:0-41513 GCA_040830725.1 Rhizobiaceae bacterium
CGCATCGGGGTGGTGCCGGCATGATTTTGCTGGCCGCGGAACGTTATTCGCAGATCACGGATACCGACAATTTCGGACACAACACCTATCGTTTCACCGGCGGTGTCCAGAACCGGGCCTTGCTCGATATGCATCTCGATGTATCCGGTGAAGCTTGCGGGATCGACGAACGCACCCGACAGATCAGCCATTTGCTTTCGGGCGTTTGCAAAGGTCACACCTTGATGGTCTGTCAGGCTGTCGGCTTCCTCAAGGCTTATATGCCCCGTCCAGATCGAACTGCCGGTCGTCACGCCAAACCGGCCTTCTTCGTCCTGAAAGCTGACGACCGATATTGGCGGACCGGCCGGTCCGGCTTCGCGGCAGGCTCTGGCCACTTCCAATGCTGCGACAACGCCCAATGCGCCATCCAGCCATCCACCTTCGGGCTGACTGTCGGTGTGCGACCCAAGCAGCAGCGAAGGCCCCTCCGCCAGGCCGAACAGATTGCCTGCCGGATCAAAATGCGGTTTCAGACCGGCCGCTTCGAAACGCGCAGCCAGCCACTTTCGGGCAGCAATATCGTCCTTCGAAAATGCCGGACGTTGCACGCCCTTGCCGACACCTGAAGCACCAAACCGGCGCAGTTCATGCAAATCGGACAGGAATCGATCAGGATTGGGGGTCATGTTGTTTCCATTACAGCACTTTTGGCTAGCTTGGTGTCAATTGCATTTGCCGGCCCGGCCGGCGCCGCAGCGCAGATCGTGCGTCGCCGGGCAACCGGGACCAGGATCAACGATCACCGTATACGTGACCTGCCGATCTTCCCAGCAAGGCGATGCAGTCACCGAGGCTTTCACCGGACCAAGCCACAAAATGGTCCGGCCGAACCAGGATTTGGCTGCAGCCATATGCTTGCCTGCCGCGCGAGCAGTCGATTGTCACGGTCTTTAAAGGAACCCCAACATTGGAGGCAGCCTGTTGCATCTGACGGCTGGACAGCTCGTCTCCGTCAAGATTGATATAGGTGAAACCGTCGCCCAAAAGCGTATTCAGATCGCGGCCATCGCTCAATTTGCAGGGCGACAGGTGAAAGCCCGGCAGAGCCCGGAACGTGTGCTCGCCGACTGCAGACGGTTTCGTGTTCCCGACAGTGTCAATGATGGGCGAGCCGGCGTAATTGGGATTGAACGTCTGAATTCCGGCAGCCGAACCACCTTCAGCGCGCTCCGACCACGCGGCTTCGAATTCCTGGCGGTTTTTTCCGGGATCATAGCGCCGCACAAATGCCCGGTCGTCGCTGATGAAGCGTTCGATGAAATCATTGGCGGTCGACTTGAAAACCGGCCGGCGTTCGCCGTCATAGCTGTCGAGCAGGAATTCCCCTCCCCAGCCCTGCTGGGCCGCAGCCAGCTTCCAGCCAAGATTACGCGCGTCCTCAAAGCCGGTATTGACGCCATATCCTCCATAGGGCGGTTGGCTGTGCGCTGAATCCCCGGCCAGGAATATCCTGTCTGCGCGGTAGTTTCCGGCGACTGAAATGCGCAAGTCCCAAAAGCCGACATAATCCATGTCCAGCGCAAATTCCTGCCCCACCGCCTGCCAGATCAATTCCCGAAAGTCGAAATTGTCGCGGTTGGTGTTGGCCGGAACCGGCGCGTGGAAAAACATGGTTTGCCCCCATTCAACCATGCCGAAAAACATCCAGTAGCCGTCAAGTTCCGGATTAAGGACATTGAAAAACTGTTTGTCGCGAAACCCCTTCACAAGATCGAAAAACTCCGGCGAACGGAAGACGACCAGAACCATCAGCCGGTCATGATCCGTCTGGTCCTCGGCGATGCCTGCCTGCCTTCTGACCAGCGAATGGCTTCCGTCGCAGCCGACGAGATACCGGCCTTCAATTTTGTCCGTGCGTGACTGGTCTGCATGGCTCATTGCCAACGTCACGGAGCTTGCGTCCTGCTCGACTGTCTTGACTGTCGATCCGTAGTGGGTGGTCACCGATGGAAGCTCAGCGACCCGGTCCCGCATGACCCTTTCGGTGGCGTATTGCGGCAGGCGTTCGTTTTCGGTGTAGTAGTACCGATCGACCGATGCGCGCTTGAACCAGTCGTAGTGATAGCCGCTCAGCAGCGAACCATAAGCGGTCAAACCGCCGAGCCCGATGCCTTTCGGTATCGTCTTCGCATCCCGAATGGCCTTTTCCACGCCCCATTTCTGCATGTGTTCCATGGTTCGTTGCGTCAGGTTCTGACCTTTTGGAATTTGCTGAGGTTGCAGGCGTTTCTCAACCAGCGCGACATCGATCCCCCGCTGGCCAAGTTCGATGGCCAGACCAAGGCCAACCGGACCACCGCCGGCGATGAGAACATCATGCATCGTGGATTTCCGGTCCGGTCAGAACGCTTGACAAACAGCCGCCGTGGCACGCATCGATCAGGTTTGAAGCGGGATACAAATTCGCCATGACCATTGACCAGCCGGCTGCCATTGTCGCCGTGTTCATCGCGCTGTCCCTGGGTGGATTGCTGAAGGGCGCAACCGGTGCCGGCGCTCCCGTTGTAGCTGTTCCGGTAATAGCGGCATTCTTTGATGTCCGTGTCGCTGTCGCGATCATGGTTGTGCCCAATCTCATCACCAATCTTTGGCAAATACGCCAATTCCGGTCAAACCGGTTATCCGGCAATTTTGCCTATTGGTTTGCAATCGCGGGCGCCGGCGGCGCGCTTGCCGGAACGGTGTTGCTTGCCTGGCTTCCGGTCCGGATGCTGACGTTGCTGATCGTTATGGTGATATTTTCCTATGTCGCTCTCAGGCTGCTTCGTCCGGAGTTCACTCTTGCTATGAAAACAGCCCGAACCGTGGTGGTGCCAACGGGATTGATCGCCGGTATTCTGCAAGGAGCGACTGGTATTTCGGCACCGGTGTCGGTCACTTTCCTCAACGCGATGCGGCTGGAGCGGCCGCTGTTCATCTACACGATATCCGTATTCTTCGCGGCCATGTCATTCACCCAGGCGCCTGCGCTTTATCTCTATGGCTTGCTGACGCCGGTAACGGTTGCCGTCAGCGTCGTGTCGCTCGTTCCTTTGTTCACGTTCATGCGGGTCGGCGAACGGCTCGCGGCAAAAATGTCTGCTCGAACTTTTGATCGTATCATTTTGATATTACTGGTAGTATTGGCATTTCGCCTGCTTTACACAGCCGCTGGCTAACCGAACATCGAGTTTGGCAGAAACAAAGCAATCTGCGGGAAAACCAATACGAGGATGACGGCAGCGAACATGGCAAACCAGAACGGCCAGATGCCGCGAAATATCGTGTTGAGCGGCACGTCTCCGGCAATACCCTTGACCACAAACACATTGAGCCCGACAGGAGGCGATATCAGGCCCATTTCAAGGACGATGACCATCAGGACGCCAAACCAGATCATGTTGATGCCCAGTGGTTCGATTACCGGCTGGATCAGCGGCACCGTCAAAACCAGTATCGCAAAACCGTCGAGAAACATGCCGAGGACGATGAATAGCAGCAGAAACGCCACAACCACCTGCATGCCCGTAAATCCTTGCGCTTCAACCCACAATGTCATCGCATAGGTGATGCCCGTGAAGCCGACGAAGGTTTTGAAGACAAAGGCGCCGAACAAAATCATGAACACGGTGCCGGACGATTTCAGCGTGCTGGTGGTGACCTCGATGATGTTGGGCCATGTCAGGCGCCTTCGGATAATGGTGACCACGAAGGCCAGGGCTGCGCCGATCCCTGCGGCTTCGACGGCAGAGAACACGCCAGAATAAATTCCGCCAATCGTCAGCAGCACGATGCCGACGATCCAGCTGGCCCTGCGAAGTGCCAGCAAGCGTTGCCGGAGCGGGTGCGCCCGCGCCTGACCCGGCGCCTTGCCGGGGTCGCGCAGCACGACTAGCCAAATCGCAATGACGAACAGCAATGTCAGCAACAATCCGGGAATGATGCCGGCCATAAACAGCCGCCCGATACTTTCTTCGGTCAGGATGGCGTAGATCACGAACCCGGCTGAAGGCGGGATCAGTATGCCAAGTGTCCCACCTGCGGCGATCGAGCCGGTCGCCAGACCGTTGTCATAGTTGTATCGCTGCATCTCCGGCAACGAAACCCGGCCCATGGTCAGCGCCGCCGCCAACGACGAGCCCGACAGGGCGGAAAAACCGGCGCAGCCGACGACGGTGGCCGAGGCCAGCCCGCCCTTGAAATGGCCGAGCCATGAGTTCGCGGCGTCGTACAAATCCCGGCTCATGCCCGACACGCCGGCAAGATTGCCCATCAGGACAAACAGCGGGATGATCGTCAGTGGATAATTCGACGCTTCATTGAATATTTCGCCAGCCAGTTTCGGAATGGCTGCCTGCGGCCGGATCATGTAGATCCCCCAGGTGCCGACGGCCATCATGGCGAGGCCGACCGGCATCCGGATGAACAACAGGACAAACAACGCGCCAAAGCCGATGGCAGCAACCGTGGTGCCGTCCATCAACGGGAGATCTCGTTGGGATCTGAGCCGTCGAAATGGATCAGCCCGATCAGCAGCTGCAGAAAGATGTGCAGCGTGTAGGCGGCCAAGGCAACGCCGAGAAAGTAGTAGAAGATGCGATGCTCAATACTGAAATTGTTGGTGATGCATGCCTTCTCAATACCGCAGGCCTTTGCAAACAATGCATAGGTGGCAAGCGCCAGGATGACCACCGCCAATGCGCGCATCAGGGCATCAGTGTAGCGCGACACGTTGCGGCCAAAGACATACGACAGGACATCGACGCTGACATGCGCGCCGTGCCTGGCGCCATAGGCCACCGAAGCACCGGCGACGATGGTCAGCGTAACAACAGACAGGTCCTCGATGCCGAATATCGGATTGTTGAAACCGTAGCGCCATGTGACGGCGACAATGGTAACCAGCACCAGACCTGCCGTCGCTATTCCCCCGAGAATGGCAAGCAGCCCGATGAATCGTCCGAGCTGCCTGTCAATCCATTCAAGCGCGGTCATCGCCCCCTGCGACAAGGGTTAGTTGCCCATCATAAGTGCCATTATCTCTGACACCGTCATGGACCCGGCCTTCTGTCCCTTTGCCGTCTCCAATGCACCAGCAACCGCATCGAGCCAGCGCTGTTTTTCGTCCTCGGAAAGCTCGATCATCTCCACACCGGCTTCAGCGGCAAGTTTCAGGCCGCCTGACGCTGCCTTGTCGTAGAAGATGCCGCCGGCCATGGACAGCGAATGCTCCGCTGCCGCATCGACCCAGCCCTTTTCTTCATCGGACATGGAATCATACAAATCCTGGTTCATCAGCAGCACGAAAGCCGAACCCGAACCGGGAAACCAGGTGGTCAGGTAATTTGCCGGCTCCTGCAATTTGAAGGACCGAATTGCCGATGGTCCGATCGCTATCGCATCGATCACTCCGTTGGTCAGGTTCTGGTTGATGACATTGACCGGTTGGGCCACGGCCGAGGCGCCCAACGCTTCAACGATCGGCAGATCGGATTTGTTGGTGACCCGGACCTTCATGCCCTTCAAATCTTCCAGCGTACGCACCGGTTTGTCCTTGGTGATCAGGACTGGCGGTGCATTGGCCCAAATCGCCAGCAGTTTGGCGTTGTACTCCTTGGCCAATGTTTCGCGGGCATTCAGCAGCGCTTCCGTGCAAGCCGTCGCACTGTCGCAAACACCGGGCAGACCGACAACCTGTGTCATGGGAAATACGTCACCCGTGTAGCCGGGAAGCGTGAAAACGATGTCGGCAACACCATCAAGCAGAATGGCATATTGCTTCGGTGGAACAGAGTTTAACGCGCCACCCGGATATTGTTGAACCGTCAGCTTGCCACCTGAAAGTTCGGCGATTTTTTCTGCAAACGGTGTGAACACAGCCGCATTCATCGGGTGCTTTGGACCCATGAAATAGGCGAGGCTCAATTCCTTTGCAGCCAGCGTGCCGCTGAGTGCCAGCGACAGGATCAAGGTCAGGCCAGCGATGATCTTCATCTTCTTCCTCCCAATTTGCCTTATTGGATCAGCCAGCCCGGCGGCCCGCTGATCGAATGATAGGCTTGAAACTGTATCACACCTTCGTAGCCGAGATTACGTCCGATGCCCGAATGCTTGAAACCGCCGAACGGCCCCCGGCTGTCCTGGGCGGTCGGACCGTGCGCATTGAGGTAGGTATATCCGGCTTCCAACCGGCGTGCGATCGCTGTCGCGCGATCACGGTCCGGCGTCCAGACCGAGGAACACAGACCATATCTGCTGTCATTGGCCTTGGCGATTGCTTCATCTTCGGTGTCAAACGGCATGATGGGCAGCGCAGGCCCGAATTGCTCTTCCTTGACAATATCGAGACCGGGATCGGGATCGTAGACAAGCGTCGGCTTTTGAAAATAACCTTTCGAATAGAGCTCCTCATCGGGGACATTTCCCAGTTCCTTCAAATCGGCGCCCGCGGCACGGGCCTGCTCGATCATGCCCTGGATAACCCGAAGCTGTTTGGCATTGTTGACCGGCCCCATATTGGTCTCGTCCAGCAGCCCATCCCCAACCACCATGCGGCTGCAGGTCGCCGTCAATCCATCAACGACTTCGTCATACCGTGACCGGTGCACATAAAGCCGTTTCAATGCCATGCAGATCTGACCGGAAGACATGAATGTTCCCAGATACATGCGCATGAACGCGCCCTGATCGAGTTCAGCGTCCTCACAAACGATGGCCGCGTCGTTGCCGCCAAGTTCAAGCGTGACCGGTGTCAGATTATCCGCCGCCGTTTTCATCACATGGCGGCCGATATCGACAGAGCCGGTAAAATTGACAAAGCGGACCATAGGATGCGTCACCAGCGCATCGCCGATCTCGGAGGCTGAACCGGTGATGACGTTGAGCACGCCAGGCGGCAGAAGGGCGGCCATTTTTGCCAGCGTCAGCGACGGGGCCAGCGCCGAATTGTGGCTGGGTTTCACCACCACGGTATTTCCCGCCATCAGCGCCTGTGGCAGTTTTGCGCCCAGAATGGATAGCGGCCAGTTCCATGGCACGATCAATGCTGCAACGCCGCGTGGCTGGCGCGTGATGATGGTGTCAAACGGCGGGCCGTTGAGTTCTTCGTCACTGCCGAGACGGTCAGCATAAGACGCTTAAAGCGCAAACCGGTCACCCAATCGCGACATCTCCAGCAACGTCTCCTTTTTGATCTTGCCGTGCTCGCGGCAAAACAGATGCGCCCGGCTGGCCACGTCCGCCTCGTCCGCGACCAGTTCGTCGACAATCTTCATCAAATAGGCCGCACGCTCCTGATAGGTCAGCGCGGACCAATGCGGGAAAGCGGCATGCGCTGCCTGCACCGCCGCATCCACATCTTCTACTGATGCGCTGGCGGCGTGGCCAACCAGTTCGTCCGGACGCGCCGGATCGAACAATTCGTAGGTTCTGCCATTTGCGGCTTCCCGGACTTCTCCGTTGACAAATATTCCCGTTGTGACCGGTGCATCCAATGTCTCGACAGTCATGGAACTTTCCCTCCACCGACAATCAGCCGTAAGCCGCTCGGCCCGTCGGCCATCCTGGCCCGAAACTCTAGAGCAACAACCGCGTTGCGAACAGAGTAGGCCGATCACCAGTTCGCGACCGTTTTTACGGGTCGGCACCGCCACCAGTGCAAATCAGGTCGACAGGCCCTTCGTTCCGTTCAATAGTCGCCGCGAAACGAAGCAATTGGACAGCACCGCCTTGCCGAAATCATGGAAACCAAACACGCCAACGCCGAATACGGGTGCGTAAACCAGGGGGAGCCGGATGGGAAAGCTTGACGGCAAGGTCTGCATCGTCACCGGTGGCGCAAAAGGCCTCGGGCGGCACTTCGCCAACGCGCTCGCTTCACAGGGTGCACATCTGGTTATTGCCGACATTGCCGATGGCTCATCTGCTGCCGCCGGCACCGGCGGCATGTACCTGGAAACCGATGTTTCAAATGCCGATTCAGTCGCCACCACCATAGGCGAAGTCGTGCGCGTCCATGGCCGCATAGATGTCCTGGTCAACAATGCCGCTGTGTTTTCAACCCTTTCGATGCAGAGCTACAAGGACATCGACCCCGATCTTTGGGATCAGGTCATGGCGGTCAATGTTCGCGGCGCCTTCAACATGGTGCGATCGGTCGGTCCTGTCATGGAAAACCAGGGCTCCGGCAAGATCATCAACATCACGTCCGGGACAGTCTACAAGGGACTGCCGAACATGCTGCATTACATCACGTCCAAAGGCGCGCTCACCGCGATGACACGGGCATTGTCGCGCGAACTCGGACATGCAGGCATATGCGTAAACAGCCTGGCGCCCGGTCTGACGATGAGCGACAGCATTCAGGCCAATCCGGAGCATCTCAACCAGACCCGCGACCGCGTGGTGGCATCACGCGCGATCCAGCGTGACGCCTGGCCCGAGGACCTGACGGGCGCACTGATCTTTCTCGCGTCAAGCGATTCCGATTTTGTCACCGGTCAGACGATTGTCGTGGATGGCGGTTCGGTAAACACGTAGCGCGGCATGAACGCGCAACTTCAGTCGACTTTGTTGGCATCCTTGTACATCACGCGATGGCGGCGGTTCTTGATCCAGTCGTCAAGCTCGTCATCGCTCATGAAATGGTCCGGATTGAACCGGTCGCGGTTGGCAATTTCATCCAGCGGTTTGCGCCAGCGCTTGTAGGGTTTTTGGGAAGGCGGTCCAAACAGGAATATATCGAGCACCGACAGTTGATCAGGAATGCCAAGCAATGGCTTCATGGCCTTTTGTGCATTTTCCTGACCAATGGCGGTCACCCACCACACATTGTATCCGAGGGCAGCAGCGGCCAAATGGGCCGACATGGTGGCTGCGGCAACCGATTGCAGAAGAATGCGTTCGGCATTTTCCTTGTACATGCGGTCGAGGTCACTGCCGTCGTTGAGGACCGGAAAGGCATTGACCCACCGCATGTCCGAGCAGACGACGATGAACCCCGGTGCGGTGGCCAGGCCGCGGTAATCCGGGGTCGGAAACTTCATTTTCGCCTTGGCCCGGAACCGTTGCTCGGCAACAAAGTACTCGGTGATCTGGTCCTTGACCGCCTGCTCCCTGACAATGACAAAATGCCAGGGCTGTGCATTTGCACCCGACGGAGCGTGACGCGCGGCTTCGAGAATGAGGTCGTAGTGTTCTTCCGGCACCTCATGCGAGGGGTTGAATTTCCTGACCGTCACGCGGTTTTTCACCACCTTCATCAGCGCCTCATACCGATCGGGCGAGCCGATTTCAGGTAAATCCACCTCGGCTTCGGCCGTCTTCAGATCGACGACAGGTTCCGTGTTTCGCGTCAATGTCCTTCTCCCTGTGAAATATGAACGGCCCCAGGCGGCTTCTTGATGATTACCGGATTTGCCGCCGGTGAATCCAGACACTCCATTCCATTTGGACGTGAACCGCTCTAACATCAAAACGTACCGGTCTGAGGAGCGTGACCGGAACGTTTCCCGGGAAGACAGTGCCAACCGGGACTGATTGAAGAGCAGCGATGGAACCGCACGGCCAGGAGGGAAGCAATGTCGGGTAATGAGCAACAAGCAGTGGTCACAGATGAAGAACTGAAGTCGGCGCTTGATGTTGTCTTTCGTGCCAACAGTCAACTATATGCCGCTCGCGGCTTTCAGCGCCGGGTGGGTTTCGGCATGCGCCCTGCTCTGCTGTTGATTGACCTTGCCAATGCCTGGACCCGGCCGGGGCACGCCTTCAGCTGTTCGAACATGGAAGAGATCATTCCCGCCAATCAGGCGCTTTTGAATGTGTTTCGCGCACGCGGCCTGCCGGTGATCTACACGACTACCGCCTACCAGAGCACCGAGGGCCCGCACGCAGACTCCGGTGTGTGGGGCGCAAAGATTCCGCTCTCCGAGCTGTCGGTCGATTCAGAATGGGTGAAGATTGACGACCGCGTCGCGCCCGAGCCGGGCGAGCAGGTGATCGTCAAAAAGAATGCCAGCGCCTTTACCGGTACCAACCTTGCCAACTACCTGACCTCCTGCCGGGTGGACACGCTGATTATCACCGGTGTCACAGCCAGCGCCTGCGTTCGCCATTCGGTCGAAGACGCGATTTCGAGTGGTTTCCGCCCCATCATCGTGCGCGAAGGGGTTGGTGACCGGATTGCAGGCGCGGTTGAGTGGAATCTGTTCGATATTGACGCAAAATTCGGCGATGTTGAACCACTGGAACGGGTGCTTGAATACCTTCGTTCAAACGAGATCGGTTAAACCGGATCAAATTGCTGTAGATGGCCACAGTCCAGCCCGGCAAAAAATCATGCCGCGCCGCCGGGATGACAAAAAGGCCTGTGCGGCGCCAGGTGAACGTATAAAAAGGGAGCGAACCGCAAATTATTGGTGCCCCCGGACGGACTTGAACCGCCGACCCCCTGATTACAAATCAGGTGCTCTACCAACTGAGCTACAAGGGCACTTGCCGGGCGTCACGCCGTGTCCGGTTTGACTGCAACCGGCTCGCCCGCGGCACCGCACTATCATATCTGTCGCGAGTGTAAAGAAATATTGCTTCACAGACATTAAAGCTGACCCCGCACGAAGATGGCTTTGAATGGATGGCCTGCCATGGTAACCGGTCATCCAATGGCCGGACAGGCGATATTCCACGTGGGACAATGGCAACATGAACCGCAACACCGCCAATCTGGCATTCATCCATTCCGACGCCGCCGAGGCTCGAGATGCGGCCAAGCGCTTAAGTGCACTCTACGGCCAGTCGGACCCGGAGACCGCAGACGTGATCGTGGCACTTGGCGGCGATGGTTTCATGCTGCAAATCATCCACGACACGATGGACAGCGGCAAGCTGATCTATGGCATGAACCGCGGCTCGGTCGGTTTCCTGATGAACGAATATGGCGAGGAAAACCTGCGCGAGCGGATTACCGACGCTGTTGCCGAGGCGCTTCGTCCGCTGCGCATGAATGCCTCCACCGCCGATGGACGTACCCATACTTCGCTGGCCATCAACGAAGTGTCACTGCTGCGCCAGTCTTACCAGGCGGCCAAGATCAGGATTTCAATCGACGACCAGGTGCGGCTGGATGAACTGGTCTGTGATGGCGTGATGGTGGCAACACCGGCCGGTTCGACTGCTTATAATCTGTCTGCACACGGCCCGATCCTGCCGATCGATGCCGAACTGCTGGCACTGACCCCGGTCAGTGCCTTCAGGCCACGGCGATGGCGCGGTGCGCTGGTGCCGAATCGCGCCACTGTGCGTTTCGATGTGCTTGAACCTGACAAGCGCCCGGTCAACGCGGTCGCAGATCATTTTGAGGTCAAGTCTGTCGCCTCTGTCACGGTGAGAGAATCCTCTTCCTCCACGGCAACCCTGTTGTTTGACGCCAATCATTCCTGGGACGAGCGGATTCTGGCAGAACAATTCAGATATTGAATGTCGTCCGGGCTGGTTGGAGTGCACAAACCGTTTACCGTTTCATTGTTGAGAACCGACACGACTGTTGACATCGCGACCCGGGCAACGTATCGCCTGCGGCAATACTCGAGGAGGCAGCGGCCTTGGAGGCCGATAATGTCAAACCGGAAAACAGGCGAGTAACGAAGATTATTTCCGCAGCAATTGCCCATGAGGCGCCCGAGAGCGCTGACGCCGGTATGGAAGATACCGGCCAAACCGAGCCCGAAACCGTCACCTTTGCCGATTTGGGACTTTCGCAGAAAGTCCTGAAAGCAGTGACCGATTCCGGATACACAACCCCAACGCCGATACAGGCGGGTGCCATCCCGCACGCCATCGCGCGAAAAGACATACTGGGAATCGCGCAGACGGGAACCGGCAAAACCGCCTCGTTTGTGTTGCCGATGCTGACGCGGCTGGAGAAAGGCCGTGCACGCGCACGCATGCCGCGTACGCTGATCCTGGAACCGACGCGAGAATTGGCCGCCCAGGTGCAGGAAAATTTTGACCGCTACGGCAAGAACCACAAACTGAATGTGGCTTTGTTGATCGGCGGTGTCTCCTTTGAAGAACAGGATCGCAAGCTTGAACGCGGCGCGGACGTGCTGATCGCCACGCCCGGCCGGCTGCTTGACCACTCCGAGCGCGGCAAATTACTGCTGACCGGTGTCGACATTCTGGTGATCGACGAAGCTGACCGCATGCTCGACATGGGTTTCATCCCGGACATTGAGCGAATTTGCAAATTGATCCCGTTCACGCGCCAGACGCTGTTCTTTTCTGCCACGATGCCGCCGGAAATCACCCGGCTTGCCGACCAGTTTCTGCAGGCGCCGGTTCGTGTTGAAGTGTCAAAACCGGCATCGGTTACCGACACGGTGACGCAAAGGCTGGTCAAGTCCGGCGCAAAGCCGTGGGACAAACGCGAGACTCTGCGCAAACTGATCGATTCAGAAGGCGACGAACTGAAAAACGCGATCATCTTCTGCAATCGCAAGGTAGAGGTATCCGAACTGTTCCGCTCGCTGGTTAAACACGACTATGTCGCCGGCGCACTGCACGGCGATATGGACCAGCGCTCGCGCATGACCATGCTGTCGAATTTCCGCGATGGGAACCTGAAGCTGCTTGTCGCCTCAGACGTCGCGGCGCGCGGCCTTGATATCCCTGACGTCAGCCATGTGTTCAATTACGATGTGCCCCTGCATGCGGAAGACTATGTACACCGCATCGGACGAACAGGACGCGCGGGACGTTCCGGCAAGGCGTTCACGATCGTCGCCAAGCCGGATGCCAAATATCTCGACGCGGTGGAGAAACTCATCGGTCAGGATATCGAGTGGCTCGACGGCAACCTGTCCACATTGACAAAGACGGATGATGCCCAGGACCGGGCGCCAAAAAGGGGGCGTGGTTCAAAAAAGAAGGCCGGCGACGACGATAAAGCGCCGAAATCCACCAAAGCCGAAGACAAGACCACGCGCAAAAAGGCGATCAAGGCTGACAATGAAGACCGCAAGGACCGGTCCAAGGGCAGCCGCAAGAATGAACCTGTTGTGATCGGGTTTGGCGACGACGTCCCGGACTTCATGAATATCAGCGTTTGACCATTTCAATCGCTGAATTACTTCTTCCTGGCCCGCAAACTCGCCTCGTAAGCCTTTCTGGCCCAGAGGCTGAATGTGTCGGGATCATCAATCGCCTCGTCTGGGATGGTCCAATAGGGCATCGCCACCGGACGTCCGGCCTGTTTGCCCACATAATGCCATTGGCGTGAGCCGGCGCTCTCAAAATCTGCTGCAGATTGTGCATCAGCCTTCAGCAGCACCTCGCCGTCCACTTCCAGCGCAATGATCTGGCTCTGATGATAGATACCCTTGCCGCCGAACATACGCTTGATTGTGACCGGTCCGAGACCGGCAAACAGATCGTGGATGTCGTCGTCTTGCACGGATCAGAGTGCGCCGCGCGCCTCGGCCAACGCCTTCAAGTCTGCCGGCTTCAGTTCGACGGATTCCCCGCAGCCGCAAGCTGATTCGACATTGGGATTGTTGAATACGAAACCTGATCGCAGCGTCGTCACCTCGTAGTCCATTTCGGTGCCGAGCAGAAACAGGGCCGCTTCCGGCGCCACCCACACGTCAACGCCATCATGGGTTACATGGTCATCCTTCGGATCCGGTTCGGTTACCAGATCGACGGTATATTCCATGCCGGCGCAGCCGCCCTTCTTGATGCCGACACGAACACCGGCCGCACCGTCTCGCGCATCAACAATATCGCGCACGCGGTCTGCGGCAGCGTCTGTGAGGGTTATGACTTTAAATCCGGTCATTTCGGGAACTCCAAGCGTCCCATGATCTAATTGTGTAATTCCACACCAAAATGGTGAAGATTTGCTGCAAGTTCAATACCAGCCGATGGCCACCTGCGCTTCCTCGCTCATGCGATCCGGTGTCCAGGGCGGGTCGAAGGTCATCTCCACATCAACCGGGCCGACGCCGTCTACCGAGGCGACCGCATCATGCACCCAACCGGGCATTTCGCCGGCCACCGGGCAGCCCGGCGCGGTCAGTGTCATGTCGATCTTCACCGAGCGGTCATCCTCGATGTCGATTTTGTAGATCAGGCCGAGTTCGTAAATGTCGGCTGGAATTTCGGGATCGTAGACCGTTTTCAGCGCGGCAATGATGTCGTCGGTCAACCGCGCCAGTTCGTCGGACGGAATGGCAGAGACCGGCGGCATTTTCGGTTCGCATGGCTCGCAAGTAGCACTTTGGCCGTTTTCCATAGCTGTTTCCCCGATACTCATGCGAAAAACCCTCGCGCCTTTTCCAGTGCCTCGGCAAGCTTATCAATTTCGGCCCTGGTATTGTAGAGGCCGAATGAGGCACGGCAAGTCGATGTTACACCAAAGCGTTTCAGCAGCGGCTGTGCGCAGTGGGTGCCGGCACGAACCGCAACTCCTGCCCGGTCAATCACCATCGACACGTCGTGGGCGTGAATGCCTTCCAGTTCAAAGGAAACGATGGCGCCCTTGCCCGGTGCATTGCCGAAGATGCGAAGCGAATTGATGCGGCCCAGTTGCTCATGGGCATATTCGCGCAGCATGGTCTCGTGCGCGGCTATGTTTTCACGGCCTATCGCTTCCATATAGTCGAGCGCTGCGCCGAGACCGATTGCCTGGACAATCGGCGGAGTGCCGGCCTCGAAACGGTGCGGCGGTTCATTATAGGTGACGTTCTCTTCCGTGACGTCCTCAATCATCTCACCGCCACCCTGAAACGGACGCATTGAGGCGAGCAGGTCGCGCTTGCCATAGAGCACGCCAATGCCGGAGGGTCCGTAAACCTTGTGGCCGGTGAAAACATAGAAATCGGCGTCGATATCCTTAACGTCGACCGGCAGATGCACCGCACCCTGGCTGCCATCGACCAGAACCTTGATGCCGCGTTCATGGGCGATGCGGCAAATGTCCTTGACCGGAACAATGGTGCCCAGCACATTCGACATGTGAGTGATCGCGATCAGTCTGGTGCGGTCGGTGATCCGTTTTTCCAGTTCCTCGATGTGGAACGCACCCTCATCGTCGACGGGCAACCAAATCAGCTTTGCGCCCTGGCGTTCGCGGATAAAGTGCCACGGAACGATGTTTGAGTGGTGCTCCATCTGACTGAGAATGATCTCGTCACCTTCGCCGATATTCGGCATGCCCCAGCCATAGGCTACAGTGTTGATCGCCTCGGTTGCCGATTTGGTGAACGTTATTTCGCTGACATCGGCAGCGTTGAGAAAACGGCGCGCCGTCTCCCGCGCCTTTTCGTAGGCATCCGTCGCTGTGTTGGAGAGGAAATGCAGACCACGGTGCACATTGGCATATTCGTTCGAATAGGCATGGGTGACCGCGTCGATTACCGCCTGAGGCTTCTGCGCGGAGGCGCCATTGTCGAGATAAACCAGCGGCTTGCCATAGACCTCGCGCGACAGGATCGGAAAATCCTGCCGTATCTTGTCGACATCGTAGGGTGCGGTGGCAGTCATGATGTTCATCGGTCAGCCATTCTCCGCAAACCAGTCATCGAGGCGGATTTCAAGCGCCTCCACAAGCTCTTCGTCCTCAAGGTCTTCGACGATCTCGGCGAGAAACGCCTTGACGAGGAGCCGGCGGGCCTCTTTTTCCCCAACGCCGCGCGACATGAGATAGAACAGATGGTCGGCATCAATCTCTGTGACCGTCGCGCCATGGCCGCAGGCCACATCGTCAGCGAAGATCTCCAATTCCGGCTTGGCCGAAAATTCGCCATCGTCGGACAAAAGTAGGGTGTTGCAGGCCATGCGTGCGTCGGTTTTTTGCGCTTCGCGATCGACACGGATCTGCCCCTGGAAGACACCCTTGGCCTTGCCGGTGACGACGTTTCTGATGATTTCTTCGGAAGTCGTGCCATAGCCGATATGGTCCAGAACCATCGTCACGTCCGTGTGGCTTGACCCGGACAGCATGTTGACACCGCGAAGCTGGAAATCTGCACCCTCGCCATCTGCGCGCACGAGGATTTCCTCGCGAACCAGGTGACCGCCGAAATTCATCACGAACAGGGTCAATTTGGCATCTTTTGCCAGTTTTGCACGGAACTGGCCGAGATGATCGGCGTCTTTGCCGCCTTCCTGGATCAATACCCAGGTGACATCAGCGCCCTCGCCCACATCAATCGCCGAGACGGCGCAAGTCTGGTGGCCGGAAGCATCGGGCGCGATATGGCGCTCAATGAACATGGCGGTTGCACCAGCGCCGACATTGACGACATTTCGAACCGCCGAGAAACGGTCGTCGCCAAGCGAGGAATGTGCCAGACCAATCGCGCGTTCAGGCTTTGCACCGTCAGCGACCGTGATTTCAATGCCATCACCGAAAAAACCGGTATTGATGGCGGCTATCACATCGTCCTCATCTTCTTCGACCGTCCACGCGGATACGTCCTCGCCAGCTTCGCAAACCGCCGCATAGGAACGGGCAGTCACGCCATCGGGCATGTCGTCGGCAAGATCGGCAAAGAAATGGCCGTTGAACGATGGCAAACGAGCCGCCGATAGGAGCCGCTTGTAGGCCGAAGCCGCATCTTTTGCCTCTCCGGTATCGGGCCGCGGCGCCACATCCAGAAAACGAGACAACATGCGGCGCAGATCGGTGTAGTGCCATTCCTCACGGCGGCGCGTCGGCAAACCTGACCGCTTGAGGCGCTCCATCGCCGCATCGCGCGCCTTGGTCGTCACCTCGTCACCGGGCAAACGCGAAACCCGGTCACCAAAGGCGGTGACCATTGCCTCTTCGGCGGGTGTCAGTGCGAGCTTGGCGTGAACGTTCATCTACGCCGCCTCACCGACAATGCCGGCGTAACCCTCGTTTTCAAGCGTCAGGGCCAGCGACTTGTCGCCGGATTTGACCACCTGGCCCTTGTAGAGAACGTGCACGGTGTCCGGCACAATATGTTCCAACAGGCGCTGATAGTGGGTGATGACAACGATGGCGCGATCAGGCGAGCGCAGCGCATTGACGCCGTCGGAGACAATTTTCAGCGCATCGATATCAAGGCCGGAATCGGTTTCATCGAGCACGCACAATTTCGGCTCCAGCAGTTTCATCTGCAGGATTTCGGCGCGTTTCTTTTCACCGCCGGAAAACCCGACATTGAGCGGACGCTTCAACATGTTGAATTCCATGCCGAGCGAACCGGCCGCGTCGCGCACCTTTTTCATCAGTTCCGGAATTTTCAAGGGATCTTCGCCGCGCGCCTTGCGCTGCGAATTTATCGCCACCTTCAAGAACTCCATGGTGGCGACACCGGGGATCTCCATCGGGTACTGGAAGGCAAGAAACACGCCTTCTGCCGCGCGTTCCGCCGGGTCCATCTCAAGAATGGACTGACCGTTGTAGAGAATGTCGCCCTCGGTGACCTCATAGTCTTCACGACCGGCCAGCACGTAGGAAAGCGTCGATTTGCCCGAGCCGTTCGGCCCCATGATGGCCGCGACTTCACCGGCCCTGACGGTCAGGTTGAGCCCGCGGATGATCTCGGTGCCATCCTCGGCAATGCGGGCATGAAGGTTTTTGATTTCAAGCATTTATGTCGCTCTCGTTTGTTTTAAAATACGCACGTGCTTTGGCCAACATTGAGAGAAAATCCGGGAGGTCGTATTCTGCATCGTCCTTGTCGCGAATGTTCTCTTCACAGCCGTATCCCTCGTTCTCTTCCCACAATCGATGGCTAGAGATAAAATATTTGCCATCTCGGCGGAACAATCCGTCACGAGCCAAAATCCACGTTCGCCCCTCTTCAACGACACCCGTTATGAGATCACCTTTGGTTTTGATGTCGTAGGTCATTGCAGAACACCATTTCTATCAAAACTTCTGCAGATAGGAATTTCGCGGCCACCAGCGAGAGATTGACGAGCCATCCACGGAACGTCATCCTCGGGCCTGTCCCGAGGATCTACCGGCTTCCCAATTCGCCCCAGTGCATCGGGTGAATTTGCCAAACCAACATGCTGCAGTTGGACGAACGACTGCGCTGTTGTGCGCCCAGTAGATCCTCGCCACAAGGGCGAGGATGACGGCAAGACGGATTCAAACGTCCTAATTGTAGTCATTCCATGCCTTTGTATTCGGGTTCGGTTGATAGGCATTTTCAATCTCATCAATTCTTTCGAACAAATCCATCCAGGTCGGATTGAGACCTTCAATCAAGTTCACCTTCCACTCTCGCGGATATCGCTTAAGCGATTTTTCCCGGCGGATGGCCAAAACAATGTTCGGATGCTGCTCAAACCAGACAAGAAGTTTGGCATTGTATTTCGATGTGAAACCTTTGTGTATTTCATTTCGGTGTTCCCAAATCCTGTCGCGCAAATCCGATGTCACACCTATGTAGATAACGCCCCGCGGCTTGTCGGCCATCATGTAGACAAAACCGGTCATGGGTGTACTCCACCGCTATATTCTGATCCCAGTCCATGCCCCGGAATGACGGAGTGCACACGCACATCACCCCACACTTCCCTCTAACGAAATGCCGATCAGCTTTTGCGCTTCCACGGCAAATTCCATTGGCAGTTCCTGGATCACTTCTTTCACGAAGCCGTTGACGATCAGCGCGATCGCCTCCTCCTCTGGAATGCCGCGCTGCATGACGTAGAACAACTGATCCTCGGAGATTTTCGACGTCGTCGCTTCGTGCTCGAATTTCGCCGTCGCGTTCTTGGCCTCGATATAGGGCACGGTGTGTGCACCGCAGTCGTTGCCAATGAGCAAGGAATCGCACTGGGTGAAGTTGCGCGCGTGCGCTGCCTTGCGATGCGCTGAAACCTGGCCGCGATAGGTGTTGTTGGAGCGGCCGGCGGAAATTCCCTTGGAGATGATCCTGCTCGTGGTGTTCTTGCCGAGATGGATCATCTTGGTGCCGCTGTCGATCTGCTGGCGGCCATTGGAAACCGCGATCGAGTAGAACTCACCCTGGGAATTGTCGCCGCGCAGAATGCATGAGGGATATTTCCAGGTAATCGCCGAACCGGTCTCGACCTGGGTCCAGGAAATCTTGGAGTTGTTGCCGCGGCAATCGCCGCGCTTGGTGACAAAATTGTAGATGCCGCCCTTGCCGTTTTCGTCGCCCGGATACCAGTTCTGCACGGTCGAATATTTGATCTCGGCATCGTCGAGCGCGATCAGCTCTACCACGGCTGCATGCAACTGGTTTTCGTCACGCTGGGGCGCCGTGCACCCTTCGAGGTACGAAACGTATGAGCCTTCATCGGCGATGATCAGCGTGCGTTCGAACTGGCCGGTATTCTCCGCGTTGATGCGGAAATAGGTCGACAGTTCCATCGGGCAGCGAACACCCTTTGGCACATAGACGAACGAACCATCGGTGAAGACGGCCGAATTGAGCGTCGCATAGTAGTTGTCCGTCGTCGGTACGACGGAGCCCAGATATTTCTTAACAAGTTCCGGATGTTCGCGAATGGCCTCTGATATCGAACAGAAGATCACACCGGCGGCCGCCAACTCCTTCTTGAAGGTGGTGACGACCGAGACGGAATCGAATACGGCGTCTACAGCCACGCGGCCTGACGCATAAACATTGTCACCGACCTCATCATCCAGCTTGCTCGGCTCATCGTGTTTGCGAACGCCAGCGAGGATTTCCTGTTCTTTCAACGGAATGCCAAGCTTTTCGTAAGTGCGCAGCAGTTCCGGGTCGACTTCATCGAGCGATTTCGGGCCGGTCTGGTCTTTTGGCGCGGCGTAGTAATAGATGTCCTGGAAATCAATTTCCGGATATTCCACCCGGGCCCAGTTGGGCTCGCGCATGGTCAGCCAGCGTTTGTAGGCGTCCAGACGCCATTCGACCATCCACTCCGGCTCTTCCTTTTTGGCCGAAATGAACCGAATGATGTCCTCGTTGAGCCCCTTGGGCGCGTAGTCCATCTCAATGAGGGTTTCGAAACCGTATTTGTACTGGTCCACATCGATCTTGCGGACCTGTTCAATGGTCTCCTGCACAGCAGGCATATCGTTTGTCTCCATTCTCGCCGGGTTCAAGGCCCGGTGGTTGTCGACAGATGTCAGCCGAAGCTGGCACCTATGTAATTCATTTTTCGGTTTGGAAAAGCCGTAATCGGCAAATCCTTACCAGTTTTTTCAAGTTTTCTGGCGTCTGAACGCTCTCTTCTCACTTTCAGGCCGCCTTTCCCTGCTCCGCCCGCCGTTCGGCGATGCCGCGAACAGCCTTTTCGAACATCACCAATTCCCGTTCCCCGGTCTCCGCGCCGATTGACAGGCGAAGCGCACTACCATGGCTTCCCAGCCCCATTGCTGCCAGCACATGGCTGTCGCCGACTTTGCCCGATGAACAGGCGGATCCGGCGGAAAGTGCAATACCGGCGAGGTCGAAAGCAATCTGCGCGGTTTCGGTCTTCAGACCGGGAATGATGAACAGGCTGGTGTTGGCAAGACGGGGCGCTTGCTCCGCCACGATGATGGCATCTGCAATATGGGTGCGGAGAACGGTCTCAAACCGGTTGCGAAGGTCGCGAACCGCCTCAATCCCGTCAAGACGCTCCCTGGCGATTCTTGCGGCCTCACCGAAGCCGGCGATTGCGCCCACATTCTCGGTACCGGCGCGGTGGCCTTTTTCCTGCCCGCCGCCGGTGACGAGCGGAGACGGCATAAGCAGGTCGGATGCAGCGACAATGGCGCCTGCTCCCTGCGGGCCGCCAATCTTGTGCGACGACAGAATCAGAAAATCTGCACCGAGCGCTTCGATGTCCACTTCAAGCCTTCCAACTGCCTGAACGGCGTCGACCACCAGCAACCCACCCGCATCCTTGACCACTTTTGCGATGTCGGCGACCGGCTGAACCACGCCGCTCTCATTGTTGGCGAAATGGCAGGCAACAAGCGCCTGACCATCCTCCTTGCCGCGCCGGCCGAGTTCGGATCTCAACGCTTCAAGATCGACCAGACCTTCAGTATCGACCGGCAATTGTGTGATCTGATCTGCTGCAAAATGCCCGCCGCCAAGAAGGCAGGGATGGTCGCTTGCCAGCACATAGAGATGGCCAATGGCAAGGGACCCGCGACCCATGCGGTATTCAGGCGTCAACAGGGTCGATGCCGCCTCGGTCGCACCGGAGGTGAAGACAACATTGTCTGCACTGGCATTGCAAAGCTGCGCAACATGGCGGCGGGCCCGGTCTATAACCGCCCGTTTTGCCCTGCCCTCACCGTGAACGGACGACGCGTTTCCGGGGCAACCCAATATTGCCATCATCGCCGCTTTCGCCTCATCAAGAAGCGGCGCACTGGCATTGTAATCAAGATAGGCGCGTTCTGCCGCCATCCGCGGGTCTTCCCTGTCGTGCCATCGCCAGGCTGGAGGGCGATTTTCCTTGAAATTCAAGGGCGAACCGTCCTATTTAGCCGCTGCTTGAAGCTGGGCAGCGCGATGCCTAGTTTTGAATTGTTCTAAACTGGTTCTAGGAAGCCGCCCGTCTCGCGTCAAGATCGGGATCAGGCCCGCCAATTATCACGCACCCGCCTTGCGGGTGCCGGCACAGTGGAGTTTCAATGCCTGAGGTCATTTTTACCGGTCCGGCCGGCCGTCTGGAAGGCCGTTACCAGCCATCAAAAGAAAAGAACGCCCCGATCGCCATGGTGTTGCATCCGCACCCGCAGTTCGGCGGCACGATGAACAACAAGATTGTCTACGACCTTTTCTACATGTTCCAGAAACGCGGATTTACCGCGCTGCGCTTCAATTTCCGCTCTATTGGGCGCAGTCAGGGCGATTTTGACCATGGTGTCGGTGAATTATCGGACGCTGCTGCCGCGCTTGACTGGATCCAGTCCCTGCACCCGGATTCGAAGAATTGCTGGATAGCCGGTTACTCCTTTGGTGCCTGGATCGGGATGCAGCTTTTGATGCGGCGGCCGGAGATTGAAGGCTTCATGTCGATCGCGCCGCAGCCAAACACCTATGATTTTGCCTTTTTGGCCCCCTGCCCGTCATCCGGACTGATCATCCACGGTGACCAGGACAGGGTGGCACCGGAAAAGGACGTTCAGGGACTGGTCGACAAACTGCACCAGCAAAAGGGCATCACCATCACCCAGCGGACGATGGAAGGGGCAAACCACTTCTTCTCGGGCATGGAAGATGAACTGATTTCCGAATGTTCAGACTATCTCGACGCCCGATTGCGCGGTGAACTGACAACCGAGCGGCCGAAGCGGGGGCGCTAGCAGACCATGTACCAGCCGCCGCATTTTCGGGAAGAACGGCTGGATGTTTTGCACGCGCTGATCCGGTCGCACCCGCTAGGCCTGCTGATCTCCACCAGCGACGATGGCCCGGTGGCAGATCCGTTGCCGTTTCTGGTGGATCCGGGCGATGGCCCAAACGGCACATTGCGGGCGCATTTGTCGAAAGCCAATCCACATTGGCGCGCGATAGAGGCTAATCCTGATATGCCGGTCTTGGTGGTTTTCCAGGGGCCTCAGGCCTATGTGACGCCGTCCTGGTATGAAACCAAACGACAGACCGGCAAAGTGGTGCCGACCTGGAACTATGCCATCGTTCAAATCCGCGGAAACGCTGAAATCGTCCATGACACCGATTGGCTGGCACGACAGATCAACAATCTGACCGACACCCACGAGGCGGCACGAAAGGATGCCTGGATGGTTTCTGATGCGCCTGAGAAGTTTGTGCGGGCGCAGATCAAGGGAATCGTTGGCCTTCGCATCCCTATCGACCACATTGAGGGCAAATGGAAAATGAGCCAGAACCGGCCTGTTGAAGACCGGTCGGGGGTTGCCGACGGATACGATATTGAAGGCCGCGGAGACCTTGCGTCGATTGTGCGCGACCGCAGCGCGCCATGAGCGATTATTACGAGACAAATGCAGCCGGATACGCTGCCATTGAGCTTGACCCGGAGTGGCTTGAGCTGCGCGAGCGTTTTACGGACCGGCTGAAACCCGGCAGCCGGGTGCTGGATCTGGGATGCGGACCCGGACACGACAGCCACTGGTTCGCGTCAAAGGGTTTTGGCACCGTCTCGCTTGACGCTTCTTCCGCAATGGCCGCAGAAGCCAAACGGCTTTACGGCATCGATGTCGGTGTGCAACGTATTGAAGAGCTTGATTTCAATCAGGAATTCGATGCTGTTTGGGCTTCGGTCTCAATTCACCACGTCAACCGCAAAGACATTCCGGCAGCGATTGCAGCGGTCGCCAACGCGCTAAAACCGGGTGGATTTCTCTACGCGAGTTTTAAAATCCGCGGCGAAGACACCGTTGATTCGCTCGGCCGCTACTATGCGCAAATGAACGAGGCGGACCTGAGAGCAATACTCCAGTCTGCCGGGCTTGACGTTTTGGACGTCACGATCATCGCCGGTACCGGCGCCGACGAAAAACCGGCCGATTTTGTGTGTGCCACGGCGGGCAAGAGCAGCTATTGAGCTGTGGAAGGCTCCGCCAGCATCCCTCCACTCACCGCTTCACGGCACCCTGTCGTGGTCGGGAATGTCAGCGGTAGCCGTTTCAGCGACCGCACGGCGAGATAAGCCCAGGCTTCCGCCTCCATGGCATCGCCATCAAATCCCAGGTCTTCCGCCAGTAAAACCTCTCCTCCGACGGATTGAGCCAATGCCGTCAAATCATTGACAATGTTTGGATTCTTGCGTCCGCCGCCGCACAATACCCACCGTTTCGGCATCTCGGGCATGTGTTTCGCAGCTTCGAAAATGGACCGTGCCGTCACCGCAGCCAAGGTGCGCGCTCCGTCGGCCAATTCCAGTCCCGCCGCCTCATCCAGCGTGAAATCGTTGCGGTCGAGTGATTTGGGACCAGCCTTCGCGAAGAAGGGATTGGCGAGATAAGCGCTCACTACAGGCTCGACAACGCCACCTTCGCTGGCGATTTTGCCGTTCTGGTCCAGCGGCACGCCGGCATGCGCTGAAACCCACTGGTCGATCAGCGCATTGCCCGGACCGCTGTCGAAAGCGACCGGATCGCCCGTTTGCGGCACAAAGGTGATGTTTGAAATTCCACCAATGTTGACGAATGCGGCCGGAAACCGCTGTTTGGTGCTGGAGAGCCTGTGCGCCAACGCCGCGTGATAGACCGGCACCAGCGGCGCGCCCTGCCCGCCGGAAACCATATCCTTGGCGCGCATGTCGTAGATGACCGGAAGCCCGGTTTCACCTGCCAACAACTTCCCGTCGCCAAGTTGAACAGTCAAACCAAGTTCGGGTCGATGCAGCACGGTCTGACCGTGGAAGCCGATTATTTCCGGTGTTGGAACGGCAGCGGGAAGCGAGCGGACAAATCCATTGACCGCGACGGCATGACGATGAGTGATCTCGCCTTCGAGCCCGGCCAAATCGCCCGGTCTCTGCGAACATTCGGTGATGGAAGTTGCCGTTTCGAGCGCCGCCTTGAGCCGTTTGCGAAACGCAGCATCGTAGGCGTGAAACCCTGACGGTCCGCGCTCAACCACATTCTCGCCGTCGGTGCGCAGCATCGCAATGTCGATGCCATCCATCGATGTGCCGCTCATCAGGCCGATCGCCGTTGTCAGCGCCATCGCCGCTCCTTGTCGTTGTTGCTGCAATAGTGTTAAACGCGCGCGGTCCGCAATGCCATGCGAAACCTTGAATTTCACGCCCGTCACGGTGATCCAATGTCGACCTTCAAATCCGATTTCCTGCGCGTCATGTCCGAGCGCGGCTTCATTCATCAGATCTCCGATGAAGCCGGGCTTGATGAATTGTTCTGCAAGGAAACCGTTACCGCCTATATCGGGTTCGACGCCACCGCGACCAGCCTGCATGCCGGCTCACTGATCCAGATCATGATGCTGCATTGGCTGCAGCAGACCGGCCACCGGCCGGTTGCGCTGATGGGCGGCGGTACATCCATGATCGGTGATCCGTCTTTCAAGGATGAGGCACGCAAACTGCTGACGCCTGCAGACATCGACGCCAATCTCGCCGGCATCAGGCAGTGTTTCTCGCAATATCTCGATTTCGGCGATGACAAAGCCATCATGGTCAACAATGCCGACTGGCTGATGGGTATCAATTATGTCGAATTCCTGCGCGATGTCGGCCGGCATTTTTCCGTCAACCGGATGCTTTCTTTCGATTCGGTCAAGCTGAGGCTGGACCGCGAGCAATCGCTATCCTTCCTCGAATTCAACTACATGATCCTGCAGGCCTACGATTTCGTTGAGCTGAACAAGCGATATGGCTGCCGCATGCAGATGGGCGGTTCGGATCAGTGGGGCAATATCATCAACGGCATCGATCTTGGTCACCGCCTCGGCACGCCGCAGCTTTACGCTTTGACCACGCCGCTGCTGACAACCTCTTCGGGCGCCAAGATGGGCAAGACTGCGTCAGGCGCCGTCTGGCTCAATGCAGACATGCTGAGCCCGTATGATTTCTGGCAATACTGGCGAAACACCGAAGACGCAGACGTTGAGCGATTCCTGAAGCTCTACACGACGCTTGCCATGGACGAAGTTGCCAGACTGGCAGCGCTCGACGGCAATGAAATCAATGAGGCGAAGAAGGTTTTGGCGACGGAGGTGACTGCGCTGTTGCACGGCCGTCAGTCTGCCGAAGAGGCTGCAGAAACCGCACGCAAAACATTTGAAGAAGGTGCATTGGCCGACAATCTGCCGACGGTTTCCGTTCCTCCTGCAGACTTGGAGGCAGGGATTGGTGTGCTGACTCTATTCGTGATGGCGGAACTTGCAGGTTCGAATGGCGAGGCACGCCGGCACATCAAGGGCAATGCGCTGAAAATCAACGATCAGCCGGTGACCGACGACCGCATGACCGTCGATGCAGGCCATATCGGCCCCGAAGGCGCGATCAAACTGTCACTCGGCAAGAAGAAACACGTACTCGTGCGCCCGCAGTGACGTGCATTACCGAAACTCGAAAATCGACCGGAAAATTCCCGGCGCGATGATCGAAATCGGATTGACCAGCAGTTGCGGTGATTTGGCATCGCCCGACAGTTTGTAGGTGATGCCGATCAATCCCCGGTCGCGGCCGTTGCCAAGGATCAGCCCAACGACGGGAATATCGGCGAAGAGCCGGTTCAGGCCATAGGCAGGCATGAACGTGCCGGTCAGCGACATATTGCCTTCGGCGTCATACAGACGCCCCTGAAACGTTGAGCCGATCAGCGGCCCGCGCAATACCCCATCGGCAATGGCGAGATAACCATTGCCTTTCTCGATCCTTGCAAAGCCTTGCTCGAATTTGGCCTTGGAGACGTCGATATCGCGCTTGACCGCCTGGCTCAAACTGCGGTCATCTCCATCCGGTGCGGTAGACACCAGG
The DNA here is from genome assembly GCA_040830725.1 of Rhizobiaceae bacterium. Taxonomy (GTDB): domain Bacteria; phylum Pseudomonadota; class Alphaproteobacteria; order Rhizobiales; family Rhizobiaceae; genus JAWKWH01. The sequence continues at coordinate 26,437 of JBFOMG010000015.1, forward strand.
GCCTCCAGCCTCGGCTCGTTGACAACCCAGAAATCGCGCGCATCGATTTGTCCACGCAGTGGTTCACCATCCGCGCCGGCCAATCTTAAATCGATGGATCCACCCTGCATGTTTCCGTAGATATCGAGAAAGCGGAGAATGGCGCCCGCGTCTGCCGACTGCATTGTCACGGTTCTGGCGCCCTGGGCGCCTTCCTGTTGCACCGCAAAGCGCTTTCCTGACGCTGTCGTTGCAGATATTTGCAGGCCTGAAGCCCGCGAACCGGTGCCGCTGTAAGCGATGTCGACATCGCTGACGATTTCATTACCGAAACCGCGGACCTGTTTTGCCATTGCCGTTAGCCGGACCGGTACGTCGCCCAGCCCCTCACTGGCCTCCTCGACGTCGGACAGAAATTGCTTGATCAGGGAACGTGCGTCGATCCTGTCGCCCTTGACCGACATGTCATACCCGCGTCCGTCCCGCCTGATCGAAAGATCAAATGAATCATCGCGATTGAGTTTCACGTTGGAAAACTCGGCGGATTGGATGTCCCCTTTGTTCAGAATCGCTGAGCCACCCAGAAAGAAGGATTTTCCTTCCAGCTTGATGTCCGTCAGCCGGGTTATCTCTCCATCGTCGCGGAGCCTGAAACTGGCCTTCGCGGGAATGCCCGGTCCCTTTGTCCATCCGGCCCAAGGAAAACTCAGGGTTGCCTTTGTGACGTCTGCATGGAGGGTTTGCGACCCGTCATCGGTTTCCTTGATATCGACAACTATCGGGCCTGAAACAACGGTATTGAGCTGTGGCGCAACCTCTGCTCGCGCTTTATCGTCAAGCTCCAGTTTCAGGTCCAGCTTTCGCTTAGCCGCATCCCCGTCCAGCGGTTCGGCAAGCGAGAACTCGGCGGGCAGCCCATTGAGTTTCCCCTTTGCCTTGATCGTCGCGGTCTGTGGATCGACCACAATGGAGCCGGTCGCATCGCTCAGTTCCTGACCACCAAATGGTTTGGCCACTGCGAGACCGGAATAGTCGAGCGCGACACGCCAACTCAGCGCTTCGCGGTCCGGCACGGCTTGAAGCTGAATTTTGCCGCCGACATGTCCGGTAACGGTACCGGTGAAATCGTCCGGTCCCAGTTCGATGTACCGATCGGCGTTTATCGGATCGTAGGTGGCAAGCTCGGCAACGGCATCCGCATCACCGGCCACATCGATTTCAAGCGCGCCGACAAGCGGCTTGATGGCCGCATCAAGCCGAAACTCGCCGTTGGCTGCATCCACCGTGCGACCGCTGGGCATGTACGCGGTTCCCGAAGACAGACGAATCGTAACGTCCGTTCCACCGAAATCTACCGTACCGTCGGCATCACGCACCGGCGGAATATCACCGGCAGTATCAAAGCGGGTTCCGAAAATCTCGAAATGTCCGGACACCTCGTCAGCCGTGAACGGATTAGCATCGCCAAACCTTCCGGCAACCGTGCTCATTTCCAGCCAGCTGTCCCGTACTTCGCCGCCGAACACGTTGTCCAGAACCCAGGAACGCGCGCCGTCGGCTGCTTTCCATGGCCAAAGCTGCTTGGCATGGGCGACAGGCATCTTCGGAACCTGGATATTCAGAAAAGCCGCCGGCGTCTTGCCGCCCGGAAACACTAGCGCGCCATTGCCGATGACTTCGCCGCGGGTGGTCCGAACCCCAATTTCGTCGGCGGTGATGCGTCCCTCGGGCGGATCAATGATACCGGCCAGGCGTGCAAGCACGCCAATTGGCCGTTCCGGCGAATCGGCAGCAGTGATACGCGAACCGTCGCTGACCAACTCATAGCGATAGACCGGCTTCAGCGATTGCGCTTCGGGCGCCGGTTGTATGGCGCCATGCAATTCAAGATGCGACCTGCCAACATCAGCGACAATGTTCTCAAACTCGAGCTTGCCGGCACCTTCGTCCAGCCTCGCCGTGAAGCGCAGTGAGCTGTTTTGGCGTTCGTCCTTGACCGTTTCAAGGACAAAGTCGTCAATCGCCAACTCTGAAGTGATACCGCCGGGTTGTCCTGTGATTTTGGATCCTTCGAGACTTACTCGAACTTGCGCTGTGACCCTGCGTGCAAAAGGTTTTTTCAGTGTGCCCGGCGTGTAGTTCCATTCGAATTCCGGAATGGACATTTTTCCCAGGAACGAGATGCGTTCAGCCTGTTTGCGCACTCGCGCAGAAAATCCTGCATCAATTTCACCGATCTTCAATCTGGCGGTGAACGACGAGCCATCATCCCGGTCTGCAAGCGTCAGATCAGACATGGTCAAATTGGGTAGTGGTGACGCCGAAGGCCACACAATTTCTGCCTGGTCAATGCTGACTTCGCTGCCAAGCCGACTGGTCGCGAATACCATTTCCTGCGCAGACTGGAAAATGGAAGAGGCCACCTTGTCGGGATCAATCAAGCCTCGCTCGTTCAACAAACCGGCAGCAAAGGTTGACCCGCCCTCACCCAGCCTGATCGAAATACGCGTCAGGTTTATTCCCGAAAGTTCGGTTCTGCCCGCAAGCAGCGGCGCCAGCTCGATGCCAAACCGGATTCGTTCTGCGGCGACCGAATGTCCGCTGCCGCCATTCGTGCTCAGCTGCACATCGCGTAATTCGATGCCAACGGCTCCGGGGCCGCCAAAGGTCAGACGCGCATCTCCGAACGTTGTTTTCGCTTGCTCCCCAAGGATCGAGGCCAGCGAGACCTGGGCTGCCCGCTGGAAAGGGCCCGTGCCAATGCCCGATGCCGCTGCGATGATCAAAAGAGCGGCACCGCAAACCACGACCATCAAGAGAACGGCAACCGGGCGCATCAACCTGCCGAATCTGCCGGTCGGCATTTTGGCCTTGGCGATTTCGTGATCAGGTTGCGCCGAAGCGGAAGGATATTGTTCCAATCGGCGCAATTTGCGCCGGCTGAACCGGACCTTCTCGTGCTTGGAGTGCTTTTCTTTCAACAGCCCCACCGGCTTGCGCAATCAACAATGGACGAATGCGATGATTACACTATATCTGCGCCCAGATTTGGGTAATCAAAAACAAGGCAATGGTATGACGGCACTTGAGACGGGAGACAAGGCCCCGGGATTCGTTCTCCCCCGCGACGGCGGCGAAACGATATCTCTGGAGCAACATGTTGGCAGCAAGGTCGTGCTGTTTTTCTATCCAAAGGACGACACAAGTGGTTGCACTGCAGAAGCAATTGCGTTCAGCGGCCTGAAGCAGCAGTTTGAAGACAGCGGCGCGACGATCATCGGCATGTCTCCGGACAGTGCCGGAAAGCACGACAAGTTCATCAAAAAACACGAACTGACCGTGGCACTTGCGTCTGATGAGGACAAATCGACATTGGACGCTTATGGCGTGTGGGTCGAAAAAAGCATGTACGGCCGCAAATATATGGGAGTGGAGCGCAGCACGTTTCTGATCTCGGAAGATGGAACAATCCTGAAGATCTGGCGAAAAGTGAAAGTTCCCGGTCATGCCGAGGAAGTGCTCGAAGCCGTTCGGGCCGCGTGAAAAGTCAAGCCGACACACTCGATGCGAAACCTGACAGTCTGCGCGGACTGGCAATCGCCGCCATCTCTGCGCGCGAATTGGACCGTAAGACGGAACTGACGCGCCTCGCCCACAAAGCATGGCAACAACGCGGCCTTTCGCTTCTGTCGCCGTTGGACCCGGACTTACCGGACCGGCCGGGCCGGCCTGACAAACCGGACCTTGTGGCGCCAAAGCTTGTGAAGAAACGATCCCTGAATTCGCAACGCGGACGAATCGCTCTTCTGCACGCGCTGGCTCATATCGAGTTGAACGCAATCGACCTGGCACTCGACATTGTTGCCCGTTTCGCAACTGTCCGCGTTCCGCAAAGCTTTTTTGACGGCTGGATGCAGGTGGCGTTTGAGGAGGCCAAGCATTTTGACCTGCTGCGCGGCAGGCTGAACTCGCTTGGCGCGGCCTATGGTGACCTGCCTGCCCATGACGGGCTTTGGCAAGCGGCAACCAGCACCAGCAACGACCTGAACGCCAGATTGGCGGTCGTGCCGCTGGTGCTGGAGGCGCGCGGGCTCGATATCACCCCCTCCCTGATCGAAAAAATGCTCGAGACGGGTGATTGTGAAAGCGCAGATATTCTGGACATCATCTACACCGATGAGAAAAAACACGTCGCGATCGGTGCAAAATGGTTTCGCTTCTTTTGCGCCCGCGATAATTTGGATCCGGCAAAGCGGTTCCAGCAATTGGTCCGGACAAATTTCCGAGGTCAGCTGAAGCCGCCATTCAACGAAAGAGCGCGCGCCGCGGCGGGATTGACGACTGTGTTTTATCGGTCACTGTCATCCGTTTCCAGTTGAGAAGACCGCCCCCGGCAAAGCTTTGTTAACCCTAATGATGTGTAATCAACGCGTTGAGTTGATTAAGTCAGGTTGGCAATGTCCCGTCCCGGTTTTCGTCAAACAAGTGTTTTCGGTAAGCGTAGCGAGCCGCATACGGTCATCATCGCTCGCGGCGATTCCATCCGGCATTTCACAATAAGACCATGGCTGGCGGCGGTGATCGGTTCGGCACTGGCTGCGGTTGCCATTGGCTACCTCTTGGCGACATCCTATCTGGTTTTGCGCGATGATCTGCTGGGAGCGACTGTGGCTCGCCAAGCCCGCATGCAGCAGGCATATGAAGACCGGATTTCGGCATTGCGGGCACAGGTTGATCGCATTACCAGCCGTCAGTTGCTCGACCAGCAACTGATGGAGAACAAGGTCAGCGAGCTATTGAACCGGCAAGCAGTTTTGTCGGAGCGCCATGGTATCATTTCACCGTTGATCAACGGCGCAACCGGCGGCGAACTGCCGGCAAACGCGCCTGTTCCCGAGCCGCGACCCGATGAACGTGCTGAGGCAGATTTCGGCGTTGACGCGCTTTCCTTTGCTGCGACAGACAAGATGACGACCGGCTCCATCTTCAAGAAAATGCTGTCAGGTGAACCGGCATCCAGCACAAAGCAGAGTGCTGCCGACCGGGCAGACAGAATGTTTCTTGCCATCAACAAGTCGCTTCGTTCGATTGAGATCGGGCAGGTCAATAAAATCCGCACGCTTACCAGCAATGCCTACAAAACCGCCGATGCCATCTCCAGCACATTGGGCAAAGTCGGGCTCAACATGAACGTCGATTTCGACAAGTCAGCCGTTGGGGGGCCTCTGATCGCGCTTGAACCGGGCCAGTTCGACGTTGAAATCGGGCAGTTGGACGAGGCGCTTAAAACTTTGGATGTCATCAAGACCACTGCGCGCATGCTGCCAATTGCAAATCCCCTGCCAGGGGCAAAAGTCACGAGTCACTTTGGAATGCGCCGAGACCCGATTTTGCGTCGCCGTGCAATGCACTCGGGCATGGACTTTCGCGCACCGATCGGGCATCCGGTCAAGGCTACCGGATCCGGCAAGGTTGTGGCAGCCGGCTGGAACGGCGGTTATGGCCGCATGGTGGAAATCGATCACGGCAATGGCCTGTTGACCCGTTATGCCCACCTGAAGAAGATATCCGTCCGCAAAGGCCAGACCGTATCGGCAGGGACAATTGTCGGCAAGGTTGGAAGTTCCGGCCGGTCGACCGGCCCGCATCTGCACTATGAAGTGCATCGCGGCGGCAAGCCGATCAATCCGAAGCGCTTTATGAACGTCGGTGAAAAGCTCGCCAGCGTGTTGTAAGCTTGCGGTGACCGCCAGACGCTAATCGATATCCTCGACCGGAACTGCGGGACCTCCATCAATCCGCGCTGACAGCGATGCCTTGATGAATTCATCAAGATCTCCGTCGAGTACGTTTTGTGGTGAAGTGCTTTCCACTCCGGTCCTCAGATCTTTCACCAACTGATAGGGCTGCAGCACGTATGAACGGATTTGATGTCCCCAACCAATATCGGTTTTGGAAGCTTCGGTAGCGTTGGCTTCTGCCTCCCGCTTTTTCAACTCCTCCTCGTAAAGGCGCGCGCGCAGCATGTCCCAGGCCGTCGCGCGGTTTTTGTGCTGCGACCGCTCGCTCTGACACTGGACGACAATACCGCTTTCTATATGCGTAATACGCACCGCTGAATCAGTTGTGTTGACGTGCTGGCCACCCGCACCCGACGCGCGGTAAGTATCGATCCTGACATCGGATTCCGACACTGCGATATCGATCGATTCGTCAATGACCGGATAAACCCAAATGGACGCAAATGATGTGTGACGGCGTGCATTGCTGTCGAACGGCGAAATTCGAACGAGGCGATGAACACCGGATTCGGTCTTCAGGTTGCCATAGGCGTTCTCGCCCTTGACCAGAAGCGTTGCCGATTTGATGCCGGCCTCTTCGCCATCGTGAATTTCGAGCAAATCGACCTTCATGCCGTGTTTTTCAGACCAGCGCGTATACATGCGCATCAGCATCGACGCCCAATCCTGGCTTTCCGTGCCACCCGCCCCGGCATGAACTTCCAGATAGGTGTCGTTGGAGTCGGCTTCGCCTGACAACAGGGTTTTCAGCTCGCGCTCGGCAATCTCGGCTTCAAGTGACTTGATCGCGGCCTCGGCCTCTGCAACGACCGCATCGTCGCCCTCTTCCTCGCCAAGTTCGATCAGACCGACATTGTCTTCAAGCGACTGCGAGAGGTTCTTGATGGCGCTGATGTTGTCATCGAGATTCTGGCGCTCCCGCATCAATTTTTGTGCCTCGGCCGGATTGTTCCAAAGTTCGGAATCTTCGGCGCGCATATTAAGATAGTCGAGGCGTTTTAAGGCTTCATCCCAGTCAAAGATGCCTCCTCAGCAGGGCGATCGCCTGCTTGATTTCATCAACCAGATTTTCAGTTTCAGCACGCATTGATGGGAGTTCTCGTCATTGCCGGATCAGTTTTCGCGCGGACCATATGGAGGCGATCCGCGCCTGTAAAGCGGTCTAGAGCGTGTCTTGTTTAAAAGGAAGCGTTTGGGCGCCGAGATTTGTTCAGTAAAGGCCGCCGCTGCCCGAAATAATCGCACGGTTGGCTTCCGGCGAGATCGCTTCGCCCCACTCGGAATCCAGATATTCCATGCCGATGACCGAGTAGATGTCAGCGGGGCCGGTTCCGGGTTTGAACGCCTCGACAATCACCGCGTCGGTCCCATCGGCACGCATACCTGTCTTGCGGTTGATCCTGATGAGTTTCATGCCGTCTGGAACGCTGAATTCGACCGGACGTTTGCCCTCAAGTGCGGCGCCCACAAACTCCTTGAAAACCGGTGCGGCAAGCCCGCCGCCGGTCGATCCCCGACCCATCGGCTTCGGTGTGTCGTAGCCCATGAATACGCCAACCACGAGTCCAGGTGTGAAGCCGACAAACCAGACGTCTTTTTCATCATTGGTCGTTCCGGTCTTGCCTGCAACCGGGCGTCCGAGCTCCGAAACGGTCGTGGCGGTTCCTCTTTGCACAACACCTTCCATCATCGAGGTGATCTGGTAGGCGGTCATCGGATCCAACACTTGTTCAGCGTTGTTCACCAGCTCCGGTTCGGGCTGGTCCAGCCAGCCGGTAGCCGTGCAACCGGCACATTCACGCTGATCATGTTTGAACACGGTCTTGCCGTAACGGTCCTGGATGCGATCGATCAGAGACGGTGTCACGTGGCGTCCACCATTGGCGATGATCGAATAGGCAGTGACCATGCGCATAACCGTGGTTTCACCTGATCCCAACGACATCGCCAAAACCGGTGACAGTTTGTCGTACAATCCGAAGCGCTCGGCGTACTCGGCCACCAGGTTCATGCCCATGTCCTTGGCCAAACGGACAGTCATCAGGTTTCTCGACCGTTCAATGCCCAGGCGCAATGTCGATGGCCCGGCTGCGCCGCCGCCGTAGTTTTTGGGCCGCCAGATCTTGCCACCGGATTTGATCTCGATGGGTGCATCCAGAACAACGGATGCCGGTGTGTAACCATTGTCCAGCGCGGCGGCGTAAACAAATGGCTTGAAAGCCGAGCCAGGCTGACGTTTGGCTTGCGTGGCACGGTTGAACTGTGAGGCAGAGAAGGAAAAACCGCCAACCATGGCCAGAACACGACCGGTGTGCGGATCCATCGCAACAAGCGCTCCGCCAATCTCCGGTGCCTGTCTCAACCGCCAGGCATTCTCCGCCTCGGAAAGTTTCTCGACATAAACGACGTCACCGGGCGTCAGGATGTCAGCCGGTGTTTTGGCCTTTCTCAGTTTGCCGTCAACGCGATAGCGCATTGCCCATTTCATGTCGTCAAGCGCAACAGAGCCGGTTTCGCGCTTGTCAGAGAGATCGCCTGAAACCTCTCTGGGAGGCTGCAGACCAACCGTCAAACCTTCATCGCTGGTGTCCAGCACCACCGCGACATGCCATTCAGGTACATCGTTAAGACGTTTGACTTCGCCGAGAGGCACACCCCAGTCGCCACCCACATCTATTTTTGCGACGGCGCCACGGAAACCGCGAAGCGAATCATATTTGATCAGCCCGTTGTGCAGCGCTTTACGCGCCTTGAGCTGCAGTTCCGGATCGATAGTCGACCGGACCGAAAGTCCACCCTCGTAAAGCGCGTCATCGCCGTAGCGGGCGATAATCTGACGGCGGACCTCTTCAGTGAAATACTCGCCGGCAAACAGATAGGTGCCACCCCTGCGGGGCTTGATGTCGAGCGGCAACTCTTTTGCCTTGGCGCCATCCTCGGCAGAAACGTATCCATTCTCCATCATCCGGTCGATGACGTAATTCCGGCGGTCCAGTGCTCGTGCAGTCTGTTTGAACGGGTGATAATTTGACGGACCTTTGGGCAAAGCAGCCAGATAAGCCGCTTCGGACAACGTCAGCTCATTGACCGATTTGTTGTAGTAGGTCAGCGCCGCACCGGCGATGCCGTACGAACCGAGGCCAAAGAAGATCTCGTTCAGATAAAGCTCCAGAATCCTGTCTTTGGAATAGGCCTGCTCAATCCGCAGCGCCAGAATCGCTTCTCGTATTTTGCGTTCAATTGCATAGTCAGATGACAACAAGAAGTTTTTCGCCACCTGCTGTGTGATCGTCGAGGCGCCCTCGGCGCGCCTGCCGGAGCCGTAGTTGCGGATATTGTTGTAAATCGCCCGGCCGAGACCCCAAAAATCTATCCCGGGATGGTGGTAGAAATTCTTGTCCTCGGCGGAAATAAATGCCGCCTTGACCCGGTCCGGCACCGCTTGAATGGGCAAATAAAGGCGGCGTTCGCGGGCAAACTCGGCCATCAGCGCTCCATCGGAAGCGTGAATCCGGGTTGTTACCGGCGGCTCGTATTTCGATAATACTTCGTAGTCCGGCAGATCTTTCGTAAGATCGCCGACATAGACCGCCACCACCGCTGCGGCGGCAAGCGCCAATACGGTGCCAACACCAAAAAAGTACCCGATCAGTCTGATCATTGCTCGTCCAGATCCGCTTCCCCGACTCGCACCCAAAATCCCTTAAACAGGCACGGCTTAAACCTTTTCGCCTTCGGATGTGGGCAAAATGCGGCAATTGCACTGAAATTTCCAGCTTTTAGCTGCGAATGCCGCATTGTCATCATAGCGCAACCAATGATCATCCGCCCATACCCGACCTGGCTTCCGCAAATTTCTTAATTGCAGCGACAACGCTGTCTTCTGCCTTGGCGCGCCATTTCGGGTCGCGCAGCAGCGCTTCGTCCTTCTTGTTGGACAAATATCCCAGCTCTAACAGCACAGATGGTACGTCGGGCGCGGTCAGCACCTGAAAACCGGCAAAACGGTGCGGATTCTTGATCAGTTCGATCGACTGGGACATTTCTCCGATCAGCGAGCGGGCAAACCGGATCGAAAATGTCTGCGTTTCCTTTCGCAGAAGATCAAGCAGAATATCGGTAACCTCGTGATCAGTCTCTTCCGGTGCGATTCCGGCCAACTGATCGGCAAGATTCTCGCTGTTGGCGATGGATTGCGCCACTTCGTCAGATGCTTTCTCCGATACGGTGTAGACTGTTGCTCCACGCACGCCGCGAAACCGGATTGTGTCTGCGTGAACCGAAATAAAGAGATCAGCCTCATATTGTCTTGCCAGACTTACCCTTTCGCGTAGCCGGAGAAATTTGTCGGTGTTTCGAGTCAAGAAAACCCGCATTTTTTCAGACTGTTCCAACTTTTTCTTCAACTCAATTGCGAACTCCAGGGTGATCACTTTCTCAAGTGTACCGCTGACACCCCGCGCGCCACCGTCAATTCCGCCGTGTCCGGGATCGATGACCACCGTGAATGGCTTGTCGGCCAGGATCTCGCGGAAGCTGGTACCGAGCCTGTCCGCCTTGGGCGCGGTCCGCACAATGGAGCCCAATCCGGATTGCTGCGAAAGCGCCACTTCGAATTCGCGCGAAGAAGCGGCAACCATGTCAATCGCAAGGCGATGCCCCTCGCCCTCTTCGTTTGCAATAACGTCGATATTTTCAACGACAAACGGGAAGTTGCCACCGATGATCATTCGAGATCGCTGGTCATCGAACAAACCGTAGCGAACAATGGAAACCAGCCCGTGCGGGCGGGTTTTTTCCGTATCAATGGCAAATGTGGTTCGCGGCATATCGATGACAATTCGATATGGTTTTCGAAGCAGGAACCACTTTGGCGTGAAAGGTTTGTCGAAATTCAAAACGATGCGCGTTTTGACTTCATCGCCGGCAATCCTGAATTCGGTTGCCTTCAACTGGTCATCGGCGGCCGCCGGAATTGCGCCAAAAAGCACGATGGCGAACACCGTTGCCACAAAGCGCCACCCAAATCTCACAGCCTTTGCCTCACAAGTTACACCGCCCATTTGTATCCCAGGACCGGAGCAGACCGGTCCCGATTGCAGCCAAAGGCCAAAACGAATCTTACCGACCGGTATCTTCGTTTGGTTAATTATCACTTTCGCGCCGCCTTCGCACGCATCCAATAAGCACGGAACCCATCGGCCACGGCACCCGACACAAAAATCCGGCTTGCTATTGTTGAGACCAATCCATAAAACCGGTGTTGAGCGATGTGATTGTGTCGCGATTGTGGCGGTCTGTCCGCTTGGATAATTCCATAGAAGCGACCGGCCTCAACTGCACAAACGTGCGGACAATCGCATTGACTCAAAAGAATTTCTTCAAGGTGGCACCGAGTAGACGGGCCTCCTTGCCTGAGGAAAACGGCGAAGCGTGATTCGCGTGCGCCGGCTCGTAAAGAGCGTAAATCGGCCCGGTTTGGACCGGGTCATTGTTGAAATGGTTCTGCCGGGGTCGAGATGACGGCAACAGGCTGTAATATGGGCATTATGTTTGGTAGCGGCGTGGAAACGCACGCCGCGTCGATGCCCGCAGTACTGTTCGGCCCAAAGGCGGACACACTATTATCCGGTAAACTCCGCAAGCTTGACGCGTTACCAGGGATTGCACCCTTGCGCGCCCGGCCCGGGCCGAGTTTGGCCGGGGAGACCAATTGTAATGTCCAACAAGATGCTAATCGACGCCTCCCATCCGGAGGAAACAAGGGTTGTTGTCACACGCGGTAACAGAATCGAGGAATTCGACTTCGAGTCGGAATCGAAGAAGCAGCTAAAGGGAAACATCTATCTTGCCCGTGTCACACGGGTTGAGCCTTCGCTGCAGGCCGCATTCGTAGAATATGGCGGCAACCGCCACGGATTTCTTGCGTTTAGCGAGATTCACCCAGACTACTATCAAATTCCCGTTGCCGACCGGCAAGCGCTTTTGGCTGCAGAAGCCGAGGAAGCGCAAGACGAAGACGACGAGGAAGAAACAGAAAAGCCGGCAGCAACGAAACGTAAACGCCGGCGTGGCAGCCGCAACCGCGCAGTAGCCAAGACATCCGACAAAGACAGCGATGATGGCGACGGAACACCGGCCGGCGAAGAACCTGCCTTGTCTGCAAATGCCGACGAAAGCGCTGCAGGGGAGCAGCCGGAAATCCAAACGGATGAGACAGCCGGCGATGCGCCGCAAACGGAAAACGCGGCGTCTGACTTGCCGGACCCGGATGATTTGGCAGCGGACTCCGCTGAATCCGATGAAACACCGGTTGAACTCGCTTCAGGCGACGAGGAAACGACGGGCGAAAACTCCGAGGACGGCAACGAAGATGACCCCCGTGGTCCGGCAATGGCCGCGATGGTTCATGCCGATGTCATTTCGGAGCCGCTTCCCGACGAAGAAGAGGAACGACAGGCAGAAGATGGCGACGCGGAGGTAACGGTTGAGGCGGCGACGGTCGAGGAAACGGAGGAAAAACCTGCTCCGAAGAAAAGAACCCGCCGGTCCACGCGCGCAAAACGCGCCAAGGAGCCCGAACCCGCTGACGACAATGGAGACGACGGTGAGGATGGCGATGACGTCGAATCGGTAGGTGCCGAGGATGCGCTGGAGGAATTGCCCAGCCGCAAACGCCAGTCGCGGCGTCAGTACAAGATTCAGGAAGTCATCAAGCGGCGCCAGATCCTTTTGGTGCAAGTGGTCAAGGAAGAGCGGGGAAACAAGGGAGCGGCGTTGACCACCTATCTTTCGCTTGCCGGCCGCTACTCGGTCTTGATGCCGAACACCGCCCGCGGTGGCGGAATCTCGCGGAAGATAACCAATGTCCAGGATCGCAAACGGCTGAAAGACGTGGTCAAGGAACTGGACGTGCCGCAAGGAATGGGTGTTATTCTCAGAACTGCCGGCGCAAACCGCACCAAGGCGGAAATCAAGCGCGACTATGAATATCTGATGCGGCTCTGGATCACCATCCGTGACCGCACGCTGGAATCCAGCGCCCCGGCGCTGGTGCACGAAGAAGGCTCGCTGATCAAACGGTCGGTACGCGATTTGTACAACAAGGATATCAACGAAATCCTTGTGGCCGGTGATGAAGGCTATCGTGAAGCGAAAGATTTCATGCGCATGCTGATGCCGAGCCACGCCAAGGCGGTTCAGCCCTACAAGGACCGGGTTCCCATTTTCGCCCGCAACGGTATCGAGGGCCAGCTTGACAGCATGTTACAGCCGCAGGTGACGCTGAAATCAGGCGGTTACATTATCATCAACCAGACCGAGGCTCTTGTTGCCATCGACGTCAATTCGGGCCGGTCGACCCGTGAACACTCGATTGAAGATACTGCGCTTCGCACAAACCTCGAGGCGGCAGACGAGGTTGCTCGCCAGCTGCGCTTGCGCGATTTGGCCGGGCTGATTGTCATCGACTTCATCGATATGGAAGAAAAGCGCAACAACCGGCAGGTTGAAAAACGCCTGAAAGAGTGTCTGAAAAATGACCGCGCCCGCATCCAGGTCGGCCGCATCTCGCATTTCGGACTGCTGGAGATGTCGCGACAGCGCATACGGGCAAGCGTCCTTGAAAGCACGATGCAGCACTGCACCACCTGTCACGGAACCGGCTACATCCGCTCTGAGTCATCCGTTGCGCTGTACGTGGTTCGCAGCATTGAGGAATATCTGCTGAAAGACGCCAGTCACGACATAATCGTCAAAACGCCAACCGCGACGGCGCTTTACGTACTGAACAACAAAAGGGCCAACCTGGCTGATCTGGAGGAACGGTTCGGCCTGTCCATCGAAGTCGAGGCTGACGAATCGCTGGGCAGCCAACATTTGCAGATTGTCAAAGGAGCACAATCAGACAAATCGCCTGCCGAAGGAGTTGCAGAGGCGGCTGACGATGCTGCTGCAGAACAATTCGCCGTTGAGCCGGATGAAGGTGCCGATCGGAATGAAGAAAGCGGCAAAAAGCGCCGCCGCCGCCGCAGACGGAAATCCAACAAGAGTGGCGATACGGAGACACGCGAAGAAGCGCAGGCCGATGCAAAGCCGGATGATGCGGAATCCCGGCAGGACGACGCCAATGACGCTGGTGACGGCGACGGCAACAGAAAACGGCGGCGCGGGAAACGTGGCGGCAGGAGAAACCGCCAGAGCGATGTTGGCGAGACGACGGTGGCAGAGGCTGATCAGGTACAATCCGATCAAGCCGGTTTAGAAAACACGGACGACACGCATACCGAAAGCGCGGAGGCTCCGGCGCAGCAAGACGAAGATGCGGCCCAGCCGAAACCTCGTACAAGACGAAGCCGGAGCCGCAAGAACGAAGCCCAACCGGCCGAAGCCGAGGTTGTCGCGGCTGGAGCGGCAGAGGCTGAACCAATTGCGGCGGATCAAAACGCGGCCGCACCGGAAACGGCCGAGGAGGACGCCAAACCGGCACGGCGCTCGCGACGCAAGGCGGCTGCAGATGCCGTAACCGAGGAAATGCCCGATTTGCCGGCCGAACCAGTGGTAACTTCAGTGGTTTCCGAGCAATCTGGCGAGGTTGCAAATGCTGAACAACCGAGAAAAGAAGGTTGGTGGAAGCGCAAGGGTTTCTTTTGATCCGGCCCATATCAGACCGGTGGCCAGAGCCATTTTTCCGGCAATGACGGTCCAATTGCCGCTGTTGCGCCGCACAATTGCCGGAATGAACTGACAATCACAACTTCATGAGGATTGGCGATCGGCCTTTTCATCCTCCATCAGGTCATTTACGGGTTGACTCAATGCTTAATGTTGCACGTAAACCGTTCATTTCGGGGCGCCTCGCCCGGTTGGTGATCGCATTCATACTGACTGCGGTGATTGCCTTGGAGTTGCAGCGCGATGCTTTGGCGCAATCCCGTTCCCTGCCAGTCGTGAGGGATGCGGAGATTGAGGCACTGGTCCGCGATTATGCGCGTCCGATTTTTCGTGCTGCGGGTCTGTCCAAGTCCGGCGTCGATATCATTCTGGTCAACGATTCCAGTTTCAACGCCTTCGTTGCTGGAAGACGCATGTTCGTCAATACCGGCGCACTTATGATTTCCGAGACCCCCAACGAAATCATTGGCGTGTTCGCACATGAGGCAGGTCATTTGGCCGGTCGACACGAAGACCGCTTGCGCCAGCAGCTCAGGCGGGCGCAGACGATGGCGATCGTTGCCTCGCTTCTTGGAATTGGCGTAACGGCCGCAGGTGCTGCGACCAATAGCGGCAGTTTGGCCG
>JBFOMG010000016.1:0-75546 GCA_040830725.1 Rhizobiaceae bacterium
CGCCAAGGACCTGTCACGCCGGAGCCTTGGCGATCCACTGGCCCAAAGCAAAGAAGCCCGACTTCGCTGACGCTTCGTCGTGGCATCCGCCTTCGCCCGCAAATTTATCGCCAAGGACCTGTCACGCCGGAGCCTTGGCGAAGGCGGATGGTCGGAGCGGCAGGATTCGAACCTGCGACCCTCTGGTCCCAAACCAGATGCGCTACCAGACTGCGCTACGCTCCGTCCTTTCAGGCGTTCGAGCACATAGTGACATGCGGACAAAAACGCAACAGGGGAATTTGCCTTCATACGGCCGGCGGCGCGGATTTGGTTGCCGCTTGAACCATTGGGTGTGCTGGCTGCGCGAAATATCAAACCGGCACGCATATCAATCGCTGCAGGTCTTGATCTCCAACCCGTCCGGCAATTTCGTCTCGCCATTGCCGCAGGCAAGATCGAGCCGCTGCTGGGTCAACCCGGCGGCGCCAGAGAGGTCCGACCCGCTGAAGTCGGCACTGCGCAGATGGGCCTCATCCAGATTGGCGCCGTTGAAGCGGGTGGAAGTGAAATCGCCATGGGACAGATTGGCTGACGACAGGTTGGCGTTGGTGAAGTCCGCATTTGAAGCGCTTACCCGGCTCAAATTCGCCCGTTCCATGTTGGCTTCAGAGAAATTCGCACCGTCCGCGTCGGCCCGCTCCAGTTCGGCGTTGCTCATATTGGCGTTGTTCAGCTTGCTGCCCGCCAAATTGGCGCGCCGCATGAAGCTGTGGCGCATGTCGGCGTTGGCGAAATCCGCCTCATCGGCAAGACTTTCGCCAAAATCCGTGTCGCGCAGGTCGGATTGGACGAACCTTGCGCCCGTCAGGGTGCTCTTTTCCAGGTCAGCGCCGCGCATCGACGCGGCTGAGAAATCGCTGCCTGAAAGATCAGATTTCTCCAATTCGGCGCGGCGCAGGTCGGCTTCGGCAAAACTGGTGTTGGCCAGCCGGACACCTTTCATGTCGGCTTCGCGAAGGGTGGATTTGGCGAAATCGGCCCGATCAAGGTCCAGTCCCCTGAGCGACGACAAGTGCAAATCGCACCCCGGACAGCCGTTGTTAGCCGTGATCGAGGCCAGATCATTGGCCATGGCGGGAGCGGCCAATACCGAGGCCAGCGTGAGCAAAATCCAGGGTCTGACTTTCATAGTTATCACCCTTTGAACAGAAAAGCCGGGGCCGGCGAACCAACCCGCTCAAGTGAACTCAGGTAGAGCAGCGGCGAATAATGTCGTTGATTCTGGTCAAATGCCTACGCAGATTCGATCTCGTCTATCTTCGAAAGCGTGGTCGTCATCTCATCTGCACTCACTGCGAGATCATAGGCAACTTGCAGGTTCATCCAGAACTGAGGTGTTGTCCGGAAGAACTTGGCCAGCCGGTAAGCGGTGTCCGCCGTGATGCCAATCTTCTCAGTCGAAATCCTTTCAATCCGGGTTCTCGGTACATTCAATTTCCTGGCGAGCGCGCCAGCACTCATATTCAACGGTATCAGATATTCTTCCCTGAGGATTTCTCCGGGGTGCACGACAGGTCCAGAAGTCATCGTCATCGTGATCGCTCCAACTAATGATAGTCTGTGATTTCGACCAATTCGGGACCCACGGGGGTCCATACAAAGCAAACCCTGTATTGATCGTTGATCCTTATCGAGTGCTGTCCAGCCCTATTTCCCTTCAGCGCTTCTAGACGATTGCCGGGAGGAGAGCGAAGATCGTCAAGTACCAGGGCCGCGTTTAAAATAGCGAGCTTTCGCTGTGCTGGCCGAACCAGATCAGCCGGAAACCTTTTTGGCGGCTGTCCCCGCCAAACCTGTTCCGTCCGTTTGTCGTTGAATGACCTAATCATCACTCACCCCCCAAGGACTGTATCAATGTATGATACAAAGTGAGAGGATTGTCAAGTGTTTTGTATCATTTGATGATACAAATTTGTGACGCAAACCGCATAGAGTGAACGTTATCCGAGGCTGTAATTCGGATCACCTTTCCAGCCCGGCCAGAACATCCGCCGCCAAGGCGCGTGAAACACGCGACTTCTTTTCCAATGACAGCTTGTCGATTTGTTCGACGATGCTGATCGCCGCGGCCAGCGACCGGTCGATGCGGTGAACAAGGAATTGCACAACATGTGGCGCGACTTCCAACTGCCGGTCGGCAAACAGCTTCGTGATGACGCCGGCAAGAAGTGCATCGTCCGGTTCGGCGATCTCGACGGTCGTTGCCGATTTGAGCCTTGACGCCAGATCGTCCAGTTGAACATCCCAAGCGCCGGGAAAATTCCGGCTGGTCAGCAGCAAACTGCCCGACAGGGTGCGCACCTGGTTGATCAAGTGGAACAACCCGGTCTCATCCAGGGCGCCAGCGCCAAGATCCTCAACCAGCGCCGCGCCGGACGGTGGCAAAACCGGCTCGCCAATGTTTGATGCATCAAAATCGGCAGCGCCGGCACGATGTTTCCAAATCGACGCCAGGTGTGACTTGCCGGAACCGACCGGACCGGCAAGGACAATGACGGGCGAGCTCCAGTCCGGCCAGCGCGAGATCAGTTTAACGGCTGCGCGATTGGTTTCGCCGACGACCAGGTCTTCGGGCGCAAACCCCTCCACCGGGTCGAACTCCATGGGCAATTGGCGGGGTCGGTCGGCCATTTCACGGATCAGGAATCGTCGCCCTGATGACCATTATAGAGCGGCGAGGCCAGATAGCGGTCTATGGCGAAACGGACCAGAACACCGACCGCGGCGGAAGCTGGCACCGCGATCAAGAGCCCGACAAAACCGAACAGCGATCCAAAGGCAAACAGGGCAAACATCAGCCACACCGGATGCAAACCGACGCTCGAGCCAACCAGCTTCGGCTGCAGGATATTGCCCTCGATAAACTGACCGGCAAAGAAAACGCATGCCGCAGCCGCGATCCAGATCCAGTCGGGCCAGAACTGCACCAGCGCCACTCCCAGAGCCAGCACCAGGCCAACCAGCGAACCAACATAGGGAATGAAGCTGATCAGTCCGGCAAAAAGACCGATCAGCAGGCCGAAATTCAGGCCAATCAGTGTCAGGCCGATGGCATAGAACAGGCCGAGCATGATGCAGACCGTGCCCTGCCCGCGCACAAAGGCAGCCGTCGACTTGTTGATGTCTGTAGCCAGCGTGCGCACGGTGCCCAAATGGTCGCGCGGCACCCAGCTGTCGATCTTGGCGATCATCTTGTCCCAGTCGAGCAGCATGTAAAACGCCACAACAGGCGTCACCACGAACAGGCCGGCGATATCGACCAGCGCCTTGCCCGAGTTCCAGACCGACTGGAACAGGGTGGTCAAAAAACCCGCACCCTGTTGCAGAAGCGTGTTCAATCCCTCGCGCAATCCGACAGAATCAACGCCAATCGCTTCTTTCAGCCATTGCGGGTCAAAATCGCCGATCAGCGCCTGCAACCTGGTTATGTAACCGGGCATGCGGGAAATGAAATCGGCTAACTGGGTCGCCAATATCGGCATGACGATCATCAGCCCAAGAATAAAGACCAGCAAGAACCCGATGAGGATGGTGATTGTTGCTGCGACGCGCGACAGGCCCACCGCTTCCAGCCGGTCGGCGACCGGGTCCAGAAAATAGGCCAGGATCATGCCGGCGACAAAGGGCAGCAGGATGGCGCTGAACACATACAGAAACAGGATGAAGAACGCCGCCGTGACCAGCCAGAAAATGATCTGACGGCGAAATGTCGCCGCAACAGCGCGATCGCCCAGGTCCGTGCTAGCGTTGTCAGTCGCTTCCGGCATATCCACCCATGTGCCTCAACCAGGTGACGAAATAGGCCGCGGTGGAACTTGCGGTCAAGAGCGCGGAGATGATGATCAGCCAATCGCGAACCGGTCCGAACCCGGTCTGAAACGCCAGTTCCGCCAAAACCCAGGCCGCCAGCGTGATCTGAACCGCCGTATTGGCTTTGGATACAAACAGCGGCTTCATCTCGATCGGGTGCTCCATGATGGTCGACAACATCACAGCGCCGACGATCAGCACATCCCGCGATACTGCAAGGATAACCAGCCAAAGCGGCAGCTCTCCCAGAAAACCGAGCGTTACAAAAACCGTTACCAGCAGCAGCTTGTCGGCCAGCGGATCCAGATAGGCGCCCAGTTCGGACCGCTGGTTGAATTGTCTGGCGACAAAACCATCGACACCGTCGGATACGCCGGCGATGACAAATCCCGCAACAGCCCAGCCCATCTCGCCGCGCAGCATGGCGTAGATGATTGCGGGCACGAGTACGAAACGCAAAACAGTGATCAAATTTGGGACGGTCAAGCCGGATCTCCACTGCCTGCATCAGATCATATTGCGATTCATGCAGCCAATCACATGGTGCATTTCAAGCCAAATCACAAGGTATCTGTTTTGTTTGCGCGTTCGGTGGCAAAATGTGCTGGATGATGGGTAATCGCCCTTGCCGCCCCCAAGCTGGAAGTGCAAGGAAGTCGCCTGAAATGCAGCGCCGCGAAAGTGGCGGTCACATATCCGGGACCTCCCGACATGAACGATCGCAAGAACGGATTGACCTACGAAGAAGCCGGTGTCGACATTGATGCCGGAAATGCACTGGTAGAAAAGATCAAGCCGTTGGTGCGATCGACACAGCGGCCAGGCGCCGATGGTGAAATTGGCGGTTTCGGAGGTTTGTTCGACCTCAAGGCGGCGGGTTTTTCCGACCCGATCCTGGTGGCTGCCAATGATGGTGTGGGCACCAAGCTGAAGATAGCGATCGAAGCCGGGATCCATGACACGGTCGGCATCGATCTCGTCGCCATGTGTGTCAATGATCTCGTTGTCCAGGGTGCCGAGCCACTGCTTTTTCTTGACTATTTTGCCACCGGCAAGCTTGACCCCGACATGGGAGCGCAAATTGTTGCCGGCATCGCCGAAGGTTGCCGGCAGGCAGGCTGTGCCCTGCTCGGCGGCGAAACGGCCGAGATGCCTGGCATGTACTCGGGTGACGATTATGATCTTGCCGGATTCGCCGTCGGCGCAGTGGAGCGCGACCGGCTGCTGCCAAGCGATGATTTCTCCGATAGCGACGTGATTTTGGGGATTGCATCCTCCGGTCTGCATTCAAACGGATTTTCGCTGGTGCGGCGGATCGTCGAGATGACCGGGTTGAGTTATGATGATCCGGCGCCATTCGACAGCGATAAAACGCTCGGGCAGGCGCTGCTTGAGCCGACGCGCATCTATGTCAAACCATTGCTGGAAGCAATGCGTGGCACCCACGGCATCAAGGCATTGGCGCATATCACCGGTGGCGGCTTTCCCGAAAACATACCACGGGTGCTGACCGATGACTGGTCGGCGATCCTCAATCTCGACACGATCGAGGTGCCGGAGGTGTTTTCGTGGATCGCCAAGGCGGGCGGAGTGGAACCGGAGGAGATGCTGCGCACCTTTAACTGCGGTATCGGCATGATTGCGGTTGTTGCCGCCGGACAGGCGGCACAGGTAGCCGCAGTATTGCAGCAGGCAGGAGACACGGTCACGCCGGTTGGCCGCATCGTTCCGCGACGCGAGACCGGTGTCATCTATCGCGGGTCGATTGACCTATGAATACCAACCGCCGCAAACGCGTTGCCGTACTGATCTCCGGCCGGGGCACCAACATGTCGGCACTGATCAATGCGGCAATCGACCCGCAATTTCCGGCGGAAATCAAGCTGGTACTTTCCAATCGTGAAGACGCCGCAGGGCTTGAGACCGCAGACGCAGCGGGAATTGCCACAAGAGCGATCCCGCATGGCGGATTTGCCGAGCGCAGCGAGCATGAAGCGGCAATCGACGCGGCGCTCAAATCAGCCAGTATCGAGATCGTCTGCCTGGCCGGCTATATGCGTTTGCTATCTTCGGATTTCGTGCAGCGCTGGCAGGGCCGCATGATCAACATCCATCCCTCAATCCTTCCGGCATTCAAGGGACTGGATACCCATGCGCGCGCGCTTCATGCCGGCTGCCGTGTGCACGGGGCGACGGTTCATTTCGTTACCGCCGACATGGATGAAGGGCCGATCATCCTGCAGGAACCCGTCCGCGTTGAGCTGGATGACACCGAGGAGACGCTGGCAGCCCGCGTCTTGACAGTGGAACACCAGATCTACCCGGAAGCGCTTGCCATGGTCGCCAGCGGCGCGGTGCGCATGAGTGCCGGACGGGCGGTGTTCAGTTAAGGTGTCGTAAGCATTGCCTGTCGCCGAAACACAATCGGCTTGGCAGGCGTTCGGTAAATCCAACCAGCAGGCGCTCCTATTTCCCGCTCGAGATCTGTTCCTCGATCTGCGCAAGTCGCTCCTTGCCGAAATACATCTCGCCATCGACGAAGAAGGTGGGCATGCCAAAGGCGCCGCGCGCCACGGCGGCCGCCGTGTTCTCAAACAGTTTGGCTTTGACATCACTTTCCTGGATACGCGCGGCAATGTGCGCTCCGTCGATCCCGGCATCGGTGAGCGCTTTCACAAAGATCTCCGGATCATCCATCTTTTGGCCTTCCTCCCACATGAGTTTCAGGCCGGCTTCGACATACCGGTCGAGATCCCCGTCCATTTTTGCCGCCACGGCGCCGCGCATGAGCATGACGGTGTTGACCGGAAAATGGGGATTGAACTTGAAACCAGTGATGTTGTGCTTTTTGAGAAACCGGGCAAACTCCAGACGGTCGTAGTCCAGCTTTCCCTTGATCTTGGCGAGGGAAATCATTGGCGCCTGATTGCCGGTTTCCTTGAATATTCCGCCGAGCAAACAGGGGATGATGTCCAGTTCGGCGCCAAGGCGGGCGGCCATAGGAACAATCGCCTTGTGGGCGAGGTAGGCATTGGGGCTGCCGAAATCGAAAATGAACTCAATTTTTGACGTCATGACGCGTTTCGCCTCTCTGTGATTTTCCGTTGGCGGAGGATGTTTGTTGTGCAAGCAGCACCTTGGCGAGCCGCTTGCGGGTCGCTGGCCCCGCCCCTGGGCCCGGTTTCACAACCAGCTGATCGAGGGCCAGCTGGTTGCCCCGTGCGCCGACGATGCCACAGGGTTCAACCGGATCACCCGTGGAGCGCTCGACGATCTCGATTGTTTCATTTCCCGGTCCGAAGATGTGCTGGTTCCCCCATTGCGACATGGCGATGAAGACCGGAGCCAGAGACCGGCCTTTTGGCGTGAGACGGTACTCATATCTTGTGCCGCTGCGCGAAATATTGCGCTTCTCAAACACACCGTTGCCGACCAGAAATGCAAGCCGCGCGGAAAGCAGGTTTTTTGCAATCCCGGTGTTGCGCCTGAACTCGCTGAAGCGGGTCACGCCATAAAACGATTCTCTTATGATCAGCCAGGTCCAATGGTCGCCGAACAGGTTGAGCATCGCGGCAACGGGACAGTCTTGTGTGTGTGCTTTGACCATGTGGCCGAAGGTCTCCGCCTGGTTTTCCAATTCCCTGTGGACCTTAGCAAAATTTGGTTTAAAATTGCAACTAAATGGATGCCTGATATTGGCCAGGGAAGTGTTGTGAGGAGGAGTTGCGATGACAAAACCGGTCTGTCTCGTCATCGGTGCCGGAGCCGGCATTGGCGGTACGGTGGGCAAGAAATTCGCCGGTAATGGATATCACGCGGTGCTTTGCCGCCGCAGCGACAGCGAGGGCCTGGACCGTCTGGTAGCAGACATCCGGTCATCGGGCGGTGAAGCGACCGGCGTCATGCTCAATGCGATCGAGGAAAACACGATCGAGGACTGCGTCGAAAACGTCGAAGCCAACACCGGTCCGATCGAAGTAATCCTCTACAATCTCGGCGCCCAGATCGGCGACCGGACGCTGGACGACACCCCTTACAAGTCATTCGAAATGGGCTGGCGGCTGGCGACATTCGGATTGTTCCGCCTGGCCAAATCCGCCTTCCCGCACATGCAAAAGCGCGGCAAGGGAACGCTGTTGGTAACATCGGCCACCGCCGCGGTGCGGGGCAATGCCGGCCAGCACTCGCACGCGGCCGCCATGGGAGGGCGCCGGATGCTATGCCAGACGCTCAACGCACAGTTTGCCCCGCTCGGCATCCATGTCGCCCACATCCTTGTCGACGGCGCGGTCGATGCGCCGGATACGCTTGGAAAGATGCTCGGGCCGGAGCTTTTCACGAAGTTGCGGGAGACGAAGGGGGCCGAAGACGGCCTGCTGTTGCCGGAGAAAATGGCCGAAACCTATTTTCATCTTGCCATGCAGCACCGCTCGGCCTGGACCCATGAACTGGATCTGAGGTCCTATTCCGACCTGGCCTGGTGGAATCACAGGTAGCTGGCGGGTGCGGGTAGTGGCTTGCTCGTATGATCGCCCAGCGACGAATTGCACCCCGAAAACGAGCCGCAGACAGCCCAGCGCCCAAAGGCTTTGATTACCGGCTCAAAACTTGTGAGATATGGACCGAACGGCAGATTTGGGGCCAAAGCGGACGCGTCTCGCATTCGTCCCAATCTAGCTCTTGCAGTTGCGTCGACGCTCTTTGCCACCCGTATTGACGATAGAACTGGCCTCTGAACGGTCGATAGCCATATCACGCAGTATCCGGGGATCTACTGAACGTAGTTCCGCGATCTGGCGGCGGCGCATCCGGAACTCCTGACATCGATGATACGTATTGAGTATCCGCGAAATGAATTTCGAGAAACCGGAAGTCGAGTACACACTTGTGTTGGTGTTGATGATCGCCATTTGATGTCTCCTTACCGACTGTGACCGGTGCGTTGACGATGGCAGAAACAGTGATATAAATCTAATCGTGTTTCTCAATACAAGATATTGGGGATATGAATATCAGATCGGTAGATCTAAATCTTCTCGTAGCTTTTGATGCACTGTTCGATGAGCGAAGCGTATCAAGGGCCGCAGATCGGTTGGCTTTAACGCAGCCGACTGTTTCGGGGATGTTGAAAAGATTGCGGCAGATCTTTGCTGATGAATTGTTTGTTAGAACGTCATACGGAATTCTCCCAACACCGAGAGCAGAAGCACTCGCCACCCCAGTAAAGGAGCTCTTGGACAAAGCTCAGGCAATCATAAAGCCAGAGGAATTCGATCCAACCACCGACACTTCAACAATCCGCATATGTGGGAGTGATTATCTTCAGATGTCGGTCATCTCTCCCCTGATTTCTCGCCTGAGGGTGGTAGCGCCAAGCATGCGGGTATCTGTTGTCCCAAGACCTGCAACAGGTTTGTCCGACATCCTGGCTCGCGGAGAAATCGATGTGAGTGTGAGCATCACGGAAGTTGCAGTTCCAGACCTGCCATCCAGAAAGCTTTTCAGTGACCGTTACATTTGTGTGGCCAGAAACTCACACCCGCTGAACAACCACATAACATTGAAGGAACTATGCGCATATGATCACGCCCTGGTTGATCCCACGCGCGGTCTGTTCGCTGGACCGATGGACGAAGTATTGAGCGCTAAGGGATTGCAACGGCGAGTCGCAGTTTCCGTTCCAACATTCTCTATGTTGTTTAATGCCCTTGATGGCGACGACTATCTTGCTTTCATTCCTTCCAGGCTGTTTCGGGGCCTTTCGAGCCGTTTGAAAACACTTCAGGTCGACATCGACTCTCGTCGGCTTGACGTTATCGCAAATTGGCATTCGAGAATGAATGGCGATGCTCGACACAAATGGCTGCGCGATCAACTTGTCGAGGCGACACGCCAGAACTGAATTGGAACCGCGTAATTGCCACAATAGGTCAGAAGCGGACATCGACATTCCCGAACAAAACGGCCGCAATGTCCGCTACGCAGGTATCCACTCCAAATTTCCTCCAGATAGATCAGACACCGAATTCAGGCCGGGCGGATTGTACATCGCTGATTGAATCGCTCGCGCGCCGGCGCTCAAACCGCCCGCACCCACACCGCCGTGTCATGGACGGCCGCGCCGCCATAGGGGGCTGCCGGTTCGGCGCCGATCAGCGTGTTGATGCCCTCGCCGCGCAAATGCGCCTTGTTGGGCCAGATGCCCTCGGCAATGACGACGCCCGGCCGTGCGCCGCCGCCGATCGTGGCGTGCAAAACCACCTCGCCGCGCTTGTTGCCGATTTCGACCAGATCACCCTCGGCAACATCCAGCGCCTTGGCATCATCGGCATGCAGCTGCAGTTGCGGACGCCCTTCCCGGTCAGTCGAGGTCCTGGTTTCGGCAAAGGTCGAATTCAGAAACGAGCGCGCCGGCGATGTGGCGAGCCGGAACGGGTGTTCGTCATCGGCCATCTCGATCAGCTCAACGTGATCCGGGAACACCGGCAGGCGTTGATGATCGCCTTGGGGGCCAAGCGAATCCGGCGGCCGGTTGGATGCTGGCGTGCCCGTCCAGTCGGGCTTGAAACGGAATTTGCCATCGGCATGGCCAAAGCCGCCCAGAAAATGCGATTCTTCGAAATCCGGCTGCAGGTCAATCCAGCGCTTCTGCTTCAGGTCGGCAAAACTGCTGCCCACGGGCGCCAGAACCGCGTCTATGTGATCCTGCTCGGTCAGGCCAAATCCTTGCCTGTCCGATACACCGAGCCGGCTTGCCAGTTCCTCGATGACAAAATGGTTGGGCATCGGTCCGGCGGGCGGATCGATCAGCTTGGGACCGAGCATCAAATGCTGGTGGCCACCGCCGCGATAAATGTCGTCATGCTCCAGGAACATCGTTGCCGGAAGCACGACGTCGGCCAGTTCCGCCGTCTCGGTCATGAACTGCTCATGCACGCAGGCGAACAGGTCGTCCCGCATCAAACCCTGCCGAACAAGCCGTTGTTCGGGCATCACGTTTACCGGGTTGGTGTTCTGGATCAGCATGGCCGACACGGGGGACCCGTGTTGCAGCGCGTCTTCATCCCCGGTCAGAATGCGGCCAATCTTGGACTGGTCGAGCCAGCGCTCCGCCGGATCGGCAAGACCTGCCCCCATCAGCCGCGATTTGTCGACGGTGAAGATGTCGGAGTTGGAATGAAACGCGCCGCCGCCTTCATATTGCCAGGCGCCGGTGACGCAGGGAACCGAAATCGCCGCATGCATGGCTGCAGCGCCGTTTCGCTGACGGGTAAAGCCGTAACCGACGCGGAAATAGCTGCGCCTTGTCTCTCCGACCAGCCGGGCAAACGTTTCAATCTCGCTGACAGGCAGACCGGTGATCGACGCAGCCCATTCGGGCGTTTTTGATTTCAGATGCGCCTCAAGGCCTGCCGGATCATCGGTGTACTTTTCGAGATACTCACGATCCGCAAGGTCTTCACGAAACAGGATATGCATGACCGCGCAGGCGAGCGCGGCGTCGGTTCCCGGCCGCAGGACCAGGCCGAGGTCGGCCTGTTTGACGGTGGCATTGTCGTAAATATCGATGGCGACGATCTTTGCACCGCGCTCCTTGCGCGCCCGGATGGCGTGGGTCATGACATTGACCTGGGTGGCGACGGGATTGGTGCCCCAGATCACCACGCAATCGGATTTGGCCATTTCGCGCGGGTCGGGGCCGCGAAGCGCGCCGGTTCCCATGGCAAAACCGGTCCAGGCCATATTGGTGCAGATGGTGTCGAACTGGTTGGAATAACGCTTGGCATGGCGCAAACGGTGAATGCCGTCGCGCTGCACAAAGCCCATCGTTCCGGCGTAATTATACGGCCAGACCGTTTCGCTGCCGTGGCGCTCTTCAGCCTTCTGGAAACGTTCGGCGACAAGATCAAGTGCAGCCTCGAAACTGGCTTCCTTCCACGCTCCCTCGCCTCTGGCTCCGGCGCGGACAAGCGGTTTCAACAACCGGCCGGGATGGTGGATTCGCTCGGCGTAGCGGGCAACCTTGGCGCATATGACCCCGGCGGTGTAGCTGTTTTCCTTCGCCCCGTGCACACGGCCGATCGTGCCGCCATCGATGAGTTCAACATCAAGCGCACAGGTCGAGGGGCAGTCATGCGGGCAGGCCGAATGGCCGATCGCCGGGCGGGTCTGGATATTCATGGCAACTCTTTTAACGGCGAAATGCGCGTTGTCGATCAGATTTACCTAAACCGACAACGCTTTACAGCCATGCTTGACCCTTGCAACCGGCTTGGTCAAACTGGGCAAAGATGCTGCGTTGCACGAAACGGGTCCATTTCTCATGCCTTCTTTCCCTTCTAAGTCAATGATTATCGCTGCCGTCGTTGCGGCGGGTGCGGCCTCACCGGCTGGCGCCTTTGAACTGCGCATATGGGACGGCGAAGCCCGCGCCTGCGACGACGCCAAGATGCTGCGCAAGATCGAACGGCGGTTTCGCCACCAGGTGACCAATGTTCCCCACCTGCCCGATGTCGAAATCGAGGCGATCGACCGTATTCACCAGCACCGGTATCTGCCGGCACACGAAGACAGGCCGATTGCCCGGCGCTACTGCCACGGGACAGCACATCTCTCCGATGGGCGGCGCAAGCGCATCTGGTATCTGATCGAGGACCATCAGGGATTTGCCGGCATCGACGACAATGTCGAGTTTTGCGTTTCCGGCTTTGACCGCTGGAACGTCTACAACTCCTATTGCCGGATTCTTCGCTGACGCCGATGGACGTCAAAAAGCCGCGTATTGCCTTCGCACTTGTTGCGGCGCTGTTAACGCTGGCGGCCTGCTCTGAGCAAAGCGGCACGGATGGCAATGACGGCGGAGCGGGCGGCACGCTGCCGTTGGGTTCGGGATTTGACTACTACGTCCTCGCCCTTTCCTGGTCGCCGAGCTATTGCGCCGTGGAAGGTGAAGACGCCAACCGCCAGCAATGCGATTCCGGCCGGCCCTACGGTTTCATCGTGCACGGATTGTGGCCGCAGTTTGAACGCGGCTATCCGGCAAACTGCCCCACCGATCTGTCGCTGGATGTACCGAAGGAAGCGCTGCGGAAACTTTACGACATCATGCCCTCGGCCGGTCTCATCCGGCATCAATGGAAAAAACACGGCACCTGCTCCGGCCTGACACGTGCGGACTATTTTGCCACGCTCAGAAAGGCGCGCGAGACAGTGACCATCCCGGCGGAATTCGCGCGGCTGGATGACTACACAACCGTCGATCCGGATGTGCTTGAGCGGGCGTTTCTGGCTTCCAATGAAGGCAGTGACGCAGCGGGCATTGTCGTCACCTGCGGCAAGCGATACCTGCGCGAAGTGCGCTTGTGCATGACCAAGTCACTGGATTTCCGCACTTGCCCCGAACTGGAGCGCCGTGCCTGTTCCAGCGACAAGGCGGTCATGCCTCCAGCACGCGGCGGCTGATATTGCCTGAATCTTTTCAACGGCCTATGGAGTTTCGCTGAGAGGCTGATTCACCGGAGATTGACATGCCCAAAGTTCTCTACTCACCCCCGTCTCCCTACAGCGCCAAGGTTCGCATGGCGGCAGCCCATGCCGGTGTGGACCTGGTTTCAGAGCTTGTCGATACCGCCCCGCAACCCGACAATCTGACCGGCGCCAATCCACTCGGTAAAATTCCGGTGGTGATCACCGATGACGGAACGAGCGTCTATGACAGCCGCGCAATCATGCAGTGGCTCAATCGTGAATCGAAGGGAAAACTGTTTCCGCGCAGCCCGGTCAAGCGTACCGAAGCCGAGCGCATGGAAGCGCTCGCGGACGGGCTTTGCGATTGCCTGTTGGCGCATGTTTACGAGCGCCGTTTCCGGCCGGCTGAAATCGTGCATCAGCCATGGCTCGATGCGCAATGGACCAAGGTGGAACGCGCGCTCGATGCGCTCAACGCCAATCCGCCAAACCTGCCCAAGAAGATCACCGGGGGCCACATCGCCATCCGCACCATGCTCGGCTATCTGGAATTGCGGTTTTCCGGACAATGGGAGCGGGGCCGCACGCGGCTGAAGCGCTGGCCGGCACGATTCGATGCCAAGTTTCCCGAGTTGACGGAATATCTGCCGAAAGGCTGATCTGCTGAGGCGGTTGGAAGACGGGAGCGGAAGTTTCCTCCGCTCCCTTTCTGTTAGCCCTAGAAGTGCAAACCTAGCCCCAGCATGAGGCGGCTGTGGTTCGCGTCGACATTGGCGGCAGCACCACCGGGATTGAACACCTTGTTGGCGTAGTCGGTGTAGCGGTATTCTAGCCGGCCAAACACCTGCTCGGTCAGTTTCGCATCAACACCAGCACCGGCAGTCCAGCCAACGACCGTGTTGGTGTCGCTGCCCGCGGCATTTGTGACTTCTACCCGGCCGACAGCGACACCGCCGGTGCCATAGAGAAGAACATCCGGTGTCGCGGCATAGCCGATGCGGGCCCGCAGCGAAGCTTCCAGCCCGTATTCCGTCGCCACGCCGGCGTTGCTGCCGTCCATCATGTTGTAGCCAATATCGGTCTCGCCGCCGTAGACAAACGATCCTGACTGGTATTGCGCGCCACCGAAAATACCGCCGATGAATCCGTCAGTGTCGATAGTGTTGGCGCCTACATCGGTCTCGCCAAATCCGTAGCCCAGCACCGCACCGCCATAGATCCCCGACCAAGCTGCCAGCGGCGTGACCTCTTCGGGGGCTGAAGGTACGGGCGGTTCTTCATAGACGGTGTCGGCCGCATTGGCCGGAATGTTTGCGAACAACAGCGCCATGCCAAAGGCTGCCGCCACCGTCCCGGGTGATTTGATTGCAACGATCTTCATTCACTAGCTCCTTAGCCGCAATGGCCCGCGCCCGTGCGACCAGAGGAACCATCCGAAACCCTCACCTCGGACATTCCCCTGTTGTCAGGGCGGAATGTCGTTGCAAATTGCGGCCAAAGATTTCCGGAAATTTGGAGTTTCGCGGGCAGATATGCGGCCAAAGCGTGACGTTGCAGTTTGGCCACGCTCTAGGCACGCTTGGTAGTGCCGGGCCAGCAACCTATATTGGCCGGAATAGTTGATTCTCGGGATTTCGCTGCATGCTATTCAGCACCGTATTGCTGCTCGCCGGCCTCTTGTTACTTGTCTTTTCCGGCGATTTCCTGGTCAAGGGCGCGGTCGGTATCGCAGAAAACCTCGGCATCGATCCGCTGGTTATCGGACTGACGGTGGTTGCTTTCGGCACATCAGCGCCCGAATTGTTCATCTCCGTCCAATCTGCGCTCCAAGGCGCGCCTGGTATCGCGATCGGTAATGCGATCGGTTCCAACATCGCCAATGTGCTGCTGGTCATGGGGCTTCCGGCGCTGATATCGGCGGTGACGGCCAGGCAGCCAGGATTAAGGCGCAATCTGTCGGCCATGCTGGTAACGGTGTTGCTGTTTATTTACATGATATCGGACGGTGTGCTTAGCCGGGTGGAAGGCGCCGTTCTGTTCGGCGGATTGTGCCTTTATATCTGGTGGCAGATCCATCAGGCCGGCCGCATCCGGATTGGCGGAACCGATTATCACGACGAAATTGGCGAAGCGCCGCATGATACCGGCCGCGTGGCAGCCTATGTCGCCGCCGGCGTCGTCGGATTGCCGCTAGCAGCACAGTTGACAGTCGTCGGAGCCAGCGACATCGCCCGCGCATTCGGCATATCGGAAGCGGCAATCGGACTGACCGTCATAGCAATCGGCACCTCGCTGCCGGAACTGGCGACAACCATGATGGCTGCCATCCGGCGCACCAGCGCCGTGGCGCTTGGCAATATCGTCGGATCGAACATCTTCAATATAGCCTGCATCATGGGCGTTACCGGAATGATCATTCCTGTGCCCGTCGATCCGCGCATCATCTCCACCGACATGTGGGTCATGCTCGGAGCAATGGCGTTGCTGGCGATAATCGGTTACGCGCGGCTGACGGTTGGCAGGATGATGGGGCTGGCGATGCTGGCGGCCTATGCAATCTACATTTGGACGGTATTTTAAACGAATGACGGTTGACGGAAAAATCGCATTGGTGACCGGAGGCGCACGCCGGATCGGTGCAGCCATCTCGCGCGACCTGGCGGCTTACGGGTTCACGGTCGCCATCCATCACAACGGTTCTGATGAGGAGGCGGAAGCGCTTTCAAGCGAAATTGCAGCGGCGGGCGGACAGGCATTCACGATTGTCGCCGACCTGACCAATGCCAACGCGGCGGCAGAACTCATCGGGAGCGTATCCGAGCAGGCTGGCAGCCCTTGCCTCTTGGTCAACAACGCATCGATCTTTGAGGAGGATGCTGTCACCGATTTGGACGAGGCTGTCTGGGATGCGCATTTTGACCTTCATCTGAAAGCACCGGCGACGTTGACAAGCCACCTCGCCAGGAATCTGCCGGGTGATGAAGCCGGCCTTGTCGTCAACATCATCGACCAGCGGATATGGAAGCTTACGCCCCGGTATTTTTCCTACACGTTGTCGAAGTCGGCGCTCTGGACCGCGACCCAAACCATGGCGCAGGCGTTGGCGCCGCGCATCCGGGTCAATGCAATCGGTCCGGGTCCGACGCTGCCCAATGAACGGCAGTCGGAGGCCGATTTCAAACATCAGGTGATGTCAGTGCCATTGCAGCGGGGTCCATCGCTGGAAGAGTTTGGTGCGACGATCAAATGGCTTTGGGAAACACCCTCGGTGACCGGTCAGATGATTGCATTGGACGGCGGGCAGCATCTAGCCTGGGAGACGCCGGATGTTGCCGGTATAGTTGAATGAATCCGGAGATCGGCTGGACGGTCAGTGACAGTGCCGGAGAGGGAAAATCCGGCGCCGAGCTGATCTCCGATTTTGTCAAGCAACTGCCAAACCGGCCCGGTGTCTACCGCATGTTGAATGCTGATGGCGACGTGCTCTACGTCGGCAAGGCGCGAAGCCTGAAGAAGCGGGTGACGAGTTATGCGCAGGGCCGAGGGCACTCCGGCCGCATCGTCCGCATGATTCGCGAAACCGCGTCGATGGAATTTGTCGTCACGCGCACCGAGACTGAGGCGCTGTTGCTGGAAGCGAATCTTATCAAGCGCTTGCGGCCGCGGTTTAACGTTTTGCTGCGCGACGACAAATCGTTTCCCTACATCTTGCTGACCAGCAATCACGCCGCGCCGGGGATATTCAAACACCGCGGCGCACGCTCCCGCAAGGGTGAGTATTTCGGACCGTTCGCGTCTGCCGGAGCGGTGGGCCGGACCATCAACTCGCTGCAGCGCGCCTTCCTGCTGCGAACCTGCAGCGATTCCGTTTATGACAGCCGCACGCGGCCCTGCCTGCTTTATCAAATCAAGCGTTGCGCCGGACCATGCACCGGGGAAATCGATGCCGATGGATACGCAGAGCTGGTTTCGGAAGCACGTGACTTCCTGTCAGGCAGGTCAAGCAGGATAAAGGCGCTCCTGTCGGATTCGATGCAGCGGGCATCGGCCGAACTCGACTTCGAACGGGCCGCAGTCTACCGCGACCGCCTGGCGGCGCTGTCGCACGTGCAGAGCCATCAGGGTATCAATCCACAGACGATTGACGAGGCCGACGTATTTGCGGTGCATCAGGAGAGCGGCCAGACTTGTGTGGAGGTGTTCTTCTTCCGCACAGGGCAGAACTGGGGCAACCGATCCTACTTTCCGCGCGCCGATGCATCACTTGGATCGGCAGAGGTGCTGGGCTCGTTTCTGACCCAGTTCTACGACGACAAACCCTGCCCGCGGCTGGTGTTGCTGTCGACGGATGTCGAAGAGCGCGAACTGCTCTCAGAGGCGCTGAGCGCCAAATCCGGCCATCGGGTGAATGTCTCCGTGCCGAGACGCGGCGAAAAGAAGGACCTGGTTGGCCACGCATTGCAAAATGCACGCGAGGCGCTGGGACGGCGGCTAGCCGAAACGTCGAGCCAGGCACGGCTGCTCGCCGGCCTGGCGGAAACTTTCGGTCTCGATGCGCCGCCGCGCAGGATCGAGGTTTACGACAACTCCCACATCATGGGGACAAATGCTGTTGGTGCGATGATCGTCGCCGGGCCTGAGGGATTTGCCAAAAACCAGTACCGCAAGTTCAACATCAAATCGAAGGACATCACACCGGGAGACGATTTCGGCATGATGCGAGAGGTCATCGAGCGGCGGTTCTCGCGCCTGCTGAAAGAACATGGCCTTCCCGGTGAAGCCAGTGATGAGGGATCAGACGACGAAATGACAATTCCGCGATGGCCTGATTTGCTGCTCATCGATGGCGGCAAGGGGCAGATGTCGGCGGTTGAGGGTATTTTGAGCGAATTGGGCATTCAGGAGCATGTTACGGCGATCGGCATCGCCAAGGGCGCCGACCGCGAAGCAGGCCGCGAACGATTTTTCATGTCCGGCAAACAGCCTTTCAGCCTGCCGCCGCGCGACCCGGTTTTGTATTTCATCCAGCGTCTGCGCGACGAAGCCCACCGTTTTGCCATTGGTTCGCATCGTGCCAGGCGCAAGAAGGAAATGGTTAAAAATCCGCTCGATGAAGTCGGCGGTATCGGTCCGGCGCGCAAGCGTGCGCTCCTGCATCATTTCGGTACTGCCAAGGCGGTCAGCCGCGCAGCTGTCGCCGATTTGGCTCAAGTTGAGGGTATTTCGGAGCAAATGGCCCGACAGATTCACGACTTTTTCCACGAGAACGGTTGAAAAACCGGCCGTTGACGCAAAATTGCTAGTCGATGGCCGCGTGGCTTGTTGACCGTGCGCGCCCGAGTCTGATTGTTTGAGCGCCGCAAGGGGCCAACCGGATGCCGAAACACACATTCAACCTGCCGAACCTGCTGACCTACGGGCGCATCGTCGCTGTTCCGTTGGTGGTGCTGTGTTTTTTCCTTGAAGGCAGGCTTCAGTCGAGCGATTTCGCGCGCTGGAGCGCCTTGGCCATTTTTGCCGCCGCCAGCATTACCGACTTTTTTGACGGCTATCTGGCGCGCATCTGGCAACAAACATCCAACATCGGCCGAATGCTTGATCCGATCGCCGACAAGCTGCTGGTCTCAACCTGCCTGTTGCTGCTTGCTGCAGACACCGACAAGACCATTGCCGGCTGGTCGCTGTGGGCGGCAATCATCATCCTTTGCCGCGAAATCCTGGTTTCCGGCCTGCGTGAGTATCTGGCCGAGCTGAAAGTCTCAGTGCCCGTGACCACGCTGGCGAAATGGAAAACCACCATCCAATTATTCGCCATCGGATTTTTGCTTGCCGGTTCCGCCGGTGACAAGGTGTTTGCCTATACAACGCAAACCGGTATCGTGCTGTTGTGGATTTCAGCGGTCGTGACGCTTTACACCGGATGGGATTATTTCCGAGCCGGTCTGAAACACGTCATCGATGAATGATTGCAGGGTTCGGGTTGATGAAACTGGTTTACTTCTCCTGGGTTCGCGAGCGCATCGGCAAGGACGGCGAAGAGCTCGACCTGCCGGCCGATGTGACAACCGTATCTGAATTGTTGGACTGGCTTATAACCAGGGGCGAGGAATACGCTGCGGCCCTGGAACACAAGGATTCAATCCGGGTCGCTCTTGACATGGAACACGTTCACCATTCCGAAAAACTCGGCACACCTTATGAGATTGCGCTGTTCCCTCCGATGACCGGAGGCTGATGGCGTGAGCGAACACGTCGTTCCAACCGTTCGCGTACAACGCGCCGATTTCGACGCATCGGCGGAAGTAGCAAGACTGACGTCCAACCGAAATGATGTCGGCGCCGTGGTCACGTTTACCGGTCTTTGCCGCGACGAGGCCGGCAGGCTTTCCGCTTTGGAACTGGAACATTACCCGGGAATGGCAGAAAAACAGATCACAACGATTGCCGCCGATGCGACAGCGCGCTGGCCGCTTACGGGCATGACCGTCATTCACCGGTTTGGCCGCATTGCAGCCGGCGGAAACATCGTTTTCGTCGCAGCCGCTTCCTCGCACCGGCAAGCCGCATTC
Organism: Rhizobiaceae bacterium; assembly: GCA_040830725.1. GTDB lineage: Bacteria > Pseudomonadota > Alphaproteobacteria > Rhizobiales > Rhizobiaceae > JAWKWH01. The sequence goes on from JBFOMG010000016.1 coordinate 19,890, forward strand.
GAGGCAGCATCGTTCATGATGGATTTTCTGAAGACCAAGGCGCCATTTTGGAAGAAGGAACATCTTGCCGACGGCACAACCGCAGGCTGGGTGGAGGCAAACGATAAAGACGATAAGAGCCTGAAAAAGTGGTCGAACTGACCAACAGGTGTTTATTATATATATTTCAATAACTTAAAGAAAATTCAGACTCCTGGGACAGGCACGGCAATATTTCAATTTCTGATTGAAAACCCCTGTTTGCAGACGGTTAACCGTCTCGGAAAATTAAGCGTTCCCTAAACGGAATCCACACTTCGCATCTGTAGTGTCGTTGGCAACAAGCGGAGTTTGGATGGATTGACCCCCACAATTCTGTCAGTTCTGATCGAGTTTGCTATCGCGCATCCCTGGATTGTCGCGGGCCGGATCGCTATTGCCCTGGTGCTTGTCTACGGCGTTGTGTCCTATCGCCGCCTGTACAAGGAATCGAGGCAGGCCGCACTGGACAGCGCGGCGCTGATTGAGAACCTGACCGAAGGTGTTTACCGGTCATCGCCCGATGGCCGGCAATTGAGCGCCAACCGCGCGCTGGTCAGACTGAACGGCTATGAGACCGAAGCCGAGCAGCTTGCAGCGGTCAGGGACATTGCAAAAGAATGGTATGTCGACCCCGACCGTCGCGAAGATTTCAAGGCCCGGATGGAACAAGACGGATATGTCGAGGATTTTGTCTCGGAGATCTATCGCCACAAAACCCGCGAGCGCATCTGGATTTCTGAAAGCGCCCGGGTCGTCAAGGATGCCAAGACCGGCAAGATAAAGCACTATGAGGGTTCGGTCCGCGAAATCACCGATTCCATTCGCCGGTTGGAGATAGAGGAGCGGTTCCGCAAGCTGACGGACATGGTCCCCGGTGGGTTGTTTCAACTTGTCCGCAACCCGAACGGGACATTCACAGCGCCCTATGTCTCGAGCGGTTTTTGCCGGACAGTCGGAATTGCGGAAACCGAAAGTGTCTCCGACCCGACATCCTATTTCCATACGGTCCATCCCGACGACCGGCAAAGATACCTGCTTTCCTTGCGTGAATCCGGTCTCAACCTGACAGTCTGGAACGTGGAATACAGGGTTATCGACACGGACGGGGTCGAACGCTGGCTTGATGTGGTCGCGCAGCCAGAACGCACCGGCCGGACAGTCACATGGTATGGCTACATCTACGATATCACCGAACGAAAACGGCAGGAACTCGAGATCGAGGAAATGGCGTATGTCGATCCGCTGACGGGATTGCCGAACCGCCGTGTTCTGATGGACCGGCTGAGCCAAACCATGACCGATTGCAAACGCCGCAACCTGTTTGGCGCAGCCATCTTCATCGATCTCGATCACTTCAAGGATTTGAACGACACGCATGGCCATGAAGTCGGCGACATGTTCCTGGTGCAGGTGGCAGAACGCTTGCAGCAGACGGTCCGCGGCGGCGACACCGTTGCGCGGATTGGAGGCGACGAATTCGTGGTTCTGCTTCAGTCTGTAGGGCAGGAGGACTGGATAGCGCGCGACAACACCATGGCGGTTGCCGACAAGATCATGAGCGCCATGCGCGAGCCCTATCAACTGAAGAAACTTGGTTACAAGTCAACCGCTAGTCTCGGCGCAGTCATCTATGACGGCACACAGGACAGTCCCGACGCGATACTGACCCAGGCCGATCAGGCAATGTACGAAGCCAAATCCGGCGGCCGGGACTCAATTGGCACAGCATTCGCCATCAAGACAGGAGAAACCGAGGCTAACGGCGAAGAGGAACTGCTGGCTTCCGATCTGGCACGCGCCTTGCGCCGCCGCGAACTGGAACTGAAGTATCAGCCGCAGGTGGACAGGAACGGAAATCTTGTCGGCGCGGAAGGGTTTATCAGGTGGCCGCATCCTGAGCACGGAACAATACGGGCCGACCGTTTGCTGCCGCTGGCAAAAAAAGCAGGTCTGTCGACGGATCTGGACATTTTGGCCATGAATATCGCCGTTGAGACGCTGGCGCTCTGGAGCCGCACTCCGGGCCTTGAGACCGTGCGCCTGGCGGTAAACGCAGGCACATCGTTTCTTCTCGATGAGGGCGCGATTGAACAGATCAGCAGTCTGATCGACGAACACCGGGTCCGCCCGGGAATGCTGACGATCGAAATAACCGAACAGGTTCATCGCAGCGCCCGTGAAAATATCGAGACACGGATGACGGCACTCAAGGAAGCGGGAATTCGATTTTCGCTCGATGATTTCGGATCAGGCTATTCGTCGATCACCTATCTGAAGCAACTCGCGTTCGACGAGGTCAAGATCGAGGGTGCATTCGTGTCCGGAATTGACGGCGACGAGGACAACGAGGCACTGGTCAAAACGATTTTGGCAATGGCCGGTACGCTTGGAATCACCGCGGTTGCCGAGCATGTCGAGAGCGAACGCCAGGAGGCTTTTCTGCGGGCCTATGGCTGTGATGTGTTCCAGGGCCGCTACTATGGCGGCGCGATGAGCTTTGACGAATTCACGACGTTTGCCGACGAAAATCGCCAGCGCCCGACGCCAGACCGGCCGCCGGACGAAACGGACTTGTCCACCGGCAAGGCCGGCTAAGTTCGCCGGCTGGCGTTCTGCTGAATTCAGATCGTCAACCGACGACTTCGGTATCGGAAAACCAGTAGCGAATTTCCTCAGCCGCGGTTTCCGGCGCATCAGACCCGTGAACCGAATTTTCGCCGATCGACTGGGCAAAGGTCTTGCGAATGGTGCCTTCGTCTGCGTCGGCCGGATTGGTCGCGCCCATGACTTCGCGATTTTTTGCAATCGCGTTCTCACCTTCGAGAACCTGAACAACTGTCGGACCTGATGACATGAACTCGCACAGTTCGTCGAAGAACGGCCTGCCCTTGTGTACGGCATAAAAACCCTCGGCCTCGCGGCGGCTCATCCAAACCCGGCGTGACGCGACGACGCGCAGGCCGGCATCCTCCAGCATTTTTGTGATCGCGCCGGTCAGATTGCGCTTGGTTGCGTCAGGCTTGATCATCGAGAAAGTGCGTTCGATCGCCATTGTCGTTCCTTGTTGTTGGAAAAATCAGAAGAATTTGCGGCTCTATAGAGCGGTTCTTCGCATGTGTGAAGCCACTAGAGCGGTTCACATCCAAATGGAATCGTTTGACCGCCGGAAATCAGGCCGCTGCCGAAACTGACCGGCCGGCACCATCATGCAGGTCGAGGCACCGCGAAAACCAATCAGCGATGACATCGTCATCATCGAGAACCTTGAACGGTGAAACGACGCGTCCGAACTGAAACGCGCCAAAAACGATGTAGTCGGGAAACAGGGGGGTCGCTCCACCGATGAAAGGCTGGTAATTCAACATGTCACGAAGCGGTTCCAGTGACTTGGCGAATGCGCCGAGACCCTCATCGCGGCCGGCAGGTATTTCCTCCAGCTTCTTGCCAAACCGGCCTTCCCGGTTTTCGCGGAAATAGGCCTTATCGTCGTCGCGGGCCATGTTGAAAATATCCATCATGATGGCGGAACCGATATAGGGATGGATGGTCAGCTGCGACCAGCGCTCGATCAACCGTGCCATGGCAGCACCGCCTTCGCCCTTGAACAGTGATGGCCTGTCCGGGTAGGCCTGCTCGAGATATTGAGCGATCTCGAAGCTGTCGGCGACCAGCGTATCGCCGTCGCGAATGACCGGAACTATCTTGCTGATGCCGCCTTCAATGTGCGGGACATCGGTAAACCCGACCGGCACGCTTTCAAAATCGAGCCCCTTGTGGATCAGGGCCATGCGCGTTTTCCAGCAATGCGGGCTGAACGGACGCGATGCATCCGCGCCAACAAGTTCATAATGCTTTATCGTCACTAGTGACCCCCCGGGAGATGGTGATAGAGTGGAACCTCGTACCAGCTCAGGCTTGTCCGGGGAAGCGGCTGTGAAGAAACACTTTGTGATGATGGCAGCCTACAACAAGTGGGCCAATGAGCGGCTCTATGATGCTGCCGGTGCGCTGACCGATGAAGAATTCGGTCGCGATACAGGCGCCTATTTCGCCTCCATGGAAGGGACACTGAACCATATTCTCGTCGGTGACCTGATCTGGATGCACCGGTTTACCGGCACCGGCGAATTACCGGACAGTCTCGATGCGGTGCTCTACGACCAGTTCGACGAGCTGGCCGACGCACGTGCCGGGCTTGATGCGCGCATTGAGGAATGGGTTGAAGGGCTTTCCGACATCGACCTGATGGGCCGGTTTACCTATCTGACTGCCACGGACTTCAAAACCATCAGCCAGCGGCTGGCGCCGGCCATGGCACATTTCTTCAATCATCAGACCCATCACCGCGGCCAGGCGCACATGATCCTGTCGGTGCTCGGCGAAACGCCGCCGGAGCTTGACCTGATCTATTTTCAAAGGAGTGCCGAGGGCCGGGAGTTTGCTTGAAACCGGCTACCCGACAGCCCAAACCGCACCGGTTTCCGGGGCTCGGAAATAATCGACCCTGGTGCCGTTCCAGTGATAATCCAAATGCCTGCCCTGGCGAGGGATTGCCGCCAGGTCGGGCCAGAAAAGACCGGCACATTCACCTTCCTCGTGCCTGACGCTTCGATAGACAACGCCATCCGAGCCATCCGCGCGCAGCGACGCACCCACTGACTGCGATGCGGAATAATCGCTGGCATGGTGCAGCGCAGGGAAAGAGGGATCATCGCCACGCAGATCATGCAGGTTGGCATCGATATCCACAACGATCTCGCGGAACTGCGACGTCCAGCCCGGCTCTTCGTTGGTTGCAGCCATGAAACGCTCATGATGATAAATCGTCTCGAACAGAGCGGTTTTGAATTCGCGACCGGCGTACAGAACTCCGTAGGTACCGTTTGAGAACCGGCTCGGCCGATCGGTAGAGATGTGGGTGAATGGCGCCATCAGCCAGCTCGCGCCGGGACCGGAAACCCGGCGCTCCGGCGGTACCAGGTCGAGGTTTCCGATTGATTCCATCAGCCGCGGATTGGTCTTCTGTTCCGCAGCGATGAGCAACGGCCAGTCGGCAGGATCGGCAATGTCCTCGAACAAATCAATCGGCGGATAGAGACTGCGGATAATGCGCACCGCACCGGGCCACTCGATGTGCGATACCGGAATGTTTGCGATGTCTTGTTTCACGAAAGACCGCGTTCGGCATCAAGCGCGTGGCGTACCCGCATCAGATCGGTCAATTCGCCACCCAGCATCACGTCGAGTGCGGAAGCGCCGGCAAACATTGCATTCGGCTTTTTGATCCAGTCATAGCCGCGCTGCGGATCGCGGAAGATGATGTGCAGCGCCTTATGGATCCCCATCAGGTTCGACAGACGGGCCTTGCCATCGCGGCCAAGCCGCGACGGGCCTGACACCTTCCAGCGGGCATAGGTTCGCACCGGCACATCCAGCAGAACCGCGGCCTCGCTATCGGTGACTTTCCACCTTTGAAACAGGTTCATCGCCGCACGAAACATCGCGCCGGCCTCCTCATCGGAGATCGGTCCGGCGTGAGACACCGGATTGGCGGTATCGATCAGAACCATTTCGCTCATTGGACTATCCTTTTGGCATAGAATAGTAACTATTCTGCCAAATGGCAAATATTATCCGGAATGATTTTTCCCGCCCCGATGCCAGCATCACCACATAAACATTCAATTATATGTTGTATTTCAGCAACATACACCGATTTGTGAAGCAAAAGAACCGGTATTGCCTGTTGCCTTCCTCCGCGTAAGGGCGTAGGTGCCGCGTCCCGTTTCCGACGGACCGGACATCAACGGCCAGGGCTTCGTGAATGCCCGCCCGCGAAGATGGCACTGCCAATGCTTCGTACGGATGCCGGACCACAGATACGGGATGCGCGTGTAGCTCATGGGAAGAGCGCCGGCCACCAGGCCGGAGGTTGCAGGTTCGAGTCCTGTCATGTGCACCACTGGATAGCTCAGTTTGGGTAGAGCATCGACCTTTAACGTCGACTGTCGCGGGTTCGATTCCCGCTCCTCTAGGTCTTCCAAAGACCATGCCAATGAGTGGTCCGGAAACCGGAATGCCGACGGCAGATGAATGCTGTGACCTTCGGGTTGCGGCAGACAGAAGCCTGACGCCATGCGCCTGCGGCCCGGCCGCCGGTGACGGGCTGGCCGCCCTGCCCCCGCAAGATTTCGTCTTCGGACGCAATCGCGCCGGGTCAGGTGCTGCGATCCCCTCTCGCCGATGGCCCGCCAACGGAACATGCCACCGGTTTCCGGATCGATAGAGCACTTTTGTCCGGAAACGAAAACCGAAACGAAGAAAGGAAGTTCGCCGACATGCGACGCGACTAGCTTGGAGTAAAGAAGATGATGACCATTCTCGAAAAGATCATGGGCCGCGCACGCGTGCTCATCAACGAAAACGAACGGGCGCTGCACCTCTACAAGGGTGAGATCAAGGGCATCCTGGTGCCGGGCGAACACATGCTCGCCAACCGGCGCGGACGGCTTGAGGTCGAGGTCCACAATCTGGCCCGGCCGGAACTCGTTTCGGATTACGAGAAGGCGCTCTTCGACAAGCTGCCGCATGTCGCTGGCGAACACCTGACCGTGGCCGAGACGGCTGCCGGCGAAGTTGCCGTCATCGAGCGCGAAGGCCGTGTCCACACCGTGCTCGGTCCGGACCGGCGCGTAGCACTTTGGACAGTAGCCGGTCCGTTTGAGGTAACGAAGATCGATGTCTCGGACGTTCCGGCTGTCGAGCCGAAGCTCTACCGGCGTCTGGCGCAGGCGGGAGCCGTACAGCATGTCACCGCGATCGCGGTGGCAGACGGCTGGGCGAACATCCTGTTTGTCGATGGTGAGCTGAAGGCCAAGCTCGGCCCGGGCGTGCACGCGTTCTGGACACCGGGCCGCGATGTGGAGCCGAAGCCGGTTGACCTGAAGCGCCAGTCGCTGGAGGTGACCGGTCAGGAGCTGCTGACGCGTGACCGGGTGACCATCCGCGTCAACCTTGCTGCCGAATACCGGGTCACCGATCCGGTGAAGGCGGTGACGGAAGCGAAGGACTTTGCCGATGCGCTCTACCGGGCGCTTCAGTATGCCTTCCGCAAGACGCTCGGCGCCATGACGCTCGACCAGATCCTTGAAAACAAGGTGACAGTCGACACTGAAGCCGCCGACAAGGTGCGCGCCGACATGGCCGCTCTTGGTGTGGAGGTCAGCGAGATCACCCTGAAGGATGTGATCCTGCCGGGTGAGATGCGCGACATCCTCAACCAGGTGGTCGAGGCGCAGAAGGAAGCCGAGGCCAATGTCATCCGCCGGCGCGAGGAGACGAACGCAACGCGTTCGCTGCTCAACACGGCGAAGGTGATGGCCGAAAACCCGGTGATGCTGCGTCTCAAAGAGCTTGAAGCCCTTGAGACGATCGCCGGCAAGGTCGAGCGGCTGACCGTGCACAACGGTACCGGCGGCCTGATGAACGATCTGGTCAAGCTGCGCGAGTAGCTTGGCTGATCAAGCGCGAAGCCGGGGTGCGAGAGCATCCCGGCTTCCTGCAATTTTCAACCACGTGACATTTCCGCAACAGACTCCCTGCCCCGCATATTTTAGAATATTCTCAAATATAAACAGGCTGGGGCGTGTACATGTTCAAGAAACTTACGATCGCGGCGGCATTTCTGGCTGCCACAGCATTCGGCGCACAGGCTGAAGAGAAACTAAGCGGAGCTCATTCTGCAGGCCACGGCGCGGGCTCTTATTTGTATGCTGGCGGTGCCTACGCCCATTCGTGGTCCGACATCGACACCGGCGGTTTCAACACCGCAGGCGCTTTCACGAATTTCGATTGTGTCGGCGTTGTTGGCCTCCTGACCTGTGACGATTCGGAAGATGCCAGCGGCGTGAGCCTTTTCCTCGGCGTCACCAATATTTACAGCTTCACCGAAAATGTCTCGGTGCGCGGCGAAATCGAGTACAATTACCGTGGTGGCGCCAACTACGTCACCGGCAGCTTTCCGGGCATAAACCCGCCTGCTTTCGTCTATTCGACCGTCGTTTCGGATTATCATTCCGGCTTCGTCAATGTCTATCTCGATATGGCGATGCCTGACATGCCGGTGACGATTTATGCCGTTGGTGGCGTTGGTGTCGCCAATAGCAGGGTGGCAACAAACGACACGGTCGTAGCCGGTTCGGCATCAGAGACCGATTTTGCCTTCAACATCGGCGCCGGCGGCAGCTATGCGGTAACCGACATGATCGACCTGTTCGGCGATGTCCGCTACGTCGATCTGGGTACAACCAATGTACCGTTGTTTGCTGGCGCTGTACCTGCGGGTGCCTACACTGTAGACCACACATCGGTAGAGGTGCGCGTTGGCGTAAAAGTCAAACTATCCGATCTCGGCAATCTGTTTGGCAACTGACACCGCAAAACTTCCATTTTGTGACAAGATTCAAGGGCCGGAGACGCAAGTCTCCAGCCCTTTCGCATTTTTAGGCTTCAGAGTACCGAACGCACGAGCAGAAGGACCTTTCACCCCCGGTGGAATGGCTCCGAGCAGGTTCACGGCCCTCCAGGAAACAAATTCCGCAGATCCCTGATCGCGAAACTATTCGCTAAACCGATATTAAGTTTTTCCGAATATGTTACTAGCAGTCGCAAGTTCAGGGGCTGGGCAATGAACAAACACGTTCTGATTGTTGAGGACGACCAGGAAATCGTCGATCTGGCGCGCAGGGCTGTGTCCAAGGTCGACCAATGCACCTTTACCGGCACATTGTGTGGTTACGACGGGCTTCTTGCTGTGGCGACAGCAACCGATCCGGTCGATATCATCATCCTCGACCTTACCCTTCCCGACATTGACGGGCTGGAATTTCTGCGCCGGCTGGCCGAAGAAAAATATACCGGAACCATTGTTTTGGCCTCCGGGCATGACAAGTCAGTGCTGAAATCGGCCAAGCGGCTGGCGGAAATTCACGGCCTTTCGGTCTATGCGGTGCTACAGAAACCATACCTGCCGTCCGAACTGAGAACGATCATTGAAGAATGCACTCCGGCTGAACGCGAGGCGCCCGAGCCAGACGATGGCCCGACATCCGGAGATCTGAACGGCGCAACACTGGTTCCTTATTACCAGCCGCAATTTGACATTGAATCGGGATCGGTGGCCGGATTTGAAGCGCTGATCCGGCTGCAACTGGCCGATGGCCCGCTCGTCGGCCCGAGCGCCCTGTTCTCGCATCTGCGCAATCATGAGGAGCGCGTGACGACCGCCCTGTCCATCGCTGACCTGGTACTCCGCGATCTCGCCTTTGCCCTCGGCAAGACTGACGAGTTCCCCGGCGTATCCCTCAACTTTGACGCCAGGGTGCTAGAAGACGACGATGCAATGAGCGAATTTGTGTCACTCGTTGAGCGCTACAAGGTGCCAAAGCGTATGGTTACCATTGAGGTGATCGAAAAATCGCTGCCGCACAGCGATCAGCGATTGCTGGAAGTGTTGACCCGGCTGCGCATGGCAGGGTTTGAACTCTCTCTGGATGACTACGGAACCGGCGGGTCGAACCATGATCTTTTGCGCCGGTGTCCGTTCAACGAACTCAAGCTCGATCACACGATCATCCAATCGGGTCTCAACGACGCCGTGTCGGAAAAATTCATCTCGGCCGCCGTTGAAACCGCCAAGTCGCTTGACCTCCGGCTCGTTGCAGAGGGTATCGAGACCATGCACGATCTGGCGTTTGTGCGAAATCACGGCATTCGCATCGTGCAGGGATTTCTCTTTGAACGGCCGATGCCAATCGAACGGGCGCTTCCGTTTGTGTTGACCGGGCATGAGGAAGCGCTGACGGCGTAGATCAAACATTCGCGGTCGCCAGGAGCAATCCACCCCTGCAAGGCTGTAGCTGGTAGCCGTCCAACCGGCAGACAGAATTGATTCAATATGGCCGGCATTTGTTCTAGAATTTGGCCATGGATCACTCGCAAGTTCTTCTTACACTCGGTGGATTTCTGCTTGCCGGCCTGGCGCTTGACGCGCTGGGCAGGCGTACGCGACTGCCACGGGTCACCTTGCTGGTTCTGTTCGGCATCATTGTCGGCCCATCTTCGCTGAATCTCATTCCGCTGGCAGCCGCAGAATGGTATCCCCTGGTTGCCAAGATCGCACTTGTCATGGTTGCTTTCCTGCTCGGGGGACGTCTCACCCGCTCGGTTATTCAAAAAGACGGCCGGCGCATTCTCGGTGTGTCCGTTGGCGCTGTTCTGCTGACGGCCGCAACGGTGGGAGCCGGGTTGTGGATATTGGGCTTTGATCCGCTTTATTGCCTGGTGTTCGCCGGGATATCCACCGCCACGGCCCCGGCGGCAACCGAGGATGTCGTGCGATCGTCGGGCTTCAACGGTCCGTTTATCACCACGCTTCGCGGCGCGGTGGCGATTGACGATGCATGGGCCCTGATAGTGTTCAGCCTTTTGCTTGCGGCCGGTCACATGCTGAATGGCAGTGATGCCGCAGCTTCTGTCGGCCATGTGGTCCTGGTCGAGATTTGCGGCGCGATACTGATCGGTATCGCGATCGGATTGCCGGCGGCCTATCTGACCGGCCGCCTGAAACCCGGCGAGCCGTCCCTGACCGAAGCGCTCGGAGTGGTGTTCCTTTGTGGCGGACTGGCGCTCGGTTTCGGCGCATCCTACCTGCTTGCGACGATGATTTGCGGCGCAGTGATTGCCAATCTGGCGCGCCACCACACGCGCCCGTTTCACGAGATCGAAAGCATCGAATGGCCGTTCATGGTTGTGTTCTTCATTCTGGCGGGAGCGTCGCTGCAAATCGAAGCCCTGGCTGCCATCGGCCTGATCGGATCAGCCTATGTGGTGTTGCGGTTCGTTGGCCGGGTCCTTGGTGGATGGCTGGGCGGCAAACTCGCTGGAATGAACCCTGTCGAGCGCTACTGGATCGGTTTTGCACTGATGCCGCAGGCCGGGGTTGCAATGGGCATGGCGCTGGTCGCCGCAGCGGCCTTTCCTGAGCAAGCCCAGTCAATCCTTGCCATCGCGATCGGGACGACAATCATATTCGAACTGATCGGCCCCATCTTTACGCAGATGGCTATCTCCAGAGTCGCTTCATCGCAACCGGCTGGAAACTAGAGCGGACCGGCATTATCTCGCGGGTCCGCTATCTTGCCCCGTGCATTTGCGACACCTTGTCGGCAGCAGACATAACGCTTGTTGAGATCATCTTTTCAACCGCCGCATCAAACCGGGCGGTGGGTGTCGCGACTGCGATTGCACCAACTGCTGATCCGTCAAATCCGACAATTGGCGCTGCCACACCAACAACATCGCTTTCATAAGATCCGAACATTTTCGCGTAGCCCCGCCTGCGCGCAGTGGTGATACGCTTGATGACTTCGGATTTAGCGGTGGGTGTCCTGGAGGTGAATTTTTCCAAGCCGGAATCGATTAGTTCATCAACGCGTTTTTGATCTGACCGTGACAACACCGCAATGCCCGAACCACTGGCATGGAAAGGAAGCGAAGCTGCCGGATCGATATAGACGCGCGTGCCCCTGATCTTGGTTTCCACAACATCGGCCGTCATCAGTTCATTGCCGACAAGCATGCTGGCGTGGGCGGTTTCTCCGGTCTTGTCAACCAGTTCGACAAGTGCTCGACGCAGTTCAGCAGCGATCGGATGCGTACGGTCGCGCAGCATGGCCAACCTGGTAATCGCTGGTCCAAGAAAGTACGATTTATCCCGTTGATTTTGTTCCAGTATTCCGCGTGCGGCGAGATCCGTGACATAGCGTTGCACGTTGGATTTGTCCCAGCCGAGTTGTCGCGAAATTTCCGACAGTCCCAAATTGGGCTGACTCTCCGAAAAGAGGTCCAACACACTCAGCGCTTTGGCGACAGTACGCATGCTTTGCTCCGGGTTCAGTTGCGTGAACTTAGTTGACTCGATCCAAATGTCACTATATCAAATTATGCACCGATACATCAAATAATGACACAACACGCAGGAGGAGGATATGAAAAAACTCGTCGCAGCCATCGCAGCAGCCGTGGTATTTGCCAGTCCGGTAGCAGCATTTGCGGAATACCCGGAGAAGCCGGTCAGCTTCGTCGTGCCCTGGCCTCCGGGAGATCTTGAGGATGTTCTGACCCGCATGATTGCCGAGGATTTCCAAACTGAATATGGCGTCCCCGCAGCAGTCATCAACAAACCCGGCGGCGGTGGCGGGCCTTTTCCTGGCGCGGTCGAGGTCGCAACCGCACCTGCCGACGGATACACAATCGGCTCCTTTGTGATTGGTGTTCCGGTCGTCGGGCACAAAATCGGCATACCGGAACTGACACCGGAGCAATTTGATCCGCTCGGCATCTTTCTGACCTATCCGTTTGTCTTGGTTGCCGGCAAGGACGCTCCTTACGATTCACTGCAGGAAATGGCGGAATACGGCAAGACGAACGAGCTTGTTCTGGGACACTTCGGCGCCCCCCTGATCCCGACACGGGTCTCGCTTGCCTATGCGAAAACTGCCGGATTTGAGTGGGGATCAGACGCCGCCTTTGACATGCTCGATTGTAATTCCCTGGCGTCCGGCGATGCGGATGTGATCAACACAACGCTGCAGCTCGTGCTGCCATGCATTGACGACGTCAAGGTGCTGGCTTCGGTTACCGGAGAGCGCATTACGCTTACCCCCGATGCTCCGACGATGGGTGAGATCGAACCGAAGCTCGGCCTTGCCCTGTGGAACGGACTGTTTGTTCGCAAAGACACACCCCAGGATGTCAGGGACAAGATCATCGCGGTAGCCAAGAAGACGATGATGAGCGAGCGGGCGCAAAAACTGGCCGAGGAAACCGGCGCCGGTGTCTACTGGCTCGACGAGGAGCAATCGGCCGCCCAGATAAAGTCGGACAGTGAAGCCCTTGGTCAACTAGGCGCTCTGCTGGAATAGATTTTTATTCGGGCCGGTTTCCGGCAGGGAACCAGCCCGCTGACTTGCCGTCTTCGCTACACATGCCTGTCCACCAGTCCGCATTTAGGCAGTTGAACTGATCAAAGATCAGGAGGTGCGATCATGCCTGACAAAACCATTCTGGTCGTCGGAACCTACGACACCAAGGACGATGAACTCGCTTACCTGGCCGATCGAATTGCGGCGCAAGGCGGGGCAGCCCTTACCATGGATGTGAGCGTGCTTGGCGACCCGGCCACGCCGTGTGATGTCAGCAAACATCAGGTTGCGCAGGCCGCAGGCAGTTCAATCCGGGAAGCGATTGACAGCGGTGACGAGAACCATGCCATGCAGATCATGGCGCGTGGCGCTTCGGCGAAAGCGGCAGAATTGCACAATACAGGACAGATCGACGGTGTTGTCATTCTCGGCGGAACCATGGGAACAGACCTGGCGCTGGATGTTTGCCAGGCACTGCCGCTCGGCGTGCCGAAATATGTCGTTTCGACGGTTTCGTTCTCCCCGCTGATACCAGCTGACCGGCTGTCTCCGGATATCCAGATGATCTTGTGGGCGGGTGGCTTGTATGGCTTGAACTCGGTGTGCAAATCATCACTGAGCCAGGCTGCAGGCGCGGTGCTGGGCGCGGCTCGGGCGGTTGAGAAACCAAATACGGACCGGCCGGTGGTCGGGATGACTTCGCTGGGGTCATCGTGCCTGAGTTACATGAAGCTGTTGAAACCGGCTCTTGAGGAGCGCGGTTTTGAAGTGGCGATTTTTCATGCGACCGGTATGGGTGGAATGGCGTTTGAGAAGATCGCGGCACAAGGCGGTTTTAGCTGTGTCATGGACTTTGCGCTCCCCGAACTGGGCAATCTGCTTGCCGGATCCGTCATCAATGCGGGCAGAGACCGAATGCTGAATGCCGGCAGGGTCGGAACCCCGCAACTGGTTGCGCCCGGCTGTCTCGATTTGATTGATTTTGCCGGCTGGCAGGAGATTCCCGAGCAATATGCAGACCGGCCCTTTCATGCGCACAACCGCCTGATCAAGTCATCGGCATTGAACAACCAGGAACGCCGCGAAACCGCCCGTGAAGTTGGCAAGCGGCTGGCCGGGTCACGTGCGCGGGTTCATGTCGTGCTGCCAAACCGTGGAATTGAGGAGTGGGACAAACCGGGTGGGCCAGCCCATGACCCGGAAGGACTTGAAGCCTTCCTCGACGAAATGCGCACCGCCATTCAACCGCCGATCCAACTCACCGAGATCGACGCACACATCAATGACCAGGCCTTTGCCGACAAGGCGCTGGAGATCTTTGATGACTGGGTTTCTGAAGGTGTTGTGAAAAGCGCGTAACATGACCGAAGATCGCTACAAAATCCTGTTCGAACCAGTCAGAATTGGGCCGGTTGTGGCGCCTAACCGATTCTACGCGGTTCCACACGCAACAGGGCACGGCTGGAACCAGCCCAACGGAGCGATTGCCCTGCGTGCCATGAAGGCTGAGGGCGGCTGGGGCACCGTTGCGATGCAGATTTCCGAAATCGCACCGGATTCCGACATGGCCAACCACCCGATGGAGCGCATTTGGGATGACCGCGATATTCCGCGCCATGCCGCTCAGGTCGAGGCCATCAAAAAGCATGGAAGCCTGGCTGCGATTGAACTCGGCCACGGCGGTATGCGCGCTCGAAACATTACCACCGGACTGCCTGTGATTGGTCCAGGTGATCTGCCGATATTGCGGCCGGAAGTTCCATTGCAGGCCCGGGCGATGGACCTGTCGGATATCCAATCCTTCCGTTTATCCCACAAAGCCGCGGCGAGGCGCGCGAAACAGGCGGGCTATGACATCATCTATGTCTATGCCGCGCACGATCTTTCAATTCTCAGCCACTTCCTGTCCGCGCGGACCAATCAACGTAACGATGCTTACGGAGGATCATTCGAAAACCGGATCCGGCTTCTGCGGGAGGTGCTGGAAGATACGCTCGAAGTTACGGCCGGAGAACAAGCAGTAGCCTTGCGGTTCAGCGTCGCCGAACCAGGAAAGCCAGGCGGCCTGACACATGACGGCGAAGGCCGGGATGTCGTCGAGGCGTTGGCGGAGTTACCTGACCTGTGGGATGTCAATCTGTCCGGATGGTCCAATGACAGCGCGACGGCGCGGTTTACTGACGAAGGTTTTCAGTTGCCTTACACCGACTTCGTCAAGTCGGTCACGAGCAAACCCGTTGTGGGTGTGGGAAGGTTCACGTCGCCTGATTTGATGGTGTCGATGATCAAAAAGGGTCAATTGGACCTGATCGGCGCCGCAAGGCCGTCCATTGCCGACCCATTCCTGCCAAACAAGATCAAGACAGGCCGGATCGAGGATATTCGCGAATGTATCGGCTGTAATATTTGCGTCAGCATGGATAGTTACGGCCTGCCGGTGCGGTGCACCCAGAACCCGACCATATCGGAAGAATGGCGAAGCGGCTGGCATCCCGAAGCACCTGCCATATCTCAGGGCAGACGGTCGCATCTGGTTATTGGCGCGGGACCGGCAGGGCTGGAATGTGCAGTGACGCTGATGCGTGCCGGGCACAAGGTGACCGTGGCGGATGCCACCGAAGAAGCAGGCGGACGCGCAACCCGCGAAGCCAGGCTACCCGGATTGGCAAGCTGGATCCGGGTTCGGGACTACCGAACTTATCAGCTTTCCCAAAGCGCCGACGCAGACCTGTTTCTGTCAAGCCCGCTTGCCGCCGAGGACGTCGTCGAATTCGGTGCCGACACGATCACACTGGCAACCGGTTCGACCTGGCGGCATGATGGCGTTGGTTCGACAAATTTCGAGCCTCTTGATCCGGGAAACATGCGCATCTTGTCGCCGGATGACATTATGAACGGAGCGGCCGCGGAGCTGCCCAAGACCGAGTTTGTCGTCTACGATGACGATCACTTCTACATGGCCAGTGCGGTCGCGGAAGCACTGGCGGTCCTGGGTCACGCTGTCATCTATGCCTGTCCTCTTCCGACAGTCGCCACCTGGACAGACCACACGCTGGATCAGGAGCGAATTATTTCACGCCTGGTCGATCTGGGGATCGAGATCCGCACCAATTTGAAGCTCAGAAACGGTGCGAGCTTCGTAAGCGCAATTACCGGTGAAGACGTCAATCTGAACGCCACCAGTCTGGCGTTTGTCGGCGCGCGTTCGCCGAACGGTGATCTCTACGAAAGTCTGACCGCAACCAACGGGATCGGTGAGGTTTACCGTGCTGGTGACTGTGTTTCACCGGGCATCATTCAATCAGCGGTTCTGTCGGGTCACACGGTTGCCCGGCGTATTCTGAACCATGATGCAGCGGAACCGATGACGAAGCGGGATCGCATTGAAATTGAATTTCCGCATTGAAATCGGGACATATCGTTCATCGCAACCAGCAAGATTGCTAACGATGATATTCCTGGCCATGTCCGCCCAGCGGATGTTCCCAGGTCGCTACCCGACAAAATTCATGCGGCGCGATCAGCGACCAACAAAATCCGAGACCGAACGGTTCAGTGCTTCCCAGTCGGTAAATTCATACTCCTGCGTCAGATCGGTGCTGATGTGACTTGCCAAATCGCCTTCCATCAATGCCGACTCTTCGAACCAGTCATAATAATCGGGCTTCACCGCGCCGGCGACCAGCGAGTGTGCTGTAGGTTCCCAGCCGGTTTTTTCCTTGAATGTGTCAACATATCTCTCCGCATCTTCCCGGTTGTCCACGAAAGCGGCCGCAAGACTTACCGATAAAAACAAAGTCGGCATCGCATTGAGTTGATCCCGGTTTGCGAAGACATACATTTCCAGGTCTTTTTGATGATTTGCGGAGTGCACCGAGCCGGCGACTATCACCCGGTCCACATCCGACGGCGAAGCCCCGCCGGCAACTTCACTGACATTGCAAAAGTGGACTTCGTGGCCTGCACCCGACAAGTCCGAGCCTATGCGCCTGGCAATTTTCTCGGTCTGTCCCTCAGTTGTGGCATAGGCGATCAACAGGTTCATCCAGGCCTCCCATCTCTGTCTTTTGGACAATGAATGTTAGCACAACAAACGGTCCCTGTCGCAAGCATATCAGCGCATCGACGGCGATCCGGTAGAACGTGGAAAGGCAAGCCGGATACACCCAAAGGCAGTCGGAGCCGCTTTGAGCCGATTGCGAAAAAAATGTTCATGCTTTCAAAAGCTCACTCACACTCTCCTTTCAAACGGAGAAGTGGCTTGGACTGGAAGTTTGCCATTAATCGAAACGGCAAGGCACTGCCCCCCCTTTCGCCCTCCCTTTAAAGGAGAAAGGGGTGGTCAAACCTCATCGATTCCGATCTCGCCGGCGGCCAGACGCGCCAGCAATTCAACATGGACATCCAGCGCATCGATCACCCGGTAGCCGGGATCTTGACCGTCAAAGGCGAGGTTCAGGTCGGTGCCTGCCAGTACAATCGCCTCGGCGCCCTGCTCCTCGACCATGCGCCTGCCGGCATCGAGAAACAGTTGGCGCTGCGATGGCGTGCACTCCCCTGCCACCGCCATGTCCTGATAGGTTTTTCCGAGAAGCTCGGCTTCATCATCGAGGGCGACGGCCTCGGTGCGGGTCAACTGGCCGTAAAGGCGGGTACGCATCACCACGCGGGTGCCGAGCAGCCCGACGCGCCGCAAACCCTGCGCGGCGAAATGGGCATCAAGCGGCGTGACACCGGAGACGAGCGGCAGGGATGAAAGCAGTTTCAGTTCATCAAAGCAGAAATGCCCGCCGAGCGATGTCAACGCCGCTACCTCCGCCCCCGCACCCTTCAGTTCGTCAATCTGGCGGGCAAAGATCTCCGCCTGCGGTTGCCTGAGATCGGCGAGATTGTTGGCGATCAGGGTTTGAACATCGCCATGCGAAATGGTCAGGCGCAAGCGCTGGCCCTTGGCGGTCATCGCTGCGGTGAGCCGCTGATAATAGACGATGGTGGCCGCAACGCCGATGCCGCCAATGAGCCCGATATGCATGTTTTTCTCCATTGCAACTTCGAACGGATGCGAACGACTGCCGCTGTATTGATGCAAGCCTACTACGAGAAGAAAGCCGTCACAAAGCACCTATTCTTCAGCAAACTCATGGAAGTAATTTTGATTAAAATATTGATTTTAAAGGATTTCATATCAAATTTTTCCACGCCTTCCATTCTCGTGAAACAATCCTGCCATCCTTTTCGTGGAACGTTGCATCGCGACGGCGGTCGGCGGAAGGGGATGGCGCTCCGGCCGGTGGCCTTCACAAGCTGCTTGCCGGGGAGGCTCCGTCCAATCGTGCTCTGGGCTCGACGTACCGGCAGCGCAAGCTGGCGAACGCGGCGGGGCTAACAATATCGCCGGCGGGCGGTCACCAGGACCACCCCGATACAATTAAGATGAGCCTGGACAATGCGTCCGAAGACCGCCCGTCTTTCCATCTTCATGACACGGCAGCTTTTTGCGGCGCGTGAACCCTTCGCGGTGACCAGCGATCTTTCTTATGTGCAGAGGCCGCGAGTCCAGTAGCACCTGGAACCGGACTGGACTAACCTCGACTGCCGCAACAACCGGAATTTCCATCGTGAACATCGTCACGGTCATCACCACCATCTGGCCGATCTTTGCCATCATTTGCGCCGGGTTCATTCTGGCCCGGGCCGGTTTTCCGTCTGCCAATTTCTGGCCGGCTGCCGAACAGATCAACTACTTCATCCTGTTTCCGGCGCTGCTTGTTTCCAGCCTCGCCAACGCACCGGTGGACGATCCGGAAGTCTTGCGATTGGGAGCCGCGGCGGTTGTCACCATTCTCATTGCCGCTTTGGGCCTCAGCATTTTTCGTCGTGCGCGGCCGGTACCGGCGGCCCGGTTTGGCCCGCTCCTGCAAGGCACGGTGCGCCTCAACACCTATCTCGGCCTTGCCATCATGGCGACGCTTACCGGCACGCAAGGCATGGAGCGCGCCGGTGTCTATCTGGCGATCGCGGTGCCCCTGGTCAACGTGCTGGCGATTGCCGCACTGACCGATGCCAGCGCACTGCGTCAGCCATGGACGATGCTGCGGGCGATTTTGGCAAACCCACTCATTCTCGCTTGCTTGGCCGGATTTTTCCTCGCGCTGACCGGCATCGGCCTGCCATTCGGCACCGGGCGTTTTGTCGGTCTTTTGGGACAGGGCAGCCTGCCGCTCGGCCTCCTCTGCGTTGGCGCTGCACTGCAACCTGCAGCACTGCGCGGCGACATGAAAGCGCTGGCCGCAACAAGTGTGCTGCGCCTGACAATTATGCCGGTTCTGGCCGTTGCGGTGGCCCGCATCTTCGGTCTGGATGCGGTCAGCACACTGGTTCTGGTGGTGTTTTCAGCCGTGCCGACCGCACCGACCGCCTATGTGCTGACGCGGCAGTTAAACGGCGATGCGACGTTTATGGCCGGAATCGTGACGCTTCAAACCCTGCTGGCTGTCGCCACGATCCCGTTGGTGCTGGTTCTCCTCGGATGAGATTGAACCGAAGGGCGGAACATCACCGACCACCCCTGATCTGACCGGAATAAGTATCGGACTACCGGCAGTTCAAGGCGAGCGTCTGCCAAGCGGACAAACCACCGTATTCAAATTGCTCGATTATTCCGCCAGCGACAGGAATCGCGTGTCTGCCTTGTGCAAAGAGCGGACCTACGCCTTTCTTTTTCAGTGACCACAATGCGACACATCGGAATACTTTTATTTGAATCGTCAAAGCTACTAGATATTTCCAGCATATGCGCCCACGTGCCATGCTTGGAGCATGGCGCCTGTGACTTCCAGGTCACCCTCTTTCAAGATGAGCAACTCGCCGCCGCATCTCGCAGAAACGGTATGCGATATGCTCTAAACGCCCAAGCGGTCGCAAAGATCAAGTAAGTCCGTTGCACTGGTATCGAACGTGGTGTTGGATCCACCGAAACCCTTGAGGTCGAGTTCTGTTTCCCCTGTTTCAAGTTGAGCGGTCTTCAACCCAGCCGCTTGTGCCGCTTCCAGATCGACGCCATCGTATGAAATCTTCAGGCACTCATGGGGTTTCAACCCCAACGCAGATACACCCTTGAGGTAAGCTTGCAGTGCTGGTTTGTAAAAGCCCAAAAACTCACACGACAAAATGCCATCCCATTGTATTTGGTTCGTTTTGGAACTGCTCACCACACTGGCCCAACTTAAATTCGTCAAACACACCACAGTATAGCGTGTTCGCAACCGATCGACGCCTTCGGCTGACCCGGATTGAGCATTGAGCCGGTGCCAAGTATTTTTTACCAATTCCATCTTGTCGCCAACACGTCTCAAAACTGGATGAGTTTTTTCAAGTGAGTTGAGTGCAATTACGTGCATGTCATCAAAATTCATCCACGGCAAATCACCAGCTCTTACGCTTGAATGAATTCTGAATAGTTCTTCACCCCAGTCATTGGCGAATTTCGTGCCATCAACGGCTTGGCTGCATTCAATTGCCAGCTGTTGAATTCCCTCCCGCACAGTGGTTTCCCAGTCAAAAACGGTGCCACCCAAATCGAGCAAAATTGCCTTTATGTTTTTCATTTGGTCTCCTTGGCCAAAGCAATCCATTTGCGGTTGGCCCTATTTCGTGTTCAAATTTAACATGTTCTTCGAATTCAATGCTTCGCTGTGTGTCGAATTATGAATGATGGCCCATCCATTGCGACCGTGGGTGCACTCATCGGTGACCATGCAAGGGCCAGTATTCTTTGCACCCTATTGGACGGACAAACTCGGACAGCAACCGAACTTTCCCACCGGGCCGGCGTTTCGGCGTCTACTGCGAGCGCCCATCTCACCAAACTTGTCGATGGTCGATTGTTAGCGGTTGAGAAACAGGGCCGTCACCGGTTCTACCGGCTTGCGAGCGCTGAAATTGGTCAGATGTTGGAAACAATGTTGGCTGTATCTGATGCAAGTATACCAACAAACAAAATTGAGCGACGGAACCAGGAGTTGCGCGCAGGCCGAATGTGTTACGACCATATTGCCGGACGGTTGGGTGTGGCCCTGACCGACTCACTGATCGAGCGCAATAGCGTGACCATCACTGGCAAGACCATCGAACTAACCGATTCCGGTAAATTGTTTTTCAGGCGCCTTGGAATCGACGTGGAGGCAGTGCGGAAACGTCGACGCAAGTTTGCGGACTATTGCATCGACTGGAGTGAACGGCGCCCGCACTTATCAGGAGCGCTGGGAGAAGCATTGGCAACGCACTGTGTCAAAAACAAATGGATATACCGATTGCCAGATACCCGGGCGGTTCGGATTACTCCGAAAGGAAGACAAGAAATGAAGATCGCCTTCTCGCTCTCGCTTGATTAGGCGGATTGAACGATCATTCCAAGCGGGCGATTTGCAGAAGGGTAACAGACGCTTTGTGGCGATATGAAACCGCTGACAGATTCAAAAGTTAGCTTAGGATTTATCACGCAAGCTGATTAATGGTAGTCAGCTACAGATCAGAGACGGTCATCACTGTAGCTTTCAACTATCCATCGCGCGCTACAAACACAACGGCCAAGACGGGCTCGGAGCAGCCGATCATTTCACAGAAGGATTGATCCAACTCGTTGGTGCGAAGGGTTTGTTTAGGGCGTGCTCCAGTATTTCCAAATGGTCTTGCCCGTAGAAGGGGTCTCCATCGAGAATATAGGTGGGCGAACCAAAGATGTTATGACTCTTTGCCCAATCCGAATTTGTCCATATTTTTTCTTGAACCGGCGCTGATTTCGCTTTGTCCATGAGCGCGCGTGCGTCGTGACCAAGATCAGTGCCAATCTTTTCAAGCACTTTGGGATCAGAAAGATCCGCATCATCACACCAGTGGGCTTTCAAAATGTTGTGCGCCATAGTGTCGACATTGGACCCGGTGTCGCCGAGCGCAAGGATCATGCCCGAAGCAAGGCCGTAGTCGGCGTCGTGGTAAGTTGGTCTGAAATTTATGATTGGCACGTTGCGAAATTCAGCCCAGCGTTCGATCTCTCGTCCGAAAAAATAGTCGACATGTGGTTGAGTGCGTGCCCGAAACGGAAGGCTGTTCTGTGCTTCAACAACAGGAGATAGAAATATGGGTCTGTGTATCAGTTTTACGCCATGATCAGCACAAATCTCCAGCAAACGTTTCGAGCCCAGATACGCAAAGGCGGAGTGTGCGGAATAGACGTATTCAATGGTGGACATGCCGAATTATGTGTCATTCTGACTCTACTGCATAGTGGGAACCGTTCTGTTCGCAAAATCGGCGATATGGTCGTAAGTGGCAAAAACTCAATCTCAGACCGATCAAATTACCTCCAGCCCGGCGAGTCTGCAAAGGGCTCCAACCCGCCTTTGTTCGGAACCCAACAATCGAGACTGAACAGCACAAAATCTTCATTGTCTTGCCGGATGATCCTTGTATGGCGTTTTGCGGTGTCTTTGAACCGCGACAGCGCCTTTATGCGCATGAAAACATTGAAGCATTTTTCGTAACCATGATTACGTTCCGGCGAAAAATGCCCCAGATGTGAGTTGCAAGATTTGCATTTGTATGCAGCACTACGTGCTGGGACTCACGGGAGGTTGTTGAACTGAAACCGACAGACACGAACAATCCTGAGTATTTTCACAAGGTCGTGGACTGCCAATATGCCTGCCCCGCACACACGCCGGTGCCGGCCTATATCCGGTTGATTGCGCAAGAACGGTATACCGATGCTTACCTGATCAACTGGGAAAGCAATGTGTTTCCAGGTGTGCTGGGCAGAACTTGCGACCGCCCCTGCGAACCCGCCTGCCGCCGGGCGCGGGTGGAAGAGGAGCCGGTGGCGATTTGCCGGCTGAAACGGGTAGCAGCCGACTTCAAGGACGAGGTTGCCGACAAACTGCCCAAGGCCGGCCCGCCCAACGGCAAGAAGATCGCGCTGATTGGCGCCGGGCCTGCCTCGCTCACCGTCGCGCGCGATCTGGCTCCGCTCGGCTATGAATTGCACCTTTATGACGAGCAGGCCAAGGCCGGCGGTTTCATGCGTTCGCAAATTCCGTCGTTCCGCCTGCCGGAATCCGTGCTGGACGAGGAAATCGGCTACATCCTCGACATGGGTATCGTCACCCTATTCGACACCTATATCGACAGCATGGCTGATCTGCTCGACAAGAACTATGACGCTGTCTTCGTCGGCAGCGGGGCGCCGCGCGGCAAAGACCTGCCAAATCTGCCGAACCGCAAGGAAGCGGACGCCAATATCCATATCGGCATCGACTGGCTGTCGAGCGTTGCCTTCGAGCATACCAAGGAAATCGGCAAACGGGTGATTGTGCTTGGTGGCGGCAACACGGCGATGGATTGCTGCCGTACTTCCCGCCGGTTGGGCGGTGAGGACGTGAAGGTGATCGTGCGCAGCCCCTTTGCCGACATGAAGGCCAGTCCGTGGGAAAAAGAGGATGCCATGCACGAGGGCATTCCGATCATGGACAATCACGTGCCGCTGGAGTTTGTGGTCGAAGACGGAAAACTGACGGGAATGACCTTTGACCGCGTCGACGCGATTTATCATTCCGACGGCCGCCGCGAATTGAAATCCACCGGCGAAGAACCGGTATTCGTTCCCTGTGACGACGTGCTGATCGCCATCGGCCAGGAAAACGCCTTTCCGTGGATCGAGAAGGAAACCGGGATCCGCTTCACCAGCTGGGGGACACCAATCATCAACGACGATGAGACGTTTCAGTCCACCCGCAAGGATGTGTTCTTTGGCGGCGACTCGGCATTTGGTCCGTCAAATATCATCACCGCGGTGGCCCATGGCCACAAGGCGGCTGTGTCGATCGATCTTTACTGCAACGGCAAAAACCTGGCAAAACGGCCTGACCCCTATGTCAATCTGGTCAGCCAGAAGATGGGCATTCACGAATGGATCTACGATTCCATTCCCATCGAGGACAAACGCAAATCCGTACCCCTGGTCGATTTGAAGAAGGCGCTCAATGACCGGTCGGTCGAAGTTGAGCTTGGCTTCGATCCGCAGACTGCATTCATCGAGGCCGAGCGTTGCCTCAACTGCGATGCCCAGACTGTTTTCACGTCGAATGAATGCATCGAGTGCGATGCCTGCACCGATATCTGCCCGACCAGCTGTATCAATTTCGTGCAGAACGGGCCGGAGAAAGAACTGCGCCAGCGCCTGCTCGTGCCGGCAGAGAACCTGGAACAGGACCTTTATGTCTCCGACAAGCTCGGGACCGGCAAGGTGATGGTCAAGGATGAAGACCTTTGCCTGCATTGCGGACTGTGCGCCGAACGTTGCCCGACTGCGGCCTGGGACATGCAGATGTTCTTCTACAACACCGCCAAGGCAACGCCCGACATTGTGAGTGTCAAATGAAACAGATCGAAGGCGTCAACGATTTCGTCGTCAAATTTGCCAATGTGAACGGCACTGGTTCAGCCTCGGCCAATCACCTGTTTGCCAAGGCAATCTTCCGCATGGGCATTCCGGTCAGCCCGCGCAACATCTTTCCTTCGAACATTCAGGGCCTGCCAACATGGTATGAGGTCCGGGTCAGTTCCAAGGGCTATCTTGGCCGCCGTGGCGGCGTCGACCTGATGGTTTGTGTCAACCCGCAAACAATGGAACAGGATGTCGCCAGCGTCGAGCCTGGCGGCTATTTCGTCTACGATACGACCAAACCGCTGGCGCCGCATCTCAGACGCGACGACATCACCTATTTCGGTATTCCGCTGACCGAGATGTGCATGCGCGAGTTCAAGGTGCCGCGCCTGCAGCAGCTGTTGAAAAACGTCGTCTATGTCGGAGCGATGGCGGCGCTGCTGGATATTCGCTTCCCGATTCTGAAAAATCTCTTGAACGATCAGTTCAAGGGCAAGGAACGCCTGATCATGCCCAATGTTCAGGCGTTGGAGATGGGCTACCAGTTTGCGCAAGAAAACTTCTCCTGTCCCCTGCCGATACGCCTTGAGCAGGGTGGCAATGTCGCGGCACACATTCTGGAAAGCGATCATATCTTGATGAACGGCAATACCGCCGCCGCACTTGGCGCCATTTATGGCGGAGCGACCGTTGCTGCCTGGTACCCGATCACGCCATCGACATCGGTGGTGGATGCATTTTCCAAATATGCCGAACGGATGCGGATCGATCCCGGAACGGGCAAGAAGAACTTTGCCATTCTGCAGGCCGAAGACGAACTCGCCGCCATGGGCATTGTCGTTGGAGCCGGCTGGAACGGTGCCCGCGCCTTTACCGCAACGTCGGGCCCCGGCCTGTCGCTGATGAGCGAATTTCTGGGCCTTGCCTATTTTGCCGAGGTTCCGGTTGTGCTGATCGACGTACAGCGATCCGGTCCGTCCACCGGCATGCCGACCCGCAGCCAGCAATCCGACATTCTGGCAGCCGCCTATGCCAGCCATGGCGATACCAAGCATGTGTTGCTGTTTCCCGCCACGCCGCGCGAGTGTTTCGACATGACGGTGCAGGCCTTTGATCTGGCCGAGCGGCTTCAGACCCCGGTCATCATGATGTCCGATCTCGATCTCGGCATGAACGACTGGATGTCGCCGCCGCTTGAATGGGACGACGATTACGAGATGGATCGCGGCAAGGTTCTCGATGCCGAGGCGCTGGACAATGCCGAGAAGTGGGGCCGGTACCTCGACGTCGATGGCGACGGCATCTGTTACCGCACCTTGCCGGGAACGCATCCGGACAAGGGTGCATTCTTCACCCGCGGATCATCCAAAAACGAAATGGCGATCTACTCGGAGAGCGGCGAGGATTACGTGAAGAATGTCGACCGTCTGTTGCGCAAGTTTGAAACCGCCAAATCCTATGTTCCCGAACCCAAAACCCACCCGCCGGTCAAGGTGAAGAAACCCAAGACCAAGAAGAAACTCGGTGCGCTTTTCTTCGGCACATCGGCGTCGCCTGCCTATGAAGCGGTCGAACTGCTGGCCGATGAGGGATATCCGATCAACACCATGCGCATTCGCGCTTTTCCGTTCCATCAAAGCCTCGATGAGTTTGTCCACGATCACGACATGGTCTTTGTCATCGAGCAAAACCGCGATGGCCAGATGCGCCAGCTGATCATGAACGAGTGCCATATCGCACCCGACAAGCTGACATCGGTGTTGAACTATTCCGGCACCCCGATCACCGCGCGCACCATCGCCCGTCAGATCCGGCAGGCGCTGAAGGTTAAAAGCGCGGATATTGTCAAGCTGCATCCGGAGACCGCCTGATGTCCTATATCAAGCCAAAGTTTCGCCATCCCCGTTTGCCGGTCAATTCACTCGGCTACACAGTTGCCGACTATGACGGATCGATCTCGACCCTTTGTGCCGGCTGCGGCCATGACAGCATCTCGGCGGCAATCCGCAATGCATGCTTTCTTTCATCCATCCCGCCGCACAGAATTGCCAAATTGTCGGGCATCGGCTGTTCATCAAAAACACCGACCTACTTTCTTGGCCGCAGCCATGGCTTCAATTCGGTGCATGGCCGGATGCCATCGGTGGCGACCGGGGCAAACGTTGCCAACTGCGATTTGACCTATATCGGCTTGTCCGGCGACGGTGATACGGCGTCCATCGGCATGGGGCAGTTCATCCACCTGATCCGGCGCAATGTCGATATGACCTATATCGTTGCCAACAATGGATGTTACGGCCTGACCAAGGGCCAGGACAGCGCGACCGCCGATTTGGGCTCGGTCAGCAAAACCGGCTATACCAACCCGTTCGAAGGAATTGATCTGGCGAGCCTGGCGCTGCTTCAGGGCGCCAGCTTTGTCGGCCGCAGTTTTTCCGGCGACAAGGAGCAGCTGGAGCCGTTGATACGGGCGGCGATGGCGCACAAGGGTTTCGCCTTCATCGACGTCGTGTCTCCCTGCGTCACATTTGCCAACCATGCCGGGTCCACCAAAAGCTACGCTGCGACAAGAGAACATCTCGATGTCATGCCGCTGGATTTCGTGCCCATGCGCGATGAAATCCGCACCCAGTACGATCCCGGCACCAGCCAGTCCGTGACCCTGCATGACGGCTCGGTCATTCACCTGCACAAGGCCGCAGATGACTACCGGGCGGTTGACCGTAACGAAGCTTTGATGGCGATGCAGGTTGCGCGAGAGAAAAACAAAATCCTGACCGGATTGTTGTTCCTTGATCCCAATTCCCAGGACCTCAATCAAACCCTGCAGCTGGCCACACGCCCGCTGAACGATCTGAGCAAGAACGAACTCTGCCCCGGCAGCCGGGTTCTGAAAAGCATCAACGACGGATTGCGATAAGGCCTACCCGCTGTGCGGCAATTTTAAGGCGCGCCCCGGTTGACCGCGCGCGCCAGCGCCTGCTCGAGATCATTGATCAGGTCATCGGCATCCTCAATGCCGATGGACAGCCGCAGCAGGCGCGGGTGGACGGGAAATCCTTCACCGGAAACTGTCTTGCGATGTTCGATCAGGCTCTCCACACCGCCCAGCGATGTCGCCGGATAAAACACTTCGCAAAAGCGGGCGACGTCGATTGCGGTTTGCTCGGTGCCCTTCACCACAATCGACATCATTCCGCCAAACTGGCCATCGGTCTGGCGTTTGGCGATCTCGTGGCCAGGGTCGCCCGGAAGCCCCGGATAGTGGACCGCTTCAATCGCGTCGTGGTTCTCGAAATGCCGCGCGATCGCCATGGCATTGCTGGACGACCTCTCCACACGCAGGAACAGGGTTCGCATGCCGCGTATCAAAAGCCACGCGTCGAAAGAATGCAGCGCGGTGCCCTGAAGCTTGCGGATTTGCCGGATCTCGTCCCAATGGTCTCCTGTCTCGCGCACCGACAGCGCACCGGCGGTGATATCGGAATGGCCGTTGAGATATTTGGTCGCCGAGTGAAAGGAGTAATCAGCTCCGAAATCCAAGGCGCGAGTAATGTTTGGTGGCGTGCCGGTACAATCGGCCATCAGCTTCGCGCCAGCCTGATGGGCAATTCCGGCAGCGGCCGCAATGTCGGTGACTTCCCAATTGGGATTGTTGGGCGTCTCGACCCAGACCAGCTTTGTTTCTCCCGGTCTGACCGCTGCCGCCAGTTCATCCAGATTTCCGGCGGTATAGGAGCTCACTTCGATGCGGTTTTTGGCTTCATAGCCTTGGATCTGCTCCAGAACGCCGTGATACATCACTTTCGGAATGACCAGATGCGCTCCGGTGTCCAACTGCTCGATCACAGCGGTGCAGGCTGACATTCCGGATGAAAACAGAAGCGTATCCTCTGCACCTTCCAGTTCGGCGATGATCGCTTCGGCATGCCCGGTGGCCTGGCTGCCGTCGCGGCGGTACATGTAGTCGGTTCGAACCTCATACATCTCGTCGCGGGCATAGGTGGAGGTCGGCTGGATTGACGGCACCACGGCGCCGGTTTCGGCCTCTTCGAAGTGAAGCGCCTGGGCGATGCGCGTCCGGGCCGATAACTTTCGATTGCTGCCTTGCTTCACTTTTCAACTCCAAATCGAAATAACTTCAAACGCCGTTCGGCCTTTAGAGTAAAACCGGAACGAATTGAACCACCCAATCACGGCACCCCCATCGGTTCGGTCATTTTCACCGGTAATCAAATTTCAAGAAACCGATTGTCACCAGTCTGAGTCAAATTCAGAGCGTTTCCACCGAATATTGAATCGTTTGACCGCAGGGAATCTGTTCTCTGGCCAGGCGCGCGCGGCGACGTGGTGCGAGCACCACGAGACCGGGCGCAACGCCGCCAGCGGGCAGAGATCCAAGGTCAGGCGGTTGCGGTTGCGGTTGCAGTTTCTGTTTCAGTGACATGACGCGTATCTGTTTGCTTGGGCGTCTTTTTCGTTTCTGCCGCGTCGAAATCCTCGCACGATGCTTCGGCATCGCGCTGCGGTATTCTCCTTGCATAATCAAAAAATCCATCCCATCAAACCGCTCCAATATTTGGTGGAAACGCTCTAGCATCTGATGATCAGGTATTGCCAATGATTGAAGCCAGCAAACTGCTCGAGATCGCCAATTGGGCCAGAGAACTCGATCCGGATCATGTCGACCGGGCGCGGGCCGGTATCATAATCAAGCAATATCCGGCGGGCTCAACCGTGCACGAGTTTGGTTTGCCGTCGGATTCGTGGATCGGGGTCATCGACGGGCTGATGAAAATGCGGATCCTGACACCCGACGGGCGCGAAGTATCCCTTGCGGGCCTGCACGCCGGTGGCTGGTTCGGCGAAGGTTCGGTATTGAAGGGCGAACCGCGGCGATACGAGATCCTTGCGCTTCGCGACGTCACCTTGGCGGTGATGGACCGGAAGACCTTTTTCTGGCTGTTTGAGAACAGCCTGCCGTTTAACCAGTTTCTGGTACGCCAACTCAATCAGCGCCTCGGCCAGTTCATCGGACAGGTCATTCACGACCGGATCCTGAGCACCACCGCGCGGGTTGCGCGAACGATTTCCACGCTGTTTGACCCCGCATTGTACCCGGATGCAGGCGATTCCCTGGAGATCACGCAGGAGGAAATCGGCCTGATTGCAGGACTGACCCGGCCCGTGACCAACCAGGCGCTGCGTACGCTGGAAACAAGGGAATTGATCAGGCTTGAATACGGCAAGATTGTCGCGCTCGACCTTCAGAAACTGGCTGCATTGACGACATAACCTGAAGTCGCACTCGGCTTGATTGCAAATGTAATCTCAAAAACAGTGCTCGCTTGAGCAAGACGCTAGAGTTGCCGAATGCTGCATGACAAGTTCAGTGAAACAGGTTCCATTCCAGCAGGCCCGGCATTATCCGAGCGCATCATTTCTGCCGACAAAATCCTCGTATCGACGTCTGCACCGCTGATCACTTCCTACATCTCCGGAAAAATCAAGGCCCGCCACCCCGGCGTGCCTTGCGACACGGAAACCGTGATTCCCAACGGAAATCCGATCCGGATATACCAATCTGCCATTGCGATTGTCGACGAAGAGCAATGGCGTCAGTTGGCCGGTGAACCAAGCCTGAGCTCCGGCAGGTTCCATGCTTTCATTGTGATTTGTGATCGTGATTCGAGCGAAGCCGCCACATCAGGTTCCGGAAACACCATTGCCCTGGTGAAACCGGACATTGAAGAACTGATGCAGGCGCTCGGCCATATCCTGTCGGGCCGCGATCCAAGATCATTCAAGGGGCGGAAAAGGGACCCGATTTCGGTTGCCAACCAGCGATACACACCGCGCCCGGCCTTTACGAAACGGGAAGGCGAAGTGTTCGCCGGCATCCTCGAGGGGCTGCGCTACAAGCAGATCGCAGCAAGCCTTGGCATCAGCGAAGCGACGGTGAAGGTTCATGCCTACCGGATCTTTGACAAAACAGGCGTGAGCAGCAAGCACCGGCTGGTCTCCAACTACCACGCCGGGTGTTGAATTCGGCGCCCGAAACCCGGGCGCCGGACCCAGAACCGGTCAAGCCGTCACTTGATCCGCACGTTGTTCGAGCAAACGCAACAATAGCGCCGTTACAAGGCCAATCACTGCCAGCAAGAACATAATCGCTAGCAGAACAATTGCGCCGTTGTCCGGCGAAATCAGTGCGGCGGTGACGGCGGTAGTAATGGCCCCGGAGCCAATGGCGAGCGCACCGGCCAATCCCGCCGCGCTGCCAGCCAGTTTGGGGCGAACCGACATGGCGCCCGCGCCGGACCCGGGGATCGTCAACCCATTACCGAAGCCGGCAAATACCGCGGCCCCGAATATGGTCCAGACATTGATTTCTCCGGCCAGGACAAAAGCCAGACCGGACCCCAACCCCAGGCAGGCGATGATCCGGCCGGTGATGATCATGGTCGTCAATTCAAACGTGCTGGAATAGCGGCCGGCACAATAGCTGCCGGCGATAAATCCGGCGCTGATCGTGCCCATGTAAAATCCCAATTCCGCCGTCCCCAGCCCCAAAACCGTTGCCGCGACCAGCGGCGAACCGGCAAGAAACGCATAAAACATGGCATTGGAGGACGCCATGCAAATCGCATAACCCCAGAATCGTTTCGAGCGGAACAGTTCCGGATAGGCGCGGAATTGTGCACCGAATGTTGACGACGGCTCCTGATTGGTTTCACCGAAATTGACGAAACACAGCACCAGAAGCAGCGCGCCGAACAGCGCCATAAGCACGAAATTCGACCGCCAGCCAAATGCCTCATCCAGCATGCCGCCGACCAATGGTCCGATCATTGGCGCAATGGCCATCGCCATGACGATATAGCCGATCAGGCTGGCGGCTTCCTTCTCAGGTCTCGTGTCGCGCACGACAGCCAGGGATACGACCCAGCCGGATATGATCACTCCCTGGAACGTACGAAACAGCAAAAACCAACCCAGTTGGTAGGCCAGAACGCAGCCGATCGAGGCAATCAGATAGATCAGCAACGCGCCGAGGATGACCGGCCTGCGGCCATAACGGTCCGACAAGGGGCCGGCAAACAGCTGCATGACGGTGGTGACGGCCAGATAGCCGCCAACGGCCAGACTGATCGTTTCGTAGTCGGTGCCAAATGAGGCCGCCATCTGCGGCAAGGACGGCAGGAACATGTTCAGCGACAACACGGCCAGCGCCGTGAGCAGAATCAGCGTGATGATATTCGGTGGGGTTCGCTGGGTGGACATTGGTTTCTTGCTGGTTGGTCTCATGGGCAATAAAAAACCCCGGTCAGACCGGGGCGCGCGGGCAATGATCGATCGCGATCATCATTCCACGCACCAAATCACCACCACATTTGCCGGATGCCGGACCATCTGTATTCCACTCTGCGATTTCAAACGTCACGCTAGGTTTGCTGACCGGTCAGGTCAAGCAGGATTCGCCAATCGTGGCAACAACCCCTTGCCTCTCTTCCCGCCTTCGGCCAAAACCCCGCCACCATGCTGACGATCACCGATCTTTCACTGCGCATTGCCGGCCGGCTTCTGATCGACAACGCTTCCGTTTCGCTGCCGGCGGGCGCGAAGGCCGGATTTGTCGGGCGCAACGGATCGGGAAAGACGACTCTTTTTCGGGCGATCACAGGTGATCTGGCTGCGGAAACCGGCTCGATTTCAATGCCCAAAGGCACCCGCATCGGAGGCGTCGCCCAGGAGGCGCCCGGCACCGACGAAGCGCTGATTGATATCGTGCTTGCTGCCGACACCGAACGCACCAGGCTTCTGGCGGAGGCAGATTCAGCTACCGACGCCGCCCGCATCTCGGAAATTCAGACCAGGCTTGCCGATATTGGCGCCCATTCGGCTGAAGCGCGCGCAGCGGCCATCCTTGCCGGTTTGGGATTCGACCATGTGGCACAGAAACGACCGGCACGATCTTTTTCCGGAGGATGGCGCATGCGCGTGGCGCTGGCCGCGGTATTGTTTTCCGAACCGGATCTGCTGCTGCTCGATGAGCCGACCAACTATCTCGACCTTGAGGGAACGCTTTGGCTGGAAAATTACCTTGCGCGTTATCCGCACACGGTACTGCTGATCAGTCATGACCGGGATCTGCTCAACCAGGCTGTCAATTCCATCATCCACCTTCAAGGCGGCAAGCTGACACTGTGGCGCGGCGGATTTGACCAGTTCGAGCGGCAATATGCCGAACGGGCGGAACTGGCGGAGAAGACACGCGCCAAACAGGCGGCTGCCCGAAAGCATATGGAGGCGTTCGTGGAACGCTTCCGCTACAAGGCATCAAAAGCACGGCAGGCGCAGTCACGGCTCAAGGCGCTGGAGAGGCTGCAGCCCGTCGCCGCCGCGATCAACGAGCATGTGACGCCGATCCGCTTTCCGGAGCCAAAAAAGGATGTTCAATCTCCGGCGCTGGCGCTCAGAAATGTCTCCGTCGGCTACACACCGGGCGATCCGGTGCTCAAGCGGTTGAACCTGCGCATTGATGCCGACGATCGCATTGCGCTGCTCGGCGCCAACGGCAATGGTAAATCAACATTCGCCAAACTGATTGCCGGGCGGCTGGAGGCTGAGGCCGGAGAAATCATCAAGGCGCCTAACCTGACAACTGCCTTTTTTGCCCAACATCAGCTTGACGAATTGCGCCCCGCCGAGAGCCCTGTTCAGCATGTGCGGCGGCTGATCCCGCAAGCCGGCGAAGCCGAGGTCCGCTCCCGCGTTGCGCAGATGGGTCTGGCGACGGAGAAGATGGACACAGAGGCGCAAAATCTTTCCGGTGGCGAGAAAGCCCGTCTGCTGATGGGGCTTGCGGCTTTTGCCGGCGCCAACTTGTTGATCCTCGATGAACCGACCAACCATCTCGACATCGATACGCGGACAACGCTGATCGAAGCGCTGAACGCATTTTCCGGTGCGGTGATCCTGATCAGCCACGACCGGCATCTGATTGAGGCAACCGCAGACAGGTTGTGGCTGGTGGCGGACGGTTCGGTCGCACCCTATGAAGGCGATCTGACCGAATACCGGAAACTGGTAACCGGCGGGTCTGATCGCAGCAGCAACGGCGCTAAAGCAAAAATCAGCGACAGCGGCAAGCAGTCCAAATCGGACCTTCGCAAGCAGGCGGCGCAACGGCGTGACGCGCTGAAACCACTTGCCAAAAAAATCAAGGAAACCGAAACCTTGATGGAAAAGCTTCGCAATCAGATTCAAACGATCGAAAGCGAACTCGCCGACCCGGCCCTCTATGAAAAGAACCCGGTGAAGGCAGGTGAACTCGCCAAGAAGCGCTCCGGCCTCGCCGACAATCTGGAAGCGGCCGAACATCTCTGGCTTGAAGATACCGAGGCATACGAGACGGGAATGCAGTCTGAAGGCTGAGGCCAAACCCGGTTATTGCGCCTGCGCCGTTGATGTGGTGACATCCGCAATACTGACAGGAAGGGTCCGCAACAAGTGATCGATCAATCAACCCTGATTACCTATGTGGTAATTGTCCTGGGTTTTGTCTTCATACCGGGTCCGGCAACGCTGCTGACCGTTGCCAGAGCGGCCAGTTCGGGCACACGTGTCGGCATTGCCACCGGCGCCGGCGTTGCAGCCGGAGACATTGTCCACACCGCCATGGCGATCGTCGGAATTTCAGCGGTCATCGCCGCATCGGCTTTCCTGTTCAGCCTGATCAAATATCTGGGCGCAGCCTATCTGGTCTATATCGGCATCCGGGCCATTCTCGACAGAAAGCCGGTTGCCCCCGGCAGCGGCATGATTTCGATCACCGCGTCAACGGCGTTCAAACAGGCCATTGTCTCCGAGATACTCAACCCGAAGACGGCCGTGTTCTTTCTGGCGTTCCTGCCGCAATTCGTGAAACCGGAAAACGGCGCGGTATTCCTGCAACTGACCATACTCGGTGTCCTGTTTGTCCTGCTCGGCCTCCTCAGCACCGTCGTCTTCGCAATCAGTGCCGGTAGCCTGGGCAATTTTCTGAGGCGCAACCCGGCGGTGCTCAGATGGCAGGGCAAGGTGGTTGGCGGAATCTACTGCGCCCTTGGCCTTCGCATCGCCTTTCAGGAGCGCTGAGGATGAGCATTGAAGTCGCAAAGCAAAATGACGTCACTATCGTCACAATCAACCGGCCCCAGGCACGCAATGCCGTCAATCCGCAAATGGCTCGATCCATGTTCGATGCATTTGTCGCGTTCGGAAAGGATGACAGCCAGAAGGTCGCCATTCTGACCGGAGTGCCAGGCGCCTTTTGCGCCGGCTTCGACCTCAAACATGCTGCCGGCGGGATCGACGAAAACTGGTTTGCAGAACACGACCTCGATGACAGCTGGAAAGACCCGGCTGAAGACCTGCGCGTCGGACCGATGGGGCCGACCAGGCTGCTGCTTCCCAAGCCGGTCATTGCCGCGATCTCCGGACCGGCGGTGGCCGGCGGCATGGAACTGGCGTTGTGGACGGACATCCGCATTATGGAGCGGTCTGCCTATATGGGCGTTTACTGTCGGCGATGGGGTGTGCCGCTGATTGATGGCGGCACCGTGCGTCTGCCCCGCATCGCCGGTCACGGGCGGGCGATGGACATGGTTCTGACCGGACGCAAGGTCGATGCGCAAGAGTGTCTGGCGGCCGGACTTGCCAATCGCGTCTGTGAGGACGGCGCTGCGCTGGATACCGCACTCGCCTATGCAGAAGAACTGGCCCGGTTTCCGCAAGCCTGCATGCGTGCCGACCGCATGAGCGCGATCCGCCAATGGTCGCTTGATCCCGCTGAAGCCTTGAAAAACGAATGGTTGAGCGCTGATACCTTTCGGGCAGAGGGAATGTCCGGAGCGGCGCGGTTTTCCTCCGGTAAGGGCCGTGGCGGCGATTTCGGCGAGATTTGAACCGTGGCTTCCCGTCTAACCACAATCGGCTTCGATGCTGACGACACGCTGTGGGAGAACATGCGCTTCTTCAACATGACGCAGGACAACTTTGCCAAGCTTCTGGGTGATTATGCCGAACCGGACCATCTGCACGACCGGTTGCTGGAAGCCGAAAAGCGCAATCTCGGAAAGTACGGTTTCGGCATAAAGGGCTTTACGCTTTCCATGATTGAAACGGCAATCGAGGTAACCGACGGCCATGTTCCGGCGAAGGTGATCGGAGACATATTGGAATCGGGCCGTGAAATGCTGGAACATCCCGTAGAGACCTTGCCCAAGGCGCGCGAGACACTTGCCACACTGGCAGGCGACTTCACCATCGTGCTCATCACCAAGGGCGACCTGTATGACCAGGAGCGCAAACTCGCCCAGTCCGGTCTGGGCGACTATTTCGACGCCGTCGAGATCGTCAGTGACAAGACGCAATCAACCTATGTGCAGCTGTTTGAACGCCATGGCCATGGCTCAGAGCGCGCGATGATGGTTGGCAATTCGATGAAATCGGATATCGTGCCGGCGATCGAAGCCGGCAGTCACGGCGTACACGTTCCGCATGACCTGACATGGGTATTGGAGAAAGTGTCGGCGCCGGAAACGTCCGATCGCTATCACGAAATTGCCGATCTCGGCGAATTGCCGGCACTGATCGAACGCGTCTCGTGACAAGCGGTTCTGCTCAAATCGGCATGATGAAAACCTTGATGAAGCGCCAGAGCTGGCCAAATGTGCCGAACGCCTCGCTCTTGGAATTGATGATGATCTGATCGGCCGGGCGCTTGCGGATCGAAACTTCACTGGTGTAGGTGTCGAGCACTGTCAAATTTGCGAGGATTTCAAATCGCGCCTGCCGGTGCCACGCGACCAGCCGGCTGGCGGCAACGGGCAGCCCGGCGTGCCGGGTCTTGCCGACGATGGCGTCACCGCCAGTCATCAGGACGAGCTTGCCGGGACCTGTGGCGCAGCTATAGAAAATTTTTCCGAGCAGCAATGTCGACAGTTTGAGACTGAACACAGTTTTCAGCTTCACGGTGTCGGTCATTGCAACGAAATAGGCGTAGTCGAATATCACTTCCTCGCCCTGCTTCAACGTCCACTCGACAAATTGATTGTCGCGGCCTGTGGTGAAAATGGCGCCGGTGCTTTGCGGTTTACCCATCACCATCCGGTTCATCAGATAGACACTGTTCGACAACCGTGAGAAGACCGCCGAACGCCATTGTGGAAAGGCCTTCTGTTGTTCCGGACCGCTCCAGTCGATCTGGTTGCGATTGTACCAGGTGGCCTTTCGCGAGGCGGGAACCGAATATTTGTGCGGCACTTTTGGCACCCGGATGGTGCCCTTGGCCATACGCCTCGAGTGTTCGCTGACAGAAACGAACAATTCGTTTTCGCGCTTGAAAATGACGCGCGCCAGAACAATGAAAAAGCTTTTGAAAACAGCAAAGATAAGCAGAAAATTCAGGAACAGATTCAACAGGCCAGCCATGCGGAAAGCGTTCAAAATCAGCGTTTTGACGACCACCCGGGTGGTCGACACGGTTCCGTTCAGCCGCTTCTTTATCTCGGTCAGTTTTTCATCGGTTGACTTGTCTGCATCAGTAGCAAGGTCCTCGGCAAGTGTTCTCAGTTTCGCACGCTGACGTCTCTTGAAAAGATCGAACCCTTCATTGACGAGCCCCAGAATGCCACGGCAGAGCGGCGACGTGATTCCGGTGCAGGCATCCGGATCGACAAACTGTTTGGGAACCGACGCATCATATTGGCTTACAACCTCATCCGGGAAAGTGTCTTTGAGTTCTCCGGATCTGGTCTTCATGGAATCAATGGCGGCATTGATTTCATTTTCGGTTCGGATGAAGTGGCGGTCGACCGTGTAATTGAGGTCGAGCCAAAAATCGCGCTCATGAAACTGTGTTCCATCAGTTTCGGGTATGGGACGCTGAACAACGATTTTGGAATCATAAAGCGCATCTTCAATCGCCGCCTCGGTATAGATGTGAATGGCCAATCCGATGCTGAGCGGTATCAGCATGAATGACCAGTAGTAGCAGGCAGTGACAAACAGCCTGGCAAATTTCGCCCAGCCGAGCGTCGTGAAAATTTCCAGATTCTGGACAATGAACTCGATGACGATTTTGAGCATGACCGTCCAGAACAGGAACTCCAGGATCTGGAAGGTTGCGAATACCGGTTCGAACCAGGCGTAGAGAACCAGCAACCCGATGAAGACAGCGAAGTACCATTGCCGCATCGATGCGATGGTCAGCCAGCACACATAAGACAGGAAGCACACAAAACTGTAGGCGGCGAGAAGGTAGAGTTCGTAGTCCGCCAATTCAGCCCGGCCGAGCAGCCAGTAAATCGCGATTGGCAGCAAGGTAACGATCCGGGCGTAACTGCGCCGCCTTATGCAATAGGCCAGCATGTAGGCGAAAACGGCGATTGACAAATACGGGAAGGGATCGGTCACCACCGGTGGCACATTGCCTTTGATGATGTACTGGAAATACCAATATGGCGGATAAAGCGTATTGGCAGCCAGTCCCGGCGCAATCGCAATCAACGCACAGAGCCAAAAAGCCTGATCATAGGGATCGGGTACTTTTTTACCAATCCATTCAACGAGTTGCGATTGGAGCTTCATTAAGGAGTCCTTTCGACAACTTTTCCATGAATTGCCGCCATGATTATGTATCAATTATCACAGTGACCGAAATTCCGGTATTGGCGGACTTGATCGAACGGGAAATTTCAACATCATGCGCAATCCGCAAACCGGCATGCGCACAAATCATTTTGAGGGATAGTTCATGAAGAAACGACCGCTTGGCCGCACCGGCATTGATGTGTCCGAAATTTGCCTCGGCACGATGACCTGGGGGACGCAGAATACCGAAGCCGAAGGCCATGAGCAGATGGACTATGCGGTCGAACAGGGGGTGAATTTCTTCGATACCGCTGAGATGTATCCGACAACGCCACTGTCGAAGGAAACCATCGGCCGCACAGAGGAAATCATCGGCACCTGGTTTGAAAAATCAGGAAAACGCGATGCGGTGATCCTGGCGACCAAGATCACCGGCTCGGGATCATCGATGGCGCGCGATGGCGCACCGATTTCGTCAAACACGATGACGGAAGCGGTGGAAGGCAGCCTCAGGCGGCTGCGAACCGACTACATAGACCTCTACCAACTCCACTGGCCCAATCGCGGTTCCTACCATTTCCGCAAGTCGTGGAAATTCGATCCGACTGCTCAAAAGACGCGCGAGACCTGCGATCATATTCACGACGTGTTGGAAGGTGCGCAAAAGCTTGTTGACGCCGGCAAGATTCGGGCCATCGGATTGTCCAATGAAAGCGCCTGGGGCACGGCGCGATTTCTTAGAACCGCCGAACAAAGCGGATTGCCGCGCGTCGCCTCAATCCAGAATGAATATTCGCTGCTGCACCGGATATTCGATCTCGATCTTGCCGAACTCTCGCACCACGAGGATGTCGGCCTGCTTGCGTTTTCGCCGCTGGGGGCAGGCATGTTGTCGGGGAAATATGCTGACGGGAAAATTCCGGCCGGTACGCGCCGTTCGATGCAGGAGACCCTGAACGGTCGCTGGAACGAATTCTCCGTGGTCGCGCTCGACAAATATCTCGATATTGCCAAGAAACATGGCCTCGATCCGGCCCAGATGGCGCTTGCCTGGACGCTGACGCGCCCGTTCATGACCGCAACGATCATCGGTGCGACATCCATGGATCACCTGAAAACCAATATCGGCTCGGCCGGGCTGACACTGTCGGATGAGGTGATGGACGAAATCCAGTCTGTCTACCGGGCGCATCCCCAGACGATGTAGTTATTCGTTGGCATCGGATTCTCCCCTGCCCCACTTGGGCGGCTCCGTATTCTTTTTCTTGCCGCGGCCAACAGTCGAGATGACAAAGCCGATCATGCCGGCAGCGAGCAGCACATAGCCGAGCAGTTGGCCGCGCGGATCCCACTCAATGGCAGACGCCATCAGGATCAGCTCGATCCGGTCCGGTTTCAATGCCGCTTCAGCGGTTTGCTGGAAGGAGAAGCGATAGGTCTCGACACCAACCGGGTGGATGACCCCGCCGGTAGCCCGGTAGACATAGCTGCCTGACTGGACACTGTCCTCTCCGGGCGTGGAATGCGTGAACTCCAATTCCTTTGACAGCACCCGCCCGCCCTCGCGTTCCACGCTCATTGCCAGCGTGGCGGATGCCATCACCGCGTTCACCTGGGTACTCGAATGATAATCGACGAGGATGCGGACGGGGTCTTCTTCGTCGCTCAGTTCGACTTCGATGGACTTGAAACCGCCGCCAGGCGAAAAGACCTCGTGCGAACCGATGCGGTAGCCGCCGAAATTCTGCACAACGAACGGATAGGCGATCGCCAGCGCCAGTCCGATAATTCCGAGCAAAACGAAAAATTTGCGCAATCGTCCCCTCCGCGATGTGGTTCAACCCGCTTTCAAAGTGACAGCGGCAATTCCAGATGCTGTTCGTAGATCCTGTCGCGGTGCTGCAGCAGAATTGGATCAAGCGCCAACTTGGTTTGTTCATCCAGCGTGTTGAAGATGTCGCGTTGCGTCTCGTCCGGACTGTGCTCCGGCGGCAACGGAGAAAACAGGCCCATGAAGGCCGCACAGTAAATATCGGCCGCCGTCAGATCCGTGCCAACGAGGTACCGGCTTCCAGAATCTCCCTGCGACTTGAGTCGATCGGCCAACATTGCAAGCAGGCTGGTGACACGGTCCGTATAGGAGGGCGCTTCTTCGGCGCGGTAACCGTATTTACGCGCCAGATACTGGGCGACCCGTTCAGAAAATCCGCCCTCGCCCTTCAAACCGGCGTCAACCAGTTGCAGCCGGCGGGTCCAGCCGAGGCCACCTTCGGCATGAATTTCGTGGCTGAGCCCGACGACCAGCGCACGATCGGCCGCATCTTTCGGCAACAGCGGCGGGGATGGTGCAAGGCGCTCGGCCAGCAACAGAATTTCCGCCGAGCTCGTTCGTGGCCGCTCGTCATTGTAAAATGCGACCGGGCCGGCGCGCTGGCCAGCCCAGTTCTTCAGCGTCTCACTTTTGTAGTCCAGGCGAACCGCCAGCCAGTTGATGTTCTTGACATGGAGGATGCCTTTCGCAGCCTCTCCCCACGGGCTGGCCGTACCTCCGACAACGATCATCCGCAGCCCGTCGGCCTCCATCGCCTCTTCGACTGATACGTAATTGACTGGCATTGTTGCTCCTTTGCAGCGGCCGGGCAGGCTCAGGTCTTTTTCCAGACCGAAAAAACATGGGCAATGCGGCGATCCGGCCGCACGACATCAAACAGGTTCTGTTCGACGCAAATCAAGCCCAATTCCTCAAACACCCCGTATTCTGACGGCATCAACGGCCATGGCGGACCGTCATGTTCCGTGCCCTCGTCGCGCACACGCGCGTAGACCAGCAGTGTCCCGCCGGGCTTGACCAGATTGGCAATCGCCTCGCTGAAACGCCGGTGAAGCGGCGGCGGCACGGATTGGATGGTGTAGACCTCGTTGACGAGGTCGAAGCCGGACTGCCACTCTTCGAGCAGTTCGAGCAGATTGGCGGTGCGGTAATCCACCGGCGAACCTGGAAACCGTTTCTTCGCCCACGATATAGCCTTTTCGGACAGGTCGAAGGCTGAGGTTCGGTATCCCGCCGCCGCCAGCGCCTCTGCGTGGTCGCCCAGTCCGCAGGCAATGTCGATGGCCGTACGCTCTTCACCCGGATTATCGGCCAGCCAGGAGGCGACTTCCGGTTTTGGTGCAAGATCGGCCCAGGGCACAGCGGCGGCATCGCCTTCCGCCATGTCGTAGATGGTTTCGAAAAAGCGGGTTCTGTCCGGATTGTCGGCCAGCAATTGCCGGTCAAGCGGGTTGATGCGTTGTTTCAGCACCTCGCGGCGCGCAGCGAACTCTGACGGGTCCTCATCACTGCCAGTCACGCCTTGCGCTCCCAGCGCCCCTCAGGCGTCTGCTGCCAATAGGTGACTTCGTGGCCGTTGTCTTTCGCATTCTTCCAGTGGCCCCGGGCGGCCTCGACCTGCAGTTGGTCGTGACCGTCGAACATGAAAACCGCGCGGTCATACCCGTCCAGCGATGGCGGCTGGGCGTTGTCGACGATGAACCGGACTTTTGCACCGTTGGCATTGCTCTCGCCTGTGGTGAGCAAGACAGGCTGCTGATCGGCAAACTTCTCCTGATCCGTGCCATGACCGATGAAACTCTGCTCATTAAATACCCACAAATGCGTGTCGAGTGCGTCGCGGCGTTCTTCGCTGCCGGTCTGCACGACGGCGCGCCAGCCGCGCTGCAGGCTCTTTTCCAACAGCGGCGGCAGAGCAGCTTCCAGTGTTGATTCAGTCAGGTGATAGAAGAGGATCTCGGTCACTTCACCGCTCGTAATTGTCTCTGACCAGCCGGTCGAGCAGGCGCACACCGTAACCTGAGCCCCAGGATCTGTTGATTTCGGACGCCGTCGATCCCATTGCCGTCCCGGCAACGTCTATATGCGCCCAGGGTGTGTCGCCGACAAACCTTTGCAGAAACTGTGCTGCCGTGATGGCGCCTCCAAAGCGTCCGCCGATGTTTTTCATGTCGGCATTTTTGGAGTCGATCAGCTTGTCATAGGCTTCGCCGAGCGGCATGCGCCAGACCGTTTCCGCCGTTGCCTTGCCGGCATCGCTTATCTGTTCGGCCAATGCATCGTCGTTGGAAAAGAGTCCGGCATGAACCTTGCCGAGAGCAACCATGATGGCGCCAGTGAGCGTGGCGAGATTGACCATGATCTGTGGCTTGAACTTCTCCTTGCAGAACCACAATGCGTCACACAGGACCAAACGGCCCTCGGCATCCGTGTTCAATACCTCAATCGTCTGCCCGGACATTGAAGTCACAATGTCGCCCGGCCGTTGCGCATTGCCATCGGGCATGTTTTCGACCAGGCCGATGATTCCGACAACATTGGCTTTGGCATTTCTGCCTGCGATTGCATGCATTGCACCAATCACCGCTGCCGCTCCACCCATGTCGCCTTTCATGTCTTCCATTCCGCCGGCAGGCTTCATGGAGATGCCACCGGTGTCGAAAACCACACCCTTGCCGATCAACGCCACGGGTTTGTCTTTGGCACGGCCGCCATTCCACTGCATGATTGCGAGCCGCGGCGGACGGACAGAGCCTTGTGCGACCCCCAGCAGTGCGCCCATGCCAAGCTTTTTCATTTCGCGTTCGGTCAGCACGTCGACCTTGACACCAAGCTTGCCGAGATTCTTGGCGTGAGCAGCAAATTCTACCGGACCCAGAATGTTTGCGGGTTCGTTGACCAAATCACGGGCAAGTGTGACGCCACCGGCGATCGCGTCAGAATCCTTGTAAAGCCGTTTTGCGGTCGTCGCAGCCGAAGTGACAATGGAGAACTTCACCGTCTTTGGCCGCTTGTCATCATCGGATTTCTTGGTCTTGTAGGCGTCGAATTTGTAGGCGCGCAACGATATTCCCAGTGCGAGATTTACCGCTTCCTCGGCTGAAGGCTTTGCACCTTTGCGGTCAAGCCAAACCGTTACCTTCGATGCATTCTTGATCGCTCCGCAAATCTTACCGCCAAGAGAGACCCAGAATTGCTCGTCCAGCGCATCCTCGTCTCCGATGCCGATGCCCAGAATGCGGTCCGCGGGCGAACCATGGGGAGCCAATATATCAACCG
Organism: Rhizobiaceae bacterium; assembly: GCA_040830725.1. Lineage (GTDB taxonomy): Bacteria > Pseudomonadota > Alphaproteobacteria > Rhizobiales > Rhizobiaceae > JAWKWH01. The sequence continues at coordinate 63,082 of JBFOMG010000016.1, forward strand.
TGGACAACTTCTTTCCCGAAAATCCGGCCAGTTTGGCGGCGCGCGACAGCACATCCTCAGGATCGGCATTTCCAACGCCGGATGAAAGGCTGCCTTTGGCGGTACTGAGCACAACGGCAAGGCCGGTAGGCTGTTTGGTCGATCTCGAGAAGGTGATGTCGATTTTCATGAACAGTGTCGCTCCAACGGGATTGTCAATTATCGTTAACGGCCAGAAGTCATGCAGCCTGCGGGATTGCCGAAGTGTTAAAATGCCGGCCTACAAAATTTACCGCCCCGGCCATTGAACCGAAGCGATCAATAAAGCATTAACCTCGTTTGTTCGCCCATTTTTAGCCAATCTGGCATTTCATGGAAACAGGGAAAGGCGCTACGCGGGCTAGATACACTCTCGGAACACATTTCTTTGATCCGCATGTCTGGGACACCCCTTTGAATCTGATCGAGCGTTACATATTCCGGCGTATTTTCAGCCTGTTCGTCATGTCGCTGTTTGCCACTACGTTTATCGTGCTGACGACACAGGTGCTGCTGTTCGTCAATGTGCTGACGCAATCCGGTCAGGCATTGTCGGCATTTTTGAAACTCGCCCTGACGCTGACGCCCGGAATGATCATGGTGGTCATCCCGTTTGCCCTGATTCTGGGCATCTCCAATACGCTAAACCGGATGAACAACGATTCTGAATTGGCCGTTTTGGAATCGGCTGGTGCCGGTCGCGCCTACATGGTCAAGCCAATCATGGTGCTTGCGATCATGCTGACGGCGATAAGTTTGTTTATTGCATTGATTGCCGAACCGTGGGCCGGGCGCCAACGACGTGACCTGTTGGTGAGCGCAGGTGCGGATCTCATTCAAATTGCTGTACAGTCCGGTTCGTTCCGGCAACTGGAAAGCAAGCTTTACGTCCAGGTTGCCGATCAGTATCCCGGCGGAGGTCTGGGTGGAATATTTCTTGCAGACAGGCGCGAAGACAATACCGAGCTTTTGTACTACGCAAACCGCGGCACAATCGTCAAACAACGGGGTCGAAACCTCTTGTTGATGAGTGACGGTGAAATTCATCGCCGCGATGTCGAGAGCGGCGACGTCTCGGTCATTACTTTTGCATCCTACGCCCTCGACATGTCTCAATACGGCCCGGCCAACGGATCGTCCTATTACCTGCCCAAGGAACGCAAACTTTCTGATTTGCGCAATCCGGACCCTAATGACTGGTATGCGAAAAACCAGCCGCAAGTATTGCGTGCCGAGATACACAGGCGGTTTTCCGAGTGGCTTTATCCGCTGACTTTTGCCTTTATCGCGATCTATTTTGCCGGCACGGCGCGCACAAACCGCCAGGAACGCATCTGGAGCATGGCTGCGGCGTTCACGGTGGCATTTGCTCTGCGCGGGCTGGGATTCGCGATGACCAATGAATCGGGTAACGGGCTGTTCTTTGCGGCGGTGACCTATGCATTGCCCATCGGTGCGATGCTGGTGATTGCCTTTTTGCTGATCACCGGCAGGGTTATCGCGATACCGCAAAGATTGCTTGAACGCCTGACAGCGGTGGCTGTGGCGATGGAAGCAAGGCGAACGGCGCTGGTGATCCGCCTGTCCGGATACCGGCGCCGGACGCAGGAGGCGGCGTGATGGGTTTGACGCTGTTTCAGTACTTCCTGCGCCGCTATCTGATGATGACGGCACAGATTTTCATCGGACTGACTTTACTGGCCTACATCATCGACCTCACCGAGGTCACGCGGCAGATGGGCAATCTGAAGGACTTCACGCTCGCGCAGGGCATGTACATGTCGGTGCTGCGCATTCCGAGGATCGTTCAGACCGCCACACCATTCATCATTCTGATTGCAGCGATGACCGCATTAATGACCTTCAACCGGCGATATGAACTGGTAATCGCGCGATCCGCCGGAATTTCCGCCTGGCAATTCCTGACGCCGCTCTGTCTGGCGAGCTTCATTGTCGGCGTTTTTGCACTGGTAGCGTTCAATCCGCTTGCTGCCTGGACATTTGCAAAGGCGGAGCAGTTGGAAGCGGAGCTTCGCGGGCGCACCGTCGCCGAGGATACAACACTCAAAATCCCATGGCTGCGCCAGCAAACCGAAGAGGGCAAGGCGATTGTCGGCGCGGTGAACACGGCCAATCGCGGGCGCACCCTCTACAATGCCACCATTATCCGTTTTGATGAAAATGGCAGGATCAGGGACAGGTTGGACGCCGACCTGGCCACGCTGGAAAGCGGCTATTGGCTTCTCGAAGACGTCACCATCATTCGTCGTGGTGAGGAAAGAGAATCGGTGGAGCAAATGCGGGTCAAATCGGGACTGAAGCCGGAGTTGATCGAGGAGCAACTAACCCTTCCCGAAACCATTCCGTTTTTCGAACTGGGCCGCAAGATCGACGCCGCCCGATCATTCGGACTCAATGCAAATGGATTTGTCGTTCAGTTTCATTCGCTTATGGCAATGCCGGTGTTGCTGGTCGCCATGACCCTGATCGCTGCGACCGTATCGCTGAAATTTGCCCGATTCGGCCAGTCGGCAACCATGATTCTGGGTGGCATCTTGGCCGGGTTTCTGCTTTATGTCGTCTCAGTACTGGCGAAAGCGTTCGGCAGCGCCGGTCTTGTGCCGCCAATGATAGCGGCTTGGGTACCGGTGATTGTGGCCATGTTTTATGGGGTAACGTTCTTGTTGTACAAGGAGGACGGTTAGTGGGGAAAGCGGGCCAACGCATGAGCGCTGGTGTTACGTGGTTGCTTTGCGCTACCGCCCTTTCGGGCTTGTGCGCTCTGGGAACCGCCCCTCATATCGCTTTCGCCCAGGATTTTGGCGACATCTCGGACGAAATTCCCGAGGATGCGCGGCTTCTGCTTGAGGCCGATACACTTGTCTATGACCGCGACCGCGATACCATTTCGGCCGTTGGCGGTGTGCGCATCGACTATGCAGGTACGCGGCTTGTTGCCGAGCGCGTCACTTATAACCGCCGCACCGGCCGGCTGATTGCCAGCGGCAATGTCGAGATCATCGAACGCGGAGGCACACGAATCACCGCCCGCGAAATCGACGTAACCGACGATTTTCGCGACGGATTCGTCAATGCGCTGCAAGTCGAGACGATCGATGAAACCTATATTGGTGCGGAAAGCGCAGAACGCGAAGACGGAAACCTGACAACGTTTAACAACGGTGTCTACACGGCCTGCAAACCCTGCGAGGACAAGCCCGACAAGCCACCGATTTGGCGTATCAAGGCACAAACAATCATCTGGAATGGTGAGAAAAAGACCTACCGCTTCCAGCACTCGCGGTTCGAACTGTTTGGCCTTCCGATTGCCTATCTACCCTATTTTGAAATCCCTGATCATACGGTCAAGCGCAAAACCGGATTTCTGATTCCCAATGGCCGTTATTCGAAGGAAGTGGGTGTCGGCATTACCACGCCATTTTATATCGCGCTTGCACCGACCTATGACCTGACGCTTCGTCCGACATGGCTGTCGAAACAGGGGTTTCTCGGCGAGGTCGAATGGCGGCAACGTTTCGACAACGGTGAATACAATCTGAAAATAGCCGGAATCGATCAACAACAACCATCCGCTTTCTCCGCACAACCAGTGGATATGGCGGAGACGCAACGCGGCATGATCGGCACCAGCGGACAATTTCAGATCAATCCGCGCTGGGCGTTTGGCTGGAACGTGTTGGTTCAAAGCGACAAGAATTTTTCGCGAACCTACGAGATCGACGGATTCCGGGACTATGTTCACCGCTCTGAAGTTTTCCTGACCGGCCTGCACGACCGGAACTATCTCGACATGCGGTTCATGCGCCACCAGGTGCAGGAAAATGCGCTGGATGCGGCACGAAGCTCGGCCAACAGCAGGCAGCCTTGGGTTCTGCCTACGTTCGACTACGAAAAAACCGTCGATGAGCCGGTGGCCGGTGGTGAATTGTCATTTGCCGTCAATGCCAGGGAAATTTATCGCGAAACGGATCATACGCGCATTGCTCCTACCGCTCCGCATGTGACGCGCGGAGCAAGCGGCGCGAGTGGCCGATTGACCGCCGAGGCGGAGTGGAAAAAGACAATTGTCACTTCCAACGGTGTTGTCATCACTCCTTCGCTGCATGCCCGGATGGACGGAATCCACAATGATCTTTCGACCAACGGCGCAAACAACATTGCAACGACGGCAGCATTCTTGGGCGTGCCCGCCGATATCCGTTCGGCCTATTTCCGCGCCATGCCGACAGCGGGATTGGAGGTCCGATATCCTGTCCTGTTTGCCTCCGGAAATTCGTCACATGTGGTCGAGCCAATAGCGCAAGTGTTCATCCGTCCGGACGAACGCCATGTCGGAACGCTGGGAATTCCAAACGAGGACGCCCAAAGTTTCGTCTTCGATGCCACCACGCTGTTCGAACGTGACAAATATTCCGGATATGACCGGATGGAGGGTGGCACACGTGCCAATATCGGTTTCCGTTATTCCGGAAGCTACGCCAATGGCTGGAGCACCAATGCATTGCTCGGCGAATCTTTCCATCTTGCCGGGACCAATTCGTTCGCAGCGGCAGACCTTGTTCACGCCGGTGCAAGTTCGGGGTTGGAGACCAGCATATCCGATTTTGTCGCGATGGCTGGTGTGACATCTCCCAATGGTCTATCGGCATCGGTCAGCGCACGTTTTGACGAAAAAACGTTTCAGGTAAGGCGTGCGGAGGTGAAAACCGCCTATGTCACCCGCCCGCTTACGTTGACCGGTCGGTATACTTTCATTCAGGCACAACCCCTCTACGGATTTACAACAAACCGGCAGGAAGTTTCCGGCACGGCCACGGTTCGCTTTCTCGACAATTGGCGGGTCTTTGGTGCGGCAACCTACGATTTTCAGTCGACACAATTTGTCAGCACCAGGATCGGCTTGGGCTATGACGACGAGTGTTTCTCCTATTCGATGTTTATGTCAGAAGCCCGTTCGGTTCTGGGGACACAACCGGTCGAACGAACCATCGGCTTCAATGTCAAGTTGCGCACCTTGGGAGAATTTGGCTCTGATACGGGCGAATTTGAGGACGAATAGGCGAATTTGCCTTGGCCTTGCTTTTGCCGCATGGCAGGGGCATGGACGGATCCACGTCAAAGTGTAAAACTAGTCAAACTCACACGCTCAGGGCCGGAGGACTATCGCCATGACCATCAAGGGCGTCCGCCAACTATTGACCGCAATCGCATTCGCGCTCGTGGCGACAACAACGACGCTTGCGCCTGATTTGGCCCAAGCAAGCCAGATAAAATATATTGTCAACGGAATCCCTGTCACTGACTATGACATCGCAAAGCGCTCGGCTTTTCTTCGCCTGCAGCGCCGGCGCGGCAATATCAGGGAACTCGCAACGCAAGAGATGATCGATCAGGCAATCCGTGCCGGCGAGATCAAACGGCTGCGGATAAACATTTCAGATGCGGCGGTCAGTCAGTCTTATGCCAATTTTGCCAAATCAAACCGCCTGTCCACCCGTCAGATGGACCAGATTCTTGGCCAGTCAGGAGTGACGAAGAAGCATTTTCGCGAGTTCATCCGCGCACAAATGGGTTGGAGCCGGGCGCTTGGTGCTCGAGCACGGGCAGAGGGCGGAGGATTTTCGGAGCAGGATGTGGTCCAGCGCATGCTTCAGGATGGTGGCAAAAAACCGACCGCGATCGAATACATGCTGCAGCAGGTGATATTTGTCGTGCCAAGCGCGGAACGCAAATCGAAACTGAACCGGCGGAAAAAGGAAGCGCAGGCAATGCGCAACAGGTTCACTGGTTGCGATACGACACGCCAGTTTGCCAAGGGGTTGATCGACGTGACAGTTCGCGATCTCGGCCGGGTGCTGGAACCGGAGCTTCCTCCGAACTGGAAAAAATCGATCAAGGCGACCAAACCCGGTACCGCGACGAAAGTTCAGATCACGGATCGAGGTGCTGAATTTATCGGGATTTGCAGCACGCGTGAAGTCAACGATGACCGCGTAGCGCAAATGGTATTCCAGGCCGAAAGCTCAAATAACGAGAAGGCCGAGGAACTAAGTAACAAATATATGGCCGAACTAAAGAAAAGAGCGCGCATCACAAAACGCTGAGCGAATTTACCGGAGAGCCGGAACCTTGCAATCGCCACGTCCACTGGCCCTTACCTGTGGCGACGCCGGAGGTGCCGGTCTAGACATTGCGATCTCGGCGTGGCTGGCTCGGCGCGGGGAATCCGTGCCTCCATTTTACCTGCTTGCTCAACCCGGCGCGGTGGCTGATCGCGCCCGCCTGCTCGGCGCGGATTTGTCGATCAGACAAACGAGCCCCGGCGAGGCGTTGTCGGTTTTTGCGGAAGACCTGCCAATCGTTACTCTTGAAAACCCGCAAAATGCCAATCCGGGAAGCGCACTGGCTCTGAATACCGCCGCGACGATTGAATCCATCGATCGGGCAGTCAGCGATGTCATTCACGGATTGGCCGGCGCGGTGGTGACGCTTCCGATTGCAAAGAAGCCTTTGCAGGACGCGGGTTTTGCGTTTCCTGGCCACACTGAATATCTGGCCCATCTGGCGAAGCGCACTATCGGAATAGATGTGGTGCCGGTCATGATGCTTGCAGGACCCAACCTGCGGGCTATTCCGGTCACGGTTCACGTTCCGCTGGCAGATGTGCCTTCAATGCTGTCGGCCGGGAAAATCGTCCAAGTCTGCAAAATCGCGGCCAACGAGCTGAGAACGCGTTTTGGCATACCGGAACCACGGATCGCCATAGCCGGCCTGAATCCGCATGCCGGTGAGGACGGCGCCTTTGGAGAGGAAGACAGCTCCATTATCCGCCCCGCGGTCGAGGCGCTGGCCGCTGAGGGTTTTTCCGTAACTGGCCCACTGCCTGCTGATACGATGTTTCATCCCGCTGCGCGTGAAAAATACGATGCCGCCGTTTGCATGTATCATGACCAGGCCCTCATTCCGGCGAAAGCCCTGGATTTTGAAAGGACGGTCAACGTAACGCTGGGCCTTCCGTTTGTCCGCACATCTCCCGACCACGGCACCGCATTTGACATTGCCGGGACCGGAAAAGCCAACCCGACAAGTCTGATCGAAGCGCTGAAACTTGCCGACAAGCTTGTCAGACGCAGCGAAGATGCAAGAGCATGAGCATTGATGATCTGCCGCCGCTGCGCGAAGTCATTGAGGCCTTCGGCATAGCGCCAAAGAAATCGCTCGGACAAAACTTCCTGCTAGACATGAACCTGACAGGTAAAATCGCGCGCGCATCGGGGGATTTGAGCGGTGCGACGGTCATCGAAATCGGGCCCGGACCCGGCGGACTTACCCGGGCTCTTCTCCAACACGGCGCCGCCCGCATCATCGCGGTGGAGCGGGATGAGAGGGCGATTGCAGCGCTCGAGCAAATCTCCGCCGCCTATGCCGGCCGCCTGAACATCATACATGGCGATGCGCTGACCACGGATTTCGCAGCTTTTTGTGAAAATGCTCGAGATGTGAAGATTGTGGCGAACCTGCCCTACAACATCGGCACGGAACTGCTTATACGGTGGCTGACCCCAGATGTGTGGCCACCGTTTTACTCCTCGATGACGCTCATGTTTCAGCGCGAAGTTGCCGAGCGCATTGTCGCCAAAGCCGGTGAGAAGCCCTATGGACGCCTCGGCGTGCTGGCCGGATGGCGCACCCGGGCCAAAATCTTGTTCGATGTGCCGCGGCAGGCTTTCACCCCACCTCCGAAAGTCACGTCTTCGGTCGTGCAACTGACACCGCGGCAATCAATTCTGGCAGCCAATCTGGCCACAATGGAAAAAATTACCAAGGCTGCATTTGGGCAGCGAAGAAAAATGCTGCGCCAAAGCCTGAAAACGCTGGGTGGTGAAGCGCTTCTGGAGAAGGCCGGTATCGACCCGACAAGACGTGCGGAAACATTGAGCATTGAAGAATTTGTGAGGCTGGCCAACTCGCTTTGAGAGACAAGATCTCTAGTCTGTCTCTTCCTTCAGCATGCCGTCGACAAATTCGAACAGGCCATGGCGGCGATCGCGCCGCAGACGCTCAGCACGCACGATCGCACGCACGGCAGAGTAGGCGCGGTCAAGATCGTCATTGATGACGACATAATCGTATTTTTGCCACTGCTCGATTTCGAGACGGGCATTCAGAAGCCTTGTTTCTATCGTCTTTTCAGAATCTTCCGCTCGGCGGATCAACCGGGCTTTAAGTTCTTCCATGGAGGGCGGCAGAATGAAGACCGACACGACGTCGGCGCGCATCTTGTCTTTCAGCTGATCGGCGCCCTGCCAATCGATGTCGAAAAGCATGTCACGCCCATCCGACATGGCTCGTTCCGCCGGCTCGCGCGGCGTACCATAAAAATTTCCATGTACTTCAGCCCATTCGAGCAGAGCATCAGTGTCGCGAAGCCGCTCAAAGTCGAGCTTCGACGAAAAGTGATAGTGCACACCGTCGATCTCGCTCGCGCGCCTGTCCCGAGTGGTCACGCTGATTGAAAGTTCCAGTCCGCCATCATTCTCGAGCAAATTTCTTGCGATGGTGGATTTGCCTGCGCCGGATGGCGAAGACAGCACCAGCATCAGTCCGCGCCTCGGTATGTTGGCGGAAGGAAGCGGGAGGCCCGTCACCATTGCAATCCCCTCTTCGAACCGGTGTTAGAGCGTATCCGGTTTAAAACGCTACCGGCTATTCCAGATTCTGAACCTGCTCGCGGAACTGATCAACGACAGCCTTCAATTCAAGACCGATCGCCGTGATGGCGGCAGCATTCGACTTGGAACAGAGTGTATTCGATTCGCGGTTAAATTCCTGTGCAAGAAAATCGAGTTTCCTGCCCGCAGGCTGGTCGGCCGACAAAAGCTTTCTCGCAGATGCAATATGCGATTTCAGCCGGTCGATCTCCTCGCAAATATCAGCTTTCGCGGCGAGATAGGCCGCCTCCTGGTAGAGCCGGGTTTCTTCAAGTGCTGAATCCTCCAGAAGCGGGGACAACTGCATTTGTAGCCGCTCACGAATTGCTGCCGGCTCTCTCGACGGGTCGGCCTCTGCCGCTGCGGTCAGTTGTTCGATCTTCGTGACCTGATCAAGAAGGATTTTGACCAGCGCGGCGCCTTCATCTAGTCGCATCTTCGCCAGATCCGATGCCGCTTCTTCAAGGCATTCGAGGATGGCCTTGTCCAATGCAGCAGTGGTTTTCTCATCAGAGGCTGCGGCCGGCGGCTCAAGTACCCCCCGCAACGCGAGCAGACCGTCAGCACTGGCGGGGCGGCATCCAAACTGGTCTTCGAGGCGCTTTGCGAGACCTGCGATGTCTTTGAGAAACTCTTCGTTGACGACCGGGGTTGCGGCTGAAGGGCCTTGAGCCAGGGTCAGCGACGCGAAAATGTTGCCACGGTGAAACCGTTGCTGCACGGCCTTGCGAACCGGTTGCTCGAGTCGCTCAAATCCTGGCGGCAGGCGCAATCTTGCATCTGCTGATTTTCCGTTGACCGATTTCAGTTCCCAGGTGATAGACGCCGCTTCATGATTCGCGCTGGCGCGGGCAAATCCGGTCATGCTTTGCAACGACATTGCATCCCCATACGGCCGTTCGCATCTGTTTGCACCAGTTTTTGGCGCTACTCTGAGGCTTCGGCTTCTTCAGCGGCCTTTTTCTCAGCTTCGGCCTTTCGTTCAGCCTCGATACGCCGCCAGCGGGCGACATTTTCATTGTGTTCTTCCAATGTCTTGGCAAAGACATGGCCACCCGTACCGTCAGCCACAAAATAGAGATCCTCGGTGCGGGAAGGATTGGCGACCGCTTCCAGCGCCGCCCTTCCCGGATTGGCAATCGGCGTCGGTGGCAGCCCGTCAATTGTATACGTGTTGTACGGTGTTGGATTATCTATGTCGGAGCGGAAGATCGGCCGATCAGCCGGTTTCCCCTCGCCGCCAAAGATCCCGTAAATAATTGTCGGGTCAGACTGAAGGCGAATACCACGCCGGAGACGATTGATGAACACGCCAGCGACACGGGTACGTTCATCGGCCCGGCCGGTTTCCTTTTCAACGATTGAAGCCAGGGTGACAAACTCATTGATATCGGCCAATGGCAGATCCGGCTGGCGCCGGCTCCAGATCGCATCGACCAGCTTCACCTGATCTTTCACCATCTTGTCGATAATTTCGGCCCTGGTGGTGCCGCGTGCAAAACGTTGTGTATCGGCGACGAGCCATCCTTCCCGCGGAACTTCCGCCGGCATTTCACCGACAAGCTCTTCGTGTTCAGCTATTCGTCTTAGCGCCTGGAACACGGTCAAACCTTCAGGGATCGTCAACGAATACAAAACCGACTTGCCCGATTTCAATGTCTCCATGATCTCACGCATCGAAGCGCGGGCCTTGATTTCATACTCGCCGGCCTTCAGTTGACCGTCATTTCCATGGGCGCGAACGCCGATTTGGAACACCCGTGAATTGGAGATCATCCCGCGGCGATCGAGAAGTTCGGCAATATCGCGCACACTGCTCGCCGGTTTGATGACCACTGTTGACGATGTCAAAAGCGGGCCCGGTCCATCGAATTCGCGCTTGCCGAAGTAAAACACCACCCCGGTCACGATCAACGCAAGGATTACCAGCGACATCATGAAATTCAGGAACACCACGAACCGGTTACGCGACTGGCGGGAGCGTCGTGGCGGTGGTGTTCCCGCCTCCGGCCGAAGCGCCTCACTTGCGGATTTGGGCACAATTACCCTTGGGTTGCCGGTCCGTTCGCCGAATTCCGAGTTATTTGCTGATTGATCATTCATGAATTCAGACTTCACTGCAGTTTGTGCAAACGGCACCTGTTCCAATCAGGAGCATCGGGTTTCGGGGAGGAATATGGCGAAACAGCGGAAACCCCGAATGTCCATGTCAAATCAGCCATTATAACGCTGGAAAACCAGCGATGCATTTGTTCCACCGAATCCGAACGAATTGGAAAGCGCCACGTCGATGGTCCGCTCGCGCGGTTTATTGGGGACGAGGTCAATCTCGGTTTCCGCCGTCGGGTTGTCGAGATTGATCGTTGCCGGGGCTACATTGTCCCGGATAGCAAGTGCAGAGAAAATCGCCTCAGCCGCTCCAGCAGCGCCAAGCAAGTGGCCAATCGATGACTTTGTCGAAGACATCGATACTTTTGAAGCCGCATCGCCGACCACGCGCTCGACAGCGCCCAACTCGATCATGTCTGCCATCGTCGAGGTACCGTGAGCGTTGATGTAATCCACATCGGCGGGCGTGATACCTGCTCGCTTTATGGCTGCACTCATGCAACGGTAGGCGCCGTCACCGTCTTCCGATGGCGCTGTGATATGGAATGCATCGCCTGAAAGGCCGTACCCGACGACTTCGGCATAGATATTCGCGCCGCGGGCCTTGGCGTGTTCCAGTTCCTCAAGGACAACGACACCTGCACCCTCACCCATGACAAAACCGTCACGGTCGCGATCATAGGGTCTTGAAGCTTTCTCCGGCGTGTCGTTGTACGACGTCGATAGCGCCTTGCAGGCGGCAAATCCGGCCAATGAGAGCCGTGTGACCGGTGATTCCGCACCTCCGGCAAGCATGACATCGGCATCGCCAAACATGATAAGCCGCGCAGCATCACCGATCGCGTGTGCGCCAGTCGAGCAGGCCGTCACCACTGCATGGTTCGGGCCTTTCAGTCCGTGGCGGATCGACACTTGTCCGGACACGAGGTTGATGATGTTGCCCGGAATGAAGAATGGGCTGATACGGCGCGGGCCCCGATCCTTCAGGATCATTGCGTTGTCGGCGATACCGTCTATGCCACCAATGCCGGATCCGATCATCACGCCCGTGGCATTCTGGTCATCGGCTGATTTGGGCTCCCAGCCGGAATCCTTCAGCGCTTCGTCTGCCGCCGCAATCCCATAAAGAATGTAGTCGCCGACTTTTCGCTGATCCTTCGGTTCCAGGTAATCATCGGCATTGAACGAACCGTCAGAGCCATCGCCACGTGGCATGACATTGGCGATTTTGCACGGAAGGTCTCCGGTTTCGAAGTGCTCAACCCTGACGGCGGCACTTTTGCCCGACAGCAACTTTTTCCACGCATGATCCACGCCCACGCCAAAAGGCGAGACGAGGCCCATGCCGGTTATGACGACACGCCTCATCGTTTGTCTCTCCGGCAATTTTTATAGTTGGGGCGCATTGCACCCTTAGAGCGTTTCTGGCTTAGATGGAATCGTTTGAACGCCGGGAGTTTGGCCTTCGGCTAGGAGCGGAAAGCGAAGCAGTGCAAGCACTGTCAGCTTTTCGCGACAACGTCCGAAGGCCAAAGAACCAAGTTCAGACGATTGCAGAAAAGATAAGCTTTTCATCGGCTTATTTCCCTACAGTGGTGTCTTTTCC
>JBFOMG010000017.1:0-62704 GCA_040830725.1 Rhizobiaceae bacterium
ATCTCAGGTCTGCGTCAGCAGTTGGTAGCCGGGCCCTGTGACAGCCTTCACCGATGTAATCGGCGCACCGTTCTGCCAGGTCGTCCGCTCCATGACAAACAGTGCCTCATTCGCATCCGCGCCGAACAGTCTTCCATAATATTCACCCGCCCGTTCGGCATAGAACCGAAGGTCGCAACGGTTATAGGGCTTGTTGCGGACCAGCCACTCATTGGCGCTGTGCACCGACAAATCGATATTGCGAATATCGGGCACCGTGTCTGTGCAAATCCACCTGTCCTCGTAAATATAGGGTCGCCTGTCCGCCAGGTGCACGGCTTCGACACGCAGCATGGTGCGAGGCAGCGGCAACTCGAAATTGGCGGCAACCCGGTAGGGTATTTCGGCTTCTTCCAGTTGGATCAACTGGTAGCCATAGGTGCTACCGCGCTGTTCCACTTCCCGTCTTGTAATCGGAATATCGAGGGTCGCCCGTGTTACCGGGTCGGGCCGCACATGCGTTCCACCCTTGCGCCGGCGCTCGACGACGCCGCTTTCGGCCAGATCACGCATCGCCCGCTGCACCGTCGCCCGCGCGCAGCCAAACTCGTCGGCCAGGTCCTCGTCCCTGGGCAATTTGTCACCCGGGCCAAAGGTCGAATCCATGATTCTGCCATGAATGATATCGCGAACCGATCTCCACGAATGGCGCGGCACAACCGTCATGCCACCGCCCCTATTTCCGACAACACACCGCGATAGGCGGCAACGATGCCGTCGCGTTCGGTATGCCTGCCGCCGCTTACAACATGTCTGCCTGCCGACCAGACATCGGTAATGCACCCGGATCCAATCCCGCCGAATATCAAACCGTCCAAAACCGAGTCGTCGCGCAGATGGCCGACATGGTGATTGTCGGTGGTCACCCCGATGAAATCGGCAAGCTTGCCAACTTCAACGCCTCCGCAGTTCCGTTTGGCCGCCTGGGCGCCTCCGCTCACGACCGCGTCAAACAGCGCTCGCCCGGTCGACTTCTCCGTTGTCGCCAGCGCCGCACGAGACCGGTCGCGCAAGCGTTGCGAGTATTCGAGTGTTTTCAACTCGTCAAACAACGAGATGTGAATATTGGAGTCCGATCCCACCCCTGCACGGCCGGCGGCTGCAAAAAAGTTCACGCCGTCAAAAATGCCGTCGCCAAGGCTGGATTCCGTGATCGGGCAAAGACCGGCCACCGCCTGGCTGCGGGCCAATCGGGCGGTTTCCTCGCCGGTCATCTGCGTGCAATGGATCAGGCACCAGTCTTCATCGACCTCATGGTTCGCCAACAGCCATTCGACAGGCCTCGCGCCCAGATGGGCCTTGACTTCATCGACCTCGGCCACTTGCTCCGCAATATGCATGTGCATGGGCCCCCCGCCCCGCAAATGCAATAGATCTGACAAGCCTTCGCTATCAGCCGCTCGCAGCGAATGCGGCGCAATACCAATGCGATAGTCGCCGAATGATCTGGCAATTGTCGCGGATGCCTCCGCATGCAGCTTCTCATAGCGGTCAATGCCATTGAAAAAGCGCAGTTGACCGCCATCAAGCGGCCGCCGGTCACAGCCGCCAAATTCATAGAACACCGGCAAAAGTGTCAGTCCGATACCGGTCGCCTCCGCCGCGGCGACGATACGGTCCGACAACTCCGACAATTTGTCATAGGTTTGTCCGCCAGCAGCGTGATGCAGATAGTGAAACTCCGCCACGCTGCCAAACCCCGCCTCCAGCATCTCCACAAATGCCAATGCCGCTATCGCCTCGATGTGATCCGGATTGAGCCGGTCAAGAAACCGGTACATCAGCTTGCGCCAGGTCCAGAAACTGTCAGTCTCGGAAGGACCTCGTGTCTCGGTCAATCCGGCCATGGCACGCTGAAAAGTGTGGCTGTGCAGATTAACCGGTGCCGGCAGAAGCAGGTCTACCTTGATATCCGCGATCGACTTGCGTGATCCGGCATGGGCGATTGTGCCATCGTCCCCGATCCCGACTTCCTGATTGGTCTTCCATCCGGCCGGTGTCAGCACGTTGTCGCAATGAATAATCTTCATGCCAGAGTCCGCTTGACTTAATATGTGCATCCTTATTAATATTAAGAACCTCCATAATCAAGTTGGATTTCATGAGCACCGCGACCGTCATTCACGACATTCGAATCGCCACGGTCTCCGGCGCCGATGGCATTATTCAAGACGGTGCTATCGTAATTGAGGGCGCTCAAATTGCCAGGGTAGGAAGCTCTGACGCCGTGCCATCTGCATACGCATCTGCCGAACGTATCTCGATGCAGGGCAGGCTGGTGACCCCGGCACCAATTGATTGCCACACACACATTGTGCACGGTGGCAACCGGGCCAAAGAGTTTGAAATGCGCCTGGAAGGCGCAAGCTACGAAGAGGTCGCACGCGCCGGCGGCGGAATTGTCTCCACCGTCTCGGCAACGAGAGCGGCCAGCGAAGCCGATCTTCTTCAATCAGCCCTGCCCCGGGTCGATGCCCTGATCGCCGAAGGCGTTTGCACGATCGAAATCAAATCCGGATATGGCCTCGATCGCGACACCGAACTCTCAATGTTGCGTACGGCCAGAGCAATCGAAAAACATCGCGCGGTCCGGGTCAAAACCAGCTTTCTCGGCGCCCATGCAATACCGGCCGAATACGCAGACGACCCCGATGGCTACATAGACAATGTCTGTATTCCCGCGTTGAAAGCAGCCCACGCCGAAGGCCTTGCCGATGCCGTGGACGGATTCTGCGAGGGCATTGCATTTACCGCAGCGCAGATCGAAAGGGTTTTTGAAAGGGCGGCTGAACTCAGATTGCCCGTCAAGCTGCACGCCGAGCAATTGAGCCACCTTGGTGGAACAAAACTGGCGGCGCGTTATGGCGCACTCTCGGTCGATCATCTCGAATATGCCAATGACGATGACGCCGCCGCAATGGCCAAAGCCGGCTCGGTGGCGGTGCTATTGCCGGGTGCTTTTTATACACTGCACGAAACGCAACTCCCCCCCATCGAGGCGTTTCGAAAGCACGGCGTGCCGATGGCGATTGCCACCGACTGCAATCCCGGTTCATCGCCCTTGGCATCCATCCTGCTGACCATGAACATGGCCTGCACGCTGTTTCGCATGACACCTGCCGAAGCGTTGGCAGGCGTGACAATCAACGCTGCCAAAGCCCTCGGTCTCGGCGATACCGGGTCAATCGAACCCGGCAAACGGGCCGACTTGGCAGTATGGAACGTCGAACATCCTGCAGAACTCGCTTACCGGATCGGTTTCAACCCGCTGCACAAGCGCATCTTTGCAGGCCAGGTTCAATGACCGTGACGTTGAAGCCCGGCCAGACGACACTGGCTGACCTGGAACAGCTTTGGCGTTCCGGCCAGGGCGCCAAGCTTGATGGCTCGGCCCGCCCCGCAGTTGATGCTGCGGCCAGAATGGTTGCCGAGGCAGCAGCCGGAGAAGAGGCCATCTACGGGGTCAATACGGGATTCGGCAAACTCGCCAGCGTCAAGATTGCCCCCGGCGACACGCAAACCCTGCAGCGCAATCTCATTTTGTCGCATTGCTGCGGTGTCGGTGAGCCTCTGGATGAACCGACGACCCGGCTGATGATGGCGCTGAAACTGCTGTCGCTCGGCCGCGGCGCTTCCGGGGTCCGTTGGCAGACGATCGCCATGATCGAAGCGATGCTCGAAAATGGCGTCACTCCGGTCATTCCCGTTCAGGGTTCTGTTGGCGCATCGGGTGACCTTGCTCCGCTTGCACACATGACGGCGACGATGATTGGCGAAGGCGAAGCCTTCCTGGCTGGCAAACGCACAACATCCCGCCAAGCACTGGCGCAAGCCGGCCTCCAGCCGGTCGAACTCGGTCCCAAGGAAGGTTTGGGCCTGATAAACGGTACCCAGTTTTCCACCGCATGCGCGCTTGCGAGCCTCTTTACCGCTTGGCGAAACGCAGCGGCGACAATCGTCTCTGCGTCCATGTCGACCGATGCCATCATGGGCTCCACCGCACCACTGGTTCCGGAAATCCATTCGCTTCGAGGCCACAAGGGCCAAATCAAGGTTGCAGCAGCCATGCGGGCGCTCATGGAAGGCTCGGAAATTCGCGAAAGCCATCGCGAAGGCGATACACGGGTCCAGGACCCGTACTGCATTCGCTGTCAGCCCCAGGTCGTTGGAGCGGCAATGGACTTGCTGCAATTCGCCGGCCAGACGCTCGAGACCGAAGCCAATGCCGTCACCGACAATCCGCTGGTCGTTCCGCAAATCGGCCGCATCGTTTCAGGTGGCAACTTCCATGCCGAGCCGGTCGCCTTTGCCGCCGACCAGATCGCGCTTGCCATCGCCGAAATCGGTGCGATTTCGCAGCGCCGCGTCGCACTCATGGTCGATCCGACGCTGTCGTTTGACCTGCCGCCGTTTCTGACGCCGGACCCGGGCCTCAACTCCGGCCTGATGATTGCTGAGGTAACCACCGCCGCCTTGATGAGCGAAAACAAACATCTGGCAAATCCGTGCTCGACTGATTCAACGCCGACCTCGGCCAATCAGGAAGATCATGTTTCCATGGCCGCCCATGGTGCGCGGCGGCTGAAGCGTATGAACGAAAATCTGCGTTCCATCATTGCGGTTGAGTTGATGTGCGCTGCCCAGGGCATCGAGTTTCGCGCGCCGCTGAAAACCAGCCCCGGGCTGCAACGGGTTCTGGAAACAATCCGCCTGCGCATCCCGGCGATCGAACGGGACCGTTATCTCGCCGGCGACATTGCGTCTGCCGGTGAATTGATTGCCGATGGCTCACTGATAGAAACTGCCGGTTTGAGCGGGTTCGTGGTCGGAGGCGCCCAGTGAAACCGTTCGAGGTAAATCACGGCAATAGCCCCATCGTGCTCGGACTTCCCCACACCGGAACCCAAGTGCCTGATGACATTCACTCGCGCCTCAACGACCGTGGGCGGACGCTGTCGGACACGGACTGGCATGTTCACCGGCTTTATGAGGGCCTTTTACCTGACGCCACGACAGTGCGCGCCACCTTCCACCGCTACGTCATCGACGCCAACCGCGATCCCACCGGCAAGAGCTTGTATCCGGGCCAGAACACCACCGGTCTCATTCCCCTGACCGATTTCGACAACAACCCGCTGTGGATTACGGGTGACGAACCAACCGAGGCGGACACCACGGCACGGCTCAAGGCATTTCACACGCCCTACCATGCTGCTCTGAAAGCCGAGCTTGATCGCGTTCGTGCAATGCACGGGATCGCTATCCTGTACGATTGCCACTCCATCCGCTCGTGCTGCCCGTTCCTGTTTGAAGGCCGCCTGCCCGATTTCAACATCGGCGACAATGGTGGAACCACCTGCGCGCCGGAAATCACCGGCATTGTCGAGCGCGTCTGCGCCGAAGCGGAAGGCTACACCCATGTGGTCAATGGCCGCTTCAAGGGTGGCTGGACAACACGGCACTACGGACGACCCGCCGAAAACATGCATGCCATCCAGATGGAACTGGCACAGGCGACCCATTTGCAAAGCGAAACCCTGCCTTTCGATTATGCGCCGGACACGGCCGGACAGCTCCGCGTGCACCTTTCCGAACTGCTCCGCCAACTCGAAAACTGGGCACTGTCGAAATGATGAGAGCGCACAATTCACCGATCACTTCATCCAAAACCAAACAAGGGAGGTTAGTATGAACCGACGCAAATTCCTGAAAACAACCGCCATTGGAGGCGCAGCCGCAACGACGCTCGCCACCCCGGCCATCGCGCAAGACAAACGCGAATGGAAGATGGTCACCGCATGGCCGAAAAACCTGCCGGGCCCCGGCGTCGCGGCACAGATGCTGGCCGACCGCATCACCGCACTTTCCGGAGGCCGCATCGAGGTCAAGCTGTTCGCCGCGGGCGAACTGGTCCCCGGCCGCGGTGTCTTCGACGCGGTTTCGGAAGGCACCGCCGAACTCTATCACGCGGTTCCTGCCTATTGGGGCTCCAAGTCCAAGGGCATTCTTCTGTTCGGCTCACAACCCTTCGGGCTTCGTGCTGACGAACAGGTTGGCTGGTTGACCCATGGCGGCGGCCAGGCGCTTTATGACGAGATGTACGGCCGCTTTGGCCTGAAACCATTTCTTTGCGGCAATTCAGGACCTCAATGGCAGGGCTGGTTCCGCACCGAGATCAACTCGGTCGACGATCTGAAGGGATTGAAGTTCCGCACAACCGGGCTGGCTTCCGAAATGTGCG
This sequence comes from Rhizobiaceae bacterium, assembly GCA_040830725.1. Classification (GTDB taxonomy): domain Bacteria; phylum Pseudomonadota; class Alphaproteobacteria; order Rhizobiales; family Rhizobiaceae; genus JAWKWH01. The sequence continues at coordinate 6,281 of JBFOMG010000017.1, forward strand.
CCAAGATCGGCATGGCCGTTCAGGCCATGGGCGGTCGTGACATGTTCCAGGCATTGCAGTCCGGCGCGCTCGACGCCGGCGAGTTCATTGGCCCGTGGACCGATAGCGCACTCGGCTTTTACCAGACCGCGACAAACTATTACTGGCCGGGCGTGGGCGAACCTTCTTCTGCGGAAGAATGTGCGGTAAACGCCAATGTTTTCAATGAATTGCCCAATGATTTGAAAGATGCGGTGCGGCTTGCCTGTGAGAGTTTGTACAACCCGGTCTGGACCGAATACACGACCAAACATGCACTTTCGCTGCAAAAGCTCGTCTCCGAACATGGAGTGCAGGTCAAGAAACTGCCCGACGATGTCATTGTCGCCATGGGCAATGCCGCCGGCGAGGTGATGGCCGAACTGCGCGAGGATGACGACGAACTGGTTCGCCGCATCACCGAGAGCTTCCTCGCCTATCGGGGCTCGGTTGCGGAGTACATGACCTATGCGGATAACGGGCAGATGAACGCCCGCGCATTGGACTACAAGTACTAGAACCTGAAGTGAGCGGCCGGCTTGTTCCGGCCGCTCTTGCCGGTCCCGGAGTTCATGCAGCCGCTCGCTGAAAAACTCGACCTGATCAACCGCACCACCGGCTCGGCGGTGCGCTGGCTGGCGCTTGCAATGGTCCTCGTCCAGTTCGTCATCGTGCTGTTGCGCTACGTGTTCGGTGTCAGCTTCATCGCGGCAAATGAATCCGTCCTCTACATGCATTCTGCCCTGTTCATGCTCGGTGCAGGCTATACGCTGCTGGTCGACGATCATGTGCGTGTGGACATTTTCTACGCCAAAGTCAGTGAGCGCACCCAGGCGAAGATCGATCTCTTCGGCCACCTTGTCCTGCTGCTGCCGTCAATGCTGGCACTTTTATGGTGGACATGGCCCTCTGTCCGCAATTCGTGGGCCATTCTCGAGGGCCCGATTTCGGTCGGCGGCATTCCCGCCTCCTTCCTGCTCAAATCGCTGATCCCGGCATTCTGCATCCTGCTGATCGTCCAGTCGGTCTCCTGCATCCTTAAAAATCTGATGCAATTGCGCGAGGCCGAACGCTGATGCCGCACCTCGATCTGCTCATGCTTGCAGCGCTGATCGGATGTATCCTGCTTGGATTTCCGGTATCGTTTTCGATCGCAGGAACGGCGATTGTCTTCGCATTTCTGGGTTGGATCACCGGTTCGTTCGACCTGTCGCTGCTTGGCGCACTCGGCCAGCGGGTGTTCGGTCTTCTCACCAACGACGTGCTGATTGCCATTCCTCTCTTCGTCATGATGGGCGTTGTGCTTGAGAAAAGCCGCATCGCCGAAGAACTGCTCGAAACCATGGGGCGCCTGTTCGGCTCGCTGCGCGGCGGATTGGGTGTTTCGGTGGTCCTTGTTGGCGCGCTTCTGGCCGCCTCAACGGGTATTGTCGGCGCCACGGTCATCGCCATGGGTCTGATTGCGCTGCCGACCATGCTGCGGTCCGGCTATAACCCTGCTTTTGCTTCCGGAATTGTTTGCACAGCGGGAACGCTGGGCCAAATTATCCCCCCGTCAACGCTTCTGATTATCCTGTCAGACGTGATGTCGAATGCCTATCAACAGGCGCAATTCGAGCAAGGCAAATTCACAGTAGAGACAATTTCTGTCGGCCAGATATTCGCCGGCGCATTGTTTCCCGGCCTGCTGCTCGTCGGCATCTACATCATATACGTGCTAGGCCGGGCCTATCTCAGGCCGGATGATGCGCCGCCGGTTCAGCAAGCGTCTGAATCGCCGTCGAAAGCAGAAGTCGCCCGCGCAATTCTGCCGCCGATCATCCTCATCATTGCCGTTCTCGGCGCCATCCTTGGCGGCATTGCCACGCCCACCGAAGCTGCCTCTGTTGGCGCCGTTGGTGCGATCCTGATGGGCGGAACCCGGCAGGGAATGCCTGCACGTTTCGCGATAGCCGCCGCTGCCGCGCTTCTTTTGCTGGCCATCGCAGCCGGTCTCGCGCCGGTGCGGCTGCAACGCAGCGACGTCACGGCATTTGGCTGGGCACAAGGCGCGATTTATGCCGCTTTGGCCGTGGGCGGGATCGTGGCTATCGTATTGGCACTACGCAAGCTGAACACGGCCGACCTCCTCAAGCCCGCCATGACCTCAACCATGACGGTCACGGCGATGATATTCGCCACGATCCTGACCGCCAGCATCTTTTCGCTGGTCTTTGTCGGGCTCGGCGGTCAAGAGCGGATCGAGGCGATATTGACGGCGATGCCAGGCGGGCCATTGGGGGCACTCATCTTCTCCATGGCGTTGATCTTCGTTCTCGGCTTCTTTCTCGATTTCGTCGAGATCACCGTCATCCTGTTGCCGCTGATCGCACCGGCGTTGATCCTGATGGGCCACGACCCCTATTGGCTGGCGATCCTGATCGCGATCAATTTGCAAACATCATTCCTGACGCCGCCGTTTGGCTTCTCGCTGTTCTACCTGCGTGGCGCGGCACCGAAAGAAGTGACGACCGGGCAAATATACGCCGGTGTCGCGCCGTTCATCGCGCTTCAGGTCGTCGGCATCCTGATTATCTGGCTGATCCCGGCAATCGCCACCTGGCTACCCGCAACCATATTCTGACAACGACCCCTAACACTCCAGAACGGAGGCTGAGCAAATGACAAATCCCCGCCACAACATCCGCGATGTCTACCCGCCAACGGGTTCGGAGATCACAGCCAAAAGCTGGCTGACCGAGGCGCCGATGCGCATGCTGATGAACAATCTGCATCCCGATGTAGCGGAAAACCCGCATGAGCTTGTCGTCTATGGCGGCATAGGCCGGGCCGCACGCACGTGGGGTGATTTTGACCAGATGATCGCCGCACTGAAAGAACTTGGTGAAGAGGAAACCATGCTGGTGCAATCCGGAAAACCGGTGGGCGTGTTCCGAACCCACAAGGACGCCCCGCGGGTCCTGATCGCCAATTCCAACCTGGTGCCGCACTGGGCCACCTGGGACCATTTCAACGAACTCGACAAGAAGGGGCTGGCCATGTACGGCCAGATGACCGCAGGCTCCTGGATTTACATCGGTACCCAGGGGATCGTTCAGGGCACCTATGAGACCTTTGCCGAGGCCGGCCGACAGCACTATGGCGGCGACCTCAAGGGCCGGTGGATCTTGACTGCCGGTCTCGGTGGCATGGGCGGTGCCCAGCCGCTTGCCGCCGCCATGGCAGGCGCATGTTGCCTAGCTGTCGAATGCGACGAAACACGGGCCGATTTCCGCTTGCGCACCAAATATTTAGACGAGAAAACCGAATCTCTTGACGAAGCGCTGGAGATGATTTCCCGCTGGACAAAAGCCGGTGAAGCCAAGTCGGTCGGATTGATTGCCAATGCTGCCGACATCTTTCCCGAACTGGTAAAGCGCGGTGTTCATCCCGACATCGTCACCGACCAGACTTCCGCACATGATCCGATCCACGGATACCTGCCGCAAGGCTGGTCGGTCGCCGAGTGGCGCGAAAAACAGGAAAGTGATCCCAAGGCGGTGGAGAAGGCCGCGCGGGCTTCCATGAAAATCCATGTCGCTGCGATGGTCGATTTCTGGAACGCCGATGTGCCAACGCTCGACTATGGAAACAATATTCGTCAGGTCGCCAAGGAGGAAGGTCTGGAAAACGCCTTCGCCTTCCCGGGCTTCGTTCCGGCTTATATTCGCCCGCTGTTCTGCCGCGGCGTCGGCCCCTTCCGCTGGTGTGCCCTGTCTGGGGACCCCGAGGATATCTACAAGACCGACGCCAAGGTCAAAGAACTGATCCCCGATGATGAGCACCTGCACAACTGGCTGGACATGGCGCGCGATCGCATCGCTTTTCAGGGGCTGCCAGCGCGCATCTGCTGGGTCGGGCTTGGCCAGCGCCACCGCCTTGGCCTCGCTTTTAACGAAATGGTGAAATCGGGCGAACTGTCAGCACCGGTCGTCATCGGCCGCGACCACCTGGATTCAGGCTCTGTTGCCTCGCCCAATCGCGAAACCGAGGCGATGAAAGACGGTTCCGATGCGGTTTCAGACTGGCCATTGCTCAACGCCTTGTTGAACACTGCCTCCGGTGCGACCTGGGTGTCGCTGCATCATGGTGGCGGTGTCGGCATGGGTTTCTCTCAGCATTCCGGCATGGTGATCTGCTGCGACGGCACCGATGATGCGGCCCGGCGGATTGAGCGCGTGCTATGGAACGACCCGGCCACAGGCGTCATGCGCCACGCCGATGCTGGCTACGATATCGCGGTTGAATGCGCGAAGGAGAACGGGCTGAATCTGCCGGGTATTTTGGGGTAGGCGAACGGCGTCAAACAGCAATTCGGATTTCGAGGCCAATCCCCCACAGGCGCCAGTTCGCTATCCCAAATGTTTCGGCGCCAAAACCGCCTGCTCGCCGGCATCTTCCAATTCATCTGCCTGCTTTCCGTAGGTTTTGAATTTGGCAAGGATGATTTCCATCTCGGCCGCATCAAGAATGACCGGTTCACCAGCCTGTCTGGCGATGACAAACTGATGGCAAAGTGTCTCGACTTCAACCGCCAGCGCCAGTGCCGTCTTGAGATCGGGCGCAAAACAAATCATGCCGTGATTGGCAAGCAGGCAGGCCGTCCGGTCCGCGAGCGCTACCAGCATGTTGACCGACAACGCTTCCGTACCGAAGGTCGCATAGTCGGCGCAGCGGATCGTATCGCCGCCCGCAACCGCGATCATGTAGTGAAACGCGGGAATATCTTCGCCCAGGCACGACAGGGCGGTTGCGTAAGGCGAGTGCACGTGAACAACCGCGCCGGCTTCCGGCCTTGTCCGGTAGATATCCAGATGCATTCTCCATTCGGACGACGGCAGAAACTCGCCGAAATAACCGCCTTCAAGTGTCACTTCGACGACGTGTTGCGGCTCCATGGCGTCATAGGCAATGCCGGAACCTGTTACCAGAAACCCGTCATCGACCCGGGTGCTGACATTACCCGACGTACCCTGATTAATGCCGCAATCATTCATCTGCCTTGAAATGTTGATGACTTCGGAGCGTTGGCTGGAGTATTTCATTTGCAATTACTTTTTCGAAGAAGAACCATATAGTTCACGACATTGGCACATACAGACACAAAAGGCATCGTCGTTCTGGACATCGGTTCGACCAACACCAAGGCGATGTTGTTCGACCGTGATTTGAACGAGCTCGCATCAAGGACCATCCCGACGCGCCGATTGAACGAACCTTATCTCAGCGAAGACACCGGGCCACTGCTTGAGTTTTTGCTGAACGCGATATCCGAATTCGACAAGCTCCTTCCGGTTGATACCATCGTCCCCTGCGCTCACGGGTCGGCACTGGCGCTTCTGGACGATACGAACGAGCTGGCGCTTCCGATCATGTCCTATGAGGCGCAGCCGCCGGAGCCGGTCTGCAGCGAGTATGAACTGATTGCGCCATCGTTTGACGAGGTTTTCGCGCCAACCAATCCCGGCGCATTGACCCTTGGCCGCCAATTGTTGTGGCAGGAGACCCAGTATCCGGAAGCGTTTTCCAAAGTCCGTACAATCCTGCCGCTCGGCCAATACGTTGCCTTTTTGCTGTGCGGGGAACTGGCAAGCGAGGTGACGGCTTTGGGAGCCCAGACCCATCTTTGGGATCCGGTAAACAAGAATTATTCGAAACTGGCGAAGTCGCGTGGGTGGGCAAACCGTTTTGCACCGATGAGAAATGCCTGGGATCCTCTGGGCCAGATCAGGGGCGTCGAGCTTTCGGGTCAGGGAAACGTTCTGGCCGGCATTCACGATTCCAACGCCAATCTGCTTGGCTACCTCGGAGGTGGCGAATTTTGCCTGTTGTCAACGGGAACCTGGCTCATCGCGTTCGACACCGCCATTGCGATCTCCCGGCTTCAGCCGGAATTTGACCAGGTGTCGAACACCAACCTGTTGGGCGAGCCGGTCGCCTGCTGCCGCTTCATGGCCGGCCGGGAATTCGAGATCGTCGCGGATGGTGATATTCCCGATGGTCAATCGATCGGCATGATCGCGGAGTTGATCAAGACAGGCACCTTCGCGCTGCCTTCTTTTACAGACTCTGGCGGCCCGGTTCCCGGTAGCGGTGGCAAAGGACGGATTGCCGGCAATTTGCCCGATGTCCCCGGCTATAGGGCAAGCATGTCGTCGCTCTACTGCGCGCAAATGACCGCACTTGCCCTGGCGCGACTGGGCACGTCGGAACGCATCATTGTTGACGGACCCTTTGCGGCCAACAGCACATATCTGTCGATCCTGGCTGGATTGATGTCTTCCTGTGAGATCGTGGCCAGCAATGAACCCAACGGCACCAGCCGCGGAGCGGCCATGCTCGCATTGATGGGTGACTCCAATCTCCCGGCAATCTCACCGTCATTGACCGCGGTCGATAATGCCCAAGTCGAGGGCCTTTCCGATTACCATAACGTCTGGCTGGCGATGGTTGGTTAGGCTATGAAGAGTTCGATGATTTCACATCGCTTTCTTGGATCAATAACAATATCTGGAGACCACCGTGGCACTTACTGAATCGACCATGCTGCCGCTCGGCACATCCGCACCGGACTTCACTTTGCCAGACACCGGTGGAAACCTTCACCGGCTGGAGGATTTTTCCGGCAAAAAAGCCCTGGTTGTCGCCTTCATCTGCAACCACTGCCCATATGTAATTCACCTGAAGCAGGCCTTTTCGAACTTCGCATCAGAAGTCACCGCCAAGGGTGCTGCCGTCGTCGCCATCTCGAGCAACGATGCCGATGCCTATCCCGCTGACGCGCCGGACAAGATGGCAGAAGACGTGGCCGAGTTCGGCTATCCATTTCCCTATCTTTACGACCAAAGCCAGCAGGTCGCCCGCGCCTACGATGCGGTCTGCACACCGGATTTTTATGTTTTCGATGGCGATCGCAAACTTGTATATCGGGGCCAATTCGATGGCAGCCGGCCTCGCAGCGGGCAGGCACCGACTGGAGCAGATCTTCGAGCGGCTGTCGAAGCGGTTCTCGGCGGCTCAACACCCGACCCCGACCAAAAGCCCTCGGTCGGATGTTCGATCAAGTGGAAAACGTCCTGACACACGGGATGTACCACGGCGCTGAACCAGGCAGGGCTATATGGTCTCACCTCCGCCTTTCTGGTTGATTCGATTGGTTATTTCCGAAAGCCGGGTGAGGCTTTGCAAAGCCATCGGCAGCACGACGGCGGACTGAACAAACTCGTAGGAATAGGTGACGATCGAAAAGATTTGCCCTGGCGTCGCACCGCTCTTTGCCGCTGCAAACCACAAATTGAATGCAAGCATGCTGAGCAGGATCAGGAAGATGAAACCGTAGACCACCGACTCCGTGTCCGAGAGCCTGACCTCGTGCCGGCGCAACAAGGACAGGTGTTGGCTGATGTTGTCGCGGGACCGGCTTTCCAGAACGTGTACCTGATTTTCGGTCTGCTCATTCAGTTCTCCGTTCAGGCGGAAGAACCGTCTGGAGAACAGCATGTAGACAAGCATGATGGAAATGGCGGCGGCTGTTGCCGAGATTGCCAGGTAATTATGAAACGAAAACAGGATCGCAACCGAAACAACGATTTGCACGAGCGCCGTCATCAACTGCGGTACATCGGCCTCCAGAAAGTCGACCAGCTCACGACTCATGCCGAGCCGCGCATTGACCTTTGATACCGGTTCTCTTTCGGACCGGTTGGCAAGTGACGCACCCAATTCGACCCGCATCGTGCCGTAGGCTCTTGTGTCATAAACGCGCCGGGAAACCGCGACCGCCAACAGCACCGCCAACACAATGAGAAATTGCTGGAACGGGAGCCAGTCTCCGGCAAGCAGACCATCGATGGACCGTCCGATAAGCAAGGGCAGCAACGCCAGCATTGCAGTCTCAAGCAGGGTCCATCCCCAGGTCAGCACAACCCTGCCCCAGAAAGCGCGGAACAGTGTCCCGATCGATAAGCGATCAAATTTGTCCATTGGCATACCCCCCAGTACCGAGTTCAGGTGGAATTTGGTTCGCGCCAGTTCACATGCGCATTCAATGGGTGATGTGCAATCCCTGAATGTTCGAACACTCGAAATACCTGCGTTTGGGCAGTCAGGTTCCCAAGTCACCAGTTGATCTTCGCCGTTACGAAGAACTCCGACAGCGGCAAACTGATGAAGTGGTTCGCGGATTTCGCCAGGAACCGGTTTTCCATCCGCTCATCAGCAATTTCTTAAATTGGTGAAACAGGGCCTGTTCTCCTTGACCTCAGCCGACGTATCTCTACTTAGGGCGGGTTCATGGATATTGGATCGTTACTTGCTGGGGGGAAGAACGAACACGACGTGGCCGCGTCGGGGAGCATTGTGCTTATTCTGGGAAGCGCGCCCGATGCAGTCCGTGCCGCGCAGTGGGCAAAACTGCCGGGATTGAAGATAGTTTGCATAAACAATGCGTGGAAGATCCGGAACGATTGGGACTATCTTGTCGTTCCCGAAGACTTCCCTTCCGATCGCTACCCGCCATCATGCCAAATTGGACAGAGAATAATCGAAGCGGCTGATTTTGTTCCATCGAACAATCGGTTTGGCGGCATTGTCTACGCCGGCGCGACCATGGCGTTCACGGCGGGCTATTGGGCCTTGGCAACATTGCGCCCCAAGATTCTGGCCTATCTCGGTTGTGACATGATTTATAATGGCCCAAGAACACATTTCTACGGCCAGGGAACGCCCGATCCGCTCCGCGAAGATGTCACGCTTGGTTCCCTCGAAGCGAAATCCGCAAGGATTATGGCCATTGCGGCGGCAAACAATTGCTCTTGCGTCAATTTATCTGAAAACACGGAAAGCCGGTTGCTGTTCCCAAGGGTGAAATATGACGACCTTAAATCCGGTTTGCCGGCGCCGATCGTCAATGATTCCATCTTTGACAAGGCCAAAATGGCTGAACAAGCGCTTGGCTACATGGTCGAAGACGGAAAATACTGGGAGAGCTGCCATTCATTTGATGGGAATGCCTTGGCAGAAATAGACCGGCTGTGGCTCCAATCAGTCGGGCGCTCGGATTTCGAAGGACTCATCGGTGGAAACTTGTCCGGCGGATCTTCAGATCGGTTTGGAACACCTGACCAGATCCGGCAAGACCAGTCGGCCTCAGGTTCTTGATATCCAGCGAAACGTCGACCCCGTTGGGTTTGAAACACGGAAAAGAAAACAAAATCCATGACTGGGCTTTGACCGCAAAACCGACGCGATGTTCTGCCAACCGATCGAAGCAATTCTTCGGACATTTGCAAAACTCATCAAGCAGGCATGCCTGCAGAAGGAATCATTCTGTTCACATTCAAGCGAGATTGCGACGCGGCGGGTATGTGCAAATTACGAACCCGATTGTCGCAGGTCATGCATCAGCACCGATATGACTGGTGTGTTTGCGAGGCACCAATTCGAAAATTAAGCCGTTGCTCCCGGCGACGCGTCAAAATAGACATCAAGAATGCGGGATTTGGTTTCGAGACACATGCTCATTTGCGGGCAACTTGGTGGTGATGCATTCCCGGAATGGGTCAGTCACCGTGCGGCTGTTCTCGATTTGAAAGGCTGGATGAAAATGCCGAGTGACAATTTCGCGGAAATCTCTGTTACGGGAGACAGAATTCTTGTCGAAGCATTTGAGATCGCCTGCAGTCTCGGTCCCGGCGAAGCAATGATTGATTCAATCGAAACGAGGCCCGGTAACGCCAGTGAACCCGCACACGAGTTTTGCATCCATTCTTGATGCACCGGCTTCGGCAATTCCGACAATCGGGTGGCCGTACCTTTCCAGCTATCTTGAAATTTTTCCGTGAACAGTTTCAATTCTATGTTCTTGCCGTGCTGGAACCGGTGCGGATTGGCTGGTACCAATAGATTGCTTGCGGACGAATTGTTCGCGGTTCGTAAAAACGACAGGGGCTGTGGTGACCGAACCGATCGGACTCTCGATCAACCTTCCGGTGAACCGTGTCATGCGGGCATTGATGCATGAGCACGATGTGGCGATTTGGCGAAGCGCTTCAGGCAGATTGTCGGCGTGGAACAATCGGTGTCCGCACCGTGGAATGCGGCTTTCGCATGGTTTCGTTCGCGGCGAGGCTTTGGCCTGTCTCTATCACGGTTGGCACTATGATGCGGAGGGCAAATGCAGATACATTCCCGCACATCCAGAGTTGACACCGCCAGATACCATCGAGGTGAAATCCTATTCGATTGAGGAAAGCAGTGGCATCTTGTGGCTGACTACCAGCGGCAAAGCAGAGCCATTGGCGCTGCCAGACAATCTTCAACCGGTCAGAAGCATCACATTCGATTGCCATGCGGACGCCGTAGTGAAATCGATGTCGGTATCAACGTTAGCCGGTACAGATGGCGACCCTTTGCGCATTGTCCCGATATCGCAAAAACCGCATGCTCTTTCACTGGAGACTGCAAACGGGGAAGCCTCCGTTTTCATCTTGTTACAGCAGTGCGCTGGTCAAACGGCAGCGCACATTCTGGCGGACAACAATTGGTCGGCTGACGGTCTCGTTGAGATATCCCGGTGGAGCGAGGAAACGCGGCGCATTGCTGAAAAGGCAGTCGGTGAACTGGCTGCCGCAGAACAGGGCGTTGAATGATGAGCGGTTTGGAGCGGGCAAAACAGGACTGGTATCCGGTGGAGATGGTCGGAGGTCTTGCCAGTGGGGAGACAAGAGACACCCGTTTGTTGGGGATCGATATTACTCTCAGCGCAGACGATGATGGAAAGGTCTCCGTCACGGCGGGCGATACTCCATGGCCAACCATGGTAGCCTACGATCACATCTGGACATCGCCCAGCAGCGATCCGCGGCCGCTGTTTGAAATTCCTGAAGCTGAAGAAAAAGATCGCCGCTTCGTTCCCTGTGGCGTGGTACGGGTCAAATGCTCACCCTTGCGGGCGGTCGAAAACTTTCTCGACATCGCGCATTTTCCGTTTGTTCACACCGATATTCTCGGAGCGGAGCCGCATACCGAGGTAGAGCCTTACGACGTCAATATCGATGAAAGCAAAGACGAGGTAATTGCGACAAAGGTGAAGTTTTTCCAGCCGCAGGCGGCCAAGTCTGCCGGCGACGGCATCATTACGGATTACGTTTACCGCGTGCCCGCACCGATGGTTTCGATCCTTTACAAAACCTGTCCACCCAAGCCTGACGCCCAGGATGTCATTGCCCTGTTTGTCCAGCCATTGGATGAGGAAACCTGTGATGTATGGCCGTGGATGGCACTCTACGACTATGAGAGCACAATGGCCGACATGATTCATTTCCAGCAGATGATCTTTCTGCAGGATCGCTCGATCCTCGAAAATCAGATGCCGCGACGGCTACCACTTGATCCCAGAAAGGAAATTCCGACGAGAGCAGACATGACATCGATTGCCTACCGGCGCTGGCTAAAGAGAAACGGCGCAGTTTATGGCGCCTTGACGGAAGTCAGATGAGCTTCACGCTTTACGACTATGTCCTTTCGGGCAATTGCTACAAGATCAGGCTTTTCGCCGCTCTTCTTGGTATCGACTATGATTCAGTCGCCGTTGATTTTCATCCCGGCCGGGAACACAAATCGGATGAATTTTTGAGGCGATTCCCGGCCGGCACCTTGCCAATATTGGTCGCTGACAATCTCGTCATAACCGAAACACCGGCCATGCTTGCCTGGATGGCAGCAAAATTTGATGCGTCTGCAAAATGGATGCCATGGAACGAACCCACGGCAGTTGCCACCACCATGCAATGGCTGGGATTTTCCTCACGGCTCACTTCGACAGTGGGTGAAGCTCGATTGCATTCCATGCTCAATCGCGACATCGATGTGGACAAGGCAATGTCAGGTGCGGTGCGGGCGTTAAGAGAACTGGAGGCACATCTAACCGAGCAATCGATCAGGGGGCACACATGGATTGCCGGAGACGCACCAACAATCGCTGATATTGCCTGTTTCCCTTATACGGCCCTCAGCCCGGATGCCGGTATTGAACATGACACTTATCCAGCCATCAGGAACTGGCTTTATGCAGTGAGAAGCCTGGATCAGTTCATCACCATGCCGGGTATTCACGCCTTGCACGAGCTGCGGGGCGGGGAAACAGATCATGGTCAGAAAACATCTGCCGAAAGTAGAGCGGACGCATGACGGACACATTGTTCAAATCGTGCGACGCGATCGTTACCTGCGATGATGTGGGAACCGTTCATCGCAATGTAGACATGCTGGTGTCCGGAAATTCGGTTGCTAGAATAGAGGCTTCTATTCCACCCGATAGCCTCTCGCCGGATACCGAGATTGTCGATGCCGAGGGACACTTCATCTACCCCGGATTGATCAATACGCATCATCATTTTTTTCAGTGCTTCGTACGCAACAATGCCGATCTGGATTGGACAAAATTGTCAGTCATCGAATGGCTGGATCGAATCTACCCGGTCTTTTCGCGCCTGGACGAAGATTGTTTTTATCATTCCTCGGTGGCGGCCATCGGCGAACTGATCAAACACGGCTGCACAACGGCATTCGATCACCAGTACAATTTTCCTCGTCACGCCGGGAAGAACATTGTCGATCGCCAGTTCGAGGCAGCAGAGCTGTTCGGAATGCGATTTTATGCAGGACGGGGCGGCAACACGCTGCCGAAGTCGGAGGGCAGCACCATCCCCGACGAAATGCGCGAGAGTACCGACGAATTCATTTCGGACTGCGAACGTCTGATCGACAGCTATCACGATCCCAATCCATTCAGCATGCGCCAGGTCGCGATCGCGCCATGTCAGCCGGTAAATTCCTACAAGGAGACATTTGTGGAATCGATCCGCCTGGCGCGCGACAAAACCGTGCTTCTTCACTCTCACGTCGGCGAAGGTGAAAGTGAGGTCATCAAACAGCGTACGGGTTTGCGCACCGTCGATTGGTGCGAGGAAATCGGGTTTGTTGGTGACGATGTCTGGCTGGCGCACTGCTGGGAATTGACGTCTGAGGAAATCGCGACACTGGCCAGGACAAAAACCGGTGTCGCCCACTGCCCGGAGCCAGTCTATCTGGTGGGAGCGGAAGTGACGCCGGTGCCTGAGATGGAGGCAAAATCCGTACGCATCAGCATTGGTGCGGATGGCGCGGCGTCCAACGACAACTCCAACCTGATGCACTGTATTCACAGCGCCTACATGCTGCAGGCGCTCGTTGCATCATCGCGCAAGCATCCGGTGCCCGATCCAAAGCGCTTCCTGCACTACGCAACCCGGGGAGGTGCGGATGTTCTGCATCGAACGGATTTGGGAATGCTCGCACCGGGCATGGCTGCGGATTTGTTTGCTGTCGATACCCGTAAAGTCGAGTTCGTTGGAACAAGGCATGATCCGGAAAGCCTGATCGCTAAAGTGGGCATTTCAGGCGACGTTGACCTGACCATGATTAACGGACAGATTGTTTGGAGGAATGGCGAATTTCCGGGGCTTGATGAACAACAATTGGCGGCAGAGGCAAATGCCCACGTATCGCGTGTGGTTTATCAATAAAAATATGAACTTATGGGAGGAAGAAACAATTATGAAGAGACTGATCAGAAGACTGGCCACCACGGCCATTGCCCTCGCAGTAGCCGGCACGATTACGCACAATTCTGCCAAAGCAGATACTCTGCAGATCGGTTTGTTGACACCATCGCCACTGGCAGATGTTGGTTGGTCAAAGGCATTGGCTGACGGGCTGGAAGTGGTCAAGGAAAAGCTCGGTGACAAGGTCAACGTCAACATCATCGAGAATATTCAGGAAGGTCCCGACGCTGACCGTATCATGAACAAGATGGTCGGTGACGGAAATCAGTTTTTGGTGCTCGGATCGTTTGGTTACATGAACGCAGGCCTGAGGCTGGCGAAGCAAAACCCCGACAAAACATTCATACACGCGTCGGGTTATAAAACCGCCGGCAATTTTTCTCCATTTACGGCCAAGTATTATGAGGGCGCATACCTGATGGGGATGGCCGCCGCAGAACTGACAAAAACCAAGAAATTGGGCGTTGTATCGGCATTCGCAATCCCCGAACTGATTTCGACGATCAACGGCTTCACACTGGGAGCACGCAGCGTCGATCCGGAAGTCACGGTCGACGTGGTTTGGATCAACTCGTGGTTTGATCCGGCAAAGGCACAGGCATCGGCCAAAGCACTGATTGCACAAGGCTCGGATGTGCTTTTCTCAAACGCGCAGGATACCCCGTCAGTCGTTACAGTCGGCGAGGAGCAAGGCGCCTACGTCTTCAATCTGAACAGTTCCATGAAAGACTACGCACCGACAAAATACCTGGGTGTGGTCCGCACCGACTGGTCCCCATTTTTCCTGAAATCCGTTGAAGCCCATTTGGCCGGCAACTTCGAAGGCAAGAATGAGTGGCTGGGAATGCAGGATGATGTTGTTGTCGTCGAGGATTGGAGTTCCGACATCAGCGCCGAAATGATGGCCAAGATCAAGGAAACCGAGGCGGCGATCGCTTCAGGTGCAAAAAATGTCTATGACGGACCGCTGGTCAACCAGGCTGGCGAAGAGGTGATCCCAGCCGGACAAACCCTGGATGGCGGAGCCATACTCGGCATGAATTGGCACGTTGAAGGTGTGAATTCACCCCTGCCAAAATAACCCTCGTTCATGCGCCGCGGTCTGAAAACTGACCGCGGCGTGTCTCAATGCAGCGGGGAAAAATTGATGGCGGCCGAGGACCAGAAACCTCTCCTATCACTTCGCAACATTACCAAGCGCTATCCGACTCTGATCGCAAATGATCAGATAGATCTGGATGTGATGCCTGGATCCATTCACGCTGTTCTGGGAGAAAACGGAGCCGGCAAATCGACACTGATGAAACTCGTCTACGGCGTGATCGAGGCCGATGAGGGCGAGTTCTATTGGGAAGGCGCCCCAATTGACCTGCGCAATACCGCCACGGCCAGAAAGCTCGGCATTGGTATGGTGTTCCAGCATTTTTCACTGTTTGAAACCCTCAGCGTCGTTGAAAACATCTCGATGACAATCCCCGGCAACCGGAGGGAACTGGCCCAGCGTATCAGCGAACTGGGTGCATCGTATCATCTGGAGGTCGATCCAAGTGCGTTGGTGCATTCATTGTCGGTGGGCGAGCGGCAAAGGGTCGAGATCATTCGATGCCTGATGCAGGATTTGAAACTTCTGATACTGGACGAGCCCACATCTGTTTTGCCGCCCCAACACGTGCGCAGCCTGTTTGAAGCACTGAGGAAATTGCAATCAACCGGCGTGGCGATTCTTTACATCTCGCACAAGCTTGAGGAAATTCGCGAGTTGTGTGACACGGCGACAATTCTGCGAGACGGAAAGGTTACCGGAACGGTTAATCCCAACGAAAAGACTTCGCGCGAACTGGCGACATTGATGATCGGGCGCAATATTCCCCATGTTGTCGCCCGCCCACACGAGATCGATACTGAAAAGCCAGTACTGAAGGTCGAGAACCTTGGCGCAATCAATCCGGATCCGTTTGGAACCCACCTGTCCAACATCAACCTGTCCGTCTATGGCGGCGAGATCGTGGGAATTGCAGGTGTCTCCGGAAACGGACAGCAGGAACTGGCGCGATTGATATCCGGCGAAGACCGGCTGCGAGACCTGCCTGCAAATTCTATTGAGATGATGGGAATGCCGGTTGCAAATCTGGGCGTCACTGAGCGGCGAAACATGGGATTTGCCTTTGTCCCGGAAGAACGGCTTGGCCGTGGTGCCGTGCCGTCAATGGCGCTCGCGCAAAATGCACTGCTGACGGCATATGAGAGAGGAATGCTAAGCAGAGGGTTCATCCAAAAAAAGGCGGTCGATCGCTACACATCAGATTGCATTTCGGATTTTGATGTTCGCTGCTCAGGGACACAGGCGACAGCAAATTCGCTGTCTGGCGGGAATCTTCAAAAGTTCATTGTCGGGCGAGAGCTGATGCTTGAGCCAAAACTCTTGTTTGTCTCGCAACCGACATGGGGCGTGGACATAGGCGCTGCAGTATCAATACGACAACGCCTTCTCGACCTCAGGGATCGCGGTGTGGCCATTTTGGTGATCTCGGAGGAGCTTGAAGAGCTGTATGAAGTCTCTGACCGTCTTTACGTGATCAGAAGCGGAACGTTGTCACCGTCGCTGGCAACCGCTGATGTCAGCCCGGACGACATTGGCGAATACATGATCGGCGAAGAGCATGAATCTGCCAACCATCGAACCAATCAGGCGGAATCTGCTGATGCATATTAAGTTTGAACGCCGGATCCAATATTCGAAATCGATGCTTGTTCTGGTGCCGGTCGTCACCATTGTCTTGTCGATAATTGCAAGCAGCGTTGTGTTGTTGGCACTCGGCAAGTCGGTTCCATTGACAATGCACTCATTCTTCATTGCGCCGTTTGCCACCTTCTATTCCATCACAGAGATCTTTTTGAAATTCGGACCTCTATTGTTGATCGCACAGGCACTCGCGGTGGGATTCCGCGCCAAGGTCTGGAACATAGGGGCGGAAGGCCAGATGGTCATGGGTGCGATTTTCGCCACTTCAGTGCCTGTCTATTTTGTCGACAGCACATCCCCGTTCCTGCTGCCGGCGATGATTATCCTGGGTGCCTTGGGAGGAATGGGCTGGGCAGCGATCGCGGCATTCCTGCGCACCAGGTTCAATGCGAACGAAATTCTCGTGACATTGATGCTCACGTCGATTGCGCTGCAGTTTTTGTATTATCTGCTGCTTGGGCCATGGAAGGACCCGATGGGTTTCAACTTCCCGCAGACGGTGATGTTTCAGGACGAAGCCCTCTTTCCTACGCTGTTCAGCGGCACCCGTTTGAACATATCAATCGTCATTCCAATTCTGTTCACGATTGCGGTGTGGATTTTCATGGAGAGACGCTTCGGCGGTTTCAAGCTGGTCGTTGGCGGACTGGCGCCCAATGCCGCCACCTATGCCGGATTCAGTGCCAAGGGTGCTGTTTGGCTCAGCTTGTTGTTGGCTGGGTTTGCGGCCGGCCTTGCCGGCATGAGCGAGGTCGCCGGCCCCATTGGCCAGCTTCAACGATCCGTTACGTCCGGATATGGATATTCAGCAATAATTGTCGCCTATCTCGGTGCGCTTCATCCGATCGGAATTGTGTTTGCGGCATTCTTTTTGGCAGTCATTCACATCGGCGGTGACATTGCGCTTGTGTCGGCCAATGTTCCAATCAGCGCTGTCCACGTGTTCCAGGGTCTCCTGCTGGTATTCTATCTGGCGACCTACACCTTCGTGAATTACAGGCTGCGTGTGGTACGTCACGTCCATCACAAGCAATCGGTGGTGTCGCCATGACTACCGTGGAATTCCTGCTTGCAGGAACAATGAGCGCCGCAACGGTGTTCCTTTTGGCGGCACTCGGCGAGCTCGTTGCCGAAAAATCCGGAATGCTCAACCTCGGTGTCGAGGGGATGATGGCCGTATCTGCGGCGGTCGGTTTTGTTATCACCTACCAGACGGGCAATCACCTTCTTGGATTTGCAGGAGCTGGCATTGCAGGCATTTTCATCTCGCTAATTTTTGCGACCGTTGCGATTACGTTTCTGGCCAATCAGGTCGCGACCGGACTTGCGGTGGGCATATTGGGATTGGGCCTGTCTGCATTAATTGGGCGGCAGCATGAAAGCCTGACGGTGATTGCGCCCGGCGGAATCAACATCCCGATCCTGAGTGACATCCCCTTGATCGGCCCCGTGCTGTTTCAGCACAATATCGTGGTCTATCTTTCCATTCTGCTCGCAATCGCTATTGGTTACTGCCTCAAATATACCCGCCTGGGACTCGCCATCCGCTCGGCTGGGGAAAACCCGGAAGCCGCCCATGCACTGGGATATCCGGTTCATCTCATTCGATACGGTTCCGTTGCGTTCGGCGGACTGCTTGCGGGGTTCGCCGGAGCTTATGCATCGACGATTTACACGCCCTTGTGGGCGGACGGAATGATCGCCGGGCGCGGCTGGATTGCAGTTGCCTTGGTTGTCTTTGGCACATGGAAGACCGGGCGAATTGTGTTGGGTGCCTATCTGTTTGGCCTGGTATCTCTTGGAGAACTGTTGGCTCAATCATTTGGAGCGGCAATTCCTTCCCAGCTGCTTTCAAGCCTCCCCTACATCGTGACCATTGTGGTTCTGGCAATAATTTCGACAAATGCTGCGCGTTTGCGGCTCCACGCCCCATATGCGCTCGGCGAGACATACGACGGATCAGAGGCCAGATAGACGACATCCGACATCAAGGTGAAAGTGTCTGCTTGCGACGCATATTGAATGTCCGCTCCAGGCTCGGAGCGGTCAGCCGTTGCGGCTGCGAACGAGTTGACGCCACTGAAGCCGGTATAGCAAACAAAGCAGCTATCTAAGGCCTCAACTTTCAGCGCATTTCTGACGGGATAGTCCTCCTCTTGGAGCCAAAGATGCAAGTTTGCTAAATTACTCCCGTTCATAAAGGGGATACGATGAGTACTGTAGTTGTGACAGGCGCCAGTCGCGGGATCGGTGCGGGCATTGCGAAATATCTTGGTGCGCGTGGGTGGGCGGTCTGCGTCAACTTTGACCAAGATCGCGCCGCAGCAGATCGTGTGGTCTCGCATATCGAAGAGTCTGGTGGCCGGGCTTCAGCTATCGGCGCAGATGTGTCCGACGAAACTCAGGTCGAAGCGATGTTCGAGAAGGCCAGCGTCGCCCTCGGGCCTATCACGGGGCTTGTTAACAATGCGGGGATCATGGGAAGCAGTGGCCCGGTTGATGACATCAATCCCAAGGAAACGCTCCGACTGTTTGAGGTCAATGTACTTGGACCGATGATCTGCACGAAGGCCGCAATTCGCCGGATGGGACATTCTCACGGAGGGCAAGGCGGCGTGATAGTCAACATATCCTCACCCGCAGCAATCCACGGTGGTGTGGGGTCGTATGTCGATTTCGCTTCATCAAAAGCCGCGCTCGACAGGTTTACATCGGCCGCAGCGCAGGAACAGATGCCGGATGGCGTTCGCATTAACGGACTTAGGCCGGGCCTCGTCATGACCGAGGGAAACAAGGCCTGGGCCGAAGCTCACCCAGACTGGCTTCCCGGTATTGTCAAGGATCTGCCAATCGGAAGGGAGGCGCATGACGACGAAATACCGGCCGCGGTGGGTTGGCTGCTGTCTGAGGAGTCAAGTTACGTAGTTGGGACGATCATGGACGCTGCGGGAGGCTTCTCCGTGCGCTGAGATCCGTGCTCTGGTAGTCCGTTTCGGGCTCAGAACGGACATTGTCTCTTCTGACAGGCTGAAACGCTGTTCAAATTGTTCGAACGGCAACTCCGGCCCAATTCAGACGTTCGCAAACAGGGGTGCTGACGCCGAAAGCTGCCGTTCAGCCAGCCTCATATTCATTGGACAATTTCTGATACCGTTTTTGGGAAGCAGGTCACTTGAGCCTTGCTGCTTCCTGATCTGATGACAAACATGTCGCTTCGCTTATGAAGTCTTGTCTCCGTCCATCTTCAACAGTCCGGTGTCGCGGTACGCTTCGGCTGCCTCCCGGATATACGCACCGGTTTCTTCAGCAGCGAACTCGCTGGCAATTCGCTGACTGAGCGACAACAACTGGTAGTAAGTCGATCGGCCGGGACGCAGCGCTTCGTAGATCGCCAATATCTCGTCATTGGGCATGCGGGTCATTTCGGCCGCGCGGGTCAGATTTGCGGCGACCTCGTTGTAACCGGCCTCCCGCGCGAATTGCGCCTGCAAGATCAGTGTTTCGGCACTGGCAGAGGTGTCGTCGGGCCCGACCGCGCCTGATTTGACATCGTCCAAATTCAGGTCGCGCAGCATCCGGCCCGATTTCGCAGCCACGTCGTCGCGATGATGAACTCCGAGCGGAAATGTGTGATCGGTCTTCTTTGTCATCTGAACGTTACACTCATTTCCTCGACGCCGCGGGTTTCGTCTATCTGGTTGACCTCGCGGTGATGCAGAAGCGTTGTGTGAACAATCAGCCTGAGCCGCGCCATATTGTCTATTTTCATCGGCACGGGACTGGGTGCACGGCCAGTGGCATAGCAGGCAGCATTGCGGCCCAGCGCGCGATAACTGTCCAGGGTCAGATTGGGCGCCATGCTCAGCAGTTCAAGATTGTTCAAAGGTGCAAGCCCCTTCTTGTGAATAAGGGCGGTGCCTTTTGACTGAAGACCAATGCCGATGCCGGAACCACTGAGTCGCGCTCCGCTGAGCCCGATATCGGCCACATCCGCTCCGTGCCAAACCTTGACCACCCGCCAGCTCACACTTTCGCTTTCTACACCGTCGAGGATTGCGCGAAGGACATCCGCATGTGCAAGATCGGCCAGCGTCTTGTTCATGGCCGTCGCGAAAGCTGGCCCCAAGGCGACAACCACCTCCTGCCCCGAACCTTCAACGGCCTTTCCCACCGGGTCTAGCAACAGGTTTGGATCCGAAGCTTCGCCTGAAACCAGCGCCTCTGGATCAAGCGCTTGCGGTAGCGCACATATGTCCTGCCAAATCTTTCCCTCAACCCGATAGCCGGATCCGGGACCTTCATAGTCGTTGGGTGTGTTCACCGCGCTTGCAACCGTGAAGTTCTCATCAAACACAGCAGACGTATGCAGATAGTCTCCGAGCACCCGCTGCCGCTGCATTTCCAGCACGGCTTCGGCAACATCTTCAAAACCTGAACTGGCCAGCGCACGCACAACGTCCAATGCTGTCTTGTCGCTTTCCAGGAACGCGTCCGCAGCAGCGAGATCGGCTATCGAATCCCGGTCCGGCATGTCATCGGAGCTGAAGGCTGTGGTTGCAGCAGCGACTTCTTCGTTGGAGATTTCCGGAAATCCGAGTTCTTGAAAAACCGCCTGAATGGCACGAGCGCCCGTTTCCCGGACCGCCAGAACATCGCCTTCGCGCACCGGTTTCAGACCGCTGTCAACCTGCATGTCGCGCTGGATAACAAGCCAGTCATCCATGTCTTCGGCATCGAAATTGCCGCCTCCAAACAGGTTGTCCTTGCGAGGCATTACCGAGTGGCCGGAAGTCACAAAATCGGTACCCGGCAACATTTGAAGCATGAGCTTGGCGGTTTTGCGCATCTGGCTGTGTGACGACATGGCGTCATTGCCCGCGGCGACTTCGAGCCCGAGCGAGGCCGCAACGAGATTCTCGGCCAACACCCCACGCACGCCATTGGGCAGTGCTTCCGGCAGAGCGATGCAGGAAATGGAGCCGTTCTGCACGCCTTGGCTGCCAGCACCCTTGACCATCAGGATACACCTGATTTCGAGGTAGAGCATCGACCATCCCAATCCATAGCCCATCAGGGCTTCCGATCCGGATCCGGATGTGAATCTCGATTTTACGCCGCGTGAGGCATAGGCCGACGCGAGGATGCCCTTGGACCAGGGGGTATCGTCGCCATCCAGAAAGCTGGGGATTGTGCCGTAAACACTGAGTGTCTCGGCATAAGTTGCCAGACCCTTCATCGCCAGCCGGAGATTGAGCGCCTCTTCACAGGAAATCTGCGTCATCACCCCGGGCCTGCCGACTTGCGACCCCACCAGCAGCGCCAGCGCCGAGAACGGCGCCATGCGCGCCACGCGCACCGTTGTCTCCTCCTCGGCAAAACCGCGGAGACCGGCTTCCGCCGCATCTGCGGCGAGCAGGCATGGATTCTCCTTCCAGTTGGTCACATGAGCCTGATCAGCCGGTCGCTTTCGCTGCCGCATCTTCTGCATGGCCATCATCATCTCGACCACGTTCAAATGGCTCATCACCTCGGCGATCATGGCAGGGGTCAGGCCGGAAAATACGTCCATCACCTCTCGCTGCGGCACGCTGATATCGACCAGCATGCGGGCGATCTTCAGCGATCCCATTGCCATCGCTCGTTCGGCATTCTCCAGGTTGATGGCGTGCAGGGCTATGAAACGGTCGATGGCGTCGAACTCCTTTTCCGTTCGACCGTCCATCTCGACAATCCGCCCATCGCGGATTTCAAGCGAAGGTTTGGGATCGGTTGGGCTCCCCATGACGATAAGCCCCAGTTCCGGCAGTTCGGAGACGAACACCTCTTTGTTGATATCGCGGGCCCGCAGTTTTTCGAAGCGTTTCGAAACAGTTTGGGTCATGGGCTGTTCCTTGTTGCGGGCTTGTGTCAGACAAGACGCACCGGTCGGGATGCGAGGCTGCTGAGTTGGAACCAATTCACCAGTACCGGATAGTATCACTACACGATCATCATCAGCCAGACTTCAATTGGCAATACGCATCTCAAATGCTTGCGTGGCTTCTGTAGGCGGTGACGAATGAATTCGCCCGTGCTTGTACCTCTTTCAGGGAATAATCCGGTTTGAACAATGCTGAACCCAGCCCGACAGTGTCAGCACCGGCGTTGAGATAGTCTACCATTGAGGCTGGAGTGATACCGCCAACTGCGGCCACCACCGCTTCCCTCGGCAGCACCGCGCGCATGGCGGAAACAGCTTTTGGTGATATCAATTCGGCGGGAAAAAACTTGAGCACCGAGGCTCCCAGCCGCAAGCCCTCAAAAGCTTCCGTCGGCGTGAATACCCCGGGACACCATCGCGCTCCCAATTCCACCGCCCGTTGTCCAACTTGCGGGTTCAGGTTGGGAGAAACGATAATTCGACCACCTGCATTAACAACGCTGGTCACATCCTGCTGTTTCATTACCGTACCGGCGCCAACTACCGCGTGATCCCCGTGTTTGTTTGAGATCGCTTCGATGGACGCCAATGGGTCAGGTGAATTCAACGGGACTTCTATGAAACGAAAACCGGCATCGACCAACACATCCGCAACGTCCACAGCATTGTCGGCGTTCAGACCACGCAATATCGCGATCAAAGGATTGTCAGCCATGGCTGCATTCCAAAGACTCATGTCAGCAATCCCCCTGACTTGGCGATCAGATAGTGACCGCGCGCTGCAATGAATTTCCGTTATGAGCCCTTTCGGGCCGTCGATTACAAGTGGTGATCTGGACAGGTGTCGCCCGCTAATGCGTACCCCTTTTCGTCAGAAACGGTCAATTGCAGCTGTTTTGGTTGGACGCAGATGAACATCGAAGACCTCGCAGCAAGGGTGCCCTCAAGCAATTCCGCTTAAACCGCTCACCTTGCCATCAGCGGCCACCTGGCGAAGGTAATCAGCGAAAAGCGCTTTTGAACCGCCCATCACATCTGCCTTCCAGATCGCGACATCCGGCAAACGCTCTGAAACATCTTCAATCGGAATCACCACCAGCCCGGGGCCGATTGAATTGCGCACGTTTTCGGTAAGGATTGTAATTCCCATCCCGCTGGCGACCAAACCCAGGATGCTTGCGGTGTTGAAGGCTTCCTGGATGATGTTCGGCATGAAGCCTGCTTTCCTGCACAGTGGTATCAGGTAAGAGTAAAAATGCTCCCAGAATTGGGGCAATCCGTGCACGAAATCCTCGTTTGCCAGTTCATTCAGGCGAACACTCTCACGATTTGCCAGATGATGGTTTTCGTAGACAACGCAGACGAAGCGCTCCGATTGAACCTGGCATTGTTCAAAGCCTGACAGACCGATCGGACCGGTGACAAATCCGATATCCAGTTCACGCTCTGCCAATTTTGTCAGCTGAATCGCTGTGACATCATGATGAATTTGAATGGTCACACGCGGCTGAAGAATCTGAAAATCTCGCAATAGCTGAGGAAGAACGCCGGTGATCGCGTTGTCGGTGTAGCCGATGCGAACAGAGCCCAGCTGCCCACGATCTGCCAGGCGTGTGTCATCAACAGTGCGCTCAACTGCGTTCAATATGTTTCTGCAGCCGTCGAGGAACGTTTTTCCCGCGTCAGTTACTTCGACATTACGGTTCGTCCTGCGCAAAAGTGCGATTTTCAGTTCTCCTTCGAGATACTGAATGGACCTGCTCAAGGCCGGCTGCGCCAGTCCGAGCTTTTCGGCGGCGCGCCGAAAATGCAGCTCCTCAGCAACTGCCACAAAATTCCGGATATGCCTCAATCCAATTCTCATGATGTCAAATCGGCATCAAACAAGTCTAAATTGATATTATACAAGCAATAAAACGTGTGGCAGGCTTGGTCAACGTCAGAGGCAGATCGCCAAATCGTCAGGGAGGAAAAAATGATCAGACGTACGCTTATGAAAGGGTTGGCCGCTTCGGTAGTTGCAGGAGGCATCGCGCTGTCAGCCGTTTCGGCACACGCCGCCGATGTCACGATGAATCTGGGTTTCGGGGCGCCTGAGGATTCCTTCTATGCCAATTTTGGCAAGATATTCCAGGCGAAGCTAGACGCCATTTCCGGCGGCAGCATCGAAGTCAAACTGCGCTGCTGCAACCAGATTTCCAGCGAGGATGAAGCCTTCAAAGCCATGCAGTTGGGCACGGTCGATGGATTTTTCATCACGGCCAACAATGTCTCGCCGCACTGGCCTTTGATGGATGTGACCGTCTTGCCCTACATCTTTCAGAACACCGAGCATCTGGACCGGGTATTGAACGGTGATGTCGGCAAGATGATGAAAGACAAGCTACAGGCAGACACCAGTGTACATCTACTGGCATTCGGCCCTGCTCTTTACCGCGACTTTTATAACTCTGTGCGGGCCATCAACACGATGGCTGACATGGAAGGTCTGAAAATCCGGGTGCCCAAAAACGAAGTGATGATCGCCACATTCGAGGCATTCGGCGCCAATCCTGTCCCGCTCGCATGGTCAGAAACGCCGACGGCTTTGCAGACCGGAACGGTTGACGGAGGCGACAACGGCACCTCATTCATTCGTGACATGAAGTTCTATGAGTTCGAGCCGCATCTGGTCATTCTCGAGCATTTCGTGGCCTTTGCACCTCTGTTTGCATCGGACAACTTCATGAACAAGCTGACCGATGAACAGCGCGCCCAGATACTGCAGGCAGCAGATGAGGCTGGTGCGGAATTTGCCGCCCAGGTCGCCGCTTCGACGGAAGAAATCCGCGAATGGCTGGTGAAGGAAGGTGGCATGGCGATGACCCGTCCCGACAAGACAGACTTCATCGCCGCCGCAAAATCGGTTCAGCAGGCGTTTGCCGAAAAACGCGGCGCCGATTTCGTCGAACTGGTGAACGCCATCCAGGCTGCCGCGCAATAAACATCAACCCGGAATTGGCGAGGGCGCCGACCTTGGCGCCCTTGTCCGAATGCCAACCAAGCATCGAAGCGGAGGGCACATGTCCTTACTGAAATGGCTTGAGCGACATTTCGAGGAAGTGATCTGCTGCGTCTGCCTGTCTGTTATTGCGATTGCAGTCTTTGCCCAGGTGATTGCGCGCTATGTCTTCCAGGTGGCATTGCACTGGACCGAAGAAACGGCAGCCATGTGCATGGTCTGGGCGGTCTACATGGGAGCTTCGCTGTGCGTCCGCGAGCGCTTTCACATCCGCATCATGGTGGCTGTGCAGGCATTGCCCGTCGGGTTTGGCAAGGTTGTAATTTTCATCGCAGACATCTTCTGGGCCTTCTTCTGCCTCTTTATGCTCCGGGTCAGCTGGGATTATCTCTACGTTTTTTGGCGCTTTACCGAGGCCAGCCCTAGTCTCGGAATCAATCAGTTCTACCCCCAGACCATTCTGGTGATCGGCTACGGTCTGATGCTGATCCGGCTGGTCCAAACCTATTTCGTGTGGTGGCGGGAAGGCCGGAATGGCCTGCCTGGCATGCTCGAAGAAGAATGGGATGCCACGACCAAGGATCAGGAGCATCAGCTATGAGCCCGCTACTGATCCTGGCAATTGTATTTGTCGTACTGACCATAATGGGCGTGCCGCTCTTCGTGTCGGTGGGTTTGACTACGGCACTCGCGCTCTACCTGATCGATATTCCCTATACGCTGATGGCGCAAACCGGCTATGGCAGCCTGACGCCCTTTCCCTTGCTGACCATCCCGCTCTTCGTGCTCGCCGGCCGGTTAATGGAAGTTGGCGGGATGGCCAACCGCATGATCGCCATCGCCACCAACCTTGTCGGCGCCTATCGCGGTTCGATGGGCCTGGTGACGGTTTTTGCCTGCATGTTGTTCGCGGCCCTTTCCGGTTCCGGGCCGGCCACAACGGCTGCGATCGGTTCCGTGACCGTGCCGGCAATGCGCCGTGAGGGTTATGATGTACCCTTTGCTGCGGCAATCACGGCAAGTGCCGGCGCGCTGGGCAGTTTGATTCCGCCATCCAATCTCCTGATCATCTACGGCCTGGTATCGGAGACCTCGATCCCGCGTCTGTTTCTGGCCGGACTCATTCCGGGTGCGATGGTGACGGTCCTGTTGATGATCACAACCTACATCATCGCACGACGGCGCAACTACGGCGGCGATGGAGAGCCGTTCACCTGGGGCCCATTTCTGCAAGCGACCTGGGATGGCAAGTGGTCGATCGGTGCTCCCATCCTGATCCTTGGCGGTATCTACGGAGGAGCATTCACACCGACAGAAGCTGCCGGCGTCGCAGTGTTCTATTCGATCTTTGTCGGCTTGTTCATTTACCGCGAACTGACGGTGAAGAAGATTATCGAAGCGCTGCGTTTCACGGCTCTTTTGACGGGGATATTGATCCTGCTTACCCCGACGCTCGCATTTGGTCAGTTGACGGCGTTTTACGATGTTCCGACGGCTGTACAGCAGGGGATTACATCGATTACCGATAATCCGATCCTGGTATTGCTGCTGATCGGGATCTTTTACATCTTTATCGGCACATTCATGGAATCGCTGGCGCAAATCGTCCTGTTCACAGCAGTATTCCTGCCCCTGGCAACTTCTCTGGGCGTTGATCCGGTCATGTTCGGTATTTTCACGGTCATCACCTGCGAGATCGGATTTTTGACGCCGCCGCTTGGAGCCAATCTGACAGTGGCAGCACGGATCTCGGGCATCTCGATCGAGCGAATCTCGGTCGCGGTCCTGCCGTTCATTCTCGCCTACATTGTGGGAATGGTGATCCTGATCTTCTTCCCCGAACTGACAACATTCGTGCCTGACTGGTTGTACGGAGAGTCGAAGTAGGAGCACAAACTGTGGATCTGATACTGCAGGGCGGAACGATTTTTGATGGAACCGGGGCTGATGGCTTCGTTGGTGACCTGGCAATCGAAGGTGAGGATATTTCGAAGATTGAGCCGGCAGGCGAGATGGCAATCGCGCATGCAAAACAGGTCATCGACGTTTCCGGCCTCATAGTCTCGCCCGGTTTCATCGACATGCACACCCATTCCGATTTCACCCTGATTGCCGATGGACGTGCGGAGAGCCAGGTGCATCAGGGAGTGACAACCGAAGTCATCGGTCAATGTGGCATTAGCTGTGCACCCGTGAACAAACCGGACGACATTCGCCGTGTTGCGCCGTGGTACACGGACCGGGCCAAGCATGATGAGTGGCTGGGATTTGGCGAATATCTTGATGTGCTCGACAATACCGAATTGGGTGTCAATGTGATGGCCTTTGTCGGACACGGAACCGTTCACCGGGCGGTTCTGGGCGACGAACTCCACCCTGGCGAAGTCGAGGATGTGGAAGAGATGGCTCGTCTTGTGGATCAGTGTATGGATGAAGGCGCTGGCGGGTTCTCTTCCGGGCTCGAGTATTTTCCAGGCATTCTGTCCGCCCCCGAAAACCTCGTGCCGTTGTGCGAGGTGGCCGCAAAATACAAGCGCCTTTACGCGACCCACGTGCGCAATCGGGATACCCATTATGATCTTGGATTTACTGAAGCCATAGCCACTGCCCGGCAATCAGGAGCAAAACTGCAGATCAGCCATATTCAACCCAAATTCGGCGCGCCTGACCACGCAATGGAACACACACTTGAACTGATCGACCTTGCTCGGCGGTATGATGTGGATGTCGCGTTCGACGTAATTCCACACGATTGGAATCACACACTGATGGCCGCTATTCTGCCCAAGTGGGCACAGGCAGGCAGCATTGATGATGTGCTGAAAAGACTGGCTGATCCAGAGTGCCGGGAGCGGATCAAGTCCAATCCCCAACCGATGTGGTTGATCGTCAAGGCCGACAGATGGTCAGATATCGTGCTTTTGAATGCCACCCACAACAAGGACATCGTCGGAGCGGATTTCGCTGAAATCGGGAGGATGCGAAACTGCCATCCCTATAATGCTGTGTTGGATATACTGCTCGAGGAAGGCGCGGACTTGATGTCCTGCATGTGGACCTCAAAATCGTTCAAGGACAGTGATGTTGAATTGTGTCTTGGACAACCGGAATGCGCCGTAATCTCAGACACTGTCGCAACGGCAAATGAAGGGGTGCTCGCCGATCATCTCGGCTCACTGTCTGGCTATGGCTGGGCAGCCCGTTTCCTCCAGTACTACGTGCGGGACCGGCAGGTGCTGAACCTTGCCCAAGGTTTGGCCAAACTGACCTCGGTCCCCGCGAAGCGGCTGGGACTGAAACACAGAGGCCAGCTTAAGTCTGGATACAAAGCCGACATATGCGTATTCGACCAAGCCAACATCGCCAGCAATGTGACCGCCAAGAATCCGCGTCGCTATGCGTCTGGCATTGCTCATGTACTGGTCAATGGTGAGCTTTCGATGCGGGACGGAAAACGAACACCGGTTAATGCTGGACGGGTTATTCGAGAATTCGCGACCTAGTGCGCATACGGGAATCAAATACCCGAAAGCCGATCACGCATTTCGATGACGGCCGCTAAGCATGCCTCTATGAGATCGCGAAACGCAATACCGTCGAGCCGGTCGGTCCATGAAATCTGAGCAGACAATGTCGCAGATTGCTCAGGCAACAAAACGCTTAATCACCAGGTCCGCTTGGCTCACTTAGAACATCTGTCTAGCCCCCATGTTCTGGGCCACAAATTTGCGTTTTCTGATGGTCGCCATGACATCCTCGCCGTGACCGTACTGTGACAGCAGCGTAACTCATTCATCAGAATGTGAAGTGCGATCAGGATTTATTTAACAATATCAGTATGTTATATGGTGCTGCCGGAGAGATTTGAACTCTCGACCTCTCCCTTACCAAGGGAGTGCTCTACCCCTGAGCTACGGCAGCAAATGCGCGTGAATGCGCCGCCTTCTGGCATATCAAAGCCCGTGTTGCAAGCTGGTTCATTGAGGCATTAGAGTGTTCACCGGCGGTCTTGATCCGATCGCGAACATGGACGGAGCGCACCCAGTCATTTTGGTGAACGACGAGATGGACAAGTGACCAAAACCACGCCTGGCAATTCCACAGGAAAATCGGCGGATAGCAGCGATCGCAAGACTCGGCTGGCTGCGGAATTGCGGGCAAACTTGCAAAAACGCAAAGCCCAGTCCCGTCAACGAAAATCCGAAACAGCGCACAAAACGTCCGTTGAACCCAAGCAAAATGGGTGAACCGGCGTCGGGCCAGCTGGCAGCGGCCATTAACTCCAAACCTGCTTGTGCCCTTGAACCGCCCAATTTGTTCTCATAGACGGTGCTCGGGAGAATTCCACAAAGGTCAATCAGATCAGACCGCAGGCGTGATGAGCCTGCCAAACGGGGACGATATCAGCCATGGACAGGATCAGAATCATCGGTGGAAACCGGCTTGAGGGCACCATCCCGATTTCGGGGGCAAAGAATGCCGCCCTGCCGCTGATGATCGCCTCGCTACTGACCGACGACACGCTGACCCTGCAAAATGTGCCGCATCTGGCCGATGTCGAGCAGCTGATCCGTATTTTGGGCAACCACGGCGTCGACTATTCCGTCAACGGCCGCCGGGCGCGCCAGGGTGACAATTACTCCCGAACCATCAATTTCTCAGCCCGCAATATTGTCGATACCACAGCACCGTATGAACTCGTGTCCAAAATGCGCGCATCGTTCTGGGTGGTCGGTCCGCTTTTGGCGCGAACCGGGGAAGCCAAGGTTTCGCTGCCGGGGGGATGCGCGATCGGAACACGACCGGTTGATCTTTTCATCGATGGCCTGACCGCCCTTGGCGCATCAATTGATATCGACAATGGCTATGTTCAGGCCAGGGCACCACGTGGCGGCCTTGTCGGAAGCCGCTACCGCTTTCCGAAAGTTTCCGTCGGCGCAACCCATGTCTTGCTGATGGCGGCTTCATTGGCGCGCGGTGAATCGGTTATCGAAAACGCGGCGTGTGAACCGGAAATCACCAATCTGGCAGAATGCCTCAATGCCATGGGCGCCAATATCGAAGGTGCCGGAACGCCAAAAATCACGGTATCCGGTGTTGAAGCACTTGGCGGCGCGCGCCACGCCGTGGTTGCCGACCGCATCGAAACCGGCACTTATGCTATGGCCGCCGCCATGACTGGCGGTGATGTTTTTCTGTCGGGTGCGCGGCCGGAGTTGCTGCAAAAAGCGCTGGATGCGATCTCAGCGTCCGGCGCTGAGGTATCCGCCGACGAACACGGCATTCGGATCAGGCGCGATGATGGACCCATTCGTCCGGTCGATATTGCAACGGCACCATTTCCCGGTTTTCCGACCGACCTTCAGGCGCAGTTCATGGCACTGATGACCAGGGCAGCGGGCAAGTCTCACATAACCGAAACCATCTTTGAGAACCGCTTCATGCATGTCCAGGAGCTTGCGCGGCTTGGCGCGCACATCACACTGGACGGCCAGACCGCAATCATCGACGGTGTCGAACAACTGCGCGGCGCACAGGTCATGGCGACCGATCTGCGCGCATCCGTTTCGCTTGTTATCGCTGGATTGGCTGCCGAGGGTGAAACAATGGTCAACCGGGTCTACCACCTCGATCGCGGATTTGAACGTCTGGAGGAGAAATTGTCCGGCTGCGGTGCTCAGATCGAGCGCGTATCCGACTAGATCGTGTCTGCTGCCGCATATTTACGCAGTTACAGGATTGATAGCGGCCAACGTGTTGCACTGCGGTATAAGACGGCATAACACAGATCACGCAACAAATTCGCGATATTGGTCAAACCGCCATGAGCCTCCTGCGCATCGCAGCATTGGATGAGGAAGACTTGAAAATCGTGTCCGCGCATACGCAGGACGCGATTTTGAGGGTTGGTGATATCGACTTCCAGCCGAACAGAAGCCGGCTTGTGCTGCCGCTCAACCGCTTTGCCTGGGAGGTCAAAAAGAGGCTGTTTCGCCAGCAAAATGAGCGCCGCAACTGTGTCCTGCAATTCGACCGTGTCAAAGGTCTCAGATCCATGGGCATCAACCGGGCTGAAACAGACGCGCTACTGTCGATGCTGGCTATTCAGTTTCGTGAAACGGAAGCACCGTCCGGCGAGATCGAGATCACCTTTTCGGGCAATTCTGCAATACGGCTCGATGTCGAGTGTATCGAGGCGCGGCTGACCGATCTTGGCGCAGCCTGGCAGGCTTCTTCCCGGCCTGCGCACGGAACGTGAGGAATTTTCAGCGTGCCCGTTCGCCTCAACAACAAGGATTTGGATTTCCCGGCCCGGTTTGCCGCCTTCCTGGCCGCCAAACGCGAGGCCGCCATTGATGTTGATGCGGATGCCGCCGCGATCATTGCAGATGTGCGTCAGCGCGGAGATGCAGCGCTTGCCGAGCTCACCAAGAAATTTGACCGGCTGGATTTCGCTGATACGCCGATGGCAGTTCCGTCCTCCGAGATTGATCGCGCATTCGAAAATGTGGACAAGCCCACACTGGAAGCGCTGACTGTAGCGCGAGACCGCATCCAGGCCCATCACCTGCGCCAGCGGCCGGAAAACAAGCGCTATACCGACGAACTCGGTGTCGAGCTAGGCTGGCAATGGTCTGCAGTTGAATCAGCCGGGCTTTATGTTCCCGGCGGCACCGCCAGCTACCCGAGCTCGGTGCTCATGAATGCTGTACCCGCGAGGGTTGCCGGTGTCGGCCGCATTGTCATGGTGGTGCCCTCTCCCGACGGCAGTTTGAATCCTCTTGTTCTGGCGGCGGCACGGCTCTGTGGCATTAGCGAGATCTACCGGATCGGCGGTGCGCAAGCCATCGCTGCACTGGCCTATGGGACAGAAACCATTGCGCCTGTTGTCAAAATCACCGGCCCGGGAAATGCTTGGGTAGCTGCGGCCAAGCGCCAGGTGTTTGGCATCGTCGGTATCGATATGATCGCCGGTCCTTCAGAGGTTCTGGTCATTGCAGACAGAGACAACGATCCGGCATGGATAGCCGCTGACCTGCTGGCACAGGCCGAGCACGACGCCGTGGCCCAGTCCATCCTGATTACCGATAACCCCGAGTTTGGCAATTCCGTTGCAAGTGCGGTCGAACAGCAGTTGGCGGCGCTGCCGCGTGGTGAAACAGCGGCAGCGAGCTGGCGCGATTTTGGCGCGATTATCGAGGTTGGCAATCTCGATGAGGCGATACCGCTTGCCAATGAAATTGCGCCGGAACATCTGGAATTGGCAGTGGATAATGCTGACGGTTTTGTCGGCAAGATCCGTAATGCCGGCGCCATCTTTGTTGGCCGGCACACACCGGAAGTCATCGGTGACTATGTTGGCGGCTCAAATCATGTTCTGCCCACCTCCGGAACCGCCCGCTTTTCCTCAGGCCTGTCAGTTCTCGATTTCATGAAAAGAACATCGATTCTCAAACTGGATGCCGGTCAATTGGCAGAATTGGGACCCGCGGCAATCGCGCTGGCCGAAGCGGAAGGTCTGCAGGCGCACGCGCGATCCGTATCAATCCGAACGAATTGGCGTGGGTGAAGGTGTGATGAGCGCCAGTGGCACAAATCGCCTGATCGATGTCGTCCTCGATGAGACGATCGGCCGTTCGACACCGGATGTTGAACATGAGCGTGCTGTTGCCATATTTGATCTGATTGAAGAAAACAGCTTCGCACCAATAGGCGACGAAATCGGTGGACCCTACAAACTCAAGCTTTCATTGGTCGAATCGCGCCTTGTCTTTGCCATATCCCGCGAAGATGGATCTGACGTTGTCACGCATATTCTGTCGCTGACCCCGTTCCGCCGCATCGTCAAGGACTACTTCATGATCTGCGAAAGCTACTACGAGGCCATTCGGACTTCGACCCCGAGCCAGATTGAAGCAATCGACATGGGCCGCCGGGGTTTGCACAATGAGGGATCACAAACCCTGCTGGACCGGCTGTCCGGAAAGATTGAGGTCGATTTCGACACCGCGCGCCGGCTGTTCACGCTTGTGTGCGTTCTACACTGGCGCGGGTAAATTTCGCCGTGGTGGCGAATCTGGGTGAGACCGGCAAATCTGGCGCGGAGCGATCGCTTCCCGGTTCGATTCTTTTCCTTTGTGGCATGAACGCGATCCGTTCTCCCATCGCTGAACAATTGGCCCGTAAAATCCTGCCCGATCATGTCTTCATCGCTTCCGCGGGGGTGCGGCCGGGTTCGCGCGATCCGTTTGTGGACCAGGTACTTTCCGAAGTCGGCTTGTCGCTGGGCGATCGTCAACCGCAAGAGCTGGATTCAATGGATGACAGCTACTTCGATCTGATCGTGTCTCTTGCGCCGGACGCGCATCACACTGCCTTGGAGATGACCAGAGCTGATGCCATTGAGGTCGAGTATTGGCCAACCGCCGATCCGACGATCGCGACGGGTACCAGGAACCAGATTCTCGATGCCTACCGCGAAGTGAGAGATCGGTTGGAAAAGAAAATCCGCCAACGTTTCGTTTCGTCCTAGGCCCGATTGATGAACGACTGATACGTTTTGCCTGTGAACATTGATGTTCACAAAGGCTGCTAATTCCTATAGGTTCCGCGCGAAATCCGGCTGCGCCGGATATTTTTTGTCAAACCGAAGGTCAAGGATGCCCAAAGAAGAAGTTCTCGAATTCCCCGGAGTTGTAACGGAATTGCTGCCCAATGCCATGTTCCGGGTCAAGCTCGAAAACGAACACGAAATCATCGCTCACACTGCTGGTCGAATGCGGAAAAACCGCATCCGCGTGCTGACCGGTGACAAGGTTCTGGTAGAAATGACACCATACGATTTGACCAAGGGCAGGATCACCTACCGGTTCAAGTAAGATCCGACCCCGGACCACAAATGCAGGCGTTAGAAAAGTGATCCAATGAGCGTCATTCAAAAGCTTGTACTTGCGTCCGGATCGCCGCGCCGGGTTGAAATGCTGCAGCAGGCGGGAATTGAGCCGGATACTTTGATGCCGGCAGACATCGATGAAACGCCGCAAAAATCCGAACATCCGCGGTCTTTGGCAAAACGGCTGGCCAAGGAGAAAGCCGAGCGCGCAATTGAACTGCTGCGGGCAAGAGGCGAAGGTGGCGAGGCATTTGTGCTGGCCGCCGACACGGTGGTCGCGGTCGGCCGGCGCATTTTACCCAAGGCTGAGATGACCGATGAAGCGGCCAACAGCTTGCGTCTCCTGTCCGGCCGTTCGCATCGCGTTTATTCGGGAATCGCATTGGTCACACCTGCAGAGAAAATGCGTCAGAGGCTGGTTGAAACCAGGGTCCGCTTCAAACGCCTGTCGAGAGAAGAACTGGAATCTTACCTGGCATCAGGCGAATGGCGGGGAAAAGCCGGCGCCTACGCCATCCAGGGACTGGCGGGTACGTTTGTGGTCAAGCTTGTCGGGTCTTACTCCAACGTCGTTGGCCTGCCGCTATATGAAACGGTTTCACTGCTGACAGGCGAAGGATTTCGCGTCCATTTCAACTGGGCCTCCGGTCAATCGGGCGCCTGACCTATCGCAAGGCGAATGAGTACGACAGCAGAACAAAAAATCGAACGGCTTCGCCCCCGCGTTCCCTGCCCGGAATGCGGCAAGGATTCAACCCGACGGCACTTTCCATTCTGCTCGCCACGCTGCAAAGACATAGATTTGAACCGCTGGCTATCGGGAAGTTACGTTATCCCGGGAAAGCCGGAAGACGATGAAAACGGAAGCGAATAAGCGGTAACGCCCGCGATGCTATAATGAAGGCGGCCTATATCTCGGCGGGAGTACTGAATTGACTGCCCATCTCATCGATAATCTCCAATACGCCAACTGGTCGGAGAAGATATTCCGGCAGATGCGCGAAGGCGGCGTCGATGCGGTTCATGTTACTATCGCTTATCATGAAAATTTTCGTGAGACCGTGCTGAACGTTGAACAGTGGAACCGCTGGTTAGAACGTTTTCCGGAGTTGATTGTCCATGCCCGCTCCGGCGATGACGTTCGCCAGGCCAAACGGGATAGCCGCACGGCGATACTGTTCGGATTTCAGAACCCCTCGCCCATCGAGGATGATATCGGCCTGGTGGAAGTTTGGCACACGCTGGGCGCGCGCTTCATGCAGCTCAGCTACAACAACCAATCCCTGCTCGCGACCGGCTGCTATGAGGCTGAAGACCCGGGCATCACGCGCATGGGCAAACAGGTCATCCGTGAGATGAACAGGGTCGGTATGGTTGTTGACATGAGCCATTCGGCTGAACGCTCAACGCTTGACGCCATCGAACTGTCCGAACGCCCGATCGCCATAACCCATGCCAATCCGGCATTCTGGCACCCGGCGCTCAGAAACAAATCCGACACGGTGTTGAAAGAACTTGCCGCGTCAGGAGGCATGCTTGGATTTTCCATGTACCCGCACCACCTGAAGGACAAGTCCAACTGCTCGCTGGATTCGTTTTGCGAGATGATCGCCCGCACCGCCGACCTGATGGGATTGGACAATATCGGCATCGGCTCGGACCTGTGCCAGGACCAGCCGGATTCGGTTGTCGAATGGATGCGGGTCGGCCGCTGGAGCAAGGAAATCGACTACGGCGAGGGCTCGGCTTCGGATGCCGGATTTCCTCAACAACCCGTATGGTTCAAGGACAATTGCGACTTCAGGAATATAAGTGAAGCACTGAAAAACAAAGGCTTTTCCGGCAATGAAGTGGCAGGAATAATGGGCGAAAACTGGCTGCGTTTTTATGACCGGAGTTTTGCGCCCATGACTGGAAGCACGCCATGAACACACAGGCTTCGCCGCTGAACCGGACTGCTGTGCCACTCAGGCCACCGGAAACGGTGATGCGGCTGAAGCGCATGGGTTCTTTCCACCACAGCCGCTTGAGTTTCATGCGTGTGCTGCTGCGCAATCTGAAGACCTACAAATGGGTTTTCGACCGGCCTGTCTGGCGCATCGATGAGAATGGGGTTGGCGTCGCCACTTACACAGCCACGCGGACGACTGGCGAGCCACGCACCTACACCCTTGTCGCCTTTGCCCATGATCTGCCGCCCGAAAAGCGGTCCGACCGCGTTATTGCCGAAGCCTGGGATGCGACATTCACCCTGTTCGACGGTGTGCCGACAGAAGACGATATTGAACGTCTTTCAGGCAACGTTCCGCTTCAGGAGGCGGGCCGGATCTCGCAATCCGAATTTTCGCTGGCGCGTGCCAACCGTTCCGTACGCCTGTTTGAGCATGTCGTTGACCGGCTGGCCAACGGTGAGCAGCCGGATCGTGACGAGGTTGAGCGAGTAGGCTACCTGATGCGGACGACGGCGGTTTACGGCTCGGGTAAATTTGGTGCCGCCGACCGGGACAATTGGTCGGACCGGCCCGAGTTCGGTGGCTCTTTTCGCCCCGAACTTCTGCTGGTTTGGCTGGTTCGTTCGTTCACGCTCGATATTGTCGAGCACCTCGCCCATGCGCGATCACCGGAAACCGCCACCACGATTGATCCGGAGCTTCGCCGGCGTTTCGGCGTCGGCAACTCGACCGGGTTGGGGATGGCGCCCTACCTGATCAATCATCCCGCCCTGATCCACGCCTGGATCAATGCCCGCGAAACCGCGCTTGCCCGCGTCCGTTCGCTGGAAAGTGCCAATGAGGAAACGGCCTCACGCCTGCAAAATCTTCTCCACCGCGCAATACTCAACGCCGATGGCTGGCTGACCGAAAGCGAGCATCTGGCCGATAACGTCGTGACACTCCGCTCCGATTTGCGCCGCTTGGCCAACCACCTTCAAGACAATCCTCCAGGCGGCTTTCAACCCTGGGACATGCTCTACCGGTGGGCCGAAGAGCACCTTTCGCTGGAAGGACAGGAACAACTCGTTTCACTGTTGATCGATGCGCACGGTCCATTGGTTGACGAACTGGCCGAGACGACATCTGTCGATGAAGCGGCATTTTTCAGGATCGATGGAAGCATGAGCGTCGGCAAGCTCAGGCGGTTTATCGAGGAAATCTATGGTTGGGCGCTGTCGATCCCCTTTGGCGAAAAACACGCCCGCGCGCGGCTTTGGTACGTGTCCGAAGAAAAGCTCGAACCGCGCCTGGCCGAACGCTTCGAGGAAGATTTGGAACCATGGGAACAACCGCTCGCACCCGGCCGCGATGCCGCTGCCGCATATCGCGAGTTGGACGATTGGGACGAAGGCAAGTCTGTTGCCGGGTTTTTGCTAAGGCATCCTGAGCACCGGCACATCGTCCGCCGCATTCAGATCGCCGCAAAGTTGCCTTACGCTGAAATACGCGACAACACGATCTCGGCCGAAATGCTTCCGATCGATTTGTTGCGTTGCAAACTCTCCTTTTTTGGAGCCACCAAGTTCGATCCGCGCTCCGACCGCTGGGTCCGCATCAACATGTATCAGGGTGCGCCCTTCCCGCATGAACTGTCTGAAACCGATCCCGATGATCTGTTCTATCCGCCATTGGAAGCATGATGAGCTGGTCGTTGGTTGAAACCAGGGCATTGGCGGCAAAGGCTACCCGTGGCGCCGGATTTTCCTGGGGACTGGCTGAAGACGCAGGATTTGCCGTCCAATGGCTGCAGTCACACGGTGCGCCGGGTGTCGAAGCCCTTGCGAAATTGCTTGAGTGGACAGAGAAATCCGAAAATCGCTGCTCGCCGGTTCGCGATGGTGGAAAAGAGGGCAAACCTGACGCGCCGTTCAATCCATTGGAGCTGGGCGCGGCCCTGATGGATGCCAAGCGGTGCGGTTACTCCGGCCTTGGGCATGTTTGCCAGCCATTGCTTCTGGTGCCTTTCATCGCCGCTAGCGCCCCAAAAAACGGGTGCCGGCTGACCTTGGACGACAATTCAATAGTACTGGGCGCGGATTGTGTGTTCTCGACCGCCAACCGTGAGGCATTGCTGCCCGACTCCGCATTCTGTGTTCTGAGTGCCATGGATGATGATCTGCCCGCGTCTGTGCGGCAGATGCGGGTTCCCGAATACGAAAAAACAGCCATTGAGCGCCTCGGGCGTTTCGCTGCGCGCACCTTGGCACCCGCCACCGAAGCATCGCGCATGGCTGGCGCCGGCGCAGGGCTCACGGACAATGACTGACAACAAAAGCCAGGATCCCAATTGATGAACGACATGGTCACAATGACGCTGGACGAGATTGAGGAGCTATCCTTCAGGGCTCTGGTTGCTGCCGGGACATCGCACGGCAATGCCCGGCCGTTGGCGGCTGCCACCGCGCAAACCGAGGCCGATGGTGTAGCCAGCCATGGCCTGGCCTACATTCCGATCTATTGCGAGCACGTTCAATGCGGCAAGGTTGACGGGCAGGCTACACCGGTCGTCACCAGACCGGCACCATCCGTAATTGCCGCTGACGCAGCAACCGGATTTGCGCATTCGGCAATTGATCAGGGTTTTGAGCAACTGGTTCCTCTCGCCTTTGAAAAAGGCATTGCCGCACTTGCCGTCAACAATTCCTATAATTGCGGCGTGCTCGGCTATCACACCGCGCGGCTGGCCCGCGAAGGATTGGTCGGCATCGGCTTCACAAATGCACCGGCGTCAATCGCACCGGTCGGCGGGCACAAACCGGTCGTTGGCACGAACCCGTTTTCATTGGCGGTTCCCGACGGAAACGGCGACATCGCTATCCTGATCGATCAGTCGGCAAGCGTCATCGCCAAGAGTGAAATCATGAAGCACGCCCGCGAGGGCATGCCAATCCCGGAAGGCTGGGCGCTTGATCCGGAGGGCATGCCGACAACCGATCCGGAAATCGCGCTGAAGGGATCAATGGCACCGTCAGGCGGTTACAAAGGTGTCGGCGTAGCACTCCTGGTCGAAACCATGGCTGCTGCGATGACAGGCGCGACACTCGGCATCCACGCCAGTCCGTTTTCAGGCACAAAAGGCGGACCGCCGAAAACCGGGCAGTTTTTTATCGCCATCAACCCCGGTGCAACATCCCATGGCTTGTTCAATGATCGCATCGCCGCATTGATCGACGACTATCGGGATCAACCCGGCGCGCGAGTACCCGGAGAAGGCCGCGCAGGCGCCCGGCGCAGGGCCGCCAGGGATGGCGTTGAGGTCAATCCAGCGACGATCGAGAAAATCAAAGCCTTCTTGTCGTAACTGACAAGGTTAGCCGGTTCCACGCTTGACGCTGACCAGGCGCGGTTGAGCGGGATCCTCATCAGTCCCGGTGGCGCCGGACTGGTCCGTTGCGGCCACGGCTTCGGAGGGTTCACCGTCATCAAACTCCAACGCCTCAATATCCGCACCGCGTTTGGTCAGTTTGCGGGTTGAGATCTGTATTTGCTCAATGTCCCGGCCGGCTTGCCCGAAATGGGTTGCCAGCTTGCCCACCCGCTCATCGAGCAGCGCCAGGTCCTTCATCAGTTTCAGCACTTCCGCCTGGATCAAATGCGCCTGTTCGCGCATGCGGGCATCTTTCAGGAGCGCTTGCACAACCTGGATCGACAGCATCAGCAGGCTCGGGGAAACGATCACCACCCGGGCGCGATGGGCTTTCTGCACAAGGCCTTCAAAGCTTTCGTGAATATCGGCAAAAATCGATTCCGACGGCACAAACATGAACGCTGTATCCTGTGTTTCACCGGGCAAAAGATATTTCTCCGATATGTCCTTGATATGCACTTCGATATCGCGCCGGAAACTCTGGGAAGCCTGCTTGGCGTCCGTACCGTTCTCCGCCGCGCGGATCGCGTTCCAGCTTTCAAGCGGAAATTTTGCGTCTACCACCAGTGGCGGCGCATCATTCGGCATGTGGATCAGGCAGTCGGGAATGTTTCCATTCTCCAGCTTTGCCTGGAATTCATAGGCGCCCATGGGCAGGCCGTCGGCGATGATCGCCTCCATCCGGTTCTGGCCAAACGCTCCTCGGGTCTGTTTGTTTGACAGGATCGATTGCAACTCGACCACCTGGTTGGCAAGCGATTGGATGTTGTTCTGCGCCGTATCGATCACGGCCAGTCTCTCTTGCAGCTTGGCCAGATTCTCGTGGGTCGACTTCGTCTGTTCGCTCATCGACTGGCCAAGCCGCTGCGTCATGCCGTCCAGCCGTTCGCCAATCGCCTTGTTCAGGTCAGATTGACGCGAGCCAAATACTTCGGCCATTGCACCCATGCGACCTTGCATTTCCGCTTGCGCCTTGAGGATTTCCGCCATTCTCGCATCCGCTTCGCGAGCCCGTTCTACCGCTTCGGCAGCCGCTTGCGAGCGCAGGCTCGACGCCCGGAACAGGGCAACAACAACCAGCAAGGCGAACAGGACCAATATCACGCCAGAGGCAACAACAGCCTGCCCAAGCGATATCGTCGTCGCGCCCAGTTGCGCTATAGGTTGATCAAATGGCATTCGGCACTCCTCAAGAGCCAACCTAACCTATTTTGCGCGAAACGCCAGATCAAAAGGGGAACAAATTTGCCATAAGCATGCATTTTCAAGCGCTTTTCAAACTGCAATTGACGGAACCGCCACTATTTCCTACGTGACCGCCATGACTATGCTGCCGCTCGTACTTTTGCCCGATCCGATCCTGCGCGAGGTTTCCAAACCCGTCGCCCAGGTTGACGAAAAAGTGCGCAAATTTGCCGATGACATGCTGGAAACCATGTATGAGGCGCCGGGTATTGGCTTGGCAGCCATACAGGTCGGCGAGCCGATCAGAATGCTGGTGGTCGATACCGCCAAGGATGACCAGCCGAAAAATCCGCGCGTTTTCATCAATCCCGAAATCGTCGCTTCCGGTGATGAGACATCCGTCTATGAGGAAGGCTGTCTGTCAATTCCTGACTACTATGCCGATGTCGAGCGGCCGGCGACGGTAACGGTGCGTTCGATTGACCGTGATGGCAACGAGCAGCTGACAGACGCGGACGGCTTATTGGCAACTGTCCTGCAGCACGAAATCGACCACCTGAACGGGGTCCTGTTCATCGACCACATATCCAAGCTCAAACGGGACATGGTTGTAAGGAAATTCAAAAAGCTCGCCAAGGAGCGTGGCTCAACCCGCAAAGCGGTGGCCTGACGGTCCCGCGAGGCGCGGAACCGTCGAGAATGTTCAGTCTGCAGCCTGCAGGTTATCTGCTGCCGATTTGCCGGTGCGCTGGTCAGCAACAACTTCGAAGCTGATTTTCTGACCGTCATTAAGCGTCGACATTCCGGCGCGCTCTACCGCGCTGATATGGACGAAGACATCGTTTCCGCCTTCATCAGGCTGGATAAATCCGTAGCCCTTCTGGCTGTTGAACCA
The DNA here is from genome assembly GCA_040830725.1 of Rhizobiaceae bacterium. GTDB lineage: Bacteria > Pseudomonadota > Alphaproteobacteria > Rhizobiales > Rhizobiaceae > JAWKWH01. The sequence continues at coordinate 47,940 of JBFOMG010000017.1, forward strand.
TTTCACGGTTCCATTTGGCATTTCTGTTTCCTTTCAAGGAACTGGGTATTGTATGGACGCAAAGGCGCCCGGTTAGTCATCGATGTCTTGGATTAGGGGAAAGCGGTAAGCGCATCCGTCAATTTGCCGTTTTGCGCGAGGCCATGCCGTAAGGCCGAAACTCGATTGAGCGCGAATACCACTGTTAGCCCGGTTGTCCAAGCAACTATCGCGCTAATGCCCCAAGTTTTTAAACCTTTCCGTTCGTGACAGACTTGACCTCTCGTGCGTAAAGCCCTTTGAAGCAGGCTGATTATTTTCGCTGCCGGGAACCATATGCCGCTTCGTGTCATTTTCATGGGTACACCTGAATTCGCAACGCAAACGCTGCGCGCAATTCATGACGCCGGTCACACCATCGTCGCCGTATATTCACAACCGCCGCGGCCCGCAGGCCGCCGGGGTCTGGAGCTGAAAAAGTCGCCAGTTCAACAACTTGCTGAAAATCTCGGAATCGAAGTGCGAACGCCGGTATCGCTGAAGGGTGAAGCCGAGCAGCGGGCGTTTTCAGCGTTGGAGGCAGATATTGCGGTCGTCGTCGCCTATGGTCTGCTGCTGCCGAAGCCAATTCTGGGCGGTACGCGGTATGGCGCACTGAACGGCCATGCCTCCGCCCTGCCCCGCTGGCGTGGTGCTGCTCCAATTCAGCGCGCTATCATGGCCGGTGACAGAGACACCGCCGTACAGGTCATGAAGATGGATGAAGGCCTGGATACCGGTCCGGTCGCGATTTCCAAAACGGTTCCAATCAGGCCTGACGAGACCGCCGGCGAACTACATGACCGGCTGGCGTCCGAAAACGCCGGACTGATGGTCGATGCGCTCACACGGCTCGAGGCAGGCAGCCTCGAATTCATTCCACAGCCCGAAGAAGGTGCGAGCTACGCATCGAAAATTGCCAAATCTGAAACCCGTATCGACTGGTCCAAACTTGCAGGCGAAGTACACAATCACATCCGCGGTCTGTCACCATTTCCCGGCGCGTGGTGCGAAATGGAGCTTGGCGGCCGCACGGAAAGGGTCAAGATTCTCCGCTCGCAAATGACCGGTGGCACAGGCAAGCCGGGCGACATTCTCGATGGCTTGACCGTCGCCTGCGGATCGGGTGCCGTAAGGCTGGTCGAATTGCAGAAGGCCGGTGGCAAAGTGCTCGGCGCAGAGCAGTTTCTTCGCGGCTCGATCGTCACAAGGGTGATTTGAGCCGTGCCGCGTTATCGCATCACGGTGGAATATGACGGCACAGCCTACTCCGGCTGGCAGTTGCAATCAGGCCAACACACCGTCCAGGCGGCGATCGAGACCGCGATAAAAGCATTTTGTGGTGAAGATGTCCGTCCCGGTGTGGCGGGACGAACCGACGCCGGGGTTCATGCCACCGGACAGGTGGCCCATTTCGATCTTACAAAAGACTGGAAGGCCGAAACCGTCGCCAACGCCATCAACGCCAAACTCCGGCTGGCAAATGAAACCGTCGTGGTTCTCGACGCCGCCCGTGTCGCCGATGACTTCGATGCGCGATTTTCCGCCCGCGGACGTCACTATCTCTACCGCATCATCAACCGCGTCCCACCGCTGGCAATCGAACGCAATCAGGCCTGGTGGGTCAAACATCCGCTGGACATCGACGTGATGCAACACGCAGCAGACCGCCTTGTCGGTACCCATGATTTCACGACATTCCGCTCGGCCCATTGCCAGGCCAAGAGCGCGATCAAGACGCTTGACCGGCTGGACGTCTCGCGCTCTGGAAACTTGATCGAAATCCGCGCTTCAGCCAGATCGTTCCTGCACAATCAGGTCCGCTCGCTTGCCGGAACATTGAAAATGGCCGGCGAAGGCGCATGGACGCCTGAAAAAGTGGAATCAGCACTTCAAGCCCGGGACCGCAAGGCCTGCGGCCCGGTTGCACCGCCCTATGGTCTTTATCTGGTCGGCGTCGACTACGATTGAATCCAATGCAGGATCAACTGGCAAATTCCTGCAGCAGTCCGAAATAACCCATCAGCGAATAGTAGACGAAGACACCGACCGCAAGCATGCCGCTGAACACCAACGTCGCGGTGGCCGGACCTTTCTGAAGTACCGAATTGGTCAAGCGCCAGATCAGCACCATCACCGCGACAAATATAGCCATGTAGAGCAGGCCTACAGCCGGGTTCTCGTCGTCAAATCCAATCAGTTCAAGGGCCGACGGTGGAAGCAGCGACCAGGCGGTGATCACCGAACCCCAATTGCTTGCGATGACGTAGTGAACGAAGCGGTCTCCAATCCCCAGCGGACCGGCAGCCAGCGCCAGAACAATGATCGGAATGATCCACGCCGCAAGATCGACAAACGCAAACAGGGCGACAATGCCAACACGTGATGCCAGATTATCATCTGGTCCGGCAATTTCATTGGTGTAGTTCACCCATGTAACACCCAGAACCGGCACCGCCAGAATGATGGCAAAAAACGAGTTCCAGAACCCGTCGCTGGAGATATCGAGCAGATCCAGGCCTTCCGGCCGGCCCATCATCAGCCGCCACGCGCCGGTGAGATATCGTTGAATATCATCTGCGGGTGGCATCGGTACTAACTCTAACCCGCGGCCGCAAACCAGTCGGCGACAAAGCGCTGATAAATCGCCGTCAGTTTCTCGAGGTCGTCCAGTGCGACGCGCTCATCCACCATGTGCATGGTCTGCCCGACCAGGCCGAATTCCACCACCGGGCAATAGTCCTTGATAAACCTCGCATCAGACGTTCCGCCTGATGTCGACAGTTTCGGCTTAAGCCCGGTAATCGCCTCGACCGAACTGGCGAGCGTCCCGGTCAGCTGGTCGTTTTGCGTCAGAAACACCGGACTTGGCCGGTCGCGCCAGACGATTTCATACTCCACGTTGCCGGTCTTGCCCGGCCGCAACTTCTTGTGCTTTGCCGCCCGTTCCAGCCGGGCAATTATTTCAGCCTTGACCGTATCCGGGTCCCAAAGGTCGTTGAAACGGATGTTGAAAGACGCAACCGCTTCTCCAGGGATGACATTCAACGCCGGATTACCGGTGTCAATCGTGGTGATTTCAAGGTTCGAAGGCTGGAATTCTTCGGTTCCGCCATCGAAGGCCGGATGCAGCAGGCTTTCAACCATTGAATTCAGCCCCCGGATCGGGTTGTCGGCCAAATGCGGATAGGCGACATGCCCCTGTTTGCCATGCACGGTGATGGTCCCCGACAGGGAGCCCCGGCGGCCAATTTTGATCATGTCTCCAAGCTGTTCGGGATTGGTCGGTTCGCCGACAATCGCGGCATCCCACGTCTCGCCCTTCTCCGCTGCCCACTGCAGGAGCTTGACAGTTCCGTTGATCGCTGGCCCCTCTTCATCGCCGGTGACAAGCAGAGAGATCGATCCGGGTAGCGCTGCACCCTCCTCGACATGCCGTGCTACGGCGGCAACAAAACAGGCGATGCCGCCCTTCATGTCGACCGTACCGCGTCCAAACATTTCGCCGCCATCGATTTCGGCGGCGAAGGGCGGATGCGTCCAGGCGGCCTCATCGCCCGGGGGCACGACGTCGGTATGGCCGGCAAACATCAGGTGGGGACCGGATCTCCCAAACCGCGCATAGAGATTCTCGATCGAAGGCGTACCTTCCTCATCGAAAACCGGCCGCTCGGTTTCAAATCCCAAGGGAGCAATCATGTCAGCAAGCGCATCGAGCGCACCGTCATCGCGGGGTGTGACGGAAGCACACCGCACAAGTGCGGCGAGATTGGCTGTGGGGTCGGTTGGCAGGCTCATGGTTCGAGCATCTAGCCGAAACAGGTTTGAGCGTAAACAGGCTGAGGCCGGACAATATCCGGTTGACAGGTTCACGTTCCAATTTCACCAGCTTTCCATTAGCGTCGATCCGGGAGGAACCGCATGTCGATTGAAAAACTGCTTTGGCAGACAGACGCGACCGGCCTTGCCGGAATGCTGCGAAAAGGCGAGATCACTGCGCTCGAGCTGACGGACGCGGCCATCGAACGGGCCGAGAAGACCAACGGCAAGATAAACGCCATTGTCGAGAGGCTGTATGAAGCCGCTCGAAGCCGGGCAGCGGATGTCGATACAGACGCTCCATTTGCCGGTGTCCCCATCGCCATAAAGGACCTCAACATATCGATAGCGGGAGTTGCATCGCATTCGGGCAGCAATGTTCCGCCCTCTGTCCCGGAATATAACTCCACCCTGTTCGACCGTTTGATGACGGCGGGATTTATTCCCGTACTCACGACGACCACACCGGAATATGGCGTCAAGCTTGTCACCGAATCCGAGCGTTTCGGCATCACCCGCAATCCCTGGAACACAAACCATGTCACCGGCGGATCGTCAGGTGGCGCGGCTGCGGTTGTTGCCGCTGGCATCGTGCCTGTCGCACATGCGTCCGACGGCGGTGGTTCGATCCGGGTTCCGTCCGCATGCAACGGCCTTGTCGGCATGAAACCATCGCGTGGCCGGGTGCCGCTCACACCCGACGCATCAGAAGGCTGGAATGGCTTCGTCATGCAGCACGCCGTGACAAGATCTGTGCGAGACTCCGCTACCATGCTTGACCTCGTTACCGCTCACGACCCGATCTCGCCCTACACCGCGCGGGCACCGAAGGGGTCATTTGCAGACGCTGCCAAGCGCCGCACAAAGGGTTTCAACATCGGTGTTTACCGGGACTCGCCCCTCGGTCTGCCGGTCTCGCCCGAAACCCATGAAGCGATGGACAACGCCGTGGCGGTGGCCCGCGTGGCCGGTCACAAGGTCACCGAGATCGATCTTCCGGTGCTCAACCGTGATCTCTTTGCCGACTTCGGCAAGATCGTCGGATCCTCTTTCGCCGGCGCCATGCGCATGGAGGCCGAACGCTGCGGCCACTCCGTCATCGACAAGCTTGAGCGGCCAACCCGCATCCTGGCGCGATTTGGCGAAATGATCAGCGGTGGCGAGGCCTCCGCCGCGCTGCAACGGCTGCAGGCAACCTCGCGTGAAATCCTGAAAGCAACCAATCACCTTGACGCGGTCTTCATGCCGTTGATCGCCCATCCACCCGTTGAGTGCGGCGCCATGAACCCGACCGGTGCGGATCTGATGAGCGAGAAAGCGGTCGACAGATTGCGCTTGACCAGCCTTTTGCGTATCCGGACATTTCTTGACCGTCTGATCGACCAGAGCCTGTGGTTCACCCACTGGCCGGTGATCCAGAATATCACCGGACAGCCATCGATTGCCCTGCCGGTTCATGTTACCGCAGAAGGTCTGCCGATCGGCATCCAGGCGGCCGGGCGCATTGGCGATGAAGAAACGCTTTACGCACTGGCCGGTCAGATGGAGGAGATTTCCAGCTGGCTTGACCGGCGGGCTCAGTTGGATATTCCTGCTTAACTCAGTCAGCTTTTTCCCTTACAAGGCGGGCACTTGCCGAATGCTTCTCAACGGAACACGTAACTGATGACCGACCTGCCGCCCTTCGATTCGCCTGAAAACCAGGCCCGCCTGCTATCGGCAGCGCTGCCCTATATGCAGCGCTACGAAAACAAGACCGTGGTGGTGAAATATGGCGGCCATGCCATGGGTGATATCGAATTGGGAAAAGCGTTTGCTCGCGACATCGCGTTGTTGAAGCAATCAGGCGTCAACCCGATCGTCGTTCATGGTGGCGGTCCGCAGATCGGCGCAATGCTGACCAAGATGGGGATTGAATCCCGCTTCGAAGGCGGCCTGCGGGTAACCGACCAGAAGACGGTGGAAATCGTCGAAATGGTTTTGGCCGGGTCGATCAACAAGGAAATCGTCGCTATGATCAACGCCGAGGGCGAATGGGCGATCGGCCTTTGCGGCAAGGACGGCAACATGGTGTTCGCCAAAAAGGCCCGCAAAACGGTCACCGATCCCGATTCCAACATCGAGCGGATACTTGACCTGGGATTTGTCGGCGAACCCGATGAAGTGGATCGCACACTGCTCGATCTGCTGGCGCGTTCCGAGATGATCCCTGTCATCGCGCCTGTAGCGCCCGGCCGCGACGGCCACACCTACAACATCAATGCCGATACGTTTTCAGGCGCCATTGCCGGTGCGCTGAAAGCCACGCGCCTGTTGTTCCTCACCGATGTGCCGGGCGTGCTGGGCAAGGATGGCGACCTGATCGAGGAATTGTCGGTCGCTGATGCCAAATCGCTGATCGCCGACGGCTCCATTTCCGGTGGCATGATTCCCAAGGTGGAAACCTGCATCGATGCCATCGAACGCGGCGTGGAAGGTGTGGTCATCCTCAACGGCAAGACGCCGCACGCAGTACTGCTCGAATTGTTCACCGAGCACGGCGCCGGCACGCTGCTGGTGCCGTAGTGCCATAATCACATCCCGATGAGGCAAGCTTTCGACATAGCGGTAATCGGTGGCGGTATCGCCGGCGCTTCTGTTGCGAGCGAACTGGCTTCATCGGGCAATCACGTCGTCCTGCTGGAGATGGAAAGCCAGCCCGGCTATCACACCACCGGGCGGTCCGCCGCGGTTTTTGCACCAAGTTATGGCCCTGCCCCCATTCGGGCGTTGACGAGAGCCTCCGAGGCATTCTTCCAAACTCCACCGGACAGATTTGCAGACCATCCGCTGGTCACCCCGCGTGGAGCGTTGATGATTGCCCGCGATGACCAGAGCGAAAGCCTCGAAAATCTGGTGCGCGAAGTCTCGGATACGCTTCCGGTGTCCGTGCTGGACGAAGCACAGCTTCTTGAGATCAATCCACTTTTGCGGCGCGGCTATGCTACCGCAGCGATGCTGGACAATTCAGCCCGGGACATCGACGTGAACGCGCTCCATCAGGGGTTTCTGCGGCGGTTCAAGGCTGAAGGTGGCTCAATTGCCGTAGACGCCGAAGTTCTTGCACTGTCGCACGGCTCAAGCGGCTGGCATCTTGACACTCGTGCCGGCGAATTCAGCGCAGAAATCATTGTCAACGCCGCCGGCGCATGGGCCGATCAAGTCGGCCAGATGGCGGGAGCTGAGCGGATCGGACTGGTGCCAAAGCGTCGAACCATTGCGACCATTGAGGCGCCAGGACAAATCGAATTCGACCACATGCCGGCTACCATCGACGTTGACGAGGATTTCTATCTCAAGCCCGATGCCGGCAAGCTGCTCATATCTCCCGCCGATGAGACGCCAAGCGAACCCTGCGACGCGCAACCCGAAGAGATCGACATCGCCATCTGCGTCGACCGCATCGAAAAATCGTTCGACCTGTCGGTCAGGCGCATTGAAAACAAATGGGCCGGCTTGCGAAGCTTCGTTTCAGACAAATGTCCCGTCGCGGGATATTCTCAAGTGGCAGAAGGCGTTTACTGGCTCGCCGGACAGGGTGGCTACGGAATCCAGTCCGCCCCGGCACTGGCCAGGCTGGCCGCGGCGCAAATTCTGGATAAGCCGGTGCCGCAAAATATTATTGACGAGGGTTTGGATGTCGCGGATTTGGCACCGGGGCGTTTTGCGGCGGACGCAAATCAATCCACCTAAAGCCCCTTTTCGATTTCACGCAGAAGCCGGAAGCGCAATTTTCGGTTGCCGCTGTTAAGCGAGATCACAAACCGGACCCGGCCGTTTTTGGAGGTCTCGGCAAAGCCTGCCAGCGTCCGCACACCGGAAAACGTGCCAGTCTTGTATCGCGAGCCCTTCTTGGTCCGGCGCATCAATTCCGCATGTGGCGCAAACAAGTCAAGCAGCTTTGCCAAACCGCGGGCGGTGAATCGATGCCCGCGGCTGATACCGGAGCCTTCCTCCAGATGAATTGACTTCGCCAGATCGTGTTTCGCAAGCAGTTTGCGAGCCACTTTTTGCGACGTCTCAAGACTCGCAAAACCACTCGATCCGCGCGCGCCAAGCTCGAGAAACACCTGATTGGCGATGTAATTGTTGGAGCCGATCATCATCTGTTTGAGGATCTCCGACAGTGGTCTTGACTGACGGTGCACATAGACCGGTTTCAATCCCTTCGGCACGGTTCCCGTTTCAATCTTGCCTTCAACCTTGCCGCCAGCCTGTTCAACAAAGGCGGCGATCAGTTCACCGGCATATCGAACACCGATGGACGGATCCTCCTGCGCCAGGCTGATGCGGCTGCGGCCCTTCTTCGGTCCTCGTGCCTTGAACTGGCTGATCGCCAGCGGCGTGATCGGTGTCTGCTCTTCTGCGGAAGTAACTGACTTTCCGCGACGCCTCGCATTGATCGTGTTGAAATTCACCGCCAGCGCCGAATTCAGCGCGTCATAGGCTTCACCGGTGTTCTCAATTCCCGGAATTCGAAGCCCTGCCGGAAAATAGCTTGCGTCAAGCACCATACGCTTGAACGGTTTCTTGCCGGTCGCCGCAAGAAGTTTTGGCGCCAGCAAGGCCAGTTCCTCCGACACCAGAAACGGATCGCCGCCGCCACGCACATAAAGCACCCGGTTCTTGTCCAGATAAAACGACGTTTCGAAGCGATGATCGCCGCCCAGCACTTCCAACGCCAGCCAAGCGGTGACAATCTTGGTAACCGACGCCGGCACGAACGGTTTGTCGGCATTTTGCGCAATCAGTTCGTTGCCGTCCTCATCGAGCACATAGACCAGTCCCGATGGAGCCAGCGCTGCAATTTTTTCCTTCGCGCCAGCTGCGGCGGGCGCAGCAATCAAGACCAGGACAACTGTCAGTATCGGCAAGCGTAGCCACATGGCGATTTCCGTCAATTCGTAACGATAACCGGCTTATATCACGATATTCATGGCCAAAATGATGTGAGAACAATCACGGTAAATCAGCGGACACGCCAATGTGGGCCGGACCTATCCGACCAACAAAAGCACCAGTATTCCCGCCACGATCAACACACAGCCAATCACTTCGAGCCGGTTGATGTGTTCCTTGAAGATGAACACTGACGATGCGAATGTGAAGATCATCTCGATCTGTGCCAGTGCCTTGACGACTGCTGCCTGCTGCAATGTCATCGCCATGAACCAGCCGAACGAAGCGGTTGCACCGGCAATCCCGACAATCAGGCCGGGCTTCCACGCCTTGGCGACCCGCCCGATCTCCTGAGGCTCCCTTAGCACCATCCATGCAAACATGATTCCTGCCTGAAACACGATTACGACGGCAAGCGTGACTGCCGCCTGCATCATGAAATTGGGGCCGCCCAGCGAAAGCGACGCGGCGCGATAGGCCACCGCGGCAACGCCGAACAACGTGCCGGAAGCAAGCCCGATAATAGCGGTACGGCTGAATACCGATGTGATGAGCGAGGCCGTACTCACCGTTGTCCGCGCCACCGAGATCAGCATGACGCCAATCACGCTTATGGCAATGGCCGCCAGAGCGCCGGCAGAAGCGCGCTCCGACAGGAAGACCAGTCCGAATATCGCCGCCTGCGCCGGTTCGGTGCGCGAATAGGCGGTGCCGACGGCAAAATTCCGGAACGAAAACAGGTAGACCAGCAGAAAGGTTGCCCCGATCTGCGCCAGGCCACCCACCAATGCCCAGACAAAAAAGGTCGTGTTGAGCGCCGGCACCCTGTAACCGGCGCCATAATGCAGCAGCACCACAAACAGGATCGGCAGCGGCGCCCCGAAGCCAAAACGGACGAACGTCGCACCGGTCGTCCCCATCACACCTTTCAAGTGTTTCTGCATCGCCGACCGCACATTTTGCAGGAAGGCGGCCGCAATGGTGATCGGGATCCAGAGTTCCATGTGGGGATACCGTGGGAAAATCGTTGCAGAGACAACACTTGCTGTTTGGTTCTTTTATCCGCACAGCACTCAGCGAGGCAATGCAGCGCCAAACGTTGATTTCAGCCGCAGTTTTGCAACCCATTGCCTCCGCCTGTACGAAGCCCCTTTCTGAGGGGATTGCGATCCAGCGACCAATTTTTATTGGGGAACGGACTGTGCGACACCGCACATTGAACAATGGTCTGGTTGTCTAAAGGGACGCGACATTCGTCCGCTTCGCAACAAATCAAGCGAGGCGCAACGATCAAAATCCCGAAATGGAGTTAATCGATGACCTATAAATCCATGCTTCTTGGCGCCGCCGCCATCGCTGGAGCGATATTTTTCACTGATGGTATGGTTACACCTGCCGAAGCCGGCAAGAAGGTCGACTGTCTGTATCGTGCCGAAGATATAAAGGGCCGGTCAATCATCGGCGAGGCCACCCACAAGAAGGGCAGTACCGCTTGTATGCGGGCGCTCAATCGATGCCATACCAAAGTCAGGCGGGCGCAAAGCAGGAAGAAGTTTGGCCGCATCGCGTTCAAATGCACGAGGCTGCTCTAGCAAACAGTATGTCTCGCCCAGCTTGGCTTATGCCGCATGCGCCAGTTCGGGAACGACGACCGCTCTGTTCCTGCCGGCGTCTTTTGCCTCGTAGAGCATCTTGTCGGCCTTGCCCATGACCGCGTCCAGCGGGCCATTGGCGATCATTTCCGCGCCACCCAGGCTGACTGTCAAATCGATTCGCTCGCCACATGGCGAATAGAATTCGATGCCCTCAACAGCCTGGCGGACCCGTTCGGAAATCTGGATGGCTTCCGCCAGACTGGATCCGGGAAGAAACAGGGCAAATTCCTCGCCACCAATTCTTGCCGCCATGTCGCCTTCGCGGATATTTGCCGAGATCGCGTCGGCAATGAACTTCAGTGCCTTGTCGCCAACGAGATGCCCATATGTATCGTTGATCTTTTTGAAGTGATCGGCATCGATGATGATGAGGAATCCATTGTCGGAGCCGCGCCGTCCCGGGCCAATGGCACCCAGAATCGCCTCTCGGTTTGCAAGGCCGGTCATCTGGTCATGGCGCGACCGGTGTTCGAGAAGCACATGCGCTTGTTCGAGGCTGCGATGAGCCTGATTCAATTCCCGGTGGGCGGCTTCAAGCTGATCGGATTGTTTCAGAAAGATGGTTGAAACCGGCCAGGCAACGAGCACCGGACACAAAAACGCCGTCACCGCCGGAATCGGTACAAAGTTGGTACCGAACAGTTTGGTCAAGGCGAATGTCAGGGTCATTGAAAGCACAACAGATGCTGAGGTGATCAAAAGCACCCGCGTGTGGCGGCTCCTTGGACTTTCAGCGCTCACGCCGCCGCTTTCATGTCGGAGTGGAAAATAACGCGATTTCTTCCACTTCGCTTTGCCTCATAGAGGCTGCGGTCGGCACTGCGCATCAACTGCGACAGGTTTTCGGCCCCCAGTGTGGATGCGCCGCCGGCGCTGATGGTGAGCGGCATCCTTTTTCCGCAGGAAGTTTTAAACTGCACTTCCTCGACCGCCCGGCGTATCCGCTCCGATACTTCCAAAGCATCTTCCAGGCTTGCACCGCTAAGAAATACCGCAAACTCCTCACCGCCAATTCTTCCCACAACATCCTGTTCGCGGACTGCAAGCTTGATGGCGTCGGCAATCAGCAACAGCGCCTTGTCGCCCTCAAGGTGACCGTAGCTGTCGTTGATGCGTTTGAAGTGATCAGCGTCCGCGATAAGCAGCACACCATCATCCGTATGTCTGCCCTGAACGTTGAGCCGCGCCAGAAATGTCTCGCGGTTGAGCATTCCGGTCATCGGGTCGTGCATCGATTTCTGCCGCAACTCTTCGTGCACTTTCAGAAGCTTCTCGTGTGCATCCCTGAGACGGTCGGCCTGCAAAAAACAGTAATAAGAGACCGGCATGCCGATGAGATATGGCCCGACAAATCCAAGCACCCACGCACTGGGATTGATCTCCTCGCCAAACATGGGAATGGCGAAGATGATCAATGCGTAGGCCAGTACGACGGCGAATGTCGATACCGTCAATGCTTTGAAAAAGATCGATTTCACGAAGGGGCACCCTGTTTGGAGCCACTATCTCAAAATCGGCTTGAAACGCAGTTTAAGCGATGTCTAAAAATTTAGCGAACACCCAAATTCACAGTTTACCGGCTGTCCACGGGCAAGGGCTTGCTCGCGGTCAAATACGTGCAATAAGGGCGCATGACCAACGTTCCCGATCCCGAGCGCTTCACCCATGTCACAGATTGGGTGTTTGACCTCGACAACACACTCTACCCGCACCACACCAACCTGTTTTCGCAGATCGACGTTCGCATGACATCCTACGTGTCCGAATTGCTCCAACTGCCGAGGGATGAAGCGCGAAAAATTCAAAAACAGCTATATCTGGAATATGGAACGACGATGCGCGGCCTGATGGAGCTGCACAATATCGATCCGGATGATTTCCTCCAGAAAGCCCACGATATCGATTACACTTGGCTGGTTCCCGACCCGGCTTTGGGAACCGCGATCCGGAACCTGCCCGGCCGAAAGTTCATATTTACCAATGGAAGCCGCAGCCACGCAGAGGCGACCGCAAGGCAACTGGGCATCCTGGATCATTTTGACGAGATCTTCGATGTCGTCGCCGCGGATCTCGTGCCGAAACCTGCACGCGAGACTTACGACAAGTTTTTGGGCCTTCACCGGGTTGATGCAGGCAACGCGGTCATGTTCGAGGATCTTGCACGCAACCTGATTGTCCCCAAGGCACTGGGGATGACAACCGTCCTGATCGTCCCGCGCAATTTCGAGCCGACCTTCTCGGAGATTTGGGAACAGGACGGCAAGGACGGCGACGATGTCGACTTCGTTACCGACGATCTGGCCTCGTTTCTGTCGGCCATCAACGGGGAAACCGTCGCTTGAGACGGTTTACATCGATCGAGGCCCGAATCGATGCTGCCGCACATTCGGTACTCGACCGCATGCCTGCAACCGGCGTTGCCGGCGCTGCAATGGAATTTCTGGTCTTCGGCTTGAAACAGGCCTGGGCGTGTCTGTTCGGCGGCGCCATGCTGGGGTTAATCATCATGACCCGCTACTTCTGGCCCGACGATTTTGCCATTGCGCGTTATGATTTTCTCTTCGTCGCTGCCCTGGCGATCCAGATCGCCATGCTGGCCGGCAAATTGGAGACCCTGTCTGAAGCGAAAGTGATCCTGATCTTTCACATCGTGGGGACGGTGATGGAAATCTTCAAAACCCATGTCGGATCATGGGTTTACCCGGAAGAGAACATGATTCGCATCGCCGGCGTGCCGCTGTTTTCCGGCTTCATGTATGCTGCTGTCGGATCCTATATTGCCCGCATCACACGCATCTTCGACATCCGCTACACGCACTACCCGCATTTCGGCCTCACCGTCCTGTTGTGCGCGGCGATCTACATCAATTTCTTCTCCCACCACTATCTGCCGGATGTCCGGTGGATTTTGTTTGGCGCCACAGCCGCACTCTACTGGCGAACATTCGTTCACTACCGCGTGTTCAGGTTTCGCCACCGCATGCCGTTGCTTGTCGGGTTTCTGCTGGTCGCGCTGTTCATCTGGCTGGCGGAAAATATAGCGACTTTCTCCCGCGCCTGGCTCTATCCGGGACAGCTTGACGGCTGGACACCGGTATCAATCGCCAAACTCGGCTCGTGGTATTTGCTGATGATCATTTCCTACGTGCTGGTGACCATGGTTCACCGGCCACAACGTTTGGAAACAGGAGACAATTAGGCGTCACCCAAACGCGGGATACAGCTCATTCGCTGTGTTTGTGTTCACCGTGTTTGTGCCCGCCATGTTTCATTTCCTTGGCGTTGGCCGGCATCACCATCAGCTCGATACCGATTTCACTGCCGGACTCAAACTTCAGCGTTACCGGAACCTTGTCGCCTTCCTTCAACCCTTCTGCCAAGCCCATGAGCATGAGATGGTCACCACCGGGCTTCAACTCGGCAGATCCTCCAGCAGGGATCATCAGTCCGCCTTCCATCGGCCGCATGACCATCACATCGTCAACCATTTTCATCGTGTGAAGTTCGGCCTTTGCCGCCACAGGAGAGGAAACGCCAACCAGGCGGTCGGCCGTCCGGCCGCTATTGGAAATCATGGCAAATCCACCGGCCACTTTCGCACCGGGCAGCGTCGCCCGCGTCCACGCGGATGTCACCTCGATTTCACCGGCAAAAGCAGATGACAACATCGAAAGGGACGTGACAATGACGGCAGCAAATAAGGAAAGACGCATGACAAACTCCGGTTTCGTGCAATTTCACCGGGAGAATAGTTGGTTCGCTGTTCCTGCGTCAGATGCCGTTTCGCCGCACCTGGAGCGTTTTACAATTCGTAGAATTCGCTGATTTTCCCCCAAGCCTCGTCGGCTGTATCAACGAAGCTGATCAGTTCCGGGTCGTCGGGCGAGATAGTTCCCTGTTCTGCCAGGAAGCCCAGGTCAATCGCACCTTCCCAGAAGGCCTTGCCGAACAGCAACACCGGCACACGCTCCATACGGCCGGTCTGAATCAAGGTCAGGGTTTCAAATAATTCATCCATCGTCCCAAAGCCGCCGGGGAAGACCGCGACAGCCTTGGCCCGCATGATGAAATGCATTTTGCGGATGGCGAAATAATGGAAGTTGAAACACAAGTCCGGTGTCACATATTCATTCGGCGCCTGCTCATGCGGCAGCACGATGTTGAGCCCGATTGACGGGGCTCCAACGTCTTGCGCCCCCCGGTTGCCTGCTTCCATCACGCCCGGCCCACCCCCGGTGACCACCACGAACTCGCGGTAATAGGTTTCCGCCGAATGTGTTGAACACGCCTGGGCAAATTTTCGCGCCTCTTCGTAATATTGCGCGTTGCTTTCAA
>JBFOMG010000018.1:0-166100 GCA_040830725.1 Rhizobiaceae bacterium
ATATTGAATCAATTCTGTTTGCCGATTGGGGTGGTGATCCGGTGTCGAGACGCTCGATGGGCGATGCCATAGCATCGTTCGAGAGTGGATCGGCATTGGGCGCCCGCCAATCGCAAACCCGTATGGGCCGGGCCTTTTCGGACCAAATCCTTCGCGTTTGTTCCAAGGCATTTTTCGCCCGGCGAAGACGAACCAGCGAAAAATGCTTCGATCGATCCGAGCGGTCAAAGGCGTTGTCGCAGTTCAAAGAAACCGCGAAACGCCATAGGACGTATCGCGGATATGCCCATCGAACAAACGCTCGACCTTGTCCCGAAACTGCTCCGGCAGAATGGTTCAATATGATCGGTTTTTGCTCTAATATCTGGGGGTTAAAGTGAGGGCGCTGGATGGCAATGAGCTGGTCGTCGCCACCCACAATCAGGGCAAGGTGCGCGAAATCGCCGGCCTGATCGAGCCCTATGGCCTGACCGCCAAATCCACGGGCGAACTTGGATTGCCGGAACCAGCCGAAACCGGAACGACGTTTCGCGAAAACGCCTTCATCAAGGCGTTTGCCGCCGCAAAGGCGACGGGATTGCCCGCATTGGCCGATGACAGCGGCCTGTGTGTCGACGCGCTTGATGGCGATCCCGGCGTCTACACCGCCGACTGGGCTGAACAGCCCGACGGATCGCGGGACTGGCTGGCCGCCATGACCAAGGTCGAGGACAAGCTGCAGGCAGCCGGCGCCGTCAACGCCGACCAGCGCCGCGCCACCTTCTTCGCCACGCTGTGCCTGTGCTGGCCCGATGGTCACGCGGAATATTTTGTCGGCGAAGCGCCCGGCACGCTGGTCTGGCCGCCGCGTGGCGAGCACGGTTTCGGCTACGACCCGGTTTTCAGGCCGAACGGTCACGACAGAACCTTCGCCGAGATGCTGCCGGAGGAAAAATACGCCCGCGGCGTCGGCGCCGACGGTCTCGGCCTCTCCCATCGCACCCGCGCATTCGAATTGTTCGCCCGCGCGGTTTTCGGCGGATAGTCGCGATGGTCGGCGATCCGGGTTTCGGCGTCTATGTGCATTGGCCGTTTTGCGCCGCCAAATGCCCCTATTGCGACTTCAACAGCCATGTTCGCCATCAGGCGATTGACCAGCCGCGGTTTGTCGCCGCTTTCGCCCGCGAGCTTGGCGCCTACCGGCAGCGCACCGGCGACCGAGATGTCACCAGCATCTTCCTCGGCGGCGGCACCCCGTCGCTGATGGAGCCGGAAACGGTTGGCGGAATTCTTGACGCCATCGCCGCCAACTGGCACGTGCCGGAGGGTATCGAGATTACCATCGAGGCCAATCCGTCTTCTGCCGATGCGGCCCGGTTTGCCGGTTATCGCGCTGCCGGGGTCAACCGCTGTTCGCTGGGCGTGCAGGCGCTGAATGACCGTGACCTGAAGTTTCTCGGCCGGCTGCATGATGTTGAAGAAGCGCTTTTCGCAATCGAACTGGCGCGAAACACCTTCCCGCGCCTTTCCTTCGACCTGATCTATGCAAGGCCGAAACAGACGCCGGATGCGTGGAGCGAAGAACTCGTTCGCGCCATTGGCTACGCGGCCGACCACCTGTCGCTTTATCAGCTGACCATCGAGGAGGGCACGCCGTTCTTCGGCCTGGCGGCAGCGGGGAAACTGCATGTGCCGCCTGCCGATGATGCGGCCGCGCTCTAC
This sequence comes from Rhizobiaceae bacterium, assembly GCA_040830725.1. Taxonomy (GTDB): domain Bacteria; phylum Pseudomonadota; class Alphaproteobacteria; order Rhizobiales; family Rhizobiaceae; genus JAWKWH01. The sequence continues at coordinate 1,702 of JBFOMG010000018.1, forward strand.
GAGGTGACGCAAGCGATCACCACCGCCCATGGTTTGCCGGCTTATGAAATCTCCAACCATGCGGTTCCGGGCGCGGAGAGCCGCCACAACCTGACCTACTGGCGATACGGCGAATATGTCGGCGCCGGCCCGGGCGCCCACGGCCGCTTTGTCGATGGCGGCAACCGGGTGGTCACCATGGCCGAAAAACATCCGGAAACCTGGCTAGATCAGGTCGAACGCACCAGCCACGGCATGGCAGACGGCGAGGTGTTGAGCTGCGAGCAGGAAGCCGACGAACTGTTGCTGATGGGATTGCGGTTAAGCGAAGGCGTCGACATCGCCCGGTACCAACAGCTTCGCGGCAGCGCGCCGGATCCTGCCATTGTCGCCGGCCTGCAGGAGGAAAATCTCATCCTGCCGGTCGGTAATTCACATCTGCGCGCCACCCCTGCCGGGATGATGGTGCTGGATGCCCTGGTCGCGGATTTATCGCGCTAGGCGGCGGATGTCAGCGGTGACTATCTCGCCGCTGGCGTGAAGGCACCCTTCGCCCCCCTCAAGGGGGGCGAAGGACGGGTCGAGACCCGCGGCTCGCCCCCGGATTTCAGCGCCTTAGCCGAACAGACTGCACAAGCTAAGTGCTGGCTTGGTTGCTGAAATCCGGATCCAACAAATCATCAAAAAACCATGCCGCAAGTTCATTTCGGCTTCCGACTCCTGCCTTCTGGTACACACTTGAGGCTTGCTGGCGAACGGTTTTTTCCCTGGTATCCCTCAATTCTGCGATTTCCCGAAAAGACAATCCTTTCAACAACATAATAACGACATCTTGTTCACTGACAGTGAGGCGCCATGCAACAAACTGCTGCTGCATGACCGCGCGGTACTGGCGGGCGATAATCTGTGATTGGGTGTCAAACCGTGCCAGCTGTCCGCGGGCCTTTTGCAGTTGCCTGCGCAAGTCCACGAGCGCTCGTTTCTGAGCCAAGTGGTTGGATATAAACACCACAAGGACAATTGCGCTGAGGGAGAAGCGGAACAGATCATCCGCCATTGAACCAAGGGTTTCTCCTGCGGCAAACTCCAAGACAATTTCGATAGCGCTGGTGCCAAATACAAAAAGCACAAAGATCGCAAATATTGTGCGCTGGAACGGGAGTTGACCAATCGTGTTGATCATCATGGTTTCCTCTTTGCCTTGTGAGCTCAACTGGCCGGCGCGGGCTAAAATCACCAGATTATTGACCTTATGCCGGATGCGAAAGGCCACCTATCCGGCATTGGTCCGATAGCGGATTTGATGCTGTCCGGGTAGCTAATTCGTTCCGTGTTCAATTCGACTTGAGAAACTGTATGTCTTTTGCACTTACCCGCAGGCAGTTTGTTTCGGGCAGCGCTGCGCTGCTCACCTCTAGCGCCTTCAATGCAGCTTGGGGAACGGCTGATCCATCGAGGTTGCCAATACCACCACTCGTGGATGGAACCAATGCCGAGCCGGTAAATATGGAGATTCGCACAGGCGAGTGGTCATTTGTGCCGGGCACAAAGACGCCAACTCTCGGTTTCAGCCAAGATTACCTGGGGCCAACCATCCGGACGCGACAGAACAGCGAACTCAACTTGCACTATCGAAACACACTGGATGAAGGCGTTGCCATTCACGGCCACGGTCTCCACGTTCCGGGTGAGGTGGATGGTGGACCACAGCTGGAAATCGCTCCGGGAGGGCTGTGGCAACCGACCTTGTCCATCGTGCAACCGGCCGCTACCTGCTGGTATCACTCCCATACACACGGCAAAACCGGTCATCAGGTCTATCGTGGACTGGCAGGCATGATTATCATTGATGATGATCTGGGCTTGGCAACTGATCTACCCTCCCAATATGGCGTTGATGACCTGCCGATTATCATTCAAGACCGCACTTTTGATGATCATGGGAGGCTGGTGTATTCGCTGCTCGATGCGGACGAAGACGGCTGGTATGGCGAGACTGTTGTCGTTAATGGCGCAATATCACCCGTTGCCAACGTCCCCGCAGGAAAGGTACGGCTCAGGTTACTCAACGGGGCCAACGCTCGTTTCTACATTGTCGCATTTGCCGACAGCAGGTCCTTTTACAAGATCGCAAGTGACGGCGGAATGTTGGATTCGCCGGTGCAGTTGACGAGCATGGAAATGGCACCCGGCGAACGCTGCGAGATCATTGTCGATCTGCAGGATGGTGGTCCAGCTGAACTTCTGACCCTGTTTGAAGATGAATTTGATCCTGAGGGAATTATCGGAGGTGTGCTGGACCTGTTTTCTCGAACCCCGAAGCCGGTACCGTCGCTGACCCTGCTTGTTGACGAGTCGCTTTCCGCAAACGCCGCTCCGGTGCCCGAAAGGCTTGCTTCCATCACTCGTCCCAAAGATGCTGAGATCTTGCGGACCCGCGATTTTGTCCTTGAAATGGATAATGGTGGGAGCGGTTCACACAGCATGACCGGTGGAGATGCGATGATGGATATGACCATCAACGGTGCAGCGATGGATATGAACGTCATCAATCAAAGGGTCGAACGAGGCGTTTGGGAACGTTGGCGCATTCGCTCCGATCAGGGCGAGCACCCGTTCCATGTGCATGGGTGCTCGTTCCTGATCGACAAGATTGCCGGTTCGACGCCTCCGCCTGACCAACAGGGGTGGAAGGATACGGTGGTTTTGGATGATGACGGATGGTCAGAAATCATCGTGCAATTCAACCACCTCGCGACAGAACAGCATCCCTATATGTATCACTGCCACATTCTTGAGCACGAGGATCGGGGCATGATGGGACAGTTTACTGTGAGCTGACATTGCACCAACGACATCAGGCAGATTGATTGCCTCAAGATCTGCTTTGTCCGCAGAGCGACCGTTTGCCAAAAAACTTATCCACGCTTCCAGACCCTCGCTTACAATCCTCCCCATCGCTCTCACGGGAAGCCGGGTCATGAACCGGGGTTCGGCGGGGGCGGCGGCAACCTCCCCCCGTTGATACGGTTTCATCGGGCATGACGAGGGCCGGGCGGCAGGCTGGAGGCCGTAGGCTAGATACCGGACGGTGAAATTCCGCTCCTCTCTACGGTTCCGGAAAAGCCGGGGCCGCCCGTGGTTTTGAAGAAAGACCATGGGCCGGTAAGACCAGCCGACAGGACCGGACAGCGGCCGGACGGGTGATCGGAAGATCGCTTGAACTATAAACTAGGAACCAAGACACCCGCGATTATCCGATCGCCCGTCTTCCCACTCTTTTTGAACAACCCGGATGAGAGATTCGCGGGAGGGTGAACGCGTGCTTGAAAGAGAGCCCCTCTACCCCGGCGGCATGGCGCGGCGCTGTATGCTCAATTGCCGTTCCCGCAGCCAGATCACCATTCCGGCGACGACGATGATCACCGCGCCGGTCACCGTCCAGCGGTCGGGCAGATGATCAAACAGGAAGTAGCTCCAGATCGTCAGATAGATGATGAAGGCATAGCCGAACGGCATCAGCGCGGTCGCCTGCGCCAGCCCGTGCGCCCGCGTCAACAATTCGTGGCCGATCCAGCCGAAAATGCCGAGACCGACGAGGATCATCCAGCCCGACGCCGTTGCCGGCGACTGCCACTCGGCCAGCGCAAACGGCAGCAGGGCGGCGGTCCCGACGAGGCCGGAATAAAACTGCATCGTGTCGGTGGCGACAATGCCGGACAATTTGCGGGTGATGATCGAATAAAGCGCAAAACAAGTCGCCGCGGTCAGCGACAGGAACACGGCCCAGTGAAAGCTCTCGTCAAACGGCCGGATGGCGACGATTATGCCGCAGAAACCGAGCAGGATTGCCGCCCAGCGCACCGGGCCGACCCTCTCGCCGAGCAGCGGCCAGGCCAGCACGCAGGTGATGATCGGCGCCGAAAACAAAATCGTCGATGTCAGCGTCAGCGGCAGATAGCGCACGGCAATGAAATTGGAGATCGTCGATGTCATCAGCAGCAAGCCGCGCACGACGATGAGACCCGGATGGCTGGTGCTGAACCGGCCGGCCGTTATCCCGCCGCGGGCGATCAAGAACAGCGAAATGACGAAATGGGCGAAGTAGCGCATGAACGCCAGTTGCAGCGCGGCAAAGCCCGCCAGCGCCAGCCATTTGGCGCCCGCATCAATGCACGAAAAGGCGGCATAGGCGATCAGCATCATCGAGATGCCGAGCATTGGCCGGTCGCGATTGGCCGTGGCGGCAAGCCCCGTCATTGAAGCGGAATACGATTTGGCTCAGACGTCAATTGCCGCCCGCTTGCGCGCCATATTTGGTGGCGAAGAAATCCGTCATCTCGGAAACCATGCGCTCGCCATAGCCGTTTTCATTGGCTTCATTGAGCGCGTTGAACGCCGAGGCCGACATGATCGAATCGACGCCCGCCTGTTCGGCCATCGTCCGGAAATAGCCGACATCCTTCAGGCCGTTCTTGATCGCAAAGGACAGCATGTCCGGTTTGCCGTCAATGGCATACCCTTTGACGAAATCCATCATCCCGGAGCGCAGCGGACCTGCCGCCATCACGTCATAGACTTTCTGGCGGTCAATTCCCGCGACATCGGCCATGGCGAAAGCCTCGGCCATGGAATTGGCAATCGTCATGCCGAAGAAATTGTTGATGAGCTTGATCGTGTGACCGGTGCCGAGCGCACCGAGATGAAAGACGTTTTCACCAAGATCCTTCAACACCGGCTCGGCCTTGCCATAGGCAGCGGCGTCGCCCGAACACATGATATTGAGCAACCCATCGACTGCATGCGCCGGCGTGCGGCCCAGCGGCGCGTCAAGATAGGCGCCCCCGGCAGCCGCAACCTCGCCGCCCAGCTGGCGTGTCGAGGCGGGAAGCGAGGTGCCGAAATCAATGACGATTGCCCCGGGTTTGATGCCTGCAATGACGCCGTCCTCGCCGCGCATGCGCCCTTCAACCGAGGCGGAGGTATCCATGCACAACATCACGATATCGCTGGCCGCGGCCAGTTCTTTCGCCGACTTCGCTTCGGCCGCGCCGCGGGCGACAGCGGCTTCCACATTGGTCCGCGACCGGTTCTGGATCACGGTCAACGGATAGCCGAGATCGAGTAGCCGCTGGCACATCGCCCAGCCCATCAGGCCGAGACCGATAAATCCAACGTTCGGTTTGGTCATTTCATTGTTCCTTTCGGCCTTTTTGAATTTCATAAATCGAGCGGTTGAGTTCCGGTTGCGGTTGCGGAATTCGAATGGGAACTGGCGCCAGGCGCGGCTCAAGCGTCGGCGCGCCGCACAACATCAGCTCATTATAAAAGCCGATATCGTCAAACCGGGTCATCGATCCCATGACCGGATAGGCGTCGGCCGCCATCATCTCGTAGAACAGCATCCTGCGATCGCGCGGTGACGTGTTGACGGCAGAACCGTGAACGATGCGGGCGTGATGAATGGTCACCGTTCCCGCCGGGCCGGTCAGTGCCACCGCATCGGCCGGGTCGAGGCCGCAATCTGAAAGGTCCATCGAGCCGGAAAAGACGCCGTCAACATGATGGTCGAAAATCGGCCCCTTGTGCGAACCGGCAAACACCTGCAGCGGACCGTTCTCGACATCCATGTCATCGAAGACAATGCCGATCGCCAGCACATCGTCATTGGTGTGGGGATAAAAGGCGAAGTCCTGATGCCATTTGACCTCGGCGCCGTACCCCGCCTTCTTCATGTTGAGCTTGGTCGTGTGCATGCGGATATCCGGCCCAATGAGGTCGCGGGCCGGGCCAAGGATCAATTCGCTGCGCATCAGTGAATTGAAGAAATCGCTCTGCAGGTCCGGCCGCTTTATGCGGCGAACCCGCGGATCGTCAGGCGTGTGACTATCCTCCAGATCGATGAGATCGTCGCTCTCGGTGATCTCGGCTGCGTGCCGGGACAACCGGTCAATTTCGCGATTGGCTTCATCAACAACATCCGCCGGCAGATAGGCCGGCAACGCAAGATAGCCATTGTCGCGATAAAAGCCGACCTGCTGTTCGCTGAGAACTTCCATACCTTGCTCCAACTCCCGAACCTCGACAGCCCCCTACATCGTCGCGCCGATTTGCCAGGGCACGAATTCATAATCGCCAAGACCCTGCGCTTCGGACTTGGACATGGTTCCCGAAGCCATGCGAAGCCAGAATTCGTAGATGTCGCGGCCGACTTCCTCGACCGTTTTTCCGTCGGTCAGGATCTCCCCGGCATTGATGTCCATGTCGTCGGTCATGCGGCGGTACATTTCGGAATTCGTGGCGATCTTCATGCATGGCGCCGGCTTCGATCCGAATGCCGAACCACGGCCGGTGGTAAAGGCGACCAGATTGCATCCGCTGGCGATCTGACCGGTAACCGACGCCGGGTCATAACCGGGCGAATCCATGAAGGCGAAACCCTTCGACGTCACCGGCTCTGCATATTTGTAGACACCGGTAAGCGGCGTGGTGCCGCCTTTCGCCGCCGCACCTAGTGACTTTTCCAGGATGGTGGTCAGTCCACCCTTCTTGTTGCCGGGCGAGGGGTTGTTGTCCATCGATCCCTTGTTGCGCTGCGTGTAGTCCTCCCACCAGCCAATGAGCCTGACCAGCTTGTCTCCGACTTGCCGGTTTATCGCCCGGCGCGTCAGCAGGTGTTCTGCACCGTAGATTTCGGGCGTCTCCGCCAGGACGCCGCTGCCGCCCTGCGCCACCAGCAGATCACAGGCATAGCCGACAGCCGGGTTGGCGGTGATGCCCGACCACGCATCGGAACCGCCGCATTGCAGGCCGACCATCAATTCAGACGCTTGGCATGGCTCGCGCCGGGCTTCATTGGCCAGCGGCAACATCGCGCGAACTTTTTCGATACCGGTTTCCACGGTCCGCGCCAGGCCGGCAACGTCCTGAATATTCATCGACTGAAACAGCGGGCCCTTTTCGATCCCGTGCGCCTCCAGGAGCCAGTCGATCTGGTTGACCTCGCAACCGAGCCCGACCATCACCACGCCGGCATGGTTGGGATGCCGCGCATAGCCCCACATGACGCGCTGCAGAGCGTCAAATCCTTCGCCTGCCCCGGCCATCCCGCAGCCGGTTCCGTGAACGAAGGCTGCCACCCCGTCGACATTCGGATAATCAGCCAGTTCTTCCGGGCCGAAGGCCGCTGCAATTTTCCGCGCCGCCGTGGCTGAGCAATTCACCGAGGTGATGATGGCAATGTAATTGCGCGTGCCGACGCGGCCATTGGCGCGGCGGTATCCCATGAACATGTCGCGTTCCTGTTCCGCAACCGGTGTCACGGCGCGAAGGTCGGTCCCGAATTCGTAGTCGACATCGGTATTGCGGAATTCGACATTTTGCGTGTGCACATGATCGCCGGGCTGAATATCGGCAGCCGCATAGCCGATGATCTGTGCATATTTGCGCACCGGCTCGCCGGTGCTGATGGCGCTGGTCGCAATCTTGTGGCCGCGGGGAATGAGCGTTGAGGTGCTGCATCCTTCCACTTCACTTCCGGCTTCCAGCGCCCGGACAGCCGTCACAACATTGTCTGACGGATCAAGACGAACCGTATTACTCATGAAATTTCCTATGCACAGGCTGGTGAATCGGAGGTCCAGCGATGGATGGGTATGTGTGGGCGAACGGCCAGATCAGCTCTTGCCTCCTCCCACATCGCTTTCCAGACACGCCAGTCCTTCAATTCGGTTGAAGGGTTTGAGCGGCTGCGGGCGACGAAGTCGGGAAAGTGAGCTCGGCCCGTCGGCTCGCCGGTGCGGTTATACCGGATATCGAACGACCACCGGAAACCGCCGGTGTTGTTGACCAGGGATGCGTGGGGCGTAAGCGGATGCAGCAGCACGATACCGCCGCTGCGCACCGGCAGGGGCACCGCGCTTTTCTCATCGACAAAACCGTCGGCAATGGCCGTTTGCACCTTTGGGCAATGGGGCAGCATCTCGGATGTGTGTGAACGCGGGATCACCTGCAGGCAGCCGTTTTCGACCGTTGCGTCGGAGATTGCACACCACACCGTGACCATGGTTGTCTGGTCAGCCTCCTCATGCGTTACGCCGCGGTCCTGATGCCAGTCCGTGCTGGTAATATGCGCGCGGATTTCGTCGTCGCGAAGATCGATCGCCGGCGGCTTGATCCGCACGTGCTGGATCGGATTGGAGGTGATTTCAGGCCCGATCAAGTCCTCGACAATGTCGAGCAACCGGTTGTCGGTCAGCAGGTTGAACACGGCGGGTCCGAAATGCATGGGCGTGTCATCGTAGATTTCGTCGCCCGGCAGTGAGATATCCATCGGCTGGAACCAGTCGCAGCCGGCCCGGTAGGCTTCAAGCAGTTTGCCGTCGAAATCGAGACCGCGCGGATCCTTGCGGACCTCGCCTTGCGCAAACCAGCGTTCGTATAGCCCGTCCAGAATTTCGGCATATTCGCGCAAAATGGGTTTCAGGACCAAATCGGGATGCAGAACATCCTCGATGACCAGATAGCCATTCTGTTCAAATTCTGTCAGCTGGGCTGTTGTGAGCACGACAGGATCCGTAGGCTAGAGCAGAAGCGTGACAATGGACGGCCACAATAACAGCACCGACAAGGCCAGCAGTTGCACACCGATAAACGGAAGGAAGCCGCGGAATATATCGGTTAGTGAAATATGCGGTGGCGCCACCGATTTCAGGTAGAAAGCGGCTGGTCCGAATGGTGGTGACAGGAAACTGACCTGCATGTTCATGCAGAAAAGCACGCCGAACCAGATGGCCACGTGATGCGGTGACAGTTGGCCAATGAAGCCGATTTCCTCGATCGGCAGTCGCTGAACAATTGGCAGGAACACCGGGATGATGAGCAGAACGATACCCACCCAATCCATGAATGCGCCCATGAACAGCAGGATCAGCATCATGGTCAGGATCACGAGCATGGTCGGCATTTCCGCACCGATGATCAGTTGCGCGATATAGGTGGGTCCGCCGGCAAGCGTATAGGCACCGGCCAGCGCCGCAGCGCCAATTGTCACCCAGATAATCGTGCCCGTGGAACGCAGCGTTCGCATCATCGAAACCCACAGCAGGTCGACCGATGCTTCTCCCCGGAACAATGCGATACAGAAAACCGCCAGTGCTCCCATGCCCGCCGCTTCGGTGATGCCCGTGACACCGCCGTAGATGGAGCCCAACACGATGCCGATGACAGCCAGAGGTGGCACCAGCCCTTTGCCACGTTGCCAGCCGACAGTCGTGCGTTCGCGACCGGCCACAAGGAAAATCACTGCTGCCGAGGCAGCGATGATCCCAAGCAAGAGCGGAAGATCGCCAACCATGCCAAGAAACGGCGGTTCAAATTTATCTACGCTGGGGTCGTTTCGTCCAAGCACCGTCAGCAAGCCCACCCGTGCGACGAGGATCACCGAACTTGCCCCGGCAACGACGGAGACAAACCCGGCAAACATCAGCCATTTCTCGCCACCTTGCGGGTCATCGGGTTTTGGTTCCGGTAGCGGCGCCTGCGACGGGTCAAGTTGGGTTCGCACAACGATGTAGATGATGATGAAGCTCGCCAGCATGAATCCGGGAATGAACGCTCCGGTAAACAGGGCCTTGATCGACGTTTCTGTGATCAGTCCGTAGATGATAAGGACGATAGATGGCGGGATCATCGTTCCAAGAGAGCCCGACGCGCAAATTGTGCCGATTGCCAGATTCTGGTTGTAGCCAAGACGCAGCATCTGCGGCAGGGCAATCAATCCCAGCAGTACGACTTCGCCGCCAATGATGCCGGACATCGCAGCCATCAGCACAGCCATGATCGACGTAACAATGGCAACGCCACCGCGAACGCGGCTGAGCCAGAAGTCGAGGCTGTCATACATCTGTTTGGCGATGCCCGAACGCTCCAAAAGCGCGGCCATGAAGATGAACAGGGGCACCGATATGAGCACGTACTCCGTCATCAGATCGAATATCTTCTGCGTGAGCAGATAGAGCGGCCCGGTACCGGGGTTACTGGTGAGTATGCCCGTCCCGAAACTCATGGGATCGGTCAGCAGCGTCGGTTCGAACTTCATTATCATGACCAGCGCGGCCAGCACGGCCGAGGCAAGGCCGAGCGGCATGCCGATCGCCAGCAGGAACAGTAGCGAGAAGACCAATACGATTGAGATGACTCCGACGTCCATCAGTCTGCCCCCACGCTTTTCTTGATCGCCTCGAGTTCTTCCTCGTCGATCAGATCACCCTCGTCATGTTCCACCGGTTCCTTGTTCCAGTCGGCGATCAGATTGACCACCGATTGAAGCGCCACCAGGCAAACGACGATGAGGATCATCGGCTGGATGGTTGCAGGGATTGGCGGATCGAAGGCCGTTCCAAACATCTCCCATCGATGGAACTTGATGCCAAAGACCTGATTGTAACTTCCGAAGACGAGGAAGAATGCAAACAGGCACAGCAGAACAACAGATATCGTGTCGCAAATCCGGCGGCCAAATTTCGGCAGGAGATCATAGATGATGAATATCCTGATATGGCACCGTTGCTGCATCGCGTAAAATCCGGAAAGCAGGAACACATATCCGGCGATCCACAGGGTCAATTCATTGGCCCATAGCGTCGGCGCTTCGATAACGTAGCGCAGAAAAACCTCGTAGAGCATGATCAGCGTCATCGAGATGATCAGGATCATCGCGACGCGGCCGATGAAGAGCGCAAAGAGGTCGATGCGCGGAGGGTTCGGATACTCCATTTGCGCATACACGACGGAACGCATTCCGAAATAGCCGATCACCGGCAAAGCCAGCAACGCGGCCCAATCGAAAATATCCATTATGCCGCCGAACAGTCCGCTCATGTTCGGTGAAACGTCCTTGCGTTCGTGCAGCTCGGTTATCTGCGCCGTCATCGACGGATTTTCGTGGGGAAAAAAGTCCAGGATGTATGCAGGACCGTGCCAAATTACCCAGCCCGCGCAAAATGCAAAAGCGAATGGAATGACCCATTCGCGTAATCCGCCTGAAACCTGTTTCGCCATCGTCCCCGTCCTAGTGTAATGTGTGCTGGCGGATGAAATCCCGGTCAGGATCTATCCCCAATCCCGGTCCAGTGGGAATACTCACTCTACCATTATTATCTTTGACCTGCTCTTGAATGTTCAGCGGCTCGCACAAAAGGTCGTCACGAAATCTGTTGTCGGTGGTATCAAACTCCAGCATCGGTTCCCACGGAAACAATCCGCCCGGCAAGTCCGGCATTGCCGCCAGCAGGTGCAGATTGGTGGCCACCGCAACCGCCGAACCCCAGACGTGGTTGACCACCGGGGTGAAATGCGCATGGCAAAGCGCCAACACCCTCATATATTCCGATATGCCGCCCAGCGCGCACACTTCCGGCTGCGCAATGTCCAATCCTCGTGCTTCAAGCAGCTTTCGCCAACCCCAGCGATTATATTCGGCCTCTCCCCCGGAAATATTGATGCGCAGCCCGGCGCGAAGCTCGCGGTATCCGTCCAGATCTTCCGGCGCAACCGGCTCTTCAAACCAGTAGACGTCAAGCGCTTCCAGGGCCCGCCCAACAGCGAATGCATCGCTGGTCGTGTAACAATGATTGGCGTCCACCATGAAACGAAATTCATCACCAACCGCCTCGCGGACGCATTCGGCCAACTGAATGTCTTCTTTCGGACCAAGCCCGACTTTCATCTTGGTCGCCACGAAGCCGGCATCCTTGATGGCCGCCGCTTCATCGCTGAATCGGGATAACAGTTCATTCACCGGCTCAGGACGCAGCATCATGCCATAGCCGTATACGGGTATTTCGGTGCGATGTGCTCCGCCGATCAGCTGGTGCAATGGCATTCCGGCAACTTTTCCAGCGATGTCCCATAATGCGATGTCCACCCCCGACAGGCTTTGCAGAGCCATTCCCTTCTGGCCATGATCGCGCAACAGATTATAGACCTTGTGCCAGATTACATCCCTGTTGACTGCATCCATACCCAGTATCATCGGCTGGATCACGCCTTCGACGATGGTCCTGTTTGCAAGCGCTACATTGCCGGGCCCGAAGCACTCGCCCCAACCGGTTATGCCTTCGTCGGTTTCCACTTCGACCAGGTGGGCCGTCCGGTTCCGATAATATTGTTGCGAATAACCGAGCTGTTCAGGCAGTTCGTACTGCAACACGTGGCTGGTAACCCGGACGATCTTCATCAAAAATGGCTAAGCTCGACAGATTGTCGGCCGCCGGAGTGCCAAGCAATCCGGCGGCCTTTCTTTGTCAAAGACTTATTTCATGGCTCCAAGATCCTGCAGGAACTTGATGTGGCTAGCCAAAAGGGACTTCGCTTCAGGAGTCGTCGCAAACTCGGTCCAGGCCTCCTGAACGGCTGCACGATAAATCTCCATGTCTGCTTCCGACCAGGTGTTCAGGTTGACACCTTTGGCACGAAGTTCTTTTGCGGTCTGGGCGTTCTTGACCTCGTTGATGGTCGTATTCTTCAGCCCGAGCGCCTGCATGCCGACTTTCAGAATTGCCTTGTGATGATCCGGCATGTTGTCCCAGACATCCTTGCGGCAGGCCAGATGGTCAGCCGGCATGGAATGGAAGCCGGGATAGTTGGTGTGTTTGGCGATGTCATAGAGACCAAGGCCAACATTGTTGGTCAGATTGGCCGCATCGGCGCCGTCGATGATACCCGTCTCAAGCGCGGTGAAGATTTCGTTGAAATCCATCACGATGGGCGATGCACCAAGCTTGGTAAAAATGTTGGTGATCACACCTGGCGGTGAACGGAACTTCCAGCCCTTCAGGTCTTCAACGCCGGTAAACGGCTTGGTTGATGAAAGGGATTCCGGTCCGGGGATCCACCAGCCGATGAATTCCATATTATTGGCGTTGTAGAGCTCGTTGAGCGTGTCATAGCCACCGCCGTGCAGAAGCCAGGCATACTGCTGATAGGGATTTTCATAACCACCGGTCAGGTCACCGGCAAACTGGAAGGCCGGGTTCTTGCCGGTTTGGTAAGATCCACCAGTCATGTCGCAATCGAGAATTCCAGTCGCAGCTGCGTCGAAGGTTTCAGCCGATTTCACCACCGATGATGCGAAAAACATCTCGATCTGAATTTCACCGTTTGACATCGCAGTAACGTCATCGATGAACTCCTGCGCCATCTGGCCAGAAAGCGTTTCGGTCGAAAAGTGTGTCTGTATCCGGAGTTTTGTCTGCGCAAGCGCGGTGCCGGACATGAGGCCGGCAACGACGCCGGCGGCTAGAATTTTTGTGACGAGTTTCATTAAGTTTCCTCCACAAGCTTAACTCCTCCACACGGGACGCGCTCGTTCTCGACCCGCAGGCCGTAACGTTAGCGTCGCAATTGCTTCGCCACAAGCGAAATTTAAAATTTACCGAAATTTCGTGGTTCTTTACTTTTTTCGAAATTTGCGTGAGTTTACGATTTATCGGATTTTTCGATAGGGCCGGAATTGGAACCAGACAGACAACATTCGACGTCGGCAGATGTGTATGAAGACATGCGCCTCGGTCTCGTCATTGGCCGCTTCGACGCCGGAGAAAAACTTCGGTCCGAAGCCTTGCGCGAACAATATGATTGTTCCGCCAGCACCATCCGCGAGGTGTTGTTCCGGCTGTCCAGTGACGGTCTGGTCAATTTCATTGATCAAAAGGGCTTTCGGGTTCCGCGCATCACCCTGGATGACCTGCGTGAGATTGCCGAAATGCGCATCATGCTGGAATGTGAGGGTGCTGCCCGCTCCATTGAGCATGGCGATATCCACTGGGAGGCCGGGCTGACCGCAGCCCACCACAAACTTCGCCACATCGAACACAAACTGCGCACAACCGGCCAAATGGGCTCCAATGTGACCGTGTGGTGTGCCGCCGAGTGGGAATTTCACAGAAGCCTGATTTCAGCCTGCGGCTCGGACTATTTGCTGGAGCTTCACCGCAATGTCTACGACCGGTTCAGGCTGGGTTTGCTGACATTGATGAAGGGTTATGCGTTTCGCGAGAAAGGCATTGAAGAGCACGAGGCGATCTTGCTGGCTGCGCTGGACCGGGACCCGGTTTTATGTGCCGAGAAAATCAGGGAGCACCTGATGAAAAACCTGGAAGAACCCTTCGTCTCGCAATACGTCAAGTCCTGAGAAATTGATCAGGCGTGGCCAGGCAGATCATCACTCAGATAGACACGAATGATCTCTTCAAAGCTGTCCTCCGCCGCAAAACCTAGATCAATCGCGCGCGCCGGATCGAAGTTGCGCGGCCATCCTCCGACGATCCGCATGATCGTCTCATCCGGTTCACGGCGTATCAGTTTGACGACATCATTGCCGGCGATTGTGCGCAGTGCCTCGATCTGCTCGGCGACTGTACAGGAAATGCCAGGCATGTTGACGCTCAGGCGTCCACCGAGCTTTGAGGTGTCGAGATCAGCGGCATGGGTGAGGAAACCGGCGGCCGATCGCGGCGATGCGTGCCAGTGGCGAACGTCTTCAGAGACCGGCAAGATCGCTTCCACACCATTCAGCGGTTCGCGAATGATGCCGGAGAAAAATGATGACGCAGCCAGGTTTGGTTTTCCCGGCCTGACACAGATTGTCGGCAACCGGATTGACATTCCATCGATCATTCCCTTGCGGCTGTAATCGGCGACCAGCAATTCGATCATCGCCTTTTGCGCACCATAAGACGTCTGCGGGGCACAAAGAAAATCGTCGCCAATCCGGTCGGGAAATGGTGGTCCAAATACCGCGATGGATGAGGTGAACACGAATTTTGGCCGGTACGCACCGCCACTGTTTTCGTGTGCCGCCCTCAGTGCCTCCAACAATTGCCAGGATCCGTGACCGTTGGTGTTCCAGCCGCGTTCGAAGTTCATTTCCGCATCGCCCGACACTATGGACGCCAGGTGAAAGATCAGATCGGGTTTCATTTCCGCCAGAGTGGTCGAGGTCGCACGATCGGCATAGTCCCCGACCATCGGTTTGATCGTGAAATCAGCCTGCGGAAGTTTGGCTTCGACAACGTCAAACAGGACCAGTTCGGAGATTCTGTCAGACCAGCCTTTCTGGGAAGACAGTCTGCCGGCAAGTTTCTGGCCGACCATTCCGGCGCCGCCGATAATCAAGACCCGCATAAGCTCACTCCTATTTCGTTCCGACTGCTTTAGGCTGCAACCAGGATGACTGCAATCTCCATTGCTTTCGTATCTGCCCGGGAACCGATATTTGTTTCTGCCATTGAAATTTGTGGGTCATCACCTGTAGACGTGACGGATGGGTGGGCACAGCTGATCAATCACGCAAGGTGGGAAGCATTGAAGAAACAATTATTGCTGATCGGTGAGGCAACGCCGAGAATGTTGGATCGGTTTGGTGAAAATTTCGACATTCACCGCGATAAGGAAATCGGTGATCTTGCCCAGTTCCTTTCTGAACGCGGTGCTGAAATCGACGCGGTAGCCACCAACGGACACGATGGGGTGCGGTCCGAGATCATGGACGCATTGCCCAACCTGAAGATTATTTCCTGTTATGGCGTCGGTTATGACGCAATCGACGCGAACAAGGCTGCGGGACGCGGAATTGTGGTGACACACACGCCAAATGTCCTGAATGCGGAGGTCGCCAACACCGCAATCATGTTGATGCTGGCGGTCAGCCGCCGCCTCATCCGCGATGATCATTGGGTGCGTTCCGGACAGTGGGAAGCGAAAGGCAATGCTCCGCTGACAAGGTCCATGGAGGGCAAACGTGTCGGCATTCTCGGTCTGGGCCGCATTGGCGAGACGATTGCCCGGAAACTTGCCGCGTTTGACTGTGAGGTGGTCTATCACTCGCGCAATGAGAGACCAGGCGTCGAGTGGCAGTATTTCGGCGACTTGGCAGACATGGCCCGCGAGGTTGACTACCTGATCGCCATCACCCCCGGTGGCGCCGGGACGAGAAAGATCGTCAACCGCGCTGTCCTCGATGCGCTTGGTCCCGATGGGACATTGATCAACGTGGCGCGCGGTTCGGTTGTCGATGAGGAAGCGTTGGTCGCAGCCTTGCAGGACGGCCGGTTGGGCAACGCCGGACTGGATGTATTCGAAAACGAGCCGAGCGTTCCTGCTGCGCTGCTGGCAATGGAAAATGTTGTCCTGACCCCGCATGTTGGAAGCGCAACGGTGGAAACCCGCCAGGCAATGGGTGATTTGACGGTAGACAATCTCGATGCATTCTTTGCTGATGGCAAGGCGATCAGTCCGGTTCCAGAGTGCGCTGACCTCTGATTGCGAATTGAGGCGCTGGTACATCGGAAAGAGACATGGTGAGCGAATACGGTACGTTGATCGGCATTTGTTCAAACCGGTGTGACTTTTGATTGGGAAATACTGGATTCCGCACACAATGAGGAAACAACAACATGAGCACCAATGAGCGGGGCCGGTTGGCCGGAATGACAATGCTGATAACCGCGGCCGGACAAGGAATAGGCAGGGCGAGCGCCGAAGCCTGCGCACGCGAAGGTGCTGCGGTATTTGCCACCGACATTGACGCGAACGCCGTTGCCGAACTCGATGCAATCGATGGCATCACCGGTATGTTGCTCGATGTGACCGATCAGGCGGCGGTCGAGAGCGTGATGGCGCAGATCGGTCCGCTCGACGTGCTGTTCAACTGTGCCGGATTTGTCCATGCGGGGACTATCCTGGAATGCGATGAAAAGTCTTGGGACTTCTCCTTCGAACTAAACGTCAAGGCGATGTACCGCACTTGCAGAATTGCAATTCCGGCAATGCTCGAAAACGGTGGCGGAACAATCATCAACATGTCCTCGCTCGCCTCGTCTCTCAAGGGTGTACCCAACCGGTTCACCTATTCAGCTTCCAAAGCTGCAGTGATCGGATTGACCAAGGCGATTGCTGCCGATTTTGTCACCCAGGGCATCCGGTGCAACGCGATCTGTCCCGGTACGGTCGACAGCCCGTCACTGCACGAGCGACTGAAAGCGACCGGTGACTATGACAAGGCGTTGAAAGAATTCATTGCCCGCCAGCCGATGGGCCGAATGGCGAGCGCAGACGAGATCGCAAATCTGGTTGTTTATCTGGCGAGTGACGAAAGTGCTTTCACCACTGGGCAGACCCATATAATCGATGGTGGCTGGGGCACGTGATCTGAACCGGATTGTCACATGAGCCGTGTTCTCGAAGCACGAAACAAGGTTTTCGACACCCATGTTCCGGTCATAATCGTTGGCGCCGGTGCGTGCGGTCTTGTCTCAGCGCTGAAAGCGCATGACTGCGGTGCAGAGGTGCTGGTCTTGGAACAAGACGAAACGCCATCCGGATCGACCGCTCTTTCGTCCGGATTTGTACCGGCTGCGGGTACCCGGTTTCAGACCGCGCGCGGGATCAGCGACAGCCCCGGGCAATTTGCCCGCGATCTGCAGTACAAATCTAACAGTCAGGCCTGCGAACGTCTCGTGCATTTGGCCGCGCGGAGTTGCGGGCCGGCGCTCGAATGGCTGGCCGACGACCACGGTCTGGAATGGACGGTGATTGAGGATTTCCTCTATCCCGGCCATTCGTGTCACCGCATGCACGCGGTTCCCGAGAAGACCGGTGCGGCGATGATGGGCAGATTGCTTAATGCGGTGGAAGCGGCAAGTATTCCTGTTGCAACCGGCGCACGCGTATCGGCGCTTTTTGCAGAAGGCAGGAACGTTCGCGGGGTCGAAGTCTCCCGTTCCGACGGTCAGACCGAAACAATTGGCTGCGATGCAATTGTGCTCGCCTGCTGCGGCTATGGCGGCAATGCAGAGCTTGTCTCGCGACACGTTCCGGAGATGCGCGAGGCACTGTTCTTCGGCCATGCGGGTAATCGGGGAGATGCGTATTTGTGGACAAAAGCGCTCGGGGCGGCTCATCGCGATATGACCGGCTATCAGGGGCATGGTTCTGTCGCCACGCCACAAGGCGTCTTGATAACCTGGGCGCTGATGATGGAAGGCGGAATCCAGGTCAATGAGAACGGCCAGAGGTTTTCCGATGAAACCCGCGGCTATTCTGAACAGGCTTCCGATGTTTTGAACCAACCCGGCGGTATTGTCTGGGACGTCTATGACACCCGCATTCATGAATTGGGATTGGGTTTCGAAGATTACCGGCAGGCGGTGGAAACAGGTGCAATTCGTAGCGGTGATGACCTTGCCGGTTTGTGCCAGGTAACAAACCTGCCCGAGGAGGAAATGGCGGCAACCCTTGAGGCGATCGAAGATGCCAGGCTTGGCCGCGCGGCCGATATGTTCGGCCGGGAATTTTCAAAGACCACCCCGCTGCGGCCGCCTTACTTCGCGGTCAAGGTGACCGGTGCCATGTTCCACACCCAAGGTGGCGCCATGATTGATGAGACGGCACGGGTCGTCGATGAACAAGGCAAACCGCTGGGGAATATCTGCGCCGGTGGAGGGGCGGCCTGCGGCGTTTCGGGCCCTGAAGCCAGCGGCTATCTGTCCGGAAACGGGTTGCTGACAGCGATCGCCTTCGGCTCGATTGCCGGACAAACCGCAGCGAAAATGACAGCAAACTAGAAACCTCTGCTAAATGCCCTCGGTGCGGGGCTGACGACCCTCAGATCGTCGCCCGAGATTTCGTAGACTGCCAATCCCCTTTCATTGCTGCCATCGGGAAGGAAACGGAAAACACCGGTATAACCGGAATATCCGGTTCGGCTTTCGATGGTTTCGCTGGTGAGACCAGTGGCGCCGAACCGTTTGACGATGCCCGATACTAATGCGACTGCGTCATAGGCAAGCGGCGCCACCGCAGAAGGTGTCGTGCCAAATTTGGCCGAATATTTGGTCTTGAAGCTGGCAATCGATGCCTGGTCGCTGTCGGCGAACCATGCGCCGGCCAGCGCTGGATTCTTCAAATCCGAGCTTGCCCATTGGCCTGTGCCGAGGAGCTTCTTGCCTTCCAGCGAGAGGCCGCGCCTCCGCATTGTATTGACGATTGCTCCCGGCGTGCTTCCACCGTCCGGAATGAATATCGCCTGTGCTTCGGGAAGGCTTGGAGCAAGCGCTTCGATTGCCGCTTCCACTGATGCGTCGTTGTAGTCATACCGAACTGTCGTCACCAGGCGTCCTCCCACCCGGGGAAGCGTCTTGTTGATCTGCGCCGCGGCAAGATTGCCGATGCCGCCATTCGGCAGAATGGCAATAATGTCGCGCTGGCCAGACGAAACGGCATAAGTCAGCGTCCGGTCGATGATGGTCTCCGGCAGGAAGGAGGACAGATAGACACCCTGGCCGCCAACCCGGGAGTCTGACGAAAATGCCATGATGGTTTTGCCGGCCGGGCGCAACACCCCCGTGACCGCCGTGACATTACCGGCAAACAGGGGGCCGAGAACCAATGAAGCGCCTTCTGCCGAAGCTTCTGATGCCGCATCGACGGCACCATTTGGTGTTCCAAGCGTGTCCTTGATAACGAGTTGCAGCGATTGCATGCCCCAGTCTTCCATCGCCATGCTGGCGGCATTTTTCAGTTCGCCGGCGATCTTGGCTGCGTTTCCGGGTGCTGACAGCGGCAAAAGTAGGGCCACCCGCACATCGCCGTTGCCAATGATTTCCCCTTTTGCTTCCGGCAGTTCCTGCGCCGGCGGTTCAGTTGGAGCGGGATCAGGCAGTCCGAAACCCACGCCTCCGCTCTGGCACGCCAGCAACGCCGTACCCAGCAACATTACTGCAGTGATGGAAAATACCCGCCGGTTGAATACCCGAAATAAACCCATAAACCCTAACCCCGTAGCCCGCGGATCCAGCCGCCACCCTTCCGCGTTGTCCATTTGATTTTGCAACCCGTGCCGCCGCGTGTCAAAGAGTCCTTTCACCGCTCGCTGTCAATGCGGAATTCAACAGTGCAAAACCGGACCAGAAATTTTCTCTTGTTTGGCCACGAAATCGCGGCGCCTGTCCTCGATCCGGCTCTTTATCTTGTCGCAACGCCAATCGGCAACCTGTCCGATATCACAATCCGTGCGCTTGAAACGCTGGCTGCGGCCGATGTTGTCGCGGCAGAGGACACCCGGGTCTCACGGGTGTTGTTGTCGAAATACGGCATCCGGCAGAAACTGGTCGCCTGTCATGAACACAATGAGGCCAGCGTCAGCCGGCGCCTTGTCGAGACCGTTTTGAACGGTGGCAGCGTCGCCCTGATCTCCGATGCCGGCACCCCGCTCGTCTCCGATCCCGGTTATCGCGTCGTGCAAGATACAATCGGACAGGGGCTACCGGTCGTGGCCATTCCCGGTCCATCGGCCGTTTTGGCGGCGCTGGCCGTTTCCGGCCTGCCGACAGACGGTTTTTTATTTGCCGGTTTTTTGCCGGCCAAAGCCAAGGCGCGGCGAGACCGCCTCGCTGAAACGGCGACTGCGGCAATGACGATGGTGTTTTACGAGTCACCGCGCCGGCTTGCGGCAACTCTGGCCGATATGGCGGACGTGCTGGGTGAGGAACGGATGGCTGTCGTCGCCCGGGAACTGACCAAGCGATTTGAAGAAGTCCGGCGGGGCAACCTCCGCGAGCTGTCATTCCACTACAAGACGGAAGGAGCGCCCAAGGGAGAGGTCGTGATTTGCGTTGGCCCGGCAGCAAGCGCGGCAGAGCTGTCGGAAGAAGAAACCGATGCGCTTCTTGCAAAATTGGCCGAATCCATGCCTGCATCGAAGGCGGCCAGCGAAGCCTCAACGATCTCGGGCAGGCCAAAGCGCGAACTCTATGCCCGGCTGCTGGCGCTGAAAGAAAACCGGCAATGAACGGACAGACCACCAAGCGCCGCCGCGCCTTTCGAAAAGGTCATCATGGCGAATGGCTGGCGGCAGTCGCGCTTGTTGCGAAAGGCTATCGAATCGTCGCACGGCGTTATCGCACCAGGCTCGGTGAGATCGACCTCATCGCCAGGCGCGGAAATCTGGTTGCGGTTGTCGAGGTCAAGGCGCGCCCGACATTGATTGAAGCAATGAATGCTGTCACGTCCTCTGCCGAACGCCGCATTGAGGCTGCTGCCGACCAGTGGCTTTCAAAACAGCCCGACCACGGCCGTTTGTCCATCCGTTTCGACCTTGTCGCGGTTCTGCCCTGGCGCTGGCCCGTTCATGTGGAAAATGCCTGGCAGGGAAGAGGGTAGCGCCGATATCGAAAGGCTTCTCACTCATCGAAATCCTGTCAGCCTGTCGTGTGACCGCCCTCACAGCCATTTCTTCTCGCCCGATTAATCTTTGGACCTGGAGAGAGAAAAGGGCCAAACCAATGAAAACCACCAATCTTTTGATATCCGTTGCAATCGCCGGCGTGATGATTGCTAATCCGCTTACGGCTGAAACCGCCGATGCTGCGAAGATCAAGATCAAGGTCGATGCGTCGCACGGCCACAATGCGAAGGTCAAACCCCGGATCCGCATCAAGCCGAAGATCACCGCGGCGAAAGCGGCAACGAAGGTCAAGGTCAAGCGCAAGAAGAAGGGCAGCAAGATCAATCCTGCGCCCAAACCTGTCGAAGAGGCTCAAATTGCCCGCGTTGGCGGTGCAAAGAAGAACAGTAAACTCGCAACAGGTGCCAGCCGCGGGCAAAGCCGTTACGTTGAACTGCCGGAAATCACCGATGTTCTGCCGACATTCCGCATCGATTTCGCTGCAGCTTCCGAGGCAGCCGAAGCCGCCCGTGCCGCGGCGGAATTGAAGGACCTGATTGAGCTCGGAGCGTTGCGCGACGCTGCAACTCCGGACTTTGGATTGCCGACGCCGGATTTGGCGCGCGATATTCCGTCCAACGCGGAACGCCTCGGCGAGACGGGCTTTGAAAGACGCACCGGCGGCATGTTCCCTGGCGACGATCTCGGATCGGGACCTGGCGGTTTTGGCGGGCTTGCAAACAGCCACAACGGAAAAACACCGGCCAATCCCTGGGGTGTGAACACCAACGACATTGGCAAAAGCGTTGCCGGCGACTACGACACCGGCTGGCAGGACATGTCGGACCTCGTTCCCGGCATGCAGGTCCGTGAGACCTCGACCACAAACTCCGACAGAAGCGTTACCAACACCTACCATCGACGGTATGCTCCGGGAACCATTGGCACCGGAATTTTCAGGCGAACAACCTACAACGAGGACGGTACTGTTCGTCATCAGCGCTATGTCGAGATCAAACCCTCAGGCGCGCGTACGACCACCATCAATCATGGTGACAATCACGTTATCCAACTTCCACCAGTGAGATTCAAACAGGATGCAAAGCCATCGGAGACCTCTGAAAAGCCAGATAAACCTGCTGCAAAAATCGCCAAGCTGGAAAATCCCGACTACGTTGGCGGTTCCAACTGCAACAATATCGGCTGCATCCTGAACGGCGGAGGCGAAATAAAGCCGCTTGACGGTTCGAAGCTGACCAGGGCGGAAGTACTGCCAGCCGGTCCGGACGAGGACAATGGTGGAATCTCCGCCAGCGGCACACCGATGTACTCGGCCAATGATGTGCTGGAGCGTTATGACGAAGACAGCCGCCGCCGTGACGAGTTCAGGCGGGCCAATCCGGATGACTTCTGCTTCCATTCGGAATGCTGAATATCAGCAACAATTGATGCAATCCCGCCACATTGGCGGGATTGTGCATTGGACAACCGTCGAAATCATCTTGTTTGGCTGGCTCTGAAAAATCGAATTGGCTACATTTTTCTCCGGTAAATCAGCAAGATGATCGGCATTGGTCGAAAGGTGCAATGGTATTGTTTCTCCGGATTTTCCTTGTTCTCTCGGCGTTGTTCGGGGCTGGCACCCAGGCATCAGCACAGGAGTTCAACGAAATACAGGCGGTCATCAAACCCTGGCTGAACATCAACAAGGCCCGCTCCATGCGCCATTTGACGCGTGAGATCGGCCGCGACCGCTGGCTTGCCTCCTATGGAGTATTCGATAGCGCCGGCGGAATGACAGTCACCTCAGCGAGCCATGGAATGGGTGGCATTTACTCCGGTAGCCATGCCGCTACGGATAGCGCTGGATGGAACATATGGCTGGATGGCAATGGCGGCTGGCTGGAAGACACGGCTCCCCTGCGTGCCTATGACGGCAGCCAATGGTCGGTGAGCCTTGGCGCCGATACGCAACTGACCGAACGGATCATCATCGGCGGCATCCTCAATCACACGGGCAGTGACGTCGACAATGTCTTCTTGCCGGGTAATTCGAAAACCAGCGCCTTTTCCGCCGGTCCCTACGCGGCGGTGTTCCTGACCGACACGTTAGTTCTGACCGGATCGTTTCTCTACAGCTGGACGCAAAACGACGCCTCCAGCTTCGCTGTTGCTTCATCCTGGGATTCGGAAAGCTGGGCCGGAAATGCAACCTTGACCAGCTACCATCAGCTTGGAAACTGGCTCGTCGCGCCGACGATCGGGATTAGCTACGACGAGGAGCGCGAGGACGCCTATTTCGATACCGCGCCGGGTCCCACATTCTTTCCCGCGGTACGCACCCGAACCGGCACCTTTGCGTTTGGTGGCGCTGTCAGCCGCTCGTTTGCGCTTGATGGCGGTGTGGTGTTAACGCCGGAACTTTCGGTCGAAGCCGAATGGATTTTCCTGAACGCGACCACCGCCACCAGTTCGGTGGCTGCCGATACCCGCGATTTTGACGTCAATGCCACAGTGGGAACCGATATCGAGTTCAGCGAGGCGGTATCATTTTCGATCTCCGGCACCGTCAGCGGGCTGGCCAATCCGACCTATTTGTCGGTTACCGCAGGCGGACGGCTGACGGTGAGTTTTTGAGAGCCATTGGGAGGCGCGTTCAGCGGCATGAGTGCACTGCGCATTCGCCGATAACCGTTGCAACTTCTTCGCGGTGTTTTCCACCTATACCTGAGACGAAGGATTTAAAGCCTTAAGTGCGGTTCCAAACGATTTTTCAAGTCTGGATATATTGGTACCCAGCCATTCGATCATTTCCGGCCAATTCTCCCGATTAAATCCATCGAACGGTTGAGCATATTGAATGCGGCTAGATTTCTTTTCATCCATGCGCCTCCAGTCCAGCTCATCACCAAATTCTTCTTCGATACTCTCTTTTTGCTCAAACAGCTGATCGAAAAGCCACTTGTTCTCTTCCTTGTCAGCTCGCTGAAGGCTCAGCTCAACACGGGCCTCGGAACGCGAGAATATCAGGTTGTAAGGGCATGATCGAACCCCAGAACCCGCACTTAACCAATGATCTTTTGAAGGATTGATATTCTGAAAGAGCTGCACCCCTTTCCGGCCAAGAGCCTCCAGTGCCTGTTCCCAGAATTCAAGGCGCAGCTTATGTCGACCCTTTTGTGCAACCTGTGTTGATTTCTCTTCGGAATCCTTCGACGACATCCCAATCATAAATTCTGCAGCTTCCGGCGTCGGTATGATTTGCTGAAGATCGACAAAGAGATCGTCCCCGAAGCTGTAGGGTAAAATCTTGAAACACTGAGCTTGTATTCCGTGCCCCAGTAACCACAGGACAGTTGCGGTGACTTCCTTGCGGAAATGAGCGGCGATAAATACGACCCTTTGATCATGGCCGGGGTTTAAGACCACCTCTTCAAGGTCTTCGACTTCCATAAATTCACAAATACGAGCAAGAGCATTTCCTCCCCCACAATAGCGGTCGAGGTATTGCTGATAGATGTCAATTATCTGCGCTTTTGTTAGTCCGGAGCAATAAGCAACGTACTTGAGTGCCTGCCAGATAACATCCCGTCCGGAATCGTCTAATTTGTTTTCGATGATGACCAGCTTGCCGTCTTTGTCCATCGCCAACAAATCAAGCCGTTCACGAGTATCTGCAAATCCATCGAACTCTTTTTGGATAACAAGAAGTTCCTCTCCAAGCGCCTCTGGCATATTGGCAAGCCATTCCTGAAGATGTTCTCGTTCACGCAGATCAAGATCCTTGAACCGTCTCTCCTCAAGCTTCGTTAGCCTATTCGCTGAGCGATCGACTCGAAACATGTCCAAGGCTCCTACTGACAATTCACGGCATGGTTGAGTTATAGTTTGCCAATCAATTAAGTTAAATCAAGTAGAATCGATCAACTGGCGACACCGCGGGTTATGCTTGTCGCCTTTTTGTCACCCGCATTGGCAGGCCGCCTTGCGGCTGGGTGGTCAGTTTCTGCACCGGCCACGGATTGGTGTCTTCCGTACAGTCGAAGCGGAACAGGTAAAGCAATACGCCAAGCGCGATGACGGCCTCCTGCAACGCAAACGTCGATCCGATGCAAATGCGCGGCCCGACGCCGAACGGAAGATATTGAAATCGGTCTATTTTGCCGCGGTTTTCGGGCCAGAACCGTTCCGGAATGAAAGCGTCCGGCTGATCCCATAGCAGGCGGTGCCGGTGCAGCGTCCACGGCATGACAAGAACCGTGGTATCGGCGGGAATCAATACCCCGTTCCACTCGTCATCTTCAATCGCCGCCCGGTTGATCGACGGCGCCGGCGGATAAAGCCGCATCGCTTCCTCAAATGCCGCACGCGTCAGCGGCATCATTTCGAGCCAGTTCTTCGCAGGCGGATGTTTGGAGACAATGCGGTCGACCTCGGCTTCGACAAGCGCCCGGTCACGTGGTGAATTGGCAAGGCAATAAAGCGTCCAGGCCAGCGCGCGGGCAGTGGTTTCGTGGCCGGCGCCGATGAAGGTGATGATGTTGTCTTCGATCTCGGTGGCCGATAGCCCGTCCGCGCCCTCTTGCCGCAATAAAAGGGTCAGAAAATCATCGGGAACGTCTGTGCCGGAATTCAGCTTGTTGCGGCGCTGATCGATCGTGTCGGCGACGATTTTTCGGAAAAAATTCAACGCCTTGCGCCCGCGAATTCTGGTCAGGCGCGGAATCCAGCTTGGCGCCTTCAACAGATCAAGCGGGTCTACCCGCCCCATGGTCGAGAGCAGCCGGTCCACCTCATCGGCGAAATCGGCGCCGGGTGAGGCGATCTCACCGGAAAACAATGTCTGCGACAGGATCGCAAAGGTAAGCTCGGTCATGTCAACCGAAACATCGGTTACAACATCACCCGGTTCGTAGCGTTCGCAATGTTTTCTGCTTTCCTCCAGCATCACATCGGCGAAACCGTCAATGTGCCTCGGCGTGAAGACAGGCGCCATCGCTTTGCGCGAACGCTTCCACACATCGCCTTCGGCGGTCAGCAGACCGTCGGCGAGGATCGGGCGCAGGATCAGTTGCCGGATCGTCGCCATTCGGTAGTTCTTTGCGTTGTCGACGAGAACGTAGCGGATCAGGCCGGGATCATTGGCGATCAGCGCCCGCTCATTGAAGAACTTGGTGTGGATGTGACGGTCTTCGTAAGAGGGCTCCCCCCACATCTCCAGAGGGTTGCGGTAGACCGTTCTGATCACTTCCAGAATCGAGGGAATCCGGTCGCGCGAACGCGGCGTCGGAGCAGGCGGTATGAAAGGGGTGGGTGTCGCGTCCATGAATGGCGAACCTCCGGCAAAGAGAAAATAGGTCACCTTGCCCCCCTGATCAATGTACGAATATCCGCCACTTTGTCGTCATCTTGTCGGTCAAACCTTGCCACAATTCGGATCATCAGGAGGATTTCGAATGGCGAACGGCATCGACCGGCGGCAATTCACGAAAGGCGCAGTGACGCTGGGCGCAGCGGCCGGGCTCAATCTTGCCTCACCAATGATAGCGGCTGCGCGGCAGCCATACACGGGCCCCAATGTGATCATCGTGCGCTTTGGCGGTGGCGTCCGACGCCGGGAAACGATTGAACCGGAAACTTCCTACAGCCCGTTCCTCGCCCACGAGTTGACCAGGCGCGGCACGCTGTTCAACAACATGACGATCTCGTCACAGGAAGGGGTGGTAACCAGCCACGCACAGGGAACGCTCTACATCTTGACCGGGCGCTATGATCGCTATTCCGATGTCGAAGACCGGTTTTTATCCGAGCGCTTCGAACCCAAATCGCCGACCCTGTTTGAATATCTTCGCAAGAGTTTCGCCATTCCCGATCATCAGGCACTGATCGTCAACGGCGAGGACCGGGTCAGCGAAGATTTCCTGAATTTCTCCGAAAACCACAATTACGGCATCGAGTACCGTTCAAGCGTATTGAGCCTGCATTGGTACAAAACCTGGCTGCTGCGGGAAAAACTGAAGGGAGACATCGACGACGAGGCCCGGACCGAACTTGCAAAGCAGTTGGCGGAGCGGGAGGCCCGCAATTATCGCGGCGAACTTGCCGGCGATCAGGGTGACGCCATGGAGGGTTTCTGGCGCCGCTGGCGGCGCTACTATGGCGACAGCGGATTTCTCAATCCGCGCGGTGACCGTCTGCTGACTGAACTGTCAATCCGCGCCATCCATGAATTGCGCCCACGCCTGATGATGATCAACTATCAGGACCCGGACTACGTTCATTGGGGAAATCTGAGCCACTACACACGTGCGATATCCATTATCGACAACGGCTTGCAGCAACTGGTTGCCACGGTGGAAAACGATCCTGAGTACCGGGACAATACGGTCTTTGTCATCGTGCCGGATTGCGGCCGCGATGATAATCCGCTGATGGATATCGCCTGCCAGCATCATTTCAATTCCCGTTCGGCACACGAAATCTGGGCACTTGTTTTCGGTGCGGGGATCGCCCGCAACGCGATCGTCGACAAACCCGTCGACCAGATATCACTGGCGGCGACGATCGGGCGTGTCATGGGAATGAAAACCGATGTGTCGGAAGGACCGCCTTTGGCGGAGGTGTTTGCATGACCATCCACCAACATTGCGGAGCCGTATCATGCGCCTGATCGCATTTGTCTGGAAGTTTCTGATCGGAACCTTGCTGTGCCTGACCCCCTTCACGGCGGTGTTGGTGTTGGGATGGACGGGACGGGCGATGCAACGCTCTGCCTTGCGTACCTGGTACCGGCAATCGGAACACGCAGGGTCGTCAAGCTTTGCCGAGACCATGAGCGCCAGCGATGAAACCAGCCAATTTGCCAAATGGCCGAATTGGATCGTCTCTCAGCGTTTTCGCCTTGACCTGAGTTCAGCTTTTTCAAAGGGCATGCCATTGACGCACAGAATTGGTCGCCTGTTTTTCGCTTTCTTCGGATCTCTTTGGACCAATCTGACCCTTGGCTTGCAGTTGATCATCAATTGTTGGGTGATCACCTTGCCGGCGTGCGCGCTATGGCTATTGGGCTGGTGGGCCGGATGGGAAAATTCGTTCAGCAAGGGCTATGAACAGGCCTGGGTCGGTCCGACCGTGGCTTTGATCGGCGTTGCAGTCTTTATCGCGGCTATGATCCATCTGCCGCTGGCGCAGGCGCGTCAGGCCGTCACCGGACAATGGCGTTCTTTCTACGATTTCTCACTTTCGCACCGCCTTCGTCAGCTCGGAAGATTTTCAACGCTTTTGCTGGTAATTCTCTATTTGGCTGCGGGGACTCTTGTGACCGGTGCCAAGATTGCTCCGCTCGGCATTGGTAATTTCGTGCAAGGCCTCGAACAGCCCTTGAGCACCGAAAATCTTCAACTCCTCCGGTTCGGATGGGAGCTGGCAGTTGCCAGTCTTGTCTTCATGCTCTTCGTTGGACTGCATCTCATCGCGGCCCGCCACTATGCGCAAAGGCTGTCAGCGGGCGTTGCTGACGGTCATGTCATGCCGGAAACGCTACGCCCGGCAGAACACGGATATCTCGAGCGCTTCGGTTTGGCGAAGCCCGGCAACAGGATGGAGCGCGGATTGATCATGCGCTCGATTGCATGGTCCGGAGGCAGCGTTGGCGCGATGCTCTTGTTGTTTGCAGTGATCGCCGGCTGGGGAGCGTTTTCATTCCAGCTGTTTTTTGGACAGTTTCTGAATCACAACTGGATCGGCTGGCTCAATCTCGCACTGGTGCAGTTGCCTTGGTTGCCCTGACTATTTTTTAAGCCGGAATCCCTCATGGCAGGATATGCAGGTTTTTGCGACCTTGCCGAAGCTTGCGGCAATTTCCATTGTAGACGCGGCGCTGCCGGCGGTCACAGACAGCTCCGAAGCGCCATCCTTCAACTCAGTGGCAATCGCTTCAAACTTGGCCCAATCGGTCCAGATTGCCGGCAAGGCTTCACTTGGATGTTCATTGCTTCCCTCGGGAAACAGGGTTGGTATGTGCAACGCGTGGCCGGCAATGGCATCAGCAGCTTTCGAAGCGATAGCCGGATTGAAATCCGTCTGCTTCTTCATCATCGCGCCAAGCACCTCCATCTGATCGGCAATGTCTCCCATGGCATCCATTCGCTGCTTGACGATACCTTTCGCACCGCTGTGGGCAAATGCCGAAACGGCCGCCACCAGCAGGATGGCGGTCGCAAGTCCGGCAGCCGAACGGTCGGGTTTTCCTGGCATCGTCATTCTCCGGGATTTGCCGGTCAGTGAATTCCGTTGGCTCTTTGCAGTTCGCGCACATAAGCGATGATCTTGCCGACTTCACCTTCGTCGACGGACCCGACGGGCGGCATGTCGCCAAATTTCCAATGGTGCTGGCGGACGCCGCGCTTAGCAGCCAGATAAAATGCCCGGTCGCCATGGTGATTTGGTTCGTAAATCTTGTGAACCAGCGGTGGTGCAACGCCATCCTGTCCCGCTGCATTTTGCCCGTGGCAAACGGCGCAATTAGCGTCGAAAGCTTTTTTGCCGGCGCTGGCCTGCTCCGACAGGTCGGGGATTACGATGTCGACCATCGCCGCAGAAGTTGCTGTCATATGATGATGCGGCATTGTTCTGAATTGGGTCCACCAAACAGCTCCGCCAATCAGCGCCAAGGCCACCAGGACATAGATGTTTCTTGAGCTGGCCATGTGCCCGCTACTTCGCCAAGCCATCGATAATCGGGCAATCGGGCCGATCATCGCCATGGCACGATTTGGCTAGATCGTTCAGTGTCTTGCGCAGTGATTTCAGCTCGGCAATCTTGCGGTCGACATCATCGATCCGGGCCATGGTCAGCGCCTTGACATCGGCGCTCGCGCGGTTGCGGTCTTCATAAAGCGACAAAAGCTGCCGGCAGTCGTCGAGCGAAAAGCCAAGGCTTCTCGCCCGGCCAAGGAACCGCAATTTGTGCACGTCATCGTCACCGTAGGCCCGGTAGCCGTTTTCCGCCCGCCCCGGCGTCACCAGCCCGATATCATCATAGTATCGCACGGTCTTGACGGGCAGATCGGAAGCCTGGGCTGCAGACTGAATGTTCATGCGTTTGGAATTTCGCCTCAGTTGCTTGTTGATGGACATATAATCCTTCCAGTAAGTGGAAGGTCAAGCGCACCATTCGATGGCGTCGTTTCACTGACATGCGGCAAATTTTCGACCCGCTTTTTTCCGGCGGGATGCTTGCTGGACAAAATGGCCGCAAAACTTGGAAAAATGGCGCAAAACCACTATATTGAGGCCTCATTCCGGCTCGCGATTCGCGGGGATTTGCAGCGAGCCTCTCCAGCAGAACTGGACACTGAAATTTATGAGCGAAACGCCTGAACATGAAGCCGGCGGCAATGGCGAATACGGCGCTGATTCCATCAAGGTTTTGAAGGGGTTGGACGCCGTTCGCAAACGGCCCGGCATGTATATCGGCGACACAGACGACGGTTCGGGCTTGCATCACATGGTCTACGAGGTCGTCGACAATGCCATTGACGAGGCCTTGGCCGGTCACGCAACACTGGTGACGGTGACGCTGAATGCCGATGGATCGTGCACCGTGACCGACAATGGGCGTGGAATTCCGACCGACTTGCATGCTGAGGAAGGCGTGTCGGCAGCGGAAGTCATCATGACGCAGCTTCATGCCGGCGGTAAGTTTGACCAGAATTCCTACAAGGTATCCGGTGGCCTGCACGGTGTCGGTGTCTCGGTGGTCAATGCTCTTTCTGTCTGGCTGAAGCTGAAGATCCGCCGTGATGGAAAAATCCACGAAATGACATTCACCCACGGCGTCGCAGACGGCCCGCTCGAGGTGACCGGCGATGCTGGTGGTGAATCCGGCACGGAAGTCAGTTTTCTTCCGTCCACAGACACTTTCACAATGACCGAGTTCAGTTACGACACACTGGAGCACCGGCTGCGTGAGCTGGCATTTTTGAACTCCGGCGTACGCATTGTCCTGACCGACGCCCGGCATGCCGACATCAAAAGCGAGGAACTGGTTTATGAGGGCGGTCTTGAGGCCTTTGTGCAATATCTTGACCGCGCCAAGAAGCCCCTGATTGAAAACCCGGTTGCCATTTCCAGCGAGAAAGACGGCATCACCGTTGAGGTGGCGATGTGGTGGAACGATTCCTACCACGAAAATGTGCTCTGCTTCACCAACAACATCCCGCAAAGGGACGGTGGCACGCATTTGGCCGGTTTTCGCGGTGCGCTGACCCGGCAGGTCACCGGCTATGCAGAATCCTCCGGCCTGACCAAAAAGGAAAAGGTGTCGCTGACCGGCGATGACTGCCGTGAAGGGCTGACCGCGGTCTTGTCGGTCAAGGTCCCGGACCCGAAATTCTCCTCGCAGACCAAAGACAAGCTGGTGTCGTCGGAGGTGCGCCCGGTGGTAGAAAGCCTCGTCAACGGGGCGCTTGGAACATGGCTTGAAGAACACCCCGCCGAGGCCAAGACACTGGTCAGCAAGGTGGTCGAAGCTGCCGCGGCACGCGAGGCCGCCCGCAAGGCGCGTGAACTGACGCGTCGCAAGGGCGCGCTCGACATCACCTCGCTTCCCGGAAAGCTCGCCGATTGCCAGGAGCGCGATCCGGCAAAATCAGAACTGTTTCTGGTTGAGGGTGATTCCGCCGGTGGTTCTGCGAAATCGGGCCGATCACGTCAGAACCAGGCAATCCTGCCGTTGCGGGGCAAGATCCTCAATGTCGAACGTGCCCGTTTTGACCGCATGCTGTCTTCCGACCAGGTTGGCACGCTGATCACTGCGCTTGGAACCGGTATCGGCAAGGACGAGTTTGATATCGACAAGCTGCGCTATCACAAAATTATCATCATGACGGATGCTGATGTCGATGGCGCGCATATCCGCACCTTGCTGCTGACTTTCTTCTTCCGGCAAATGCCGGAACTGATAGAGCGCGGCCATCTCTATATTGCCCAGCCGCCGCTTTATAAGGTCACTCGCGGAAAATCGTCCCAATACATCAAGGATGAAAAAGCGTTTGAAGACTATCTGATCGACAGCGGCATCGAGGACGCCTCGCTCGAACTGGGTTCAGGTGAAGTACGGGCCGGGACCGACCTTCGTGATGTGGTCGAAGACGCGCTTGCCGTTCGTGGACTGATTGACGGACTGCACAGTCGATACACGCGGCCTGTCGTCGAACAGGCGGCGATTGCCGGTGCACTCACACCCCAGATATTTACCGATCTGGGTCACGCCTCCGAGGCAGCGGAGTATATTGCCCGCAGGCTGGATATTCTGGCCGAGGAAACCGAGCGTGGCTGGCA
The DNA here is from genome assembly GCA_040830725.1 of Rhizobiaceae bacterium. Lineage (GTDB taxonomy): Bacteria > Pseudomonadota > Alphaproteobacteria > Rhizobiales > Rhizobiaceae > JAWKWH01. The sequence continues at coordinate 34,250 of JBFOMG010000018.1, forward strand.
GGGAAGGGCAAATCCCGCCAATGATGGCGCCGGGGGCTTCATCTTCGAGAGAACGGTGCGGGGGGTAAAGGAAGCGGCCATTCTCGATGCCGCGTTGATTGCCTCTGCCGACGCCCGTGCGCTCGATCGTTTTGCCGGCCGCCTGCAGGAGGTTTACAGCAAGCCGGCCACGCTTCGCCGCAAGGACAACGTGACGACCATTTTCGGCCCGGTTTCGCTGCTGGATGCAGTATTCTCTGCCGGCCGCAAGGGCATCACGCTGCAGCGCTACAAGGGTCTCGGTGAAATGAACTCCGAACAGCTTTGGGAGACAACGCTCGACCCGAACGTACGCTCCTTGCTGCAGGTCAAGGTCTCTGACGGCAACGATGCCGACACCTTGTTCTCCCAGCTGATGGGTGATGACGTCGAGCCGCGCCGCGCGTTTATTCAGGACAATGCGTTGAGCGTCGCCAATCTGGATATCTGAATCTGTTAATCGATTTTATGGTGGCGTGTTTTTTATGCGCGGATAGATTGCGCCCATGACCGCGCCCGCCTCCCCAATGCGACTGGCTCTCGGCGGCATGATCGCAATGGCGGTGGCCATGGGGATCGGCCGCTTTGTTTACACGCCCATTCTTCCAGGCATGATGGAGGGGCTTGACCTTTCCGCTTCCGACGCCGGTCTGATCGCCTCTGCCAATTATCTCGGCTACCTCATCGGCGCCGTTCTGGCGTCCGGCGCCTGGGGGCAGGGGCGGGAGCGTCTCGTCATGCTTGCCGGCCTTGGCGCATCCGCAGTTCTGGCAGCACTGATGGGCCTGACCGAGGGTATGGTGGCATTTGTCATCATCCGGTTTCTTGCCGGGGTCGCAAGTGCCTTCTTGATGGTGTTCCTGTCGACCATCGTATTTACGCAGCTGGCTGCCGCGGGCCGTGACGAATTGCAGGCCATGCATTTTGGCGGCGTCGGAATGGGCATCGCGGTATCGTCGCTGATGACCGGCGCATTGGTTCTCGCCAACGCCGAATGGCAAGCAAGTTGGCTCTGGGCCGGTGGCTTGTCCGCGCTCGGTTTTGTCGCGACTTTTTTGCTGGTCGATCGGGGACCGGCCGTCTCGGGTCCGGCGAAATCCGAACCCCCCTTGCCCAAGAGCAGACGCCTTGCCCGCGTGATCATCGCCTATGGGCTTTTCGGTTTCGGATACGTCGTTACCGCCACCTTCCTCGTGGCGATCGTGCGGCAGGGTGATGGTGGCAGAATGTTTGAATCGGCCGTCTGGCTGGTGACGGGCCTGTCGGGACTGGTTTCAGTCTGGCTGTGGAACAAGTCGGTACGCCGCATCGGGCTGGCAAAGACATTTGCCATCGGCTGTCTGGTGGAAGCGGTTGGTGTTGCCGCAAGCGTCAGCATTGGCGGATATGCCGGTCCACTGATTGCGGCAGTGCTGCTTGGCGGTACGTTCATCGCAGTGACCGCCCAGGGCCTGCAGGCTGCCCGCAGATTGGCCGGAGACGCCCCCCGGCGAGCGCTAGGCTTGATGACCGCTTCGTTCGGAACCGGGCAGATCATCGGACCGATCGTCGCCGGCTATCTGGCCGACCGAGCCGGCAATTTTGTCTCAGGCAGCGCGGTGGCGGTGATCATGCTGCTCGCCTCCGCAGCCATCATGCCGCGCGATACAAAAACGAGATGACAATGATTTAATTCGCCTTATCGCGTTTCCGGCTTATTTTCGTGTAGAAGCCGGTGGCAGGCGATCCGAATCGGGGTATCCAGACAGTGTTCTCATTCTTCCCGCACCCAAAACTGTTTTTCTCCTCATTTGCGATCTACGCGCTCGCTTGTGTGCTGCTGTGGTTCTTTGTCCTGATCGATTTGGGACCTTCGCTGAGCCTGGGAAACTTGGTCGGTTTTGGATTTCCAGAAGCTTTAGGTGAGAATGCTGACGATGCGGCAAAAGTGGCGTTTGCTTCGGCAAAATCGGCCGCTGACAATTTCTGGTTCTACCAGTTCTTCCTGATTGTCATCGGCGCGTTCGTCGGCTTCTGGATGCGCTTTTCGCCGCATCCGTGGCAGCGCTGGTCGGTTGCAGGCTCCGCTGTGATCTTTTTTGTCAACTGGTTCCTTGTCCAGCTCGACGTGATGATCAACGAATGGTTTGGCACGTTTTATGACATGGTGCAGCGCGCGCTTAGTGCTCCCAACGCCGTTAGCATCGGCGAATTTTATCTCGGCATCGCAGCGTTCCTCCAGATCGCTCTTGTCTACGTCTTCATCGCATCATTGTTTCGCTACTTCGTGCAGCATTATGTGTTCCGCTGGCGCACGGCCATGAATGATTACTACATGGAGCGTTGGCAGCACTTACGCCACATTGAGGGTGCATCGCAGCGCGTGCAGGAAGACACGATGCGCTTTGCGCAGATTACCGAGAGCCTTGGCGTTAATTTCCTTGATTCGATCATGACGCTGATCGCTTTCCTGCCGGTTCTCTGGGGACTGTCGGGTCACGTAACGGAATTGCCGATTATTGGTGAAGTCAGCCAAGGCCTGGTTTTCGTTGCGATCATATGGTCGATCATCGGAACCGGACTGCTGGCTGTGGTCGGGATCAGGCTGCCTGGCCTCGAGTTCCGTAACCAGCGCGTCGAGGCGGCCTACCGCAAAGAACTGGTTTACGGCGAGGACAACGACATGCGCGCCAAGCCGCCGACGGTGCGTGAGTTGTTTGCCAATGTCCGGAAAAACTATTTCCGTTTATATTTCAACTATCTATATTTTAACGTCGTGCGAATTTTCTACCTTCAGATAGGAAACTTGGTCCCATACATTGCATTGGCGCCGACCATCGTCAGCGGTACGATTACGCTCGGCATCATGCAGCAAATCATTAGAGCGTTTGGCCGGGTTGAAGGATCCTTCCAATACCTTGTCAATTCGTGGACGACGATTGTCGAATTGATGTCGGTCTACAAACGCCTGAAAGCCTTCGAAGCGGCGATTGCCGGGCAGGAATTGCCGGACATCGACAAACGCTTCCTCGCCGGACAGGGCGAACCGGCAGAGTAAGCTTCAGCCGCCGAGCGCCTTCTCGTCGAGCATACGCACATAATCATTATGCGAGATGCAGGCGACGTCAGCCTCGCCACAGACGGTGGCGGCAAAGCGCTCCAGCGCGTCCCAATAGGCGCCACCATTCATCAGGGTGAAATGAAAGCCGATCGACAGCGGCCGCCTTTTTCCGGAACGCTCGCGTTTGAACGCAGCCATCAGGGCATCATAGGTGCGGTCTGCAAACACGTCTGCCTCACTCGGCCGTTCCAGCCCGGCGGAATGGCGGACAAAAAGATTGTAGTCCATGGCGATGATGCGCCGGCCGCGCGGACCTTCAGGAATAGTCGGCAATGGAATCCGGTAAAGGCCTTCTTTAGCTTTGGAAGCGGCCGGCCCCCTGCTGACGCCGCTTGCATCATAGCGAAATCCGTAGGTTCTCAGCTCATCGAACATCGCCCGGTTTGTCGATAGATATGGTGCGCGGAAACCGGAGATCTCTTTTGCCGCAAATACCCTCCAGCCATCCGGCTCGAATGGAACATCGTTGAGTTTCCAGGCCTCACCCAGGATTGCGGAGAAAGCACTGTGCTCGTCCATCCACTTGGCCTTGCTCCAGTTCTTGCCATCGAAATGTCCGCAACCATGGCTTGCCATTTCGTGGCCTTCGCGCCGTGCAGCCCAGATTTGCCGCAGGCGGCCGGCAACCTCCTCACGCGTCTTTGCAAAGCCGACATTGGATTTGCCGCGTTTTTTGCCCGGTCCGCGATAGTTCTTGCGCGTCTCTTCGCTCAGCAGGTAGGCGCAGGACAAAAAATAGGTGAATCGGGCGCCGGTCTTGCGAGACAGGGCACGGCTGCGCTCCCATTGCGTCAGTGCATGGGCGCCATCGAATGAAATGAGAACCACCTGCGGCGGTTTGGCGGGCTCGCCCGCGCCCGCAACCGTTACGCACAACGGAACCGACAGCATCAACAACGCAACGCGTAACGCAAAAACCATACTCGAATACTGACCCGTGGGCGGAATTGCTGCCTGATGATCAGCTAGGCCCAGATTAAGGCTTTGTTAAGACGTTTTGGTAACGATTTGTTAACAACTTTGGAAGTGGACCGCTCTAACCGCGGGCGCAGTTCACGCATCGCTCGGCCATCGGGTCGATGGCAAGCCTTCCATCCGGGATTTCCTCGCCGCACTCCTCGCAATAACCGTAGTCACCCTCGCCAAGACGCCTCTCTGCCATTTCGATGCGCACCAGATCGCGTTTGCGTGCCCGTTCGGCAGCTTGCTGCATGGCCTGGTTTTGCATCGCATCCATGCGCGACAGGCGGCCAACAGCCTGCTGATCCAGTTCCACAGGCGCGCGCGCTTTCTCCGACAGTTTTGAAAGCTCGACCAATTCGGCTTTCTTCTCGGAAAGCCGCGCACGGGCTTTTTTGTCGTCAATTGTCATTCGGCCAGTCTATGCGGGAAGCCAAACCGCGGCAATTACACTTCTAATTGTGTGTCCTTGCCTTTGCGCTTGTGAGCGCTAACATCCGCGAACCCAAGACGGAGATTCGCAAATGGCAGTCCTGATCATTGGTCTGATCCTGTTCCTCGGCATTCACTCCGTGCGTATCTTCGCACCCGGCTGGAGGGATGCCCGCGTTGCAGCAATGGGCGAGGGCCCATGGAAAGGGGTTTACACGCTTGTCGCCATCGCCGGGCTGGTGTTGCTTGTATGGGGCTACGGTTTGGCTCGCCCGGAAGCAGCTTTTTTTTATGAGCCGCCCGCATGGATCAAACATGTCGTTGCCCTGCTGATGCTGCTGGCGCTGATCATTTTCATGGTCTCGCAGGTGCCTGCAGGCAAAATGAAGCCGGCGCTCAAACATCCAATGCTCCTGTCGGTCAAAATTTGGGCAGTGGCTCATCTTGCCGCCAATGGTGATCTCGCTTCGATGCTGTTATTCGGGTCGTTTCTGGTCTGGGCCATAGTGGACCGGATTTCGGTCGCAAAGCGGGATGTGCCGCTGCCGGAAGAAGGGCCTGTTATGTGGGACATAGTGGCAATCGCATCAGGTGTCGTGATTTACCTTCTATTTGTCTGGCAATTGCACGCCTGGTTGTTCGGTGTTCTGCCATTTGGCTAAAGCGAACGTAAATTTGTTGGCCGGACCCCTTTCGCTGCCGCAAAAAAACGCTACAAGGCCTGATCCAAATTTGCTGGGCTTCAGATCGGTAGAAAAATGTCCGACGACAGTTTTATCCGCGAGGTAGATGACGAACTACGCCAGGACCGCGCCAAAGACCTTTGGCGCCGTTACGGCATTTGGGTCATTGCCGGCGCCATTGCCATTGTTGCGGGTACCGCAGGCATTCGCGGTTACCAATATTGGGTGGATTCCCAGGCGAGTGCCTCCGGTGATGCGTTCCTGCAGGCGATGACACTGGCCAACGAAGGAAAGTCGGATGAGGCTCTGGCCGCGTTGGCTGACCTGGAAAAGGACGGCTACGGGTCATACCCGGTTTTGGCCCGCATGCGCGCCGCAACCGTGCGCGCCGAGAAGGGCGACTTCGATGCTGCGGTCAAAGGGTTTGACGCGGTGGCAGCCGATTCGGCGATCGCAGATGCGGTGCGCGACATGGCGCGTCTTCGCGCGGCGTTCATTCTGGTCGACAACGGTAGCCGGTCCGACGTCGCAACAAGGGTCGAACAACTGACCCCCGACGCAAATCCTCTGCGCCATTCTGCCCGGGAGGCGCTCGCGCTTGCTGACTGGAAAGCCGGTAATGCATCTGATGCGCTGAAGCTTTTTGAACAGATATCCGCCGATGAAACTGCACCGCGCAATGCCCGCCAGCGCGCGGAACTCATGGCAGAGTTGATCCGCGGTTCAGGCGGCGGCTCGTAGCACAAGATCATGTCATTCAAGGTTGTCATTGTTGGCCGGCCAAATGTCGGCAAATCGACGCTGTTCAACCGGCTGGTTGGCCGGAAGCTTGCGCTGGTTGATGATACACCGGGCGTAACGCGCGACCGGCGAATTCACGATGCGAAGCTGTTCGATCTGAAATTTGAGGTCATCGACACAGCAGGCTTTGAGGATGCGACCGATGACAGCCTCGAAGGCCGCATGCGCCAGCAAACCTTCGGTGCGGTTGAAGAAGCCGATCTGATCCTGTTCATGGTGGATGCAAAGTCGGGGCTCACACCGTCCGACCGATCTTTCGCCGACCTGGTCCGGCGTACCGGCAAGCCGATCGTTGTGCTCGCCAACAAGGCCGAGGCGAGGGGATCGGAAAGCGGGTTGATCGATGCCTGGGAGCTGGGGCTCGGTGAACCGGTGCCGGTCTCTGCCGAGCACGGACAGGGACTGCCCGATTTGCGCGAGGCCATGATCGAGGCGATCGGTGAGGAAAGGGCACTGGCGGCAGATGAACTCGAACCGGATGACCGGATCGTCTCTTTTGTTGGCGATGACATCGATGATCCGGACGCAGAAGATATTCCGGCATACGACGCGACCAAGCCGTTGCGTATTGCAGTGGTTGGAAGGCCCAATGCGGGAAAATCCACGCTCATTAACTCGCTTATCGGTGAAGATCGTCTTCTGACTGGGCCGGAAGCCGGCATTACACGCGATTCCATTTCTGTCGACTGGACCTGGCGCGGCCGGGAAATCAAGCTTTTCGACACGGCTGGCATGCGCCGCAAGGCCAAGGTTCACGAGAAACTCGAAAAACTCTCTGTTGCTGACGGATTGCGGGCCATCCGTTTCGCCGAAGTGGTGATCATCGTGCTCGATGCAACAATTCCCTTCGAAAAACAGGACCTTCAGATCGCCGATTTGATCATCCGTGAGGGCAGGGCGCCGGTGATTGCCTTCAACAAGTGGGATTTGATCGAGGACCGGCAGGAGACGCTAGCGCAATTGCGCGAACAGACCGAACGTCTTCTTCCACAGGTCCGGGGGCTGCAGGCGGTCCCGGTATCGGCTGAAACCGGCAAGGGGCTGGACCGCCTTCTGGAAGCTGTTGCACGAACCCATGAAGTCTGGAACCGGCGCGTGCCGACCGGCAAGCTCAATCGTTGGCTGGAACGGGCCCTGGCCCAGCATCCGCCGCCAGCCGTCGCCGGCAGGCGGCTGCGGATCAAATATCTCACTCAGATCAAATCGAGGCCACCCGGTTTTGTTGCGTCGTGCACCAGACCCGACGCTGTACCGCGTTCCTATGAACGCTACCTGATCAACGGCCTTCGCCAGGATTTCGACATGCCCGGTGTGCCGATCAGACTGGTGTTCAGGGCGGGCAAGAATCCATACGCAAGCAAGGCAAGAAAACGTTAGCCATTTCGGCAAATTTTCGCTTGTCTGTTAACCGCTGATCAAGGTTAACAAGGCACTATCGCTCCGGTCTGAGTACAAAGTAACGCGTTTCGGAGTGTGTTTCGTGCGTTTTTTCAGTAAGCGCCCCAGCGGCGTCATCAATCGTTCCCTCCTTGCCCCTTTTGTCATCGGTGTTGCCGCGTGGATCGCGTTCCCTTCGGCAATTGCATTTCAGGATATGGCAAGCCTCGTTTCGGGCGCCGAGGGCGGTAAATCCCGATGGCACAATTACATCGAAACATCCGGCGCCGGTTCGGTCCACAAGGCGGAGATGAAATTTGCCGACGGCGACATGGTCACCGGCTCGATCTCTGGCAGCGGTGTTGACGCGCCGGGTATTGGCAAAGTGGTACTGGAACCGGAGGCATCGGTTGCCAATGAAACGCCGGACGAGATGCGCATCAACCGGTCTGAAAAACGTGACCGGTTGATCAAAGTCGCTCCGGTTGCTCCCCCAAAGGAATTCAACGCCGGCTCGGTTTTGAAACGCTCTTCATCACTGCTCAGGCCTGAAAAGACGGACCGTTTCGCAATGGCCTTTGTCAAACCCGACATCGAAGGCAGTGAGATTAAGATCGCCACCGCATTTCATCTGCCGCGCAAGGAGAAGCCGGTGCTCGGGGTTAGCCGCATGCTTGCAGGTCTGGTAACCAACACGACGCCGGACATTTTGGCGACTGCCTACGCGCCACCCAAACCGGACTACGCCAAGGCGTCACCTTTTGCCAGCCTGTTGCGCGATGAAAAGGAGCAAAAACGTGGCCGTTTCATCCCGCCGTCGCTGAAGGGCGATCACGCCTGGGTTCGCGAGCCGCTGCCGGCCAAGGTGTTTTCGAAGAAGGAACAGCGTTGCCTGGCAGCCGGGATCTATTTCGAGGCCCGCGGCGAACCCGTTGCAGGCCAGGCTGCGGTGGCCCAGGTCATTTTGAATCGGGTCAGAAATCCGAAATATCCCAACACCGTGTGCGGTGTTGTCTACCAGAACAAATCCTGGCGTAACCGTTGCCAATTCTCCTTTGCATGTGACGGCATTCGTGACCGTATCGCCAGCCCCGCTTACTGGGATATGGCCGAAGAGGTGGCCCAGGCTGTCACAGCCGGCGTAATCTGGTTCCCCGAGATCGGCTCATCGACCCACTACCACGCTACATACGTCAATCCCCGTTGGGCACGGACGATGAAGCGGATGAAGAAAATTGGCCGCCACATTTTCTATCGCACTTACGGCGGTGGATGGAGTTGATATCAGCTTTGCAAGTGCCGATTCACCGGAGCCACTTCGAGAATCATTATAGGCGCATTGTCGCACTTCCGTAAGTAACTGAAAAAATACAAGAAATCACTGCTGTTGTGCACTGCACTACCGGCTTGACTGGACAGGGGTGCATAACTATGGTGCGCGCGACTTTGAAGCGGGCTGCCGGGCAACCGGATTGACCGGGTTGGAGGGTTGCGGTGGCCGGAACAAATGGACCGGACGACGCCGGAAAAACCGGCCAATCGGACACGGACAAGCCAGCTTTCAACGACGATGAACTTGAACGCCGCCGCAGGCAACTCGACGCCGCTCTGGCCGAAAGAAGCCCGAAGGAGGCCAAGGCCGGCAAGGCTTCTGCCAGCAGTCCCGCCGGTTTTGCCATGGCGATGAGACTGTCGACCGAGTTCATTGGAGGCATTTTGGTGGGTGCGGCGATCGGATGGCTGATCGACAAGCTCGCTGGCACAACACCTTGGGGGATGATCGTATTTCTTCTCCTCGGGTTTTGCGCAGGCATACTCAATGTGTTGCGTTCGGCCGGGCTTGTGGCTGAACAGCACACGCGGAGAGACGGGGCGGAAACGCCTGAAGACAAATGAACGCCAGATCATTGGCGAACAAACACGGGGTTTGAAATTGGCTTCTCCTGACAAGGTCGATCCGATTCACCAGTTCCACATCAACCAGCTGATCCCGATCGAAATTGGCGGTTACGATTTTTCGTTCACCAACTCGTCACTGTTCATGGTTGTCACGGTTGTGTTGACCTCGGCGTTTCTTTACCTGACGACCTCGAGCCGCGGCCTGGTTCCCGGCAGGGCGCAGTCGGTTTCCGAAATTCTCTATGAGTTTGTCGCCGGAATGCTGCGCGATTCAGCCGGTTCCGCCGGCATGAAGTTCTTTCCCTTCGTGTTTGCCCTCTTCACGTTCATCCTGGTCGCCAATCTTCTCGGCATGTTTCCCTATTTCTTCACGGTGACAAGCCACCTGATCGTCACGGTGATGCTTGCCTTGATGGTGTTTGCGACCGTCTTGATTTATGGCTTCACGAAGAACGGTTTTGGCTTTCTGAAATTGTTCGTGCCATCCGGCGTGCCGATGGCAATCATGCCGCTGGTCGTTGCGATCGAGATCATCTCGTTTCTGGCCCGGCCGATCAGTCATTCGGTGCGTCTGTTCGCCAACATGCTGGCCGGACACATTACGCTGAAGGTGTTTGCCGGATTTGTCGTTTCGCTCAGCGCCTACGGTTTTGTGGGCATTGTCGGCTCGATTTTGCCATTGGCGATGGCTGTCGGCCTGACGGCGCTGGAGTTTCTTGTCGCTTTCCTGCAGGCCTACGTGTTCGCCATGCTGACATGCATGTATATCAACGATGCAATCCACCCTGGTGGCCACTGACAAGAATCAACGGCGCTTGCGCCTGACCCAATTCAACGAGTTTTCAACTTATTCCAACAAGGAGCACTAAAATGGAACCTGAAGCAGCAAAATTGATCGGCGCAGGCATTGCAGCCATCGGCACCGGCGCAGCTGGCATCGGTGTGGGTAACCTGTTCGGCCAGTTCTTGCAGGGTGCACTGCGCAACCCGTCGGCAGCGGACGGACAGTTCGGCCGCCTCATCTTCGGCTTCGCCGTGACCGAAGCGCTTGGCATTTTCGCGCTGCTTATCGCGCTCCTGCTGCTATTCGCTGTCTGATATCCAGGATCGCGAAATTATTGGGCCGATCGCGTTTGCGGTCGGCGCCATGGTAACAGGATAAAGCCATGTTTGTCGTATCCGCATATGCGGCGTCAGAAGGGGAAACAAACACCGAAACCGGTGTTGTCCATGAGGGCGACCATTCGGCAACGTTTCCGCCTTTCGATTCAGCCACCTTTCCTTCGCAAGTCCTGTGGCTGGCGATTACATTTGGTCTGTTCTATCTCTTCCTGAAGAAAGTGGCTCTGCCACGGCTGTCCGACATTCTGGAGCACCGCAGTGACCGGATTGCGCAGGATCTCGATCAGGCTGCCCGCATGAAGGAAGAAGCCGACGAAGCAATTGCCGCCTATGAGCAGGAGCTTGCAGAGGGGCGAACCAAAGCGGGTCAAATTGGCCAGGAAGCACGCGATTCCGCCAAGGCTGAAGCCGATGCCGAGCGTCGCAATGTAGAGGCAGATCTGGACGAGAAGCTTGCAGAGGCCGAAGCGCGTATCGCTTCGATCAAGGCCGGTGCGATGAAGGAAGTAGGCTCGATTGCGGAAGAAACCGCCGCCTCGATTGTCGAAAATCTCGTGGGCGGCAAGGTAACCAAGGCGCAAGCAGCCAGCGCCATCAAGGCGGTACAGGGATAGGAGCGGATTATGGACGCAACATCCATGGCTAGCGTTTGGACGCTAGTGGCGCTGATCATATTCCTTGGCATCATTTTGTACGTCAAAGTGCCGGGGATGGTGGGCAAGTCGCTTGACGACCGGGCTGACAAGATCCGCAACGAGCTCGAGGAAGCCAGAAAGCTGCGTGAGGAAGCCCAGCAATTGCTGGCCGAATATCAGCGCAAGCGCAAGGAAGCGGAAAAGGAAGCAAGCGAGATGGTTGCGGCTGCCAAGCATGAGGCAGATGCAATCGTCGCCGACGCCAAGCAGAAGACGGAAGACTATGTCGCCCGCCGCACGTCGCTTGCTGAGCAGAAGATTGCGCAAGCTGAACGCGAAGCCGTCAACGAAGTCCGTTCCAATGCGGTCGAAATCGCCGTTGCTGCGGCGGGAAAATTGCTGGAAGAAAAAATGGACACCAAAACAACGGCGTCCCTGTTCAAGTCATCTCTGGCAGAGGTAAAGTCGCGGCTGAATTGACGCGATCTCATGGGATTGAAAAACGCCGCCGGAACCCCGCTCCGGCGGCGTTTTCTTTACTGCATCGATTTGCCGATCAAAGATCCAGCTTCCCCTGCCTGAAGGGTGAAAAGCTGAACCGGTGAAATCGCTCAACGCCGCCGAATTGCTCGATTGCTTCGCGGTGTGCGGCCGTTCCGTAACCTGCATTGTTCTGCAGTCCGAATTCCGGATAGACTGCATCCGCGCGGCCCATCATTCGGTCGCGGGTGACCTTTGCAACAATTGAAGCCGCTGCGATGGACTGCGACCGGCTGTCTCCCTTGATCAGTGCACGCGCCGGGCATGGCAAACCGGGAGGAATATCTCGCCCGTCGACAAGCGCAAATCTTGGCGCAATTTCCAGGCCTTTCACTGCCCGTTTCATAGCCGCCAGAGAGGCTTTGCGAATGTCGCTTAGATCAATCGACTGTGCACAAACCGAGCTGACAGAGACTGCCAACGCAGTATCCAGCAGGATGTCAAAGAGGGCCGATCTGCGCGATGGTTTCAACCGTTTTGAATCGTCCAGCCCATCAGGAATGTTGTCGGGATCAAGGATCACCGCCGCTGCTACCACCGGACCGGCAAGGGGTCCGCGCCCGGCCTCGTCGACACCGGCACATGGCCAGTCCTCAGACCTGATGCATCCGAGTTCGAATACAAAGTCCGGGCCTGTTCCATTTTCTGGCATGCGTCGTTGCCCCAATCACTGTTTGAAATAAATCCCACAATCTTGCCGGCTGGTCGAACCTGCGCACGTTTCTCAAGTGCCTTGCCCACCGAAAAAATTGATCTACATTCAAAACAGATTCGCAACAGCCAAGGTAGCCGCGATTATGTCAACACGCACAATCCGAAACATTTTTCTCATAACAATCGGCGTTGCGGCGGGCTCACTGGTTGCTTCCGGTTCACTCGCACAAAGCTGGCCGGATCGTAATTCCAATGTCCGCGATGATGTCACCGGCTATTTGTGCTTCGATCCGGGGTGTACAACGCTGAGATTGCCGGATTCCAAATGCTTGTGCCAGAAGCAGAATCCATGGGTGCGTGACGTACGCGAATTGCGTCTGAAATGTTCCCTTGTCCACTTCGGCAAAGTTGAACAGTGTCCGGTCAAACCGAAATACGGATTCTCGGTCGACTAGGGTGTTTTGCGGTTATTTGAACCGCAACAACGCCTTTACCCGATTGGAATCATTGAAGCATTTTATTCTCTTCTGATTCCGCTTGAGCGTAAATTACCCTGGAATAAATCCGGTCTGCCGCGTTCAAGGAGCCGCGGGCAGGCGCAGTTCCTGGCCGGGGAAGATACGGTTGGGATCGTTGGCAAGAGCCGGATTGAGTTTCAGAATATCAAGATAACGCTGGCCGTCGCCGAGCTCTTCCACGGCAATGTCCCACAGCGACTGTCCGGGCTTGACCTTGTAAACCGCAGGGCGGGAATCTGTTTTTTCATTGCCCGAACTGTCATCCAGAACCACCCGGGGTGCCATGGCGACTTTCTCTTTCGGTTCGAGCGGTGGAAGACCTTCTGCCAACTTCTGCTCAACCGACGCCAGCACGTCCAGTTCGGGGTTCATGTCCCGGGCGTGGTTCCACTGGAACACCGCCTGCAGTTTCTTGCCGGCACGCCAATAGGCGTCGCCAAGATGGTCGTTGAGGATTGGATCATCGGGCTTCAGCGAAACAGCCTTTTCCAGTTCGCGAACCGCGTCATCGAACCGCTCCAACCGGTAGTAGGCCCAGCCGAGCGAGTCGACGATATATCCGTCATTCGGCCTGAGCGCGACAGCACGTGCGATCATGTCCAGGCCCTTTTCCAGGTTCATGTTCATGTCGACCCATGAGTAGCCGAGATAATTCAGCACCTGTGGTTGATCAGGGCGCAGTTCCAGCGCTTTGAGGAAATTTGGCTCGGCCTGCTCCCACTTCTTCTGGCGTTCGTAGGCAATTCCCCGCTGGTAAAATATGTTCCAGTGCTCGCGCGACGGGGTGCCAATTACTTCCACTGCCCGGTCGTAAATTTCTGCGGCTGCAGCATAATCCTTGCGGGATCCATGCACGCCACCCAGCGCCAAATAGGTTCGCATCTCTTCTGGATCGGCATCGAGAAGAGCATTGAGATGCTCGACCGCTTCGTCATGCCGGTCGACATCGGCGAGATTGAGCCCGAGTTGCATCTCTGCCAGCCGTTTCATCGGAGAATCGTCCGGAACCCGTTTGTAAAAGCTGATGGCCTCCTGTGAACGCCCCTGCTGCTCGGCAAGTTGCCCCAATTGAATCAACACGGCAGCACTTTGTGGCCGCAAAGCGCGCGCATACTGCAAATAGAGCCGTACGAAGGCTTCGCCTCCACCACGGTTCAGTGCTGCGCCGATGTTAAGGAGAATTTCCGCTGCGCCATCTCCTGCATCGGTAATAAGGGGCTTTGAATCCCTTCCGGCCTCAATTGCGTTTCTGATTGCCTTGAGGGCCTGACGGCTTGGTGCGAATGATTCGCCCGCCTTGATCGCTTCGCTTGCTTTCTCCATTTCACCGAGCTGTGCAAGCAGCAATGCCTGTGCCGTCACTGCGCGCCAATAAGTATTGGGTGCAGAACGGCCACCGCTGGTGTTCGCTACGGTCGCATCAAAGGATTTCTTTGCAAGTTCTGTCATGCCCGCTTGTTCAGCGATGAGCGCGCGGTGATAATCCTTGAAAAGATCAAACCATTCCGGGCCTTCAAGCTTCTTCAGGTGGGCAAAGGCATCTTCGGTCGCGCCCTGACCCTGTTTGGCCCAGGCGCTCATAATGCCGGTGATCAACCGGTCAAGATCGGACTCCAATGCCAGTTGAAGCCAGTATTCAGCATCCGCGAACTCTTTTTTCCTAAAAGAATCAACGGCTAATGCCAATCTCGAGAAACGTTCAATCTCGGGAATTGACTTGAGCTTCTCAGCGAAAGGCAGCGCGTCGTCGAACATTTCGTTTGAAATAAGCGCCAGCATGAGACTGCGCTGCAATTGCTCGCTACCGGGATCGAAGACGAGCGCCTTGCGGTAAAATTTGACGGTTGCGTCCAGATCGGCATCGATCTCGGCAGTGCGCGCCGCCAAAAAAGCGCCGGAGAATGAGCGAATCGAGACATCCGACAAATCATCGTTGTTCGCCTGAGCAGCGCCCCATGAAAGCGGAAGTGTGCTCGCGAAAACCGCGCTCAATAACAGCGTTCGAAGTCTCTGCATTCGATCCTTCCCGTGCCCACGGATTATTTTCTGTGTCTTCAATCTGACAAGAATGGCCTTTTTGCGGTCAGGGTTCAATGACGCACGAATTCACAATAGCGAGTGGGTGTTAATGAAGCGTACTGCTCTCACACCGCCCGGCTGATGCAAAACTCAATCAACTCGAGCAGCGCCCGTTTCTGGGCCGAATCACCAAGCGGTGCCAATGCATCGCGGGCGATTTCGCCAAAATGCCTTGCCCGGCCAACCGTGTCGCGGATAGCGCCGGTCTTGGTCATCAGGCCGATGGCTTTGCCAAGCGCTTCATCGTCGGACGCACCCGTCTCGATGGCCTTCTTCCAGAACTCCCTGTCCTCATCAGTACCGCGCCGGTAACTCAAAACGACCGGAAGGGTGACCTTTCCCTCGCGAAAATCATCGCCGACATTCTTTCCCAGATCGCCGGCGTTCCCGCCATAATCGAGCGCATCGTCGATCAGCTGGAACGCCAGACCGAGATTGGTCCCGAAGGACCGAAGTGCAGCCCGATCGGTTTTAGAGGCGTTGGCGATCACTGGTCCGACTTCGGCTGCCGCCGAAAACAGTGCAGCGGTCTTGGCGCCAATCACTGCCAGATATTCATCTTCCGTCGTTTCCAGATTTTTCGCGGCTGCAAGCTGCATCACTTCGCCTTCGGCAATGATCGAGGCAGCAGTGGACAATATCGCCAGCGCTTCCAGCGATCCTACTTCAACCATCATGCGAAACGCTTGTCCCAGCAAGTAGTCGCCCACCAGCACACTTGCCTGGTTGCCCCATATCATGCGCGCTGTCTGCTTGCCGCGGCGCATACCGCTCTCGTCGACCACGTCGTCGTGCAACAAGGTGGCGGTGTGCATGAATTCGACACTGGTCGCGAGTTTTATGTGCCCGTCGCCCTCATACCCAAACATCTGAGCGGCGGCGAGCGTGATCATCGGGCGCAATCGCTTGCCGCCCGAAGAAATCAGGTGATTTGCAATTTCCGGGATTAGGTCGACATGTGATCCAGCCTTTGAAAGGATCAATTCGTTGACCCGCGACATGTCGGCAGCCGCCAGATCGATCAGCGGCTTGATTGAGGCGCCACTGCGCTCGCTGTCCGCCAGTGAAACGACAACACCCACTTTGTCCACACTCCCATGTTGAAAGGGATTTCACCCCCGTGATCCGCCAGTCGTCCGCGGACAACCAGATGACCTTATGGTGACAGCCAGTCTTTTCGCAAGCGGCGAATTGGCGCGGATTGCACCGAATTGATCACAGATTTGCGCTTCAACAAGCGACACACCGTTTACTTTGCACCTTCACAAGGTATTTAGGGCCATGATCGAACTTGTCCGCACCAATGACGCAGTTTTGATTTCCTTCATCGAGGCGCTGATGCGCGATGCCGGTATCAGCTATTTCGTCGCCGACCAGAATATGAGCATCGCCGAAGGTTCAATCGGTATTCTGGCCCGCCGGGTTCTTGTGGTCGAAGAGGACGAACCGGCTGCCAGGCGTTTACTGAAAGACGCGGGGATCGCCCACGAATTGCGCGGCGAATAGAATTGGCGATGCCGCCAACATGAGCCAATCAACGGACATGGCGACGACGATCGACACGTTTCATCGTGGAAAGTTCCAGCTCATCCAGCCCGCGGGCAGGGGGCATCGGTCGGGAATGGACGCCATGGTGCTCGCGGCAAGCGTTCCGGACGGCTTTGCTGGAACGGTCGCTGATTTGGGCGCCGGCGCAGGTGCGGCGGGATTCGCTGTGGTTTCGCGGTGTCCTTTGGCAAAGGCGGTTCTTGTCGAACGCGATCCGCAAATGGCCAAATGCGCCCGCCAGAGCGTGGATCTGGAGGGCAATGCTCATTTGCGCGATCGCTTGTCGGTGTTGCAGGCCAACGTTGAACTGTCCGGGCATGAGCGCATTGCAGCCGGGCTCGCTGACCGGTCATTCGACTACGTGATCATGAATCCGCCGTTCAATGATGGTACGAACCGCCAGACACCTGACCCGCTCAAACGAACCGCCCACGTGATGGCTGATGGCATGTTCGAAGCCTGGCTCAGGACCACCGCCGCCATTTTGCGGCCCGGCGGGCAATTTTCGCTGATCGCGCGGTCATCGTCGCTTGCTGCGATCCTTGCCGCTTGCGAAAGCCGTTTTGGTGGCCTGCGGATCAAGCCGGTCCACCCCGATGCCGGCAAGGCCGCGATTCGCATTGTGGTTCGCGGGGATCATGGCTCCCGGGCGGGCGTGGCGCTTTGTCCGCCCTTGATTCTTCACGAGCCCGGAAAAACAGGTTTCTCGGATCTTGCCGACGCTCTGTGCAACGGGCGCGCAGCGCTGTTTGGCGATTGAAGACAATCGCATCGAAGGTTATTGCGTGAAAACTTGCGTTACCTACATGTAGCGAAACGTCCGGGAGATCTGCTGTTGAAGAGATTGTTGAACCGATTGCTTCCGAAATCGATGCGTTCGGATGCGGTTACCATACCCGTGGTCCGACTGCAGGGTGCAATCATGGCATCGGGAGGTCAGTTCCGGCCGACGCTTTCGATTGCAGGCGTTGCGGCGCAACTTGAAAAGGCCTTTGCCGACAGGCAGGCTCCAGCAGTGGCAATTGCTGTCAATTCGCCGGGCGGATCGGCTGTCCAGTCGCGCCTGATATTTCAGCGAATTCGTTCCCTGGCAGAAGAGAAAGACAAGAAAGTCTTGGTATTTGTCGAGGACGTCGCCGCTTCTGGCGGCTACATGATTGCTGTGGCGGGTGATGAAATCTTCGCCGATCCTTCCTCGATCATCGGCTCGATCGGTGTGGTTTCCGCTTCCTTCGGTTTTCAGGAGATGATCAAGAAGATCGGTGTGGAACGCCGGGTTCACACCGCCGGCAAGAACAAGGTCACGCTTGACCCGTTCCAGCCCGAGAAGAAAGCGGACATCGAAAAGCTGAAAGCAATTCAGCTGCAAATCCACGACGTCTTCATCAATTTGGTTAAGAACCGCCGCGGCGACAAGCTTGCCGATGATCCCGATCTGTTCACCGGTGCATTCTGGGCCGGGGACAAAGCCAAGGAGCTTGGTTTGGTTGACGAAATCGGCGACATGCGCTCGGTATTGAAAACGCGCTTCGGGCCGAAAACACAAATGCGCCTGATTACACAACCGCGAGGCTTGTTCGGTCGGCGCCTTGGGGTTTTTGGAACTTCGGCATCGGAGATTGCCGCAAACGGTGCCGCCGGCCTGGCTGAAGCCGCCGAAGAACGTGCGCTTTGGGGCCGCTTCGGTTTGTAGCGGGTAGCCGCCGGAATTGACCTCGGCTACAATTGCGGGTGCGAACTGGGGCAATTTTGGCTCAAGCGGAATCAAAACGAGCGAAAAATGCTTCAATGATACCAGTTGGATAAAGGCGTTGTTCCGGTTCAAGGAAACCGCAAAACGCCCAGCGAATTTGAAACGCAGGGAAAGTCGATGCCGCAATTTCTTGTCTTTGCTGCCGCAGCCGTCGTCGGCTGGCTTGGCTACAAGGCCTTCCTGCGTGAAGCCGAACGTGTCCACAAGCGCGTCCGGCGCGCCGAGGAAGAGGCAGCAAATCGCGCCCACGGCACATTGGTCCAGGATCCCGAGACCGGCGAATATCGCGTGCAAAAGGATTGAGGTTTGCCGAACCTCGAACCGTCAACACAAATCCTTGCTCCAGCAAAAATCAATCTGGCGCTGCATGTCGTCGGGCAAAGGACGGACGGTTATCATCTGATTGAAACCCTTTGCGTTTTTGCCGAAGACGGCGACCGGCTTGTTGTCTCGGATTCTGCGCGCGATGAATTCGAGATTTGCGGGCCTTTTGCCAACGCCGTTCCGGCAAGCGGACACAATCTGGTCATGGCAGCCCGCGACGCACTTCGCACCAGTTTTGCCGAAGAAGCAGCCGGTCCGGTGGCAATCCGGCTGGAAAAGAACGTGCCGGTCGCGGCCGGATTGGGCGGTGGGTCAAGCGACGCGGCTGCCGCACTGATTCTGCTTTCCAGGCACTGGCAGTTGGAGTTGGACAATGGAACTCTGGCCAAAACCGGTCTGCCGATTGGCGCAGACATCCCGATGTGCGTCCATGCGGTTCCACTCATTGCGCGTGGTGTCGGCGAGGCGATCGAAACAATTGCCGATTTTCCCTCACTGGCGATGGTTCTGGTCAATCCCGGTGTTCCGGTCCCGACAGGCGATATCTTCGCCGGGCTGAAAAGCAAACAGAACCCGCCGCTGCCGGCTTTGCCGTGTGACCTGACGGTTACCTCGCTGATTGACTGGCTCAGTTCGACTCGCAACGATCTTCAGCCGCCGGCAGGATCCCTTGTGCCTGAAATAGCCGAATCCCTTCACGCCCTTGAGGGCTCGGGTGCGGTATCGGCCCGCATGACCGGCTCGGGAGCCACCTGTTTTGGTATTTTTAGGAGCATGGATGAGGCATTGGCGGCCGAAAGGATAATTGCCAGCGATTATCCGCAATGGTTTGTAAAGGCAGTCGAAACCGGGGCTTCACGATAGTCGCGGCAGAACGGAGATAGTAAGGCTATGGCGCATGGCGGACCCAAAGAACGCGAATTCATCCCGGTTGGCATAGCCGTATTGACCGTGTCCGACACCCGCTCGCTTGATGATGACAAGTCCGGCAATACGCTGGCGCAGCGAATCGAATCTGCGGGTCACCGCTTGGCAAAAAGAAATGTCGTTCCTGATGATGTGGAGGCGATTCGCTACACCATTATCAACTGGTCGAAAGACGATTCGATAGACGTGATCATCACCACAGGCGGAACAGGATTTACCGGCCGCGATGTCACCCCGGAAGCGGTCGAACCGCTGTTCGAAAAGACAATGGAGGGCTTTTCCGCCGTTTTCCACCGCATTTCATACGAGAAAATCGGTACCTCGACCGTTCAGTCGCGCGCAACAGGTGGTGTTATCAACGCGACCTATGTTTTCGTTCTGCCCGGTTCGCCCGGTGCCTGCAAGGATGCCTGGGACGGAATCTTGGAGGCGCAGCTGGATTACCGGCACATGCCATGCAATTTCGTCGAGATCATGCCGCGGCTTGATGAGCATCTGCGCCGTAGCGGAAAATAGGCGAGTAAATTCAAATCGGTAGGTTGTGTACTCGGGAAGGCATGCTTGGCTTTCGGGGTGGAAGTCAAGACTCGTTCGCATAAAAAGTTCTTGCTTTGTTCTCATTTGTGGGATAGGAATAGATTCATTGAATTTGAGACCGCAGGCGCGGCCCTCACAGGAGCAGAAGCATGGAAGCCATCGATCGAGCGGACCAGGAAGCATTCCACGGCGAAGTTGCCCGCAGCGTTGGAATGCGGCGGGGTCAAGCTGCCAACAAATTGGTCGATGCCAGCGGGTTGCGTGTCGGTGGTGAGAGGCGGCGGGGCAGGGCGTCGGCCATCAATCCGTCCGGCAGGTTCGAACCACGTACCCGCCATGTGTTCGACGACGGCTGGCAGTCACTGGAAGATCTTCCGCCATTCAAGACGGAAGTTCAGGTCGAACGCCCGCGCACGATCATCACCCGTAATACATCTCCGGATATTTCCTTCGACCGGTCGATCAATCCCTATCGCGGTTGCGAGCATGGATGCGTCTACTGTTTTGCGCGTCCGACACACGCATTCATGGGTTTGTCTGCGGGGCTGGATTTTGAATCAAAACTCTTTGCCAAGCCGGATGCGGCCAGATTGCTGGAGCGTGAACTGGCGCGAAAGGATTACAAACCGGCGACGATTGCCATCGGCACGAATACCGACCCCTACCAGCCGGTCGAGAAAAAATGGCGCATCATGCGCGATATCCTCGAGGTTCTCGACGCGCATAATCATCCGGTTGCCATTGTCACCAAATCCGCTCTGGTCACCCGCGACATCGATATCCTGTCGCGCATGTCCGAACGGGGCCTGGCCAAGGTGGCTTTGTCTGTAACGACGCTTGATCGCAAATTGTCACGAACCATGGAACCTCGGGCGGCTACGCCGTCAAAAAGGCTGGAAGCGATGAAGCAGTTGAGCGAGGCCGGAATACCGGTTTCGGTCATGGCTGCGCCATTGGTCCCGGGCCTCAATGATTCCGAACTGGAACGCATTCTGGACTCGGCCAAGGCGGCGGGCGCCTGCGAGGCCGGCTATATATTGCTGCGTCTGCCGCTGGAGGTCAGCCCGGTATTCAAGGAATGGCTGCTGCGCCACTATCCGGACCGCTATCGGCATGTTCTGTCACTGGTCCGGTCCATGCGCGGCGGCAAGGATTACGATTCCGAATGGGGCAGGCGGTTGCGCGGTTCCGGTCCCTATGCATGGCAGATTGGGCGCCGCTTTGAAATCGCTGCCAAGCGCCTTGGGTTGAATGTGCAGAAAATGGAATTGCGCAGCGATCTGTTTTCCCCACCCGGAGCAATGAGCAAGCAATTACAACTGTTGTGACGGCAGTCACATCGGTCCGCACATTGACGCACTAGTGTCGCGGACAACAAATCCCGTCAGGCTTCCCCTCCCCGAACTCAGCAGCCCGACGGTGTCTTCCCGGGTTCCCCGCCCCTCTCAAAGACCGGGAAGAAAGCGCGAGAGAACCGGAACCGCCAAGGGCCACGCCGCACCCCGGCCCGCACTGGTTCCGGTTCTCCGCAAATTTCACGATCCCGCAAATATGTCAGCACCTTGACCGGACCGGTTTGGCGTGGCACTCGGCGCTACGTTTTTATTGCTGCAAGATGGAAACCATTCGTGCCTGATGATCGACCGCCGCATCTCGACCCGAAACAGTCATTTCAGGGCCTGATATTTGCGCTGAACGAATATTGGGCACGCCAGGGCTGTGTGGTTCTGCAGCCATACGATATGGAGGTCGGCGCCGGCACCTTTCACCCGGCGACCACATTGCGCTCGCTTGGCCCGAAACCATGGAACGCTGCCTATGTGCAGCCGTCGCGCCGTCCCAAGGATGGCCGCTACGGAGAAAACCCCAACAGGCTGCAGCATTATTATCAGTATCAGGTGATCCTGAAGCCAAATCCGCCTGATCTGCAGGAGCTTTATCTGGGGTCGCTCGACGCGATCGGCATTGATCCGCTGCTGCACGATATCCGCTTTGTCGAGGACGACTGGGAAAGCCCGACACTGGGTGCCTGGGGTCTTGGCTGGGAGTGCTGGTGCGACGGAATGGAGGTTTCCCAGTTCACCTATTTCCAACAGGTATGCGGCATCGAATGCGCCCCTGTTTCGGGCGAGCTCACCTACGGGCTGGAACGGCTTGCCATGTATGTGCAGGGCATCGACAACGTTTACGATCTCAACTTCAATGGCGGCGGAGGCAATTCGAAGGTGACTTATGGTGAGGTGTTCCTGCAGGCCGAACAGGAATACTCCCGCCACAATTTCGAATTGGCCGATACCGGGATGCTGCTGAAACATTTTGAGGATGCGGAGGGCGAGTGCCGGGCGCTGCTGTCATCAGGCGCGCCGACGGAAGATGGCGCAGTTCATCGCTGCGTGCTGCCTGCCTATGATCAGTGCATCAAGGCTTCGCATGTGTTCAATCTGCTCGATGCCCGGGGCGTCATATCGGTAACCGAGCGCCAGAGCTATATCCTGCGCGTCCGCGAGCTGGCCAAGGCTTGCGGTGAAGCTTTTTTGCAGACTGAAGCCGGTGGATCGGATGCGCCAAAGGCAGCCTGACTATTGAACGGACTGTCAATCACCGCAACGGCTTCAATTCCTGGAAGTAATCGGTAAGCTCTGCCCAACTGAATCGAAATCTCAGGAGACAATGATGGCAAAGGGACAGGTAGCTGCGACGGCACCGCTGAAAATAGAGGTAGAAGAAGGCAAGAGCTACTTCTGGTGCGCTTGTGGAATGTCGGCAAATCAGCCGTTCTGCGACGGTTCCCACAAGGGGTCCGATTTTACGCCATTGAAGTGGACTGCGGATGCATCGGGGGCAAAGTTTTTCTGCGCCTGCAAGCAGACCGATGGTCAACCATTCTGCGACGGCAGCCATAATTCCCTGTAGCAGCCTAACTTCGGTGTACGGGCTTGTGCGGTCATCGGATCACTGAAAACCGACCAAAAAAAATATTTCAAAATTCGCTGATCCGTCCGCAGGTTGGCGCGTAATTCTGTCCATCGATTGTGCAATTGCAATCGGCGCATCGGGCGACATCAAAGCAACCCCGGTGCTTTGATCCACATATTCCCTGGAGGAAACCATGCGCAAACTCGCTTTTGCAGCCACCCTTTCGTGCGCCCTGTTCGCAGGCGCTTCCGCTAACGCAGCCAATATCGTTGAAACCGCCAAAAGCGCCGGCACGTTCGGAACCCTGCTCGCCGCTGCCCAGGCCGCCGGATTGGCCGATGCTCTGGCAACCGGTGAAAACCTGACTGTTTTCGCGCCGACCGACGAAGCTTTTGCAGCGCTGCCTGAAGGCACCGTTGAAACGCTGCTGAAGCCTGAGAACAAAGACCAGCTCGTTGCTATCCTGACCTATCATGTCGTTGGCCGTGAGCTGACGACCAACATGCTTCCGGGCCGCCAGATTCACGTCAAGACGATCAAGTCCGGTGGCGACCGCACCATTGCTGTCACCAAGTCGGGTTCGGGCGTCACGGTTGATGGCGCAAATGTCGTTGCCGCGGATATCCGCGCCGACAATGGTGTTATTCACGTGATCGACAAAGTCATCCTGCCGTCTAACTGATCGCGCAGATGAGATGACGACACGCGGGGCGCTTCCGGGCGCCCTGTTTTTTTGGCGTTTCAGTATTCGGGATTGGCCTGCAACTGGTGCGGCAGGATGAGTTTGATTGCCGGCCGGACCGATTCCCGCTTCGCCACCGTTTCGATTGCGCGGCGCACACCGGCGGGTTTTTCTGCAGCCCAGGGCTGTGCCAGCGTGGTGAAAAGCACGGTGAGTGCAGCCAGATGAATGATGAGTGCGAAGCGTTTCATGACCATCTGTCGCGCGCGGCCGCCAAAAGGTTCATCAGCGGCTGAAATTTCTGCGGCGGCCATGGTTCTGTCCCCAGTCAATGTTTCTGAAGCCATCATGCCGCTGCATGGCTGAACCCGGCGTGGCCCACTGGTTCATCGACCGTTCAGGCAATTTGCCAATTGCCCGGTTTCGGGATGACATCGGGTTCCGCAATTGCTAAGGCCCGCTCAAGTCTTATTCATTTTGCCGAACGCACATGCCCGACCTGTTGCTGGAACTTCGATCCGAGGAGATACCTGCGCGCATGCAGCGCCGCGCTGCAGGCGATCTGAAAAAACTTGTCACAGACGCGCTTGTCGAAGGCGGGCTGACCTACGAAGCGGCCCGGGAATACTGGACGCCGCGCCGCCTGACGCTCGACATTCGCGGCGTGACTGCCCGTTCGAAGGATATACGCGAGGAACGCAAGGGTCCGAGAACCGACGCGCCGGAAAGGGCACTCGAAGGATTTCTCCGCAGTGCGGGATTGGCGTCAGCCGATGAGGCTGAAATTCGTTCCGATCCGAAGAAAGGCGATTTCTACGTCGCGGTGATCGAAAAGCCGGGCAGGGCGGCCGAGGAGATCATCGCTGAGGCCATGCCCGCCATCATCCGGAACTTCGCCTGGCCAAAATCCATGCGCTGGGGAGCCGCATCGGCAAAGCCCGGTTCGCTGCGCTGGGTGCGGCCCTTGCAGTCGATCCTGTGCACCTTCGGCCCTGAGACGGAAGAACCGGTGGTGGTCGATTTTAAGGTCGATGGCATCAGATCCGGCAATCAGACCGTCGGTCACCGGTTCCATGCGCCTGATGCGATCACTGTGCGCCGTTTTGACGATTATGCAGCCAGCCTTGAGCGGGCGAAAGTGGTTCTCGATGCCGAGCGCCGCAAGGAAACCATCCTCACGGACGCGAAGAACCTCGCTTTCGCCAATGGACTGGAACTGATCGAGGATGAGGCGCTGCTAGAGGAAGTCGCCGGTCTCGTTGAATGGCCGGTGGTGCTGCTGGGTGAATTCGAGGAAGCGTTTCTCGATATTCCGGCCGAAGTCATCCGGCTGACCATCAAGGCCAACCAGAAATGCTTTGTCTGCCGCAAACAGGGGTCGGACGGGCTGACCAACCGGTTCATCCTGGTGTCGAATATCGAGGCGACAGACGGCGGTGCCGAGGTGGCGCGCGGCAATGGCAAAGTGGTTCGGGCCCGCCTCGCCGACGCCGTGCATTTCTGGCAGACCGATCAGGCCGACATGCCTGATGTGGACGAGCTCAAACCATCAGCAGAAAAATTCGCTCTTGATCTGGCAAAACCGCTCGACCAGCGCATGGCCAAGCTCGATCGTCTGGGTGTCACCTTTCACGCCAAGCTCGGCACGCAGGGCGAGCGGGTGCAGCGCATTGCGCAACTGGCCGAGGAACTGGCGCCGGTCGTCAACGCCGATCCAAAACTGGCCGGCCGCGCCGCCGTGCTGGCCAAGGCCGATCTGACCACAGAAGTCGTCGGCGAATTCCCTGATCTGCAGGGCGCGATGGGCCGCAAATATGCCGATCTGCAAGGCGAGCATGCCTCCGTCGCCGCCGCACTAGAGGAGCACTACCGGCCGCAGGGACCGTCAGACGCCGTGCCCGCCGATCCGGTGTCCGTCGCCGTAGCGCTGGCCGACAAGCTCGACACGCTGGTCGGCTTCTGGGCCATCGACGAAAAACCGACCGGCTCCAAGGATCCCTATGCACTCAGACGCGCAGCGCTGGGTGTGATCCGGATTGTCATTGAGAACGAAGTCAGAATTAGCGTAATCCCGATCTCATCGGACAGTTACGACCGTGTAATCGAAAGTATTGTAGAAATTGAATTCAGCGCAGAGCGTTACGAAGCCGGAGATTTGGATGCCAGCCTTGGCGGAGACTCGCGGTATGATGATGTCCTGGAAAAACAGTTTGCCGAAATTCAGAAGTTGAAAAAGCGAGATACCGCAGTTTCAAGCGATCTCCTCTCCTTCTTCCACGACCGCCTGAAAGTCTATCTGCGCGATTCCGGGGCGCGGCATGATCTGATCGATGCCGTCATCACGCCGGAATCGGACGATCTCCTGCTCATTGTCCGCAGGGTCGAGGCGCTCGGCGCGTTTCTTTCCACCGATGACGGCACCAACCTGCTCGCCGGCACCAAACGCGCCGCCAACATCCTGGCTGCCGAGGAAAAGAAGGGCACGACAATCGCCTCGGCAGTCGATCCCGCCCTCTTTGGCTCCGACGAGGAGCGGGCGCTGTTCGACAGTCTGGAGGAAGCGGAAAAATTTGCCGCAGACGCCATCGCCGCCGAGGATTATGAGAAGGCGATGGGTTTCATGGCGCAACTGCGTCAGCCGATTGACGCCTTCTTCGATCACGTGATGGTCAATGTCGATGACGAGACGGTGCGCGCCAACCGCCTGGCGTTGCTGGCCCGCATCCGCGCAGCCACGGGACAAGTTGCGGACTTCTCCAAGATCGCCGGCTAGGACATTTTTCGCTCAGTCGAATACCCAGACCGCGGTGATAGCGGCAATCAACGTCAGGACAAGGGTCAGCGGCCCCAGTTTCTGGATCGCGACCGGCATCGGCCGGCTGGTCCGTGCCGACCATCCGCCGGCCACATTGATGGAGACAATCGCCAGCAACAGCAGTGCGGCGGCAGCAAGTTTCAGCGTGAATACCGGCCCGAGCTCGGCGCCGTTCCAGCGGTCCATGTAAAGCCAGACGCCGGTGATCCAGATCAGCACCACGGCGGCCAGTCCGAAACGTGAGAATTTCGGTCTCATGGCCAGCGGCCGTTCATCGGCAAATGCGCCCTTCTCTGCCAGCACTGAAATCAGCAGATTGGCGACGCTGACGCCTATACCCAGAAGGAGTGCGAGAATATGCAGGAGTTTGACCAGCACCATGTGAACGAACCACCGTTTCCAAAGCAGTCAGGCTACTGCTTCAGCAATTGGGGTCAACCGCTCACAAGACCTGCACGAGAAAAAGGCGGGATCGAGAGATCCCGCCTGGCCAGACTTCTGTCCGACGCCTTTGTTATTCGCTGCGCAGTTCCGTTCCTTCTGCGCCGATCTGGTGTTCGCCACCTTCGACAACGATCGATGCGGTCTTGTCACCGTCGCTCGTTCCCTTCAGTTCATCCGTGCTGAATTCAGGCTCCACCACACCTTCGCCCATATCGGCATTAACCGGCATTTCGGTATTCGTAGCCGCGGCCCTGTCGTCATCATCCGTTTCAGCATTTGGCGCCGGCGGGATTTTCGGAACGAACCCGACCTCAAAGCGCCGCTTGACCTCTTTTTCCTTCTTCGGCGGCTCGCCGAATGCAGTAATCGATGCCGAGGTGTAGGATTCAGCCGGCAGGCTGTCGATCGAATAGATGGAATCTGACTCGGCTTTGATTTCGCCCGCGACGCTGGTGAGCGGAGCAAGCGCAAACGCTGCCGTCAAAAACAATATCGATGTCTTCATTCCAGACACTCCCCAGTTTGGAAGCGTCGACCATAGGCGATTGCCATGAAAATCGAATTTCAGAAATACGTTAAATTTTATCGATTCCGGCGATCCCTTGCCCGACAAGGAGTTGAGCGATAGGGAAACCTTCGGAAACTGGCGCAGGATGGTATAAACATTGGCTCGAATTATCCAGGCGGACGAAGCGGTAGACGAGGCGGTCACACTCCTCGAGGGTGGCAATCTCGTCGCCATTCCGACGGAAACGGTTTACGGCCTTGCAGCCGATGCAACCAATGGCGAGGCGGTCGCAAGAATATTCGAAGCCAAAGACCGGCCCCGGTTCAATCCGCTGATTGCCCATGTTGCCGACATGGCGATGGCAAGGCAGATCGCCGTCTTCGACGATCTGGCCGAAAAACTGACGGACAAATTCTGGCCCGGAGCCCTGACACTGGTTCTGCCGGCCGCACAGAAATCGCAGATTAGTGGCCTCGTCACGGCAGGCCTGAAAACGATTGCGGTGCGCATGCCAGTCGGTGTTGCAAGGCTGATAGCGGCAAGATTAGGCAAGCCGTTGGCAGCCCCGAGCGCCAATCCGTCCGGCAAGCTGAGCGCCACCACGGCAGCCGATGTCGAGGCCGGGTTGGGAGACCGGATACCGTTGATTGTCGATGGCGGCCCGGCGCGCATCGGCGTCGAATCAACTATAATGAAGGTCGAGGAAGACAGTCTCACGCTGCTTCGTCCGGGTGGAGTTTCTGTCGAAGACATCGAGGCGGCAACAGGCAGACCGGTACGGCGCCTGTCCTCCGGCTCTGCTGTCGAAGCGCCGGGCATGCTTGCATCCCACTATGCGCCCGATGCTGGCTTGCGGTTAAACGCTGTCGAAGTCCACGACGGTGAAGCGCTGCTTGCATTCGGTGCGATACGGGCAGCCGGTGCGGACCGGGCTAAAGCGGTGATGAATCTCAGTCCTGATGGTAATTTGCTCGAAGCGGCGGCAAATCTGTTCTCCCATCTTCACAGACTGGATCGGCTGGGCGCCAGGATCATCGTTGTCGAGCCGATTCCAGATCGGGGTTTGGGCGCTGCGATCAATGACCGCCTTTCGCGAGCAGCAGCACCGCGCGGGGTACCGGAGACGTGAGCCTGGATCGTGAGCGCATCAATCGGTTCGCGGCCATAGTCGGCGAGCGAAACGCAATAATCGATCAGACCGGGATCGAACCTTATGTCACTGAAAGGCGAGGGCTGTTTCCGGGCCGGTCGCAGCTTGTTTTACTACCGGGTTCCGTAGAAGAGGTATCGCGCATCATGGCTCTGGCCAGCGAAACCTCGACACCGGTTGTGCCGCAGGGCGGCAACACGGGACTTGTCGGGGCCGGCGTCCCCGATGACAGTGGCGATCAAATTGTCGTTTCGCTCAAGCGCATTAATCGCGTTCGCGAACTTGATACCAACGCCAATACCATGATCGTGGAGGCCGGTGCGGTCCTGCAGGAAGTCCAGACCGCTGCCGATGAGGCGGATCGGCTGTTTCCGTTGTCGCTCGGCAGCCAGGGAACCTGCCAGATCGGCGGCAATCTGTCTTCAAACGCTGGCGGCACCGGCGTACTGGCCTATGGCAATGCGCGTGAACTTTGCCTCGGATTGGAAGTTGTTCTGCCCGATGGGCGCATTTTCGATGATTTGCGCAAATTGAAAAAGGACAATACCGGTTACGATCTGAAAGACCTGTTCATCGGTGCTGAAGGAACGCTCGGCATC
The DNA here is from genome assembly GCA_040830725.1 of Rhizobiaceae bacterium. Lineage (GTDB taxonomy): Bacteria > Pseudomonadota > Alphaproteobacteria > Rhizobiales > Rhizobiaceae > JAWKWH01. The sequence continues at coordinate 63,271 of JBFOMG010000018.1, forward strand.
ATTACGGCGGCAGTTTTGAAACTGTTCCCGAAACCGAAGGGCAGGGAGATCGCCTGGGTTGGATTGGAGGGCCCGGCTGAGGCCTTGCAATTGCTGTCGCTGGCAAATGACAGCGCAGGACCGATGCTGACCACGTTCGAATTGATCAGTGAAATTATCGTCGACTTTGCTCTGAAACATGTTTCGGGACTAAGGCGGCCACTCGGTTCCCGTCATCCCTGGTATGTGATGATGGAAGTTTCCTCCGGCAGGTCTCCTGAACACGCCCGCGAGGTCATCGAGGAAGTTCTGACGGTCGCATTTGAACAGGGCATCGTCGCCGATGCTTCTATAACCGCCAGCATTGCGCAGTTCGAGGCGGTCTGGCGGCTGCGTGATACCATGTCGGAAGCCCAGAAACCGGAAGGGTTTTCAATCAAGCACGATATCTCCGTACCGGTCAGCGCAGTGCCGGAATTCATCGAGATCGCCCACCGGCAAGTTCTCGAAGTGGAGCCGAATGCGCGTATCGTTTGTTTCGGTCACATGGGCGACGGCAATCTGCACTACAATATTTCGCAGCCGGTTGGCGGCAATAGCGAAGCGTTTGCGGACAAATACCGCCAGATGAATGACGCAGTGCACGCTGTCGTGCGGTCGCTCGGCGGCTCATTCTCAGCCGAACATGGGATCGGCCAGTTGAAACGGTCCGAATTGCTGGCCACCGAACCGGCGGTTGCCATTGATCTTATGCGTGCCATCAAACGGACGCTCGACCCTTCCGGGATCATGAACCCGCACAAGGTGATTTGAGCGGTTGCGGTCATCATCTGATAACCATGGGTTGCAACAGGAAATCCTTAACTTAACTTGTAAGCCGGGTGGTAAGGCATCCGCGCTAGTGTCTCCTGCACAAACAAGGCCGGAAACCGGTCATTGGGAACCTGGAAAACCAGGTCGGGATTACGCAGGAAGGCAAGCTTGTCATGAGCACTCAGCTCAAGCCCGTGTGGGCAGGCCGCAACATGCGGCTCGATCCGTTTCGATTGCCGCAAGTGGCATGCTATGCCGCTCGTGATGAGGTTGGTGATGTCACCTTCACCATTGATGAAAGCCGCGTTGTCATTCGCCGCAGTTTACCGCAATCGGGCTTGCCGGTATCGATGGTACTTCCGGCAAAAATGTTTCGCGGTGTCGCTGCGCGGGCGATCGAGGATGAATTCGGAGATGTCACCGTAACGCTGGAACTTCTCCATGACGATTCCGCGCTGTCCGTTCCGCTTCTCGTTGCAGAGGATCTTGATGATATCGCTGCCGACTGGCGCGCATGGGCTGATGCCTATCAACTGCCAATGCTGTTGATCGAGGCTGACGGCGTTGCCCGCACCCTTGAAGAATCAATCGGTCAGGTTAAGTCCGAGCCGGTTCAGGAGCGCCGCCGTTCGTCATCCACAAAAAATCGGCGTCCGCGATTTCTGGCCCGCCGCAAGGTTGGCAACCTCGGTCTGCGGCTGGTGGTCGATGGCGAGGAGATCATCGCCCGCCGCTGATCGGACGATGCCTCAGTCAGAAGTTCGGCGATACCCAAGCCCACATCCCGCCTCCGACAAGACCCAGAAAAATAAGCAAGCCGACTGTGTTGTTGGACCGGAACAGCTGCAGGCATTGGTCCGGATTGTCGATGTCGAGGACACGTATCTGGCGGGCCAGATGTGCACCCGCCGCGACAAGGCCAGCCAGCGCCGGCATCGGCACATGCGCCAGTGCAAAGGCGATGACAAAGAACGCCAAAGCGCCTCCCCAAAGAACAATCAACCATCCCTTGGTGCGATCACCGAAAAGCCGCGCCGTGGAGCGAACGCCGACGAGCGCATCGTCTTCCTTGTCCTGATGCGCATAGATCGTATCGTAACCAATCACCCACAATATCGAACCGGCATACAGGTAAAGCGGCGCCATCGAAAGCTCGCCGAAATGAGCAGCCCATCCCATCAGCGCACCCCAGGAAAACGCAAATCCCAGAACAAGTTGCGGCCAATCGGTGAATCGCTTCATGAACGGATAAATCGCCACGATTGCCAGTGAAGCGATGCCGGTGAGGACAGCAAAACCGGTGAATTGCAGCAGTACTATCAATCCGGTCAGCGCCTGGGCGACCATGAAAATGGCGGCCTGCTTCGTTGACACCTTCCCCGACGGGATTGGCCGTGAACGCGTCCGCTCGACCTGGTCGTCAATATCCCGGTCAACAATGTCATTGTAGGTGCAGCCCGCACCCCGCATCACAATCGCGCCGATGAGAAACAGCGCCAGATGCCACGGTGACGGCAGCACATCCGGAAGCGGGGCTCCCGGTTGAGCATGCGACGAAGCGGCCAGCGCCGCCGACCACCAGCAAGGCCACATCAGCAACCAGAAACCGATCGGCCGGTCCCAGCGGGCCAGTTGTGCATAGGGCCAGGCCGCACGAGGAAGAACACGATAGACCCAATGGCCGGTCGGTGCGTCGGCCACTCTGCCTTGGCTGCGTTTGGATTGAACTTCATCCATCAGCATCGCTGTCGCAGGCGCTGCAGCCTTCGTCAACAGGGCGCTTCATCGCAGGTTGGTCGTCAGGTGCTTGACGGACCATTGCTCGCGCCATAGGCCCTGACCAATCCGAGATCTCGTGGAGCAACTGATGCATGTCTTGTTGATTGGATCGGGTGGGCGTGAACATGCCCTTGCCTGGAAACTGGCACAGTCGGATTTGATGACCAAGCTTTATGCTGCGCCGGGCAATCCGGGAATTGCCGATCTTGGCGAATGCGTTTCAATCGACGTATCCGACCACGATGCGGTGATCGCCTTCTGCGCCGATCACGCGATCGATTTGGTCGTCGTCGGACCTGAGGCACCGTTGGTCGACGGCATAGCGGACTCACTCCGCAAATCGGGCATGAGGGTTTTCGGTCCGTCCAAGGCGGCAGCGCAGTTGGAAGGTTCCAAGGGATTTACCAAGGAGCTTTGCACCCGCATGAACATCCCGACGGGTGCCTATCAACGGTTCAACAATGCACCCAAGGCAAAGGCATATGTGCGGGCACAGGGAGCGCCAATCGTCATCAAGGCGGATGGCCTGGCCGCAGGCAAAGGCGTGACTGTCGCGGCGACTGTCGGGGAAGCCTGCGATGCAATCGATGATTGTTTCGAGGGCGGTTTCGGTGAAGCCGGAATGGAGGTGGTCGTCGAAGAATTTCTCCAGGGTGAAGAAGCCAGTCTGTTCTGTCTCAGCGATGGAACGAAGGCACTCGTCTTCGGCACTGCGCAAGATCACAAGCGGGTCGGGGAGGGTGATACCGGGCCCAACACCGGCGGCATGGGCGCCTATTCGCCCGCCAGCATCATGGACCGGGAAACCCTGGCGCGCACGATGAAGGACATCATCGAGCCGACGCTTAGGGGAATGAAAGAGGCCGGCAGTCCTTTTCAGGGTGTTCTTTATGCAGGGCTGATGTTGACCGATGATGGGCCAAAGCTGATCGAATATAACGTTCGGTTCGGTGACCCGGAGTGCCAGGTGCTGATGATGCGGCTGAAGAGCGACCTTTTGCCGATATTGTTGGCGGCTGCCGATGGAGATTTATCGGGGATCGACGCCGACTGGCGCGCTGAGCCAGCGCTGACCGTCGTCATGGCCGCGAATGGTTATCCCGGTTCGCCGCAGAAGGGCACCATTATCAATGGACTGGAAGATGCCAATGCTGGAGACAACGTGGAAATCTTCCATGCGGGAACGGCAGCCAGGGACGGCGCAATCGTTGCGGCGGGTGGACGGGTGCTCAACGTCACAGCGCTGGGCTCGGGTGTCGGTGAAGCGCAGCGGGCAGCCTATGATGCCGTCGCCCGGATTGATTGGCCTGAAGGTTTTTGCCGCCGTGACATAGGCTGGCGCGAAATCGAGCGTGAACTCGGTTAAATCCCGAACAGAATCTGCTGCTTATGCCGCTTGGCTGAAGGCCGATTGATTACCGGGATTTTGGTTGGATGCGCGGCAGGCGCCGTTCGCGTTTCTTTTTTAGCGCTACCGAACTGGTCGTTGATTTGTCAATTTCTGCAGCAGTCCAAAGCTCGCCGGCCTGGCGATAGGCGCGCGAAGCATCCTTCAGGAACGCAATATATTCCGCAGTACCGACCAAATGTCTGAGAGCATAACCATAGCGTTGAGTGACTGCCTTGACGGTTGAGACCTTGGCGATGGTCAGTTTTGCTGCACCAGCCAGACCGAGCTTGCGTGAAACCGGCACCGGCACTTCACTCAGATGCTTTTGCCGCTGGTCAAGCAGGGATCCAAAGGGCCAGTATTTTCGCAGGGTTTCGGCATCCATCGGCGCGACATTGACATCAATATCGTTTTTGGCACCGGCTATTCTATAAGGGCATCTGCGCTTGTTGCAGTTAGCCGAGGCGGAAAACTGCCACAACGCGTAGCGCTGCCAGTGGCCCTTTGGAAAGGCCTTCCTGATATTCGGCCGGTAGCGCGCGTACCAAAGCGGAAGCCGCGACAGCAGCCGGTACCGGTCCCGATTGTCGGCGATATATTGTGCAGTCACTTCATTGGCATAGAGGATTGGGTACCGGCCGGTACGATATTTGATATGGCGCACGAAGATTTCCGCATCCTCCAGCGACATCCATTTTTCCGTATCCAGGCCTTCCAGGTCCAAAGCCATCAGGTCGGTTGCCTCAGGCTCGACAAAATCGAGAAAGTGATTTGCCTGGTCGATCGGGTTGCCCGGCCGGGCGACATGATAGGCGCCCCATTCAAGTCCGAGCGATTTCACGATTGTCTTTCTGGTGTGAAACAGTTCGCGCGCCACGGAGTAGCGCTTCCAAAGCGCCTTGCACAACCTGCGCTCGGTCTCGTCGCCACTGCAACGGTACGCCGGAGGCAGACCGTCTGATCCCTTGTTGATGAACGCCGTTATGCGCTTGTTTGCTGCAAGCTTTTTCCAGTCGAGCGGATTGTACTCATAGGCGTCAATGACAAGGGCACGGTTTTTATTGAGCCAGGGCTTGGAAAACTCAGACGCCGTTGCCGGCAAAACAGCCAACAGAAATGCCGCCGCGGGCAAAAGGCGCAATGCCGGCAGACGCCGGATTTCGGGAAAAATACGCATGACACTCGAACCTACTCAGCGCCAAGATTGGCGCGCCACCTCATCTGAATTGTCCCCGCTCATGCTTAATGGAGGGTTATCGGCAGAATTTCACGATAATGAGGCAGGCGAATGCTTCGATTAGTTGAGCAATCGCATTTACTTTTACGTCAAAGGAAGTTAGGTCGAATTGAAATCCCGTCCGCCCTTTGGATTATTGCTTAGATGCCAATGTGGTGACCATGATGGGCATTGATTGTCAGCGGATCGATGGAGACTGAGGCATGTATCGCGCACCTGTTGCCGACATTTTGCACACGCTCAACCATGTCACCGGTTTGTCCCGGCATCTCGAACAGGGGCTGTTTTCAGAATTGGGCGACGGGCTGGCCGAAGCCATTCTTGAAGAAGCGGGCCGATTTGCCACCGAAGAGGTAACACCGCTGCGTGAAGCTGGCGACAAGCACGGTGCAGTGTTGGAAGATGGAACGGTAACCATGCCGCCGGGCTGGCGCGACCTTTATCGTCACTGGATTGAGGGGGGCTGGAACGCGCTATCCGGCCCCGGGGAGTTTGGCGGGCAAGAGCTGCCGCAGATGATGGCGGTGGCAGCGCTTGAGATGTGGAATTCGGGCGCCATGGCGTTCGGCATCGGACCGACGCTGACCATGGGTGCTGTTGAGGCATTGGAAAAACATGGTTCTGACGCGCTGAAATCGGTTTACCTGGAAAAGCTCGTATCGGGTGAATGGATGGGGACCATGAACCTGACCGAACCGCAGGCCGGATCGGATTTGAATGCGCTGAAAGCAAAGGCCGTGCCGGCAGAAAATGGCGCTTATCGAATTTTCGGACAGAAGATTTTCATTACCTATGGCGAGCACGACCTGACCGACAACATCGTCCATTTGGTACTGGCGCGGCTGCCGGATGCGCCAGCCGGAACGCGTGGCATCTCGCTGTTTTTGGTGCCCAAGTTCCTGCCGGACGACAACGGAAATCCCGGTACCCGCAACGACGTGTTCTGTCACAGCGTCGAGCACAAGCTTGGAATTCACGCCTCACCGACATGCACGATGATTTTTGGCGACGGAAAATTTGGCGAGGAACCGGGTGCTGTCGGCTATCTGATCGGCGAGGAAAATCGCGGCCTCGCCTGCATGTTCACGATGATGAATAACGCCCGCCTTGCGGTTGGAATGCAAGGCGTCGCAGTTGCCGAATCCGCCTATCAAATGGCCCTGGCTTACGCACAGGACCGCCGGCAGGGCCGGGCGCCCGGCCACGATGGCGACGGCATGGCGCCAATTGTTTTTCACGCCGACGTGCAGCGAAATCTGCTGACCATGAAATCGCTGACACAAGCCAGTCGCGCGATCGCCTATTCCTGTGCCCATGCGCTCGACATGGTGAAGGCAGACCCCGAAAACTCGAAGCACTGGCAGCAACGTGCTGACCTGCTGACACCACTGGCCAAGGCGTTTTCTACCGACATTGGCGTCGAGGTGGCCTCGATTGGCGTCCAGATTCATGGCGGTATGGGTTATGTTGAAGAAACCGGCGCTGCCGCCCTGCTTCGCGATGCGCGCATTGCGCCAATTTATGAAGGTACAAACGGCATACAGGCGATCGACCTTGTAAGCAGAAAACTGCCAATGGAAGGCGGCGAACATATCGCGGGATTCATCGCAGAACTGAGGCAGGACATCGAAGCGGTTCGCGCTTCCAACCTGCCCGGATTTGGCCAAACTGCGGACCGGTTGGACGATGCCGTCCAGGCGCTGGAGCGAGCAACCGCGCATATGATGTTGTTCATGTCCGAGGGGCGAATGCAGGACGCACTTGCTGGTGCAACCCCCTATCTGCGTCTGGCTTCCTTGACCGCCGGAGGCTGCATGCTGGCACGAGGTGCTGTTTCTTCAACTGACAACGAAAGAACCGCCCTGTGCCGGTTTTTCGCCGAAAACCTCGTTGTCGAAACCGGTGCGCTTGAACAATCGGTGGTGCACGGTGCGGAAGCCATTTCAGCCGCAGCTGCCGGATTGACCAATTGAATAGGGAACCATCATGACAGAACACGTTGCCATTGAGCGCCGCGACGCGGTCCAGATCATCCGGATGAACCGGCCGGACAAGAAGAACGCACTGACCCGTGCGATGTATGCCGCGATGGCCAAGGCGTTGACGGATGGTGACGCCGATCCCGATATTCGTGTGCATGTGTTCCTCGGTGTGCCAGGCGCCTTTACCGCCGGCAATGATTTGGCCGATTTCCTCAGCTACGCGACCGGCGGCGAGCAGGGCACTGAAGTGTACGATTTTCTGCTGGCGCTGGCTCAATCGCAAAAGCCGATGGTTGCCGGTGTCGATGGCGTTGCCGTTGGCCTTGGAACGACCATGCAGCTTCACTGCGACGTTACCATTGCATCGCCAAACGCATTGTTTCGTGCTCCGTTCATCGACCTGGGCCTGGTTCCCGAAGCCGGATCGACGCTACTCGGACCGGCTGCGATCGGCAGCCAGAATGCCTTTGCGCTGTTGGCACTTGGTGAAGATTTTTCTGCCGACCGGGCGCTGCAGGCCGGCCTCATTCACTCGGTTGTTGGCGAAGATGAACTGGAATCAGCTGTGCTCGCCAAGGCCGACGAAATTGCGGCGAAACCGCCGGAAGCATTGAAGCTGGCGCGTGATTTCCTGAAAGGCGACCGTTCGACGGTCGTCGAACGCCTTCAGGAGGAGGGAAAACTGTTCCGCGAGCGGCTGAAATCCAAAGAGGCGATCGCCGCGCTGACAGCCTTCATGACGCGAAAATAAAACGCTCTTCAAGGATAAAGCCGCGCTGTCTCCCAGCCGCCCTGACCATCAGATTTGAAGAGTAAACGGTCGTGCAGGCGGAACGGCCGGTCATGCCAGAATTCGAATTGAACCGGCCTGATACGGAAGCCCGACCAGTGGTCCGGTCGGGGAATTTTGCCTATTCCGAATTTGGCGGTGTACTCGGCCACCGATTTCTCCAGCGCAAACCGGCTCTCCAGTGGTCGCGACTGTTTTGACGCCCAGGCGCCAATGCGGCTGCCGCGCGGCCTTGTATCGTAGTAAGCGTCGGCTTCATCGGGTGTCACGGTCTCGACCGGACCTCTCAGCCGAACCTGCCGGCGCAGGCTCTTCCAGTGAAAACACATTGCAGCTTTCTTCGAGGCCAGTATTTGTGATCCCTTGGCGCTTTCATAGTTGGTGTAGAAAACGAAGCCGTCTTCATCGAAACCCTTGAGCAACACCATGCGGACATCCGGCAGTCCGTCGCCGTCCACCGTGGCCAACGCAACCGCCGTCGGGTCATTGGGCTCGGATTTGTGCGCATCGTTCAGCCATTCGCCAAACAGGGCGACGGGATCGGTCGCGGCGGTAAAGTCACTGCTTGTTAACCCTGTTTCACTCATAATTCCGCTCTGAGTTCGAAGTACCGAAGAGTGGGAGATTGCCCATTGTTGCGCCCGGCGCAAGTGGCCAAACCGTATTCGACACGAAATCCGTTGAGATTCCGTGCCGGTTTTGTGGCGCTTTTTGCCGCTTTGGTATGGCTTTCCGGCTGCGCTTCCGGCGGGATCGACATGCTTGGTGTTGGCACGGACAATAAAGTCAAGACAGGTTCGATAGCCGCAGACGGGTCGGCTCCGGCGGCGTCGGAAGCATGGTCAGACGAAATGACCATACGAAACGCCGTTTCTTCGGCAAATCTGGCGGAGTTGGGCGATAGCCCCCTGGCCTGGGCAAATGCCGATACGGGCTCACAGGGCGCGGTTACCCAGATTACCGAAATTGACGTTGAAGGTATCAGATGCCGGAAGTTCATCGCATCGCGCGAGAGCTTTGAAGGAGTGTCGCTTTACGCCGGCGAAGCCTGTCTGCAAGGCAATGGCATCTGGCAGATGCGGAAGTTCGGTCCCGCAGAGGGCTGAAAACGGCCAATTCTGTTCGATTTGGGCGCCAAACACTGGAATTTCTTCCTAAAAATACGCATATGAAGCCCAACTGAGTTCATTTGCAGGCGGATCGAGATCATGCGTGATCCCTATTCTGTTCTGGGTGTGGCGAAAAATGCATCCCAGAAGGACATAAAATCGGCCTTTCGCAAACTGGCCAAGAAACATCATCCCGACCAAAACCGGGATGACCCGAAAGCGCAGGCGAAATTTGCCGAGGTCAATCAGGCCTACGAGATCGTTGGCGACGAAAAGCGCCGGGCGGCATTTGACCGTGGTGAAATCGACGCGGAAGGCAAAGAGCGCTTTCACGGTTTCGAGGGCGCCGGCGCCGATCCTTTCGCGGGTTTCAGAAGAGCCGGCGGCGGACCGGGTGGCGGCCATTTCGAGTTTCGCACCAGTCGCGGCGGTAACCCGTTCGGCGGCGATGGCGCCGATATATTCAGTGAACTGTTCGGCCAGGCCTTTTCCAACCAGCCAGGAGGCGGGGGCGCGCGAGCGCAAAAAGGCGCCGATCTCGAAGTCTCGCTTGCCGTGTCGCTGGAAGAAGTCGCTTCAGCCGCCAAGGTCACCGCAGTTTTTCCGGAAGGACGCAAGGTTGCGGTAAAACTGCCCAAATATGTCGAAGACGGTCAGACAATTCGGCTGAAAGGTCAGGGTCATCCCTCACCGATGGGTCAGGGAAACGGCGATGCGTTGGTGAAGTTGAGGATCAAGCGTCATCCGCGTTTCCGTCTTGAGCGCCGGGATCTCCACGCGACAATGAACGTCAAGCTCGAAGATGCCGTGCTGGGTGCAAAGCAGCCATTCGAGACGCTTTCCGGCAAGGTTGCGGTCTCGGTGCCGGCCTGGTCGAATTCAGGCAAAACCTTTCGCCTGAAAGGTCGGGGCCTGCCCAAAAAGGACGGCTCGAAGGGCGATCTGCTGATCGAGATGAGAGTGGATGTGCCTGAGGGCGACACTGAACTTGAAACCTTGATGAAAAAGCGCCGCGTCTAACTTGGTTCGCAACCAGTCTCGCCCGTCAGCCTTGAAGGCCGCCTGTTGCTGTGCGATAGGCTCAGACAATAAGGAATCGCAGTTGCGGAGAGTTGAGGGATGGCATCTGGCAGCGGCCTAATGGCAGGTAAACGTGGCCTGATCATGGGTGTGGCAAATAACCGGTCGATCGCATGGGGCATTGCCAAGGCTTGTGCGGCTGAGGGAGCTGAATTGGCACTGACCTATCAGGGCGATGCGCTGAAGAAGCGGGTCGGACCGCTGGCCGACGAATTGGGTGCTGTCCTTGCCGGCCATTGCGACGTCACCGAGGAAGCTACCGTCGATGCTGTGTTCGATTCGCTGGCTGAGCGCTGGGGCAAAATTGATTTTGTCGTCCACGCCATCGCTTTTTCCGACAAGGACGAGTTGACGGGTCGCTACGTCGAAACCAGCCGGGATAATTTCTCCCGCACCATGGATGTGTCGGTCTATTCGTTCACTTCGGTGGCGCGTCGTGCTGAAGCAATCATGAACGACGGCGGCTCAATACTGACGCTGACCTATTATGGTGCTGAAAAAGTCATGCCGCATTACAATGTCATGGGGGTTGCAAAAGCGGCGCTCGAAGCCAGTGTGCGGTATCTTGCCGTTGATCTCGGTGGCCGCGGTATCCGTGTGAATGCTATTTCAGCCGGCCCGATCAAAACACTTGCCGCATCGGGAATTGGCGATTTCCGCTACATATTGCGCTGGAACGAATACAACTCGCCTTTGAAGCGGGTGGTTACAATCGACGAAGTCGGCGCTTCGGCGCTGTATCTGCTTTCCGACATGTCGCGCGGCGTTTCCGGCGAAATTCACCATGTCGATTCCGGCTATCATGTCGTTGGCATGAAATCCGTTGACGCGCCGGATATCTCGGTGGTCAAGGACTGAGATTCTGTCCAAGTTTATTGAAATGCCGATCGCATGAACCGCACCATCTATTTTGTCCGGCACGGCCAGACCGATTGGAACGCGGAGTTTCGCTTTCAAGGCCAGCAGGACATCCCGATCAATGCACTGGGCCGTCAGCAAGCCATGCGGAATGGTGAAACACTTCGTGCTGTTTTGACGGATCCGGAGGCGTTCGATTTCATCGCCAGTCCCCTGTCGCGCACCCGCCAGACCATGGAGATCATTCGCGGTGAATTGGATCTGCCGCAAAATGAATACCGTACGGATAGGCGGTTACTCGAACTCAACTATGGAGACTGGGAAGGCCAGACGATCGACGAGATGCGGCAGTCCCATGGTGAAATGAGCGAAGCGCGCAATCGCAACAAATGGGAATTTGTTCCACCAGGCAACGGTGCGGAAAGTTACGCAATGCTTTCGCAGCGCTTTGAACCCTGGTTGAGCGAGACCCTCAAGCAGTCAGTCTGCGTCACCCATGGCGGTGTATTGCGGTGCATTTGGCGGCTTGTCGGCGGCAAGTCGGCAGATGAGGCCGGTCAGCTGATCATTCCGCAAGACCGGATCTTGCGGATGGAAAACACGAGCCTGGAATGGATCTGAAGCTTGCCGGCTACTCGAACAGTTCCATGTCGGTAATCTGGTTTTCGCCGTTGACCGTGTCGAAGGCAATGAGCACTTCCATGCCCTCCTGAATGGTCTCAGGGTCAAGTTCGCTTGGAAGCCGATAGGTGTTGCCATCCTCAAGCACGATGGTCATCGCCTCGCGGTCAATTGCCGTGATCTTGCCATCTGCATCTCCGGCGAAAGCCAGTCCGCAGGTAAACATGGTGGTCAGCAAAATTGCGGTAATCTTTTTCATAGTCAGTTCCCATTACTTCCAATCAGAGCCGGTGCCGCCAATTCCCGGGCATGACCAGCGGACGTCCCTCTGGTCGAGCAATACCCCAATTATGGCGAAACTAAAACGCCGAATGCGCGTTTGACCGAAAATTGATTACTCAATAGAAGGCTCCCACAAGTTCAATGGTTGTTTTTGATGTCTCACAACACTTTTGGCCATCTTTTTCGCGTGACGACCTGGGGCGAAAGCCATGGTCCGGCGCTTGGTTGCGTTGTTGATGGTTGTCCACCCGGCATCAATTTCACGCTGAACGATATCCAGTCGCAGCTTGACCGCCGGCGGCCCGGCCAGTCAAAATTCGTAACGCAACGCCGTGAGGCAGATCAGGTTGAGATCCTGTCTGGTGTCATTGAGGATGGCGACGGCCTTGTGACGACCGGTACGCCGGTCTCAATGCTCATCCGCAATACCGACCAGCGGTCGAAAGACTATAGCGAAATCGCCCGTCAGTACCGGCCTGGCCACGCCGATTATGCCTACGACATGAAATACGGTGTCCGGGATTACCGCGGCGGAGGCCGCTCATCGGCACGTGAAACGGCGGCACGGGTCGCAGCGGGAGCACTGGCGCAAAGGGTTGTACCTGGATTGAACGTCCGCGGCGCGCTGGTCTCGATGGGAGAGCGGTCTGTCGATCGCGCCAACTGGGATTGGAGCTTTGTCGGCGCGGAAGACAATCCGTTTTTCACACCCGATCCGGCATCGGTGCCGGTGTTTGCGGACTATTTGGACGGTATTCGCAAGTCAGGATCGTCGGTCGGCGCGGTGATTGAAATTGTCGCTGAAGGGGTTCCTGCCGGTTTGGGGGCGCCGATCTACGCCAAGCTTGATCAGGACATCGCTTCCAATCTGATGTCAATCAATGCCGTCAAAGGTGTCGAGATCGGCAATGGATTTGAAGCAGCACGGATCACCGGAGAGGAAAACGCCGATGAGATGCGTGCCGGTGACGATGGTAAGCCTGTTTTCCTGTCCAACAAGGCAGGTGGCGTACTGGGTGGTATTTCCACGGGCCAGCCGGTTGTCGCGCGATTTGCCGTAAAACCAACATCGTCAATTCTCACCCCCCGGAAATCGGTCGACAAAGACGGCAATGAAATCGATATCGTGACCAAGGGTCGCCACGATCCCTGCGTGGGAATTCGTGCCGTGCCGATTGGCGAGGCCATGGTTGCGTGCGCCATCGCGGACCACTATCTGAGACATCGAGGCCAGACCGGGCGAGTTTAGCCGAATTGAGTGAGTTGCCATGGCCTATGACCAGAAGAAAATTGCCGAAGCATTGCGCGCGTTTGAAGCCGGCGAGATCGTCGTCGTCACCGATGATGACGGACGTGAGAACGAAGGCGACCTGATCGTTGCGGCTGTCCATTGCACGCCTGAGAAAATGGCGTTCATCGTCCGCCATACATCCGGAATTGTCTGCACGCCGATGCCGCGAACCGAAGCCAAACGCTTGAATCTGACCGCGATGGTAGCAGAAAATGACGCACCCCATTCGACAGCATTCACGATCAGCGTTGATTACAAGCATGGAACCACAACCGGCATATCAGCCGACGACCGCACCCTGACCGTGCGCAATCTTGCCAATCCCAATTCCGGTGCGGCCGACTTTGTCAGGCCGGGCCACATCTTTCCGCTCGTTGCCCGCGAGGGCGGTGTTTTGATGCGGTCGGGTCACACGGAGGCCGCTGTCGATTTGTGCAGACTGGCCGACCTGCCGCCGGTCGGCGTGATTTGCGAACTGGTCAACGATGACGGCACGGTGATGCGCGGGCCGGACGTGGCCGCTTTCGCCCAGGAACATGGGCTGAAGCAGGTTTCGGTCGCCGACCTCATTGCGTATCGCCAGCGGCAGGAGACGCTGGTGGAGCGTATTGAAAATTTTGACATCGAAACGCCCGGCGGAGATGCGGCTGCATATGTCTACAGATTGCCGTGGGATGTGATGCACCATTTGGCAATCGTTTTCGGCGACATCCGCGATGGAAGCAGCGTGCCGGTCCGGTTTCACACCGAAGACGTTGTGACCGATATATTCGGGACTGGTGATGAGCTTCATCAGGCAATGAAATCGTTTGGCCAACGCGGTCGAGGTGTCATCGTCTATCTGCGTGAGGGTTCCGTCGGTGTTGCACATCATGTTCGTTCGCGTCCCGGAGATGAGGCCGAAGGTCATGACGAAGCGCTCCAGCGTGAAAACGAATGGCGCGAGATCGGGCTTGGCGCCCAGATATTGAAGGATCTCGGCATCGCATCAATACGGCTCATAGCCTCGCGGGAACGGCATTATGTCGGCCTCGACGGCTTTGGTATAGAGATCGAAGATACCGAAATCATCGATCGCGACGACTGATGCGAATTTTTGGATCTGCCGTTGTCGCGCTGACAACCCTCTTTTTCGGCCCCGGATACGCTGCCGATATTCAGGTCGTTGAAACACCGGCACCGGTGCAGCAACTCGTTAAGTCAAGTGACGGTGTCTTTGTGAAAACGAATGCCGGCTCGTTCCGCCTTAAATCATGTGCTGGCAAACCGGTGTGCCTGACCCGCTCGCCGATCACGGGGGAATTGCCGACCGCTCCCGATATTGGGTTACCCGATGGGCAAGTTGCCGTCGCTGCGAAGGGTGATCTCAGGCGGGCTTGGTATGGCCGGCCGACACGCCGTTATGGCCACGCAGTATTGGGTGACGATCTTGAGGCTGGTTCGCTTGTCGCTGAAGACGATCAGGGCAGGCACTACGAACTGCTCCTCGACCGGTCCTATGTTTTCGAAGACATCACGCCCCGCATTTTCGATCTGGATCGCGATGGCCACAACGAGATCATCACTATCCGGTCATCCCTGAACAGCGGTGCGGCAATTGCCATTTACGGCCTTGAAGACGGAGCATTGAAGCTGCTCGCCGCCACGCCGGAAATCGGTCGTTCTCACCGTTGGCTCAACATTGCCGGCATCGGTGATTTTCCCGGTGCCGGTGTGAATGCGATCGCCTGGGTGGAGACACCCCATATCGGCGGAGTTTTGCGAATGGGTGTATTCAACGGTCGTGATATTGAAATATTTTCAAACAGTTATCGCGGATTTTCGAATCACTTCATCGGTTCGCGTGAACTTGGCTTGTCCGCGATCGGCGACTTCAATGGCGATGGTGTGCCGGATCTCGCAATACCGTCTGCGGGCCGCGCCAGCATGGTCATCGCCACACGGCTGGGATTGACCAGTATCGAATTGCCGGGCCGCGTTGGACATGCTGTAGCGGCAATCGGAAACCGGATTGTGACCGCCGACACAGAAGGAAACCTGATCGTCATCCATCCGTGAGTTCTAGCGGCTTCAGCGAAATATTGTCTGTCGCCTTAGCAAATCCGAAATACAGATTTGCGATAGTCAGCTGAACGATGGAGTTTGCGACAGATGTGGAATTTTTCGCTCGGAACAACGGTTTCGCTATTGGCTCGAACCTGGCCATTTCTGGCGCTGAGATTTGTTGTCTTCGGCGGAATTGCGATTCTGTTTTTGGCAGTCACCGGATCGGGCGCCTTGATCGGTTATGGAGTCGGTTCGGGCTTCTATGACGAGGCATCCGGTTACCAGTTCGGCATCTATGGAACTATCGGCGGGTTTGTTCTTTCTGGCCTGATCTTCAGGCTGATCAGGCAATACATTCTCTACATGGTCAAAGCTGCGCACATCGCTGTCATGATGAAACTGATCGACGGCGACCCATTGCCGGAGGGAACCGGACAAGTTGCCTATGGCAGGCAGGTGGTTACCGAGCGCTTCGCAGAGGCGAACGTCCTTTTCGCACTCGATCTGCTGATCAAGGGAGTGGTCAAGACCATCGGCAAAATCATTTCCGGCGTCGGCGCATTCATTCCGATTCCGGGGTTGCAGCAGATCATCGGCATTATCAACGCAGTCATCGAGACATCAGTCACTTTCGTTGATGAAATCATCCTTGCTTACAATGTTCGCAATGACAGCGAAAATCCTTGGCAGTCGTCACGGCATGCGCTTGTGCTTTACGCGCAAAACGGAAAGACGATGATCAAGAACGCTGCCTGGCTGACATTTTTCCTATTTGCGATTTCCGTGCTGATATTCCTGATCCTGGTCGGGCCTCTGGCTGCGATGTTTGCCGCAACACCGGGTACGAACATCGCCTACGGGATCATTGCGGCGGTCGTTTTTGCCATCTTTGTCAAGGAAACCTTGATTGAGCCTTTTGCAGTTGCAGCGCTCATGCAGGTCTATTTCGAGACGATCGAGGGGCAGGTCCCCGATCCGGAATGGGATGCCAAACTTGCCGGCATGTCCAGCAAATTTCGCGAGCTGAAAGACAGGGCAATCGGAAATCAGGTTTGGTCGAGTTGAATCGGTTGGCGTAAGCCAAACGGAGCTTCACACACTGACGGCATCAAAGCAGACCATCATATGGCGAGGTGTCGGCTTTGCCTGTTTCTTCCGTGTAGCGCCAAAATGCACCACCGAAGCGTTTGAACAATCCCTTCAGCTTGTCGGAGTACCCATTTGCGCTTAATTCCTTGGCGACGTTGGAATTTCTGATAATCTCGGCGGTTGGGGTATTAATTGACATCTTTATCTCGCTTTCTGTCTTTCGAATTGATGATTTGAGACTACGAGATCGTGGTGGAGGCCGCTTGAAGGAGGGCGTGACACTGTCTTGCCATTTGCTTTATTTTGCTTGCCTGATGCGTAATTAGCCTTGATTTTTCGATTTGGCAGCTACTCGGTTGATCCTGAACGGAGGAACTGCCGGAGAATTGATCATTAGGTTCCAGGCCCGTTGATTGGCACGATAGGATGCCGTTTGCCCGGTTACAGTGCTGGTGGAAATGTTCGAAAGCCGGTAGCAAAGGTAACACGAACTGATAGAGTCGCCTGATGACAACGCGGCTATACACACATCCGATATATCTGGAGCATATTACCCCTTCCGGACATCCGGAACGGCCAGACCGGTTACGCGCTATTGCCAGGGCGCTTGATGACGAACGCTTCGATGCACTTGACCGGACAGAAGCACCGGAAGGCGATCCTGACACAATTCTCTACGCTCATCCGGAGCAGTTTCGCGACATGGTCATCTCGCGCATTCCAGAGGAGGGACTGGCGCGCATCGACGCCGATACGACCGCAAGTCCGAAAAGCTTCGAGGCGGCACTCACCGCAATCGGAGCGGCTAACGCGTCTGTGGACGCGGTTTTTTCAGATGAAGCGGATAATGTGTTCGTCGCCGCCCGCCCGCCAGGTCACCATGCCGAGAAGACAACCGCGATGGGATTTTGTCTGTTCAACACGGCGGCAATCGCGGCTCGGTATGCACAACGAAAATATGGCGCCGAGCGCGTCGCCATCGTCGATTGGGACGTACACCACGGCAACGGAACGCAAGACATCTTCTGGGATGATCCAACCGTCCTATATTGTTCAACCCATCAGATGCCGCTCTATCCGGGAACCGGCTCCAGACACGAGACCGGCGCCGGCAACATAGTCAATGCACCGCTGTCGCCGGGCGACGGAAGTACACGGTTTCGCGAGGCGTTTACCGATCGAATTGTCCGCTCCCTGAATGAAATTCGACCCGACCTGATCATAATTTCAGCCGGATTCGATGCACATCATCGCGATCCGCTGGCTCAGATCGAACTGGCGGCGGATGACTTCGATTGGGCAACCGGTCAGTTGATGGATTGCGCTGACAGATATTGTAACAACCGGATCGTTAGCCTTCTGGAGGGAGGTTACGATCTGCAGGGGTTGGCTGAATCGTGTGCAGCACACGTCGGCCGGCTAATGAAAGGGTGATTCATGGCTGATGATACCGGCACTGCCGGCAACAATGGTGAACTGGAGATCGCCGCGATGAGCTTTGAACAGGCACTCACCGCCCTGGAACGCATTGTCGATGACCTGGAAAAAGGTGATGTCCCGCTCGACCAGTCGATCCGCATTTATGAACGCGGCGAAGCACTGAAGGCCCACTGCGAGAAATTGCTGAAAGCTGCCGAAGACAAGGTCGAAAAGATAAAACTGTCGCGGGAGGGTGAACCTGTTTCGGCCGAACCGCTTGATTCCGATTGACGGTGGTAGAGCGTTTGCCGCCATCCGCGGCAATTCCGTCCATTTACATCAGACAGTGACATCCCTATGTCCAAATAGAGAAACGCAAAGGCAACCAACCCTTGGCTCGACCGGAAACACCATTGCTGGATCAGGTGACCCTACCGGCGGATTTGCGCCGGTTGGAAGAAACCGATTTGCCCCAACTGGCCGACGAGCTGCGTGCCGAGGTGATCGATGCGGTTTCGACAACCGGAGGTCATCTCGGTGCCGGACTTGGTGTTGTCGAACTGACAGTTGCGCTGCACTATGTGTTCAACACACCCGATGACCGGTTGATCTGGGATGTTGGGCATCAGTGCTATCCGCACAAGGTTTTGACCGGACGGCGTGACCGCATCCGCACGCTTCGTCAGGAAGACGGGCTTTCCGGATTCACAAAGCGAGCCGAAAGTGAATACGATCCTTTCGGCGCCGCGCATTCCTCAACATCGATTTCGGCCGGCCTGGGCATGGCGGTCGCACGCGACCTCGGTGGCGCCATCAACAACGTTATTGCCGTTATTGGTGACGGTGCCATGTCAGCCGGCATGGCCTATGAAGCGATGAACAATGCCGGTGCACTGGACGCCCGTTTGATCGTCATCCTCAACGACAATGACATGTCGATTGCCCCGCCCACGGGTGCCATGAGCGCCTATCTGGCGCGCCTTGCTTCCGGCCGCACCTATCAGGGCTTTCGCGAAATCGGCAAGAAGATGACCGCCTATCTCGGCAAGCGGATCGACCGGGCGATTACCCGCGCAGTCGAGCATGCCCGCGGATATGTAACCGGCGGTACTCTGTTTGAAGAAATGGGTTTCTACCACATCGGACCGATCGACGGACACAACCTGGAACACCTCATCCCGGTTTTGAAGAATGTGCGTGACAACGGTACCGGACCCATCCTCGTTCATGTGATGACGCAAAAGGGTAAAGGGTACGCCCCGGCCGAAGAGGCTGCGGACAAATATCACGGCGTCAGCAAATTTGATGTCATTACCGGCGCGCAGGCCAAAGCGCCATCCAATGCGCCAAGTTACACCAAGGTTTTTGCCGAGGCGCTGGTGCAGGAGGCTGCAGAGGATGACAAGATAGTCGCAGTCACCGCGGCCATGCCTTCGGGCACCGGGCTTGACCATTTCGGCGAAATTTATCCTGATCGCACGTTCGATGTGGGCATTGCCGAACAGCATGCGGTGACATTTTGCGCCGGGCTGGCAAGCGAGGGTTACAAACCTTTCGCGACGATTTACTCGACCTTTCTGCAGCGTGCCTATGACCAGGTGGTTCACGACGTTGCCATCCAGGGGCTGCCTGTCCGTTTCCCGATCGACCGTGCCGGGTTTGTCGGTGCGGATGGCCCGACCCATTGCGGAGCATTCGATACCGCCTATCTGGCCACCCTGCCGGGCATGGTTGTCATGGCGGCGGCCGATGAGGCCGAACTGAAGCACATGGTTCGCACAGCTGCTGATTTTGATGACGGCCCGATCTCGTTTCGCTACCCGCGCGGAAACGGTGTCGGTGTCGAAATGCCGGAACGCGGTACCGTTTTGGATATCGGCAGGGGACGCATCGTCAAGGAAGGCACAAAGGTGGCATTGCTGTCATTCGGCACCCGGCTTGCCGATTGTCTTGCCGCAGCCGAAGAACTTGATGCATCGGGTTTGTCGGCAACGGTGGCCGATGCGCGTTTTGCCAAACCGCTGGACCACGATCTTGTGCTTCGATTGGCGCGGGAGCACGAAGTGCTGGTAACCATAGAAGAGGGCGCTGTTGGCGGATTTGCCAGCCATGTCCTTCAGCTCCTTGCCAAAGAGGGAGCGCTGGATGCGGGTCTCAAGGTCAGACCGCTCGTGCTGCCCGACACCTATGTCGACCAGGCCAAGCCGGAGAGCATGTATGCCAATGCCGGGTTGGACAAGACCGGGATTACCGCCGCTGTGTTCCAGGCGCTTGGCCGGGAACTAAACGCTGCGCGCGCCTGAATCCCGGCTCCAAAGTTTTGCTTTAACATTCTGTTTAGATTGAATTTTTTGATTCTGATTACCGTGTCTCTTGGCTGAATTTTCAGCTGTTCCTGCTACATAAAACAAGGGCAGGGAGAAGAGCCATGAAGGCCATTACCATAACGATTGCACTGTTTGTTCCGGCGGTTGCTCTGGCAAATCCGTCGGTCAAGCATGATCAGCGGCTGGAGCAGGCGGCAGTGGATATCGTCGCTTCAAAGATTGGCGAAATCCGCGGCGGATTTCTCAACGGCGAGAAGGCAGATCTTGTCGCGGGTAACGCGCGAGTTCGCCATAGTCTGTTTTTACGGGAACAACCACGCGAATATCTTTCCGGTGATTGGCACAATGGTCTGGCACCGGCGCGGGCCATGCCGCGTCACCGTATCGGCAATCTTTGAGCGATGCCGACACTCTTTGCGGCTGAGGCCGTATAAATTAAAGCGCGCTTTCTGCCTTGCAATCGTTCCGGCCATTCGCCAATGAGCGTTCATGATCACATTACCCGATGGCCAGGCACGGAAACGCCTTGATCAGGCGTTGGTCGATTGCGGATTGTTTGCCACCCGCGCCCGATCCCGCGATGCCATCCTTCGCGGCACGGTTCGGGTCAATGGCGTCATCTCCAGCAAGCCGGCACAAACAGTATTTCCCGGCAACGAGATCGAAGTCAACGATCCGGGTCAGGCTTACGTATCGCGTGCAGCGCTGAAATTGATCGCCGGCTTGGATCACTTCGGTTTTGAACTATCGGGCCGAACTGCTCTCGACATAGGCGCATCGACGGGAGGCTTCACCCAGGTGCTCCTTGAGCGGGGCGTCAATCGAATTTATGCAATCGATGTCGGCCGCAATCAGTTGCATGAGCAACTTGTTTCGGATGATCGCGTGATCTCAATTGAGGGCCTGAACGCGCGAGACCTTGGCTCCGCTCATCTCGATGACAAAAAACCCGGCGTGGTTGTTTCCGATGTCAGCTTCATCTCGATTCGGCTCGCATTGCCGCCCGCCCTCGCATTGGCGGATGATGGTGCCGTTGGTGTCTTTCTGGTCAAACCGCAGTTTGAATCCGGCCATGAAGCCATCGGCAAGGGCGGGCTTTTGAAAGACCCCGATCTTGGTGCACAAATCGCCGATGATCTTTCCGGTTGGCTAGCCGCATCACCCGGATGGCATTCGCTTGGTATCTGTCCGTCCCCGATTGCGGGTGGAGACGGCAACCATGAATTTCTGCTTGGCGGGAAAAAAGACCGGTGAAACGCCTGGTTCGGATTTCGTCACTTGGCACTCAGGGGGATGGTGTTGCCGAACTGCCCGGTGGAATTGTGCACCTGCCGCAAACGCTGCCCGGCGAACTGGTGGAAATTGAGGATGAAACCGGCAAGCCGGTTGTCTCACAAATTCGAGAGCCTTCATCTGACAGGATAATCCCTGCCTGCCCTCATTTCGGTATCTGTGGCGGCTGTACACTGCAGCATTTCGAGCTTGGTGAATATCTGTGCTGGAAGCGTGAAGTGGTGGTTACGGCCTTGCGCCGATCGGGAATCGACTGCCAGGTTGCACCCATCCAAAGTTGCGAACCTCAATCGCGCCGCCGGGTGGTCTTTTCCGCACGAAATACCGCCGCCGGACCGGTACTCGGTTTCAACAAGGCCGGCAGCCACGAAATTGTCCCCATTGTTGAGTGCCCAGTCCTGGTGCCAGCTATCATCGACGCTCTGGACAGGCTGCGTTCGTTGCTGGCCCTGTTTGGCAAGACCGGAAAGCCGCTGCGAATGACGGTCACTGAGACTGAAAGTGGACTGGATGTGGGCATCAGCGATGCGGACCGGATTTCCGATAACCTCCGGCGAGCCCTGACCACATTTGCGGTGGCGCATCGTTTTGCCAGAATAAGTATCGACGGCGAAGTCATCATCGAACCGGCAAAACCGGTCATTCGCTTTGGTGACGTCGCGATTACGCCGCCTCCGGGCGGGTTTCTGCAGGCGACCGCGCGGGCGGAAACGCTTATTTCCGAACTGGTTATCTCGCATCTGCGCAAATCAAAGCGGGTTGCTGACCTTTTCGCCGGCAGCGGGACGTTCGCGCTGCGACTGGCAAAAAATTCGATCGTACACGCCGTTGAAAACGACGCTGTCGCCTTGCAGGCGCTGGATGACGGATTCCGTTTTGCGCCCGGCTTGAAAACGGTAACCCACGAACGCCGCGACCTGTTTCGCAGGCCGCTGACGGTAAATGAGTTGAAGGACTATGACGGGCTGGTGTTTGACCCGCCGCGCGCCGGAGCCAGGGATCAAGCCTTTGCAATTGCCAAATCCGACATTCGCCGGGTTGTTGCGGTGTCATGCAATCCGGCAACACTGGCGCGGGATTTGGTGATTCTGACCGGGGGCGGCTTTCGGGTCGTAAGTGTAACGCCAATCGACCAGTTTCTTTGGTCGCCGCATGTTGAAGTGGTGGCGCTGCTGGAAAAACCGAAGCGGCGGAGATAGTCACTTCTGCAACTGTTACAGAAGTGACTTCAAGTAGCCGGGAACAATCTTGGTCGCCTTGCCGTGGATGGTCTCGGCAAATTCGTCGACGCCTTCCGATGGTTCAAGATTGAGTTCGACCGTATGTGCGCCAGCCAGATTGGCTTCGTGAACGAATTGCGCAGCCGGGTAGACATTGCCGGAAGTACCGACCGAGATGAAGAGGTCGCATTTTGCCAAGGCGGCATAGATGCGGTCCATGTGATAGGGCGTCTCGCCAAACCAGACCACATCGGGGCGCAGATAGCCGGGTGTCTTGCAGGCGGGGCAGGGTGTCTTTGTCGACAACTCCTGTTCCCACGGTTCGCGGTGACCGCAATTGTTGCACAGTACGTTGGAGTGCTGGCCGTGCATGTGGATGACGTTTATTGAACCACCCTGTTCGTGCAGCGTGTCGACATTCTGGGTTACCAGAGTGAAATCACCGGAAAAACTCTGTTCGAACTCCGCCAGCGCAAAATGGGCGGCATTTGGTTTGTACTCTTCAATCTTGCCGCGGCGCAGATTGTAGAATTCGTGCACCAGATCGGGATTGCGGGCAAAGCCCTCCGGCGTGGCGACATCGCGATAATCGACCTTGGCCCAGATGCCATCTGGATCGCGAAAGGTTGCAACCCCGCTTTCGGCAGATATTCCGGCCCCGGTGAGGACAACGATGGAGGAGGGTGGGGTCATAGATCAAGTTCTCCAAGGTCGATTTCTGGCAATGGTGCCGGTTTCCGACCTTCGCTCAAGTCTACAATAGGCCAAGAAATGAAACGTCTCGGATGTGATATGATATGGTGCTCATCCAGAACGCTCTGCTCTACGAGGCGGTCTACGGCGTTCTTTGCGGCCGGATAGGTTACCGAGAGTTTCCGTGCAACATCTGGAATTGTCACAACAGGCGAGACAAACAATTCATCGATAAGAGTCAAATATCTAGCAGAGCCGCCGCTATCCGAAACGTCTTGTCGGAATTTTTGTCGTAAAGCCTCTAGATCTGCCAATGTTTCATTTGCAGCCTTACAGGCTTTGACGACCATCTCGAGGAAAAACAATAACCACGCGGTCCATTCACCGTGTTGTGAAACCCCAAGCATCAGATCAACATAGTCGTCTTTGTGACCCTCCACTGCGGGGCTCAGGTAGAGAAGCGGGCTATCCAGGACGCCCTTTTCCATCAAGTAAATGGGGATCAGAATGCGCCCGACTCTTCCATTTCCATCAGCAAATGGGTGAATTGTTTCGAATTGGTAGTGGAAAAGCGCTGCGTCAACAATTGGCGGTACAATGCCGATGTCCTCGCGGTTCAAATAACGCTCTAGTTCGGCCATGGCATCTTCCGCCTGACTTGGCGGTGGTGGAACAAAACGGGCGTTTTCGATCTGCCGGTTTCTGCCTCCAATGAAGTTTTGCTGGTCCTTGAACTCGCCTGGGCGCTTGTTTGCACCTCTTTCACTTGGGACATCTGCCAACAGGATGCGGTGAATTTCCCTGATCATTCTGCTGGATATTGGCAGTGTCTGACGCATTTCGTTGGCTGCTTCAAATGCATCGATGTAATTTCTCACCTCAATGGTCGATGCGTCGACCTTCGCGGCTTTGTCCGACTCGGCCAGTGCCAGGGCGTCAGCAGTTGTATAAGTTCCTTCCATTGAGGATGACAAAAGCGCTTCCCTGCGCTGAAGCGGCCGGATAACCAGCATTGGATTTGAAAGGCTGCGACCAGCCGCGTTGAGCTCGCCGATTGCCTGCATGGCTTGTGCGAGCGGCACGGCTATTGCAGCGTATTCTATTTCCGGCGGCAGCGGGTTGGGCACAAATGCCCACTGATTTGATATCGTTGGAACCAGAGTTCCGGTCGGAGAGTCCGAAAAGTCGGCCTTGTTCATGATACCAGGGTATAATCTTAGGGCTTCAAATTAAAGTTTCGGCGCAAAAACTATAATAACACCCTTGAAAATTCAAGTTCCCTTTAAACTTGGCAGTTAAAATTATAGAATCCACCTGAAAACTATAGTTTAATCTCCCTCACGCTTCTGTTCCGCCGACGGTCATCTGGTCCATGCGCAGATGTGGCTGGCCCACACCGACAGGCACGCCCTGACCGGCCTTGCCGCACATACCGATACCGGTGTCGAGCTTCATGTCGTTGCCGATCATCGATACCCGGTACATTGCATCAGGACCGTTGCCGATGAGCATTGCACCCTTGATTGGCTGGGTGACTTTGCCCTTCTCAATTTTGTAGGCTTCGGTGCAGCCGAATACGAATTTGCCCGAGGTAATATCGACCTGCCCGCCGCCAAAAGACACCGCGTAGACACCGTTGTCGATTGAAGCGATGATTTCTTCGGGCGTCTTGTCGCCACCCAGCATGTAGGTATTGGTCATGCGCGGCATGGGCTGATGCGCATAGGATTCGCGCCTTCCGTTGCCAGTGGGTTCAACCCCCATCAACCGGGCGTTTTGCCGATCTTGCATGTAGCCGACCAGTTTTCCGTCCTCGATCAGCACATTGTAAGCCGACGGCGTTCCCTCGTCATCGATGGTCAGTGAACCTCGTCGCTCGGCAATTGTCCCGTCGTCGACAACCGTCACTCCTTTGGCCGCGACCTGTTCGCCCATCAACCCGGCAAAGGCTGATGTTTTCTTGCGATTGAAATCACCTTCAAGCCCGTGTCCGACTGCTTCGTGCAACATCACGCCGGGCCAACCTGCCCCGAGCACGACATCAAATGTGCCTGCGGGCGCAGCGACAGCCTCCAAATTGACCAACGCCTGCCGCAATGCTTCATCTGCCGCACTTTGCCACGACTTCTCTGCAACAAACTCGCCAAACGACTTGCGGCCACCCGCTCCATACGAACCGGTCTCCTGCCGGTCTCCTTCGCCGACCACCACCGCAATGTTCATTCTGACGAGCGGTCGAATATCGCGTGCCAGTGTTCCGTCACCGCGCAAAATTTCCACGTGCTGCCAGGAAGCCGTCAACGCTGCGGTTACCTGGCGAACTCTGGCGTCGCGCGATCTTGTCCATTGATCGATTTCCTGCAGCAGTTTGGCCTTAGCCCCGAAATCCGGCTCCAGGATCGGATTGTCCTCTCCATAGAGATGCCGGTTGGTCTTCTTTGGCGCGGATGCCACGGTGCCGGAATGTCCATCCTTGACGGTCGATACCGCATCAGCTGCGCGCTTGAGAGCCGCTTCAGACAACTGTGATGCATGCGCGTATCCTGTCGCCTCGCCTGCAACAGCCCGCAGTCCGAATCCCTGATCGGTGTTGAAATTGGCTGTTTTGAGCCTGCCATTATCGAATACCAGCGATTCGCTTTCGCGATATTCCAGATAAAGTTCGCCATCATCGGCTCCTGACACAGTGTCGGCGACGGTTTGCCGAACCTTTTCTTCCGGAATGTCGAAACTGTCGATCAGCTTTTCTGGCACTGCGTTGTCTCCGTTTTGGCGCCGATATTTCCACGCAACCTATATAGGTCGCAACTGCTCTGGGTACACCTGTTGCGTCAAGGGCGGGATATTGGCATTCATCGCCCATGAAAAGCAGCTATTGGATCGCCATCGGCTTGATAACCGGTTTCCTGTCCGGCCTCGTTTTTGGCATGGACTACTCCGTCGCCGGTGCCGGCATTGGCCTGATAGCAGGCGGCGCCATCTTTCTGGTCATGCGCAATCGGGGGTGATCGGTTATAGACCCTGTTGATCAGGGAAGATTTGAAAAGCCATCGGCGAATCCGGTCAGATCGACCGGAATACCGATTCCTTCCTCCGGCGTCTGGAAAACGATAAATGTCGCGGAGCCGCCGGCTTTGAGCGTATCCAGAAGCTGTTTTTCCAAAATCACCTCCGCATAGCATCCGTCCTGAAAACAGCGGACGAAATAGGCGCGGCCGATATCTTTGCCATCGACATTGAGCCCTAGACCATTGGGCAGCAAAACTCCGAGTGGCGCCAACACACGAAGAATTTCCGCCTTGTTATCGGCAGTTCGCAGCACCACGACCGACAGACCCACCTCCGGCCGGTCTTCTGCAACCACATTTTGTATCATCGCGCATTGTTCAGCTGAGGCGCCGGCAGGAGTGTCGCAGATAATCGACCACGCGCCATGTTCCGAGCGGACTGTTCCTTGCTGAGCAGATGACTTGCCTGCCATCGAAATCGCGATGAAAACAGCGAAGATGAATGAAATCAGCGGATTTGTCGTTAGCCGCATGGAGCCCTCTTGCGAATCACTACGCGCTACATTGCGCAGAAAGCAGTTAAATGAAAACGCACCATCGCCACCGCCCACAAATTGGTCACGCAGAAACGGGAAAACTGTGCGCAAATTTGGTCCGATTTGCGGCGCATTGCGTATATGGAGCTTCCCGCGGGCTAGTGCGGGTATTGTTGTGGTGATTGCGACAAATATGCGTGTTCGGAGCGCAAAAATGCCGCACGGGTTTGCCCTGCTCCATTCTTGCGGATAGATGGAGAGTGTGGTTTGAACGGCCACGGTAGATGGATGGGATTCCGTCGGTTCGGCATGCGCGCAAGTGCATCAAGCCACTGGCCTGATCGGGAGATGACGAAATTGAAGAAAAAAGCAATCGTTGCATTGTCTGGCGCCGGCGCTCTTTGGTCAACGGCGGCTCTCGCTGACCAACCGACGCCTTGGCAGTGGAGGTTTCAGCCCGCTGTAACGGAAATCATGGAAGGGATCATCTGGTTCGAGATCTATACCCTGTGGTTTATCGTTCCGATCACATTGCTGGTGCTAGGCCTGCTTGCATGGTGCATGATCCGTTATCGCGAGACCGCCAACCCGAACCCGTCCCGCACCAGCCACAACACGGCAATCGAAGTGATCTGGACCCTGGGCCCGGTTTTGGTGCTTTTGGCGCTGGCCGTTCCGTCCTTTCAGCTTTTGACTGCCCAATACACCCCGCCCGAGGAAGCTGGTTTGACCATCAAGGCAACCGGCAACCAGTGGAACTGGGACTACGAATATCAGGTCGGAGAAGAGGGTTTGTCTTTCAATGCGGCCGTGCTTACCGAGGCTGACCGCGCGGCAAACGGTAAGGAAGACCTGGCTAAGTATCCCCGCCTTCTTGCCACCGACAATGATGTCGTTGTTCCGGTAAACATGACCGTTCGCGTTCTGGTGACCGCCAGCGACGTTCTTCACGCATTTGCCATGCCGGCTTTCGGGATCAAGGTCGATGCAGTTCCAGGACGGATCAACGAAACCTGGTTCAAGGCGACAAAGGAAGGCATCTACTACGGTCAGTGCTCTGAACTTTGTGGCAAGGACCATGCCTATATGCCGATCGCAATCCGGGTTGTGTCGGCTGAACAATATGAAACTTGGTACGCAGCAGCGCTGGCTGATTTGCCGGCTGCCAACAAGGCGCTCATGGCGTCGATCGAAACTGACAACAAGCTCGCCGCTGCCGAATAGGCGCAAACAGAGCAGGAAGAAATTACAAACGGAGCGGAAGACATGGCAGACGCCGCAGCTCACGACCATCACGATCACAAACCGCAAGGTTTTGTCCGGCGTTGGATGTATTCGACCAACCACAAGGACATCGGCACGCTCTATCTGGTCTTTGCGATTGTGGCCGGAATAATCGGCGGCTTCATGTCGATCATGATGCGTTGGGAACTGGCGGAACCGGGAATCCAGATTTTCCATGGCCTGGCCGAGATGGTCTACGGTGTGGGCGGCGATTCAGCCATCGATGCGGGCAAGCACATGTACAATGTGTTCACCACCGCACACGGGCTGATCATGATTTTCTTTATGGTCATGCCGGCGCTCATTGGCGGGTTCGCCAACTGGATGGTTCCGATCATGATCGGCGCGCCGGACATGGCATTTCCGCGCATGAACAACATCTCTTTCTGGCTGCTGCCGCCTGCGTTCATTCTGCTGCTGCTTTCAGCCTTCATGCCGAGCGCACCGGGCGCGTTCGGTGTTGGCGGCGGCTGGACAATCTATCCACCCCTGTCGACAACGGCGCAGCCGGGGCCGGCCATGGATCTGGCTATCCTGTCGCTGCATATTGCCGGTGCGTCTTCCATTCTCGGTGCGATCAATTTCATCACCACGATATTCAATATGCGCGCACCGGGCATGACCTTGCACAAAATGCCACTGTTCGCCTGGTCGATCCTGATCACGGCATTTTTGCTGCTACTGTCTCTGCCGGTTCTGGCAGGCGGCATCACCATGCTGCTCACCGACCGCAACTTCGGCACCGCATTCTTCACACCTGAAGGCGGCGGCGATCCGATCCTGTTCCAGCATCTGTTCTGGTTCTTCGGACACCCGGAAGTCTACATCCTGATCCTGCCCGGCTTTGGCATCATCAGCCATATAGTGTCGACCTTCTCGCGCAAGCCGGTATTCGGATATCTCGGCATGGCTTACGCCATGGTCGCGATTGGTGTGGTCGGATTTATCGTCTGGGCGCATCACATGTACACGACCGGCCTGTCGCTCAATGCACAGCGCTATTTCGTCTTTGCAACGATGGTGATTGCTGTTCCCACCGGCGTGAAAATATTCTCTTGGATCGCCACCATGTGGGGCGGTTCGATTTCGATGCGAACCCCGATGCTCTGGGCAATCGGCTTCATCTTCCTGTTCACCGTTGGTGGTGTCACCGGTGTCCAGTTGGCCAATGCCGGTCTCGATCGCGCCTTCCACGATACCTACTATGTGGTCGCACACTTCCACTACGTTCTGTCGCTGGGCGCGGTATTCGCAATCTTTGCTGCCTGGTACTACTGGTTCCCGAAGATGACCGGCTTCATGTATTCGCCGTTGATAGCCCGGACGCATTTTTGGGTCACGTTTATCGGCGTTAATCTGGTATTCTTCCCGCAGCATTTCCTCGGCCTGGCCGGCATGCCGCGCCGCTACATCGACTATCCGGATGCCTATACCGGCTGGAACGCGATTTCGTCATACGGTTCCTACCTGTCGGCAATTGGCGTGTTGATCTTCCTCTACGGTGTGTTCGAGGCGTTTTCGAAGAAACGTGTTGCCGGGGCAAATCCGTGGGGTGAGGGTGCGGATACGCTGGAATGGCAATTGCCGTCACCGCCGCCGTATCACCAATGGGAGCAGTTGCCGAAGATCAAATAGATCGAAGGCACATGAATTGGACCGCTGGTAACGCGGCGGTCCGGTTGTTCAACAGACTGGAACGCTTGGTAAAGCAATATGGCATTCGTTGATACCGAACGCACAAACGCAGGACTTTCCGAGGCAACCGCGGGAGATTTTATCGCGCTGTTGAAGCCACGGGTTATGTCGCTCGTCGTGTTTACGGCTGCCGTGGGCCTGTTTGTTGCACCCACCGGCCTGGGTCCGGCACTTTCCATCGTTGCAATTCTGTGCATTGCCGTGGGGGCAGGCGCCTCAGGGTCGCTCAACATGTGGTACGACGCAGATATCGACGCCATCATGTCGCGAACGGCCAAACGTCCGGTTCCAACCGGCAAGGTAGCCCCTGGTGAGGCGTTGACTTTTGGTTTGGTCCTGTCGGCCATTTCGGTCATCACGATGGGAATTTTCGTCAACTGGCTTGCGGCGGCGCTGTTGGCATTCACCATCTTTTTCTACGCTGTCATCTACACGATGTGGCTGAAACGCTCGACGCCGCAGAACATCGTCATCGGCGGCGCTGCGGGTGCTTTTCCACCCATGATTGGCTGGGCGGCGGCAACCGGTGCGATTTCACTTGAAAGCGTCATCCTGTTTCTCATCATCTTCCTTTGGACACCGCCGCATTTCTGGGCGCTGGCGCTGTTCAAGGAAGGTGACTACGAACGCGCCGGCATTCCAATGATGCCGAATGTCGCCGGCCCCCGGTCCACCAAGCGGCAAATGTATGCCTACACGCTTGTGGTTGCGGCCGTTGGAGTCCTGCCATGGGCGCTCGGATTTGCGGGGATCACTTACGGCCTGATTGCAGGCCTGTTGGGTGCCGCATTCATCTGGCATGCCCACAAGGTTTTGATGTCCGGCGATGGCGAGGCGGCATACAAACCGGCGAAAGCCATGTTCGGATTTTCGCTGATTTATCTATTTGCGCTGTTTGCGGTTTTGCTTGGCGAAGTCGTGGTCACGCGCACCATGGCGTTGATGGTGTGATGTAATGGCAAAAGACAGCATCACACCGACAGAGTCCCAGCTGAAAGCGCGCCGCAGCCGCAACATCGCAATTGGCCTGGCCCTTGCCGCTTTTGTGGTGCTGGTTTACCTGGCCAGCCTGGCGAAACTCGGCCCCGCCCTGTTCGACCGGCCATTGTAGGGGTGACCATGACCGAACAGGCAGACCGGAACAAGGCGAAGGCAAACAAGACGATTGCGGTCGCTTGTGTCGCGTTTACTGCAGGCATGATCGGCATGTCCTACGCGGCAGTGCCGCTTTACGAGATTTTCTGTCAGGTGACGGGGTTTGGCGGCACCACACAGAGGGTCGAACAGGCCTCAGACCGCATCCTCGATCAAAAAATAACGGTGCGCTTTGATGCCAACACCGCTGGTGGACTTCCATGGGAATTCAAACCGGTTCAGCGCGAAGTGACCATGCGCATCGGTGAGACCATGCAGGTCGCCTATGAGGCGAAGAATATCTTCTTCGAAGCAGCCGGTGGCCGCGCGACTTTCAATGTCTCGCCGCAGTTCGCCGGTGCATACTTCAACAAGATGGAATGCTTCTGCTTTACCGATACGCAATTGCAGCCAGGCGAGACGATGGACATGCCGGTGGTGTTCTTTGTCGATCCGGATATCATTGATGCGCCGGAAGCAAAAAACCTGACGGCGATTACGCTTTCCTATACATTCTTCCCGATTGACGACGCCGAACCCGTCGCGGGCGCTACAGAAATAACTGCGGACAATAACCTTGGGGGTTGATATGGCCGATTCACACGCAAAGCATCACGATTACCACATCATCGACCCAAGTCCGTGGCCTTTGATAGGAGCGACCGGTGCGTTGATCATGGCGATCGGCGGAGTTGCCTGGATGCGCTACATCAACGGCGGTGAATTTCCGCTCTTCGGTGTCAATATCGCCAATCCCTGGCTGTTCTTCATCGGGTTGGCCATAGCACTCTACACGATGTTCGGCTGGTGGAAGGACACCATCAAGGAGGCGCATCAGGGCGACCACACCCGCGTCGTATCACTGCATCTCCGCTACGGCATGATCATGTTCATCGCCTCGGAAGTGATGTTCTTCGTTGCCTGGTTCTGGGCATTCTTTGAAGCCAGCCTCAATCCGAATGACGCCGCACAGGTGGCGCGCGAAGCCTATACGGGCGGTATCTGGCCGCCAAAGGGCATCGAGGTGCTCGACCCGTTCCATCTGCCACTCTACAACACCATCATCTTGCTGCTGTCGGGCACGACGGTTACCTGGGCCCACCACGCCCTGTTACACAATGACCGCAAAAGCCTGATCTGGGGTTTGGTGCTGACAGTTGCGCTGGGCGTGCTCTTTACCTGTGTACAGGCCTATGAGTACGCGGTTGCGCCGTTTGCCTTCAAGGACTCCCTTTACGGAGCCACCTTCTTCATGGCGACCGGATTTCATGGTTTCCATGTCTTGATCGGAACCATATTCCTTCTTGTTTGCCTGTTCCGCGCCATGGCCGGTCACTTCAAGCCGGACCAGCATTTCGGCTTCGAGGCCGCCGCTTGGTACTGGCACTTCGTTGACGTTGTCTGGCTGTTCCTTTTTGCCTGCGTATATGTGTGGGCCTCGGCGGGCGCGCCAATCGCCCACCATTGACGAACACCGATCTCGGGCGGCATGCGGGCGGTTGTGGCGACATGACCGCCCGTATCACATGAGATGAAAGACGATGGAGCCTGATCGAGCCGTATACCCGCCCGTTGATCCCGTAAAAGCCGGTTTGCGCGGAAACTGTCCGCGCTGCGGCCAGGGCAGACTGTTTTCCGGATTCCTCACTGTCGGCAAATCATGTACAAATTGCCGGTTGGACTACAGCTTCGCCGACGCCGGCGATGGGCCGGCGGTGTTTGTCATTCTGATCATCGGATTTGTCGTCGTTGGTTTGGCCCTGTGGCTTGAGGTCAGTTTCGGACCGCCACTGTGGGTGCACTTCCTGCTCTGGGTTCCACTTGCTCTTGTGCTCTGCCTGGCAGCGCTTCGATTGATCAAGGGTGTGCTGATTACGCTGCAATATGCAAACAAGGCCGAGCAGGGAAAACTGGACAGACCGCAATGATCGCGGCAGCAAAACCTTCCAGGTCCGGGGCGGCTGCGCGGATCATTTTCATTGTCATGAGCCTTTTGGTCTTTGCGGCATTGCTGGCGCTGGGAACCTGGCAGGTGAAGCGCCTGCAATGGAAGGAAGCGCTGATCGCCTCCATTGCAGCACGAACCGCAGCCCCCGCTTCGACAATCGCCGATATGGAACAGCGCCTTGCCGGAACCGGGGATGTGGACTACTGGCCTGTGCGTGTCTCAGGTGTCTTTGAGCATGCAAACGAGCAGCACTTCTTTGCCACCCACAAGGGCCTTACCGGCTACTACGTCTATACGCCACTCAGGTTGGCTGACGGGCGCGCATTGTTCGTCAATCGCGGCATTGTGCCATTTGACCAAAAGGAAGCGGCAGTACGACTGGACGGTCAGCTGGCCGGCACGGTGACGGTTACCGGATTGGCGCGAAATCGTCTCGATCGCAAGCCATCTTGGGTGGTTCCGGACAACGATCCCGGCAAAAACATTTACTATTGGAAAGACCTGACGGCGATGGCCCGAAGCAGTGGATATGATATTCAAACCGAGATTGTGCCGCTCTTTGTCGATGCCGACGACACGCCCAATCCCGGTGGCCTTCCTGTTG
Organism: Rhizobiaceae bacterium; assembly: GCA_040830725.1. GTDB lineage: Bacteria > Pseudomonadota > Alphaproteobacteria > Rhizobiales > Rhizobiaceae > JAWKWH01. The sequence continues at coordinate 96,778 of JBFOMG010000018.1, forward strand.
GCGGCGTGACGATCATCGAACTGCCCAACAACCACCTCCAATATGCAATCACCTGGTATGGCTTGGCGGCGGCATTGGCCGGGGTCTTCGGATTCTGGTATTTGAGACAACACACGTCCGCTGGGAAAGGCGAGGACGCTTGACACGCGCCCGAATGTACGGTCATCACGCCAACAATGGAATTGTGACGTAAGATGCCCGACATTGAATCCAAACCACCGCTGACAATCCGGCTTTGCCAGCCTCGCGGCTTTTGCGCCGGTGTGGACAGAGCCATACAAATCGTCGTGCTGGCGCTGAAAAAATACGGCGCACCGGTCTATGTCCGTCATGAAATCGTGCACAACCGCTATGTGGTCGAGGGATTGCAGAACAAGGGTGCGATCTTCATCGATGAACTGGATGAGATACCAGCCGAACATGTTGATTGTCCTGTTGTATTCTCAGCCCATGGTGTTCCAAAATCCGTGCCGGCTGACGCGGAAGCAAGAAACCTGTTCTACCTTGATGCTACTTGCCCCTTGGTCTCCAAGGTACACAAACAGGCCATGCGCCACCAGAAACTGGGCCGTCACGTCCTGCTGATCGGCCACTCGGGTCATCCCGAAGTCATCGGCACAACCGGTCAACTGACTGAAGGCGCGGTGACATTGATCGAGACTGAGGACGACGCGCGCAGTTTCATTCCGCCGGATGATGCGGAATTGGGTTTCGTGACCCAGACGACTTTGTCCGTTGAGGATACGGCAGGAGTGATCAATGCGCTGCAGGCGAGGTTTCCGGATTTGCATGCGCCTGCCGCTGAATCGATATGTTACGCGACCACCAACCGGCAGTTGGCGGTGAAGGAAACTGCAGAAGGTGCTGACCTGTTTCTGGTCGTCGGTGCTCCAAATTCATCGAACTCCCGCCGTCTTGTCGAGGTTGCCGACCGAGCCGGCGCCAGGAAATCTCTGCTGGTGCAGCGCGCCGCCGATATCCCTTGGAGTGAATTGTCGGAAATTTCGGTTCTCGGTGTTTCCGCCGGCGCATCTGCGCCGGAAATCCTCGTTGACGAGATCATCGATGCTTTCCGGACCCGCTATGACGTGACCGTGGATCTGGCAGTTTCAGCCACCGAAACGGAAGAATTTCCGGTAATGCGTTCGCTGCGCGACATCGAGCTGACCGCTTCCGATATGGCGTTTGTCAACGGAGCCGCCTGATGGCCGTCTACACCGATATCAACGAGATAGAATTGGCCGAATTCCTTGGCCATTATGATGTCGGAGAGCTGTTGTCCTACAAAGGCATTGCCGAAGGAACAGAAAACTCCAATTTTCTGGTTCACACATCAACCGCATCGTTCATCCTGACCCTGTACGAAAATCGCGTCGCCGAAAGCGATCTGCCCTTTTTTCTCGGTCTGATGGAGCATCTGGCGGAACGCGGCATCGCGTGTCCGCTGCCGGTTCACCGAAATGATGGCCAGATCACCGGGCGGCTTGCCGGGCGGGCCGCGGCGCTGATTACCTTCCTGGAGGGAATGTGGATGCGGCGGCCGACGGCTGACCATTGCCGGCAGGTTGGCGAGGCAATGGCCAAGCTGCATATTGCGGGCAAGGATTTTCCCATGACCCGGCCAAACGCACTTGATCCGGCCGGGTGGAAGACACTTTGGGACAAGGCAAAACCGGGAGCCGATGGCGTATTGCAAGGATTGTCCGACGAGATCGATGCAGATTTCGCCAGGCTCCAAGAAAGCTGGCCGACCGGCCTTCCCGGCGGGATCATTCATGCCGACCTCTTTCCCGACAATGTGTTCTTCCTCGGCGGAAAACTGTCCGGCCTGATCGACTTCTATTTCGCCTGCAACGATCTTTACGCCTACGACATCGCTATCGGATTGAACGCCTGGTGCTTCGAGCGGGATTTTTCGTTCAATCTGACCAAGGGAACTGCCTTGCTTGCAGGCTATCAATCGGTCAGGACCCTTGAGCCGGAAGAGGCCAGGGCACTACCGGTTTTGGCGCAGGGCGCAGCACTGCGTTTCTTGCTGACCCGCCTCTACGACTGGGTCGCCGGTCCGGATGGTGATATGGTCATCAAACGCGATCCGCACGAGTACATCAAACGCCTGCGATTTCATCGCCAGATCAACAAGGTACAGGAATACGGACTGGCATGAAATCAGTCGAAATCTTCACCGACGGCGCTTGTTCGGGAAATCCCGGGCCCGGGGGCTGGGGCGCAATTCTGCGCTATGGAGGGGTAGAAAAGGAACTTAATGGCGGTGAGGCTGAAACGACCAATAACCGGATGGAGCTGACGGCGGCAGTTGAGGCGCTAAATGCACTCAAGCAGCGATGCGAGGTCGAACTCTACACAGACAGTGTTTATGTGCGAGACGGAATCAACAGCTGGATTCACGGCTGGAAGAAGAATGGCTGGAAGACGGCAAACAAGAAACCGGTCAAGAATGCCGATCTTTGGCAGGCACTGGACGCAGCGCGTGAGCGCCATGATGTCAACTGGCACTGGATCAAGGGCCATGCCGGCCATCCGGAAAACGAGCGCGCCGACGAACTGGCGCGCGCCGGCATGGAGCCGTTCAAAAACGACTCCGGCGGTTCCGAAGCGACATCACGCCTGTAATTGCTCGAGGATCCTTACCGCGCCGGTCTCAATGGCCTGACCGGGTGCAGGTTCGATGTTGAGATTTGTGACTGTACCGTCGTCGACGATCATCGAAAAGCGTTGACAGCGAACACCAAGGCCGACACCCGAAAGATCCACGTCAAGGCCCGATGCTTTGGCAAATGAACCGTCGAAATCAGCCAGGAACAGCAGCTTGCCTTTCGCCTTGGTCGAAATTGCCCAGGCATCCATGACAAAATGATCGTTGACCGAAACTACTGCAATTGAATCGACGCCGTTTGCCAGCAGCGTGTCATAGTTTTCGACATATCCGGGAACGTGCTGGTTGGAACACGTCGCAGTGAAAGCGCCGGGCACGCCAAACAATACGACCTTTTTACCGGAGAATATCTCCGGTGTGGTCAGGTTTGCCGGTCCATTGGCGGTAACAGTCCTGAACGTTGCCTCGGGCAGCTTGTCGCCAACACTGATGGTCATGGGATTCTCCGCAACTGGTGCTTGTCCGCCTCACATAGCGTCAAATGCAGACAAGTCCAGAGCAATATTGCGAATCGAATTTACTTAACAGCGACTCCGGTTATTGCGACCGCTCCTGTAACGGCTTGGTGCCCGTGAACCAGTGTGTAGACAAATTCAGGCGGAGGAGAATCATCGTTGGGCCGTCCGAGCAAGGGGACTTCAAATGCTTTACCATCGGCCGAACGGACGGGCGTTCCAAAATACCAGCCATCCTGCGAAGCCAGGAACAGTTCCGACCGATCGCCAACCTCTGGCAAGGTCAGTTTTGCTTCGATCATTTCGGTGCCGACGATCTCCAGCCCTTCCAACCGAAAGCCGGCTTTCGGTTTCTTCGGAAGTCCGGCAAAGGCTGCATCGACTGCAGCGATATCCAGGTCGCTATCACGTGCCGGGTCGAGAGAGATCTGTAGCTGAACCGGCACGCAGATTTTTTCGCATACGCCGAGAAAGATTTCCGCGTCGATGTGCGGATTGTCGCCGACATCGAACTCAACCGCCAGAGAGACCTGGTTCTTGTATCCGGCCCAAACGGCGTATCCGTCATCAAATCGTTGCGGCGCCGGGAATTTGAACAATGCGCCGGTGACGTTGCGGCTGTTGCTGACGTCGATCTGTGGCGGAACCCCCGCGTCGCCGGGATCGAGCCAATAGGTTTTCCAGCCAGGCTGCAGGACAATCTCCAGCGCGCCTCTCAACCGGCCGTTTTCGCTCGCGCCGCCAGCGGTGACAAGACGAATTTCGCCACCCTCGATGGGGAACCATTGCGTGCTTGCAGCAAATGCGTACTGAGGCACAATTGCGAAACCCGTCAGCAGGCTGAGTGCAAAAAACTGTTTCATGCGCTGAATTTGGCTGTGATTTTGCCGGGACGCAATGCAGCCGGCAAACAACGAATATGATATTTGCGTGAGCACACCACGTCGGCAATTACGGACTGTTGCAATCGCTACCCTATCAATTGGCGTCCAAAAAGCTTAGTCTTTGACCATGGATATCGGCGAAAAGCGACATATTGGCAGCCAGCGTAGCTCTCTCGACGGGCAGTTTCTGGTCGCCATGCCCGGTATGATGGACGAACGGTTTACCCGCTCTGTCATCTATTTGTGCGCTCACAGCGAAGAGGGCGCAATGGGCCTGATTATCAATCGGGTTCAGCAAATCGCGTTTCCCGAACTATTGATTCAGTTGGGTGTTATCGACGAGAAAGAGCAGATTCGTTTGCCTGAAAAAGCCCGCAAACTGCTGGTGCGTGATGGTGGTCCCGTGGACCAGGGCAGGGGGTTTGTTGTTCATACTGACGACTATGTGTCGGATTCGTCGATGCCGGTCGATGACAGCATCGTATTGACAGCCACAATTGATATTCTGCGAGCCATGTCAGATGGCAGCGGTCCGGCGAAAGCCTTCATGGCGCTGGGTTACTCAGGATGGGGACCGGGCCAGTTGGAGCAAGAAATCGCGGAAAATGGATGGCTTACCTGCCGGGCCGACAGCGATCTGCTCTTTGATGCCGACATTGACCGGAAATATGATCGTGTGTTGTCGACGCTTGGTGTCGACCCGGTGCATTTGAGCACGACCGCCGGAAGGGCCTGACAAGCCGGATACGTGTCGGTCACGCCGGAGTTTTGGCCGGATAGCGCTCTTTCAGCAAACGAAGTACGATTTCAGCATCCATGGGCGCGCCGAACATGAAGCTCTGAACATATTCACAGCCCATTTCACGCAGCGCCTCCGCATCAGCATCATCCGTCACGCCCTCGGTCACCACCGACAAGCCCAGATCATGCGCCATATTGACCATTGATTTGAGCAGCACGGTCTTTTTCGAACTGGTGTCGTCCACGAAGCTCTTGTCGATTTTGATCGTGTCAAACGGGAAACGCGTCAAATACGACAGAGATGAAAAGCCTGTGCCAAAATCATCCAAAGAGAGGCCGATCCCGAGTTGCTTCAACCGATTGAGAATATGTGCCGCCTGTTCGGGGTTGGACATGATCATGGATTCAGTCAGCTCCAGCCGGAAACACCTTGCAGGCAAGCTTGAGCGCGCCAGCACCGACCGGACGTCCGATACGAGGTCTTGGCGTATCAACTGCTGACTGGAGAGATTGACCGACACTGACAATGGCACATCGCCGATTTCCCGTTGCCAGGCATACAGATCGCCAGCTGCCTGCTGCATGGCAAACAGGCCGAGTTGGACAATCAATCCGGTGGTTTCGGCTGCCGGAATAAATTCGGTCGGCGGGACAATGCCCCTGCGTGGATGTTCCCATCTGATCAGCGCTTCAAAACCGGCGATGGAGGCATCCTCCAGCCGAACTATCGGCTGATAGACAAGTTTGAACTCGGACCGTTCGACCGCACGCCTCAAATCCGATTCAAGCTGCAGGCGGTCTGTACCGAATGTTCTGAATGCCGGTCTGAATGGCTCAATGCGATCGCCGCCAAACCGCTTGGCCTGTTGCATTGCCAGTTCGGCATCCTTGATCATCTCAGCGGCTGTGCTCTTCGTCGTTGTCGCTGTGAAAAGTCCGATAGAGGCGGTCAGTGCAATTTCGCTCTTGCCGAAAGTGATAGGAGCGCCAATCGCTTGTTTGACGGCCTCGGCAAAACCGGCAATGCGCGCCGGGTCCTGTTCGGAAAGCAGCAGTAGCGCGAACTGATCGCCAGATGTGCGCGACAAAGTATCGTGCGGCTTCATCAGTCTCTGGATGCGTCTCGCCACCGTCATCAGGATCGTATCGCCAGCCGAAATTCCCAATCCTTCATTCACATGGCTAAATCGATCGATATCGATCGAGAAAACTGTCGGTTTGAGATTGTCTTCCGCATTGGCGATGGCGATGACCGTTTCAAGCCGGTTAAGAAACAATTCGCGATTGGGCAAACCGGTCAGGTTGTCATGAACCGCATCGTGCAGCAGCCGCTCTTCCGCCTTTTTCTGCTCGGTCACTTCAACCAGGGTGCCGACGCAGCGGATAATCTCACCATCGGATCCGACAACAGGTCTCGCTCTCAGCATGAACCAGTGATAGTGGCCGTCCGCGCCGCGCAGCCTGAGCGATTGCGCAATCCTGCCGCGGCGGTGTTCCAGTATCATGTCCAGCGTTGTTCTGAACTGATCGCGATCCTCCTGATGCAGTACAGGCAGCCAGTTGCGGGCCGCGCTGTGCAGACTGTTCGGTGCAAGGCCGAGAATGTCGGAAATGTCGGGTCTGGTGGTCACCCGGTCCCGGGCAACATCCCAATCCCAAACAAGATCACCCGCACCGGTGATCGCCAGCGCCTGGCGTTCCATGTCACTGAACAGACCTTGCTGCAGGCCGCCTCCGGCGAAGGCGTGCTGCATGACCGTGAATCCGATCAGTAGCGTGATCAAAATCAATGCCCCGCCAAGCGCCGGTTGAACAATATCGTTGTCGAGCACTCCTGATAGAGCCATCCAGGATCCGACAATCCAGACGACGACCATGATCCAACTGGGCACCAGCATTATGGCACGGTCGTAACTTTGGGCGCCCAGATAGACGATCAATCCCACGCCAACGATTGCGGTCAGAACGAAGGAAATTCTTGCAATTCCCGCAGCAATCGGCGGTTCGATGATCGCGCCTGCAGCCAGCAGGGCAAGTCCGAGAATCCAGATCAGCGCACCGTAGCTGAAATGGTCATGCCAACGGTTGAGGTTCAGATAGGTGAACAAGAAAATGACAAATGTCGCCGCCAGACCGACCTCCGTTCCGGCTCGCCACATCTGCACATTTCCGGGTGTTATCTCGATTACGCGGTTCAAAAACCCGAAATCCACGCAAATATAGGCAAGAACCGCCCACGCCAATGCCGCAGTCGCCGGAAACATTGATGTGCCCTTGACCACAAACAGGATCGTGAGAAACAACGCCAGCAAACCGGATATGCCGATAACCATTCCCCGGTAAAGTGTGTAGGAATTGAGCGTGTCCTTGTAGGCTTCAGTGTCCCACAGATAGACCTTTGGCAGGTTTGGTGCAGCCAGTTCGGCAACGAAGGTGACAACCGTTCCCGGATTGAGAGTGACAAGGAATATGTCATTGTCCGGGCTTGACTGGCGATCAAGCGCAAATCCCTCACTTGGCGTGATTGTGACAATACGGTCAGAGCCCAAATCCGGTGACAAAAGCCCCGAACCCGACAATCGAAAATGCGGCGCGACAATCAATCGGTCAATTTGTTGATCGGTCGCATTGGCCAGCGCAAACACTGCCCAATCACCATTGGAATTCAGATCATTGGCCTCCACCTCGATGCGGCGGACAATTCCGTCAGGAGATGCAGCCGTGTTGACCTGAAAGCTGGCCCCCTGATTGTTGTGGATTTCCACCGCTTCCGACAAGTCCAGTGCGATATCATCCTTGGAGATTTTGATCGGTTCGATTGCGAAAGCGGAAACAGCATAAAACAGTGTGGCCACAAGGGCCATCAACATCGACCGTACAATTGTCAGCGCCGCACTGTTCAATCTTTCATGCCTTGCTTGCTGCCAACCTTGAAATCCTCTGCGGTCAGCGAAAACAATATATGATCCTGCCACTTGCCATTGATGCGCAGATAGGATCTCAGCAGTCCTTCGCTTCTGAATCCGGCTTTTTCAAGTACACGGATCGAACGCTTGTTGTCCGGAATACAGGCCGCCTCGATCCGGTGCAAGCCAAGGGTCAAAATGCCGTGCTCGATTACCAGCGAAAGCGCCTCGCTCATCAGGCCTTTCCCGGAGTGTTTTTCACCCATCCAGTAGCCGATATGACCGGATTGAGCGACGCCGCGGCGAATATTGCCAATCGAGATCCCGCCGACCAAATCGCCGCTGTGCCGGTCCAGGATCAAGAAGGTTTCCCCGGTGCCCAAGCGGCGTTCGTGCCGATATTGACGCAGCCGTTGCCGCCAGGCGCTGCGTTCAAGCTCGTCGACACTCCAGCTTGGTTCCCACGGCTCCAGAAACTTCCGGCTCTCACGGCGCAGCGCCGCCCAGGCGCTGTAATCGGCCCAGCGCGGGTATCGCAGCATGATATTTTTTCCGGAAAGTTCGACGCCAGCCGAACCGAACAATGCGCCAAGCAACACGACCGATGCGGCCTCTGTCAAACAGCCATCTGGCTGGTTGAATGCTGGCTTTGAGCCAGTTGGTCGTGAATTGCCTGGAAAGAGGGAAGATTGCCCACCGGCCCGACAGCGGCCAGCGTTGGTTTGGTGGAAAACAGGCGCTCCGACAGATCGGCCAACCGTTCAACAGTGATATTGGAAAGGCGATCGAGCAATTCTTCAGTCGTAACAGGCCTGCCGAATAGCAGGATCTGGCGCGCGATCTGCGATGCACGGCTCGCGGCGCTTTCATGAGACATCAAAAGTCCGGCGCGGTATTGTGCAACGGCCCTTTCCCGTTCATCCTTCCGGATCTGTTCGCCGCTGCGTTTCAACTCATTCAGGATGACCGGTACAAGTTCGGAGACATCTTCCCTGCCGGTTGCCGCGTGGACGCCGAAAACGCCGGTATCTGAAAATCCCCAGTGAAATGCATAGACTGAATAACACAGCCCGCGCTTTTCCCGGACTTCCTGAAACAGTCTTGACGACATGCCGCCACCCAGGACCATCGACAGTATCTGCGAGGCGTAGAAGTCTCTTACGTGGTAGGCCCGGCCTTCAAATCCCAAAACGATCTGGGCGTCCATCAGGTCACGGTCTTCACGGAAATCGCCGCCAACATAGCTTGCATAAGTTGCGGGCTTGGCCGAGGCCCGTTCGCGAAAGCCGCCAAAATGTTTTTCCACTTCGCGGACGAATTCCTGATGCGTTACCGCACCGGCCGCCACGATGACCATCCGGTCGGCACCGTATTGGCGCTCCAGATACGAACGCAATTGGGTAGAGGTGAAAGATTCAACTGTTTCGGGTGTTCCCAGAACCGACCGGCCGATCGTCTGATGCCGGAATGCGGTTTCGGTGAAACGGTCAAACACGATGTCGTCGGGCGTATCGTGTGCTGCTCCGATCTCCTGCAAAATCACATGCTGCTCGCGTTGTAATTCGGATGGATCAAACTTCGGATCGGTAAGGATATCGGCCAGGATATCGACCGCCAGCGACACGTCATTTTTGAGCACCCGTGCATAAAACGCAGTTGTTTCCACACTGGTTGAGGCGTTGATCTCACCCCCAACGTCTTCAATCTGTGACGCGATTTGCCAGGCGTCGCGTCTCCCTGTGCCTTTGAAGGCCATATGCTCAAGCAAATGCGCGATACCGTGCTCGTTGTCGTGTTCGTTCCGCGAGCCGGATTTGACCCAAACGCCTAGCGCTACACTCTCCAGGTGAGGGATCGTTTCCGTTGCGACGGTCATGCCATTTGGCAGACTGCTGACATCCACACTCATATACGCACTCTCCCTCGCGCCGGCATTATTCGGATTTATGGCGCTCAATGTAATCTTCCACCATTTTCAGGTCGGATGGAAGGGTCGTAAAGTTCTCCTCGGCTTCCATCATTCCCGACATGTGACCTGGAAGACCAGGGACAATACCGCTGGCCTTCTCAACTGCATCAGGAAACTTGGCGGGGTGGGCGGTTGCGAGGATGACCATTGGCGTATCGCTGCTCTGTTCCCGCGCGACCTTGACGCCAGTGGCGGTGTGAGGGTCTGCCAGATAGCCGCTGGATGAATGAAGCGAACTTATCATGGCGGCTGTTTCGCCCATCTGCGATCGGCCGGCTGAAAATTCCGACCGGATGGCTGACAAAATGGTTTCGTCAAGCGTGAACGATCCTGATTGCTTCAAACCGTCCATCAATCTGACAATCGTTGTGCTGTCGCGGCCTGACGCCTCGAACAACAGGCGCTCGAAATTCGAGGAAACCTGGATATCCATCGAAGGTGACGTGGTTTCGACAACGTCGCGAGTCTCGTAGCGGCCGGTTTCCAGCGTGCGGGCAAGAATATCGTTGTCATTGGTGGCGATCACCAACCGGTCGACCGGCAATCCCATGCGTTTTGCCGCGTAGCCCGCCAGAATGTCGCCAAAGTTTCCGGTCGGAACCGTGAATGAAACCGGCCGGTCAGGTGCGCCGAGCGACAACGCCGACGAGAAATAGTAGACGATCTGCGCCATGATGCGTGCCCAGTTGATCGAGTTGACCCCGGAAAGGCCAACCCGGTCGCGAAAGGACTGGTCATTGAACATGGCTTTGACCAGCGCCTGGCAGTCGTCAAAGTTACCGTCAATTGAAAGTGCGTGGACATTTGCCGCGCCGGAAGTGGTCATTTGGCGCTGCTGAACCGGTGAAACCTTGCCGTGCGGAAACAGGATAAAGATATCGGTCCGGTCGCGCCCGGCAAATGCCTCGATCGCGGCTCCGCCGGTGTCGCCCGAGGTTGCACCGGCAATGGTGGCACGCTGCCCGCGTTCGGCCAGCACATGATCCATCAGGCGCGACAACAGCTGCATGGCGACATCCTTGAACGCAAGGGTCGGGCCATGAAACAGTTCAAGTATGAATTCATTGCTGCCCGTCTGAACCAGCGGACAAACGGCTGGGTGGTCGAATTTGGCGTAAGCACTGTCCACCATCGCGTCGAAGGCGCCTTGCTCAATTTCGCCACCGACAAACGGGGTCAGCAGCAGGCTGGCCAATTCCGAATAGTCGAGGCCCCGCATCTTCCGGATTTCCGCGGCACTGAATTGAGGCCATTCGCGGGGCAAATAGAGCCCGCCATCACGCGCCAGACCCGCCAGCATGGCGTCACAGAAACCGAGTTCGGAGGCTTGCCCCCGGGTGCTGACATACTTCATATCTGATAGCCTGTTTGAAAATTTCCGGGGCCAGCCGGCAAAAATGTTGAACAAGCGCGAATTCCATGCCGCGACCGGTCGCAATTCCGCCGCGGCGTTGGTATAGACATTTGCTCCCTTTGAGAAAAGTGCGGACGATGGAGTTTAGGGTGGGAAATCTGCGGTTTTTGGCCTCTCTTTGTGTGGTTGCGGCCTTTTTGGCGATTTCGGGCTGCCAGGGTGGCGGCTTTCCGGATTTGGGTCTTGGTTCCAATGACAAGGAAGAAGCCGAGGAAAAACCCGACGAAAGGGTGAGTCAGACTGATCTGCGCGCCTACTGCCCACGGGTGAGATTGCGCGAAGGCACCGCATTCTTCAACAAATACAAGAAGGTGCGGCGCGGTGAAGAAGAACGCGTCGCCGATAATGTTATTTACCAGGCGTCAATCTCAGCTGTAACGCGAAGCTGCAGATATGAAAATGGCCAGCTCAACATGAACATCGCGGTTGCCGGCCGGGTTGTGCCCGGACCGAAAGCGGAAGTTGGCACAATTACCATGCCGATCCGTGTCGCGGTGGTACGCGGTGAGGAGGTGCTCTACACCGAATTGCACCAGTATCAAGTGGTTATCGACAGTCTGACTGGTGCGATCCAGTTCGTCTTCAATGATCCCAATGTTTCATTGCCGGCTCCGACTGCCGCCAATCTGTTGGTGTTTGCAGGCTATGATGAAGGCCCGCCGAAGCAGCAATAGAAATTCAGGCGTCCTGCCATTCGGTCAGTGCCGCAAGTACCGGCAGGAAGGAATTCCAGCGGTTTATGACGGTTTCAGCTCCCGCCTCGGTCAGCTTGTCTGAGTGACCGGGAAAGGTATGCGCGCCGCCAGTAAATCCGATCACCCTCATCCCCGCCGCCACAGCACCTGATGTACCGTGAACCGAATCCTCGATGACAAATGTGTTTGCGGGATTGGCATTCATCGCTTCCGCGGCATGCAGAAAAACGTCCGGCGCCGGTTTGGAATTGACGCCTTCCAGGTCGGATGCTGAGAAAATGTCGCCGGCGAAAACCGAGTTGAGACCGGTCTTTTCCAGCATCGTATTAATGCGTTCGCCACGCGAATTGGAGCAGATGCACTTGTTGGGCATCAATGCCAGCGCCTTGTCAGCACCTTCTATCGGCTTGAGCTCACGCTTTAACCGGGCTTCGAGCAGTTGGCGTTGTTCCTCAAGCAGGGAAGCCTGAAAAGGAACATTGGCGTCCTTTTCAGCTGCCAGCAGGATGTCTTTAAAGGTAAGGCCCAGATATCGCTCGGCCATCTCTTCCGGCGAAATCTCGAAACCGGCCTTGGTCAGCAATTCCGATTCAACATTGATGGCGATAATCTCTGAATCGACCAGCACTCCGTCGAAATCGAATATGACCAGATCCGGTGCCGGCATCACTTGTACTCCAAAGAAATCGGGCGCCGGAAATTCCGGCGCCCGCGCTATAGCCGCGGATATTGGTTACACGCAACCCGGTGTGGCTATTGTTCAATTGTAATCTCGGTTCGCTCGCCAGCGGGTACCGAAACCTCGGCTTGTCGTTTCTCCTTGGTCTCTCGATTGAATACCTCGACAACATACTCACCCGCGGGCAGTGTTTCCTGCCACTCGGCACCACTGCCTTGACCGATGCGTTTGCGCTTTCCGTTGATGTCCTTTTTCGCAGACAGAATCTGATAGCGGTTGGTATCGGGTGCCGTCACAGCGAGAACACCTGCGTTCAGATTGAGCGATGCTTCGGTAGCTTCGCCACCCTTGACCGAAAACGGCTCGCTTATCACCTCCACCCTTCCAAGACGGGCGTGCATCACCACCTCTCCTGCCGGAACATCGATGGTTCCTCCCGCACCGTATTTGCCGTTTATGTTTTTGCGCTTGCCGCTCAAATCCTGTTTGGCAGTCTGTATCGTGAAGCGAATTTCGTTGGTTTCAACTGCAGGTCCACCTTCGGAATAGACCGCCGAAGGGATAACGACTCCCGCTGCAATCACCAGATCGCGGTCGATCATTTCTCCGGCAGCAACGGTTATCGTTTCCTCGACTACCGCTTTGCCGATTTTACCAGTGATCAAAACCTCTCCCGCCGCAACGTAGAGTGGAGCCTTGCCATATGTGCCGTCCTTCAATGAGCCAAACTTCACATCGACACGGGCATTCTTCTCCGCCTCGGTGTCTTCGGCGGTTCGTTTGGGCGTGACGGTCAGAATACCTGCGTTGAAGACGACCTCATCTTCATATGCTTCGGTATCCGACACCTCGATTTCGCGCTCCAGCACGATTTTCCCGAGTTTGGTGCGCATCTTGTAGGCGCCGGCATCCAGATTGATCTTCCGTTCCGCGCCATAAGCGCCACCCTGCGATTTCTTGGACACGCTGCCATTATCGGCAATCGGATAAAAATCCCACCTGACACTTCCGTCCTTCTCGATCACCGGGCCACCTTCGGAAAGATGCGCGCTCACGACGACGTTGAATTCTGGTCTTGCGGGTTCGGGAGCCGGCTCTGGCTCCGGCTCGGCGGCCGCTTCAACCACGGTCGCGGTCAATGCGTCGCCCAGCGCGCCTGCGTCCTCCGCCTTCAGATATTTGCCTCCGGTCTCTTCGGCCAGGCAGGCGACCTGTTTGCCGTCTTCATCGGACAAGCCGAAGCCGACCACATGGGCAGTAAAGTCCACGCCGGAATTTTCAAGCTCTCTGCCGAGCGCGCACGGGTCGGCGTCGCAAGTCTCAAGCCCGTCGGTCACCAGAATGACGGTCGCTTTGTCTTCCGTATAGCGCAGCGCTTCGGCCGCCTGCTTCACCGAAGCAGAGAGCGGAGTCTTGCCTTTCGGTTTGATCAATCCGGCAAACTTCGAGATGGCGTCTGCCGTGCCTTTTGCCGGAGGGACGGCGAGTTCGATATCCTTGCACGATCCCTTCTCGCGGTGGCCGTAAACCATCAGGCCCAACTCGCTTTCGGCGGGAACCGTCGAAAGCACGTCGCCAAGCGTTTCGCGGGCGATCTCGATCTTGGCCTTCTGCCCGATCTGACCCCACATCGAACCTGACGCATCAAGCACGATGATCGATCTCTCTGCTGCGGCCGCCGTAAAACTCATGGCGGCCCAGAGTGCACCCGCAGCAGCCAGGTTCAAACACTTCCTCATTTTCATCTCATCCTCCGGATTTTCCAACTTTCGAACTTGTCTCGATCACACAAACCGCCGCACTTCCGGTCACTTAAGCCAATATTTACCATAAGCGGTAACCATGAGGTCCAGTGTTTTGTAACGAGTAACGGGTACCCTCATGTCAGCAGTACGGCATCTTGACGATCTTGTTTCCAATGCTTCTTCCGACAACTGGCTCGACACGATCCTGAAAGGGGATTGCGTCACGGCGCTTCAGCGTCTGCCGGAGAAATCGGTCGATGTTATCTTTGCAGATCCGCCCTACAACTTGCAGCTGGACGGCGAATTGCATCGGCCAGACCAATCCAGGGTCGATGCGGTCGATGACCATTGGGACCAGTTTGAGAGTTTTCAGGCCTATGACGCTTTTACCCGCGCTTGGATGCTGGCAGCAAAGCGCGTCCTGAAGCCCAACGGCACAATCTGGGTAATCGGCTCGTATCACAATATTTTCCGCGTCGGATCGGTGATGCAGGATTTGGGATACTGGATTTTGAATGACGTTATCTGGCGCAAGACCAACCCCATGCCCAATTTTCGCGGCCGCAGACTGCAAAATGCCCATGAGACCATGATCTGGGCCACGCGCGATCAAAAGGCCAAGGGCTATACCTTCAACTACGAAGCCATGAAGGCGGCGAACGATGATGTGCAGTTGCGCACAGACTGGCTTTTTCCGATATGCACGGGCGCCGAACGTCTGAAAGACGACTCTGGTGTTAAGGTCCATCCCACTCAGAAGCCGGAAGCCTTGCTGGCCCGCGTGATGCTGGCATCGACCAGACCCGGCGATGTGATACTGGATCCGTTCTTCGGTTCCGGCACTACCGGCGCAGTCGCCAAAAAGCTTGGCCGGCATTTTGTCGGGTTGGAGCGGGAACAGGCCTATATCGATGCCGCGCGGGCGCGTATCGATGCAGTCGAACCGCTCGATGGCGAGAACCTCGAAATCCTGACCGGCAAACGCGCAGAGCCGCGGATCGCCTTTGCCAGCCTGGTGGATGGTGGTTTGATCAAGCCGGGGACAAGACTGTCTGATCGTAAACGCCGCTGGAACGCCAGGGTCAGGGCCGACGGGACGCTGACATTGGGGCGCGATGCCGGTTCGATCCACCGCATGGGCGCCAAGGCGCAAGATGCCGAAGCCTGCAACGGGTGGACATTCTGGCACTATGAGGACGGGGGCGATCTCAAGCCAATCGACGAATTGCGCAAGATAGCCCGTGGAAGGATGGCTCCGGCCGGGGCCTGATCACGTTCAGGAAACGGTTGATATTCCGCGTTCCGCCAGATCAGCAGACAGCTGATAGGGATCGGTGAACAAAACCGCTTGCCAGCCAAAATCGCTGGCTCCGTCGACATTCTTCTGGCTGTCGTCAATAAAAAGCGTCTTTGCCGGTTCCAGTCCGAACGTCTGCGTGTGATGGTCGTAGATGGCGTGATCCGGTTTCAATAACCTCACATCCGCCGAAACAGTAACGCCGCGCGGCCGGTTCAGGAAATCAAACCGTTCACTGGCTTCCAAAAACGTGTCGCTGGCGAAATTGGTCAGCATTGTCACATCGTGCCCCGTTTCGATCAGCATTGTCATGATCGCTACGCTGTCCTCGATATGATGCGGGATCATCTCGTGCCAGTGGCGCCGGAAGGCCCGGATGTTGTCTGCCTCATCAGGATGTTCGGCAATGAGCAGATCTTCCGCTTCTTTCCAGGCGCGTCCGCGGTCCTGTTCAATGTTCCATTCCGGCGTACAGACATTATCGAGAAACCAGCGCCGTTTCTCTTCATCCGGGATTAATCGCCGGAAGGGCAGCTCGGGATCGTAATGCAATAGCACGCTCCCGATATCGAACACGATGTGGTTTATGTCGCTCATGCAAGCTGTCTCCGCGCTGGTTTATTGCGCTTTGTCGCACCGGACTTCGCGGTTTCGATCGCTTTTTTCATGACGGTTGGAAGCGCTTCTTCCGGAAGGTCGGATGGTGAAGACCACCAGCCATCCAATTCATCAACCGGATCATTGGTTTCTGCTCGAAAGACCGACAACTCAAGCTCGAAATGGGTGAAAACGTGGCGTATTGATCCGATGTTTACCCAACTCGCGGAAAAAGGAGCTGCCGAAACGCCGGTTTCCCCGTCGATCCTTGCGGTCCAGTTGGTCGTCGGCACTTCCGTCATCCCGCCAAGCAATCCTTGTTCTTTCCGCTTGCGCAAATAGATCGCCCCGTCGTTTCGGACCGCAACGAATGCCGCACCCCGGCGCAGCGGCTTGTCCCGTTTCGGTGCTTTGAATGGATAATGCTCGGGGTCTCCGGTGCGGATTACCTTGCAATGCTCGCGCAGCGGACAAACGATGCAGGCAGGATTGCGCGGCGTACATACCGTTGCGCCCAGATCCATCATTGCCTGGGCAAAATCGCCGGGACGGTCTTTCGACAGACTTCCTGCAACGATCTGCTTTATTTCGCTCTTGGCTTTCGGCAGCGGTGTGGCGATTGCCGCCAGCCGTGAAACAACCCGCTCGACGTTGCCGTCGATGACCGGCACGACATGGTTGAATGCAATCGCGGAAATCGCCGCGGCTGTGTAATCACCAATTCCCGGCAAATCCATCAGCTCTTTAGATGTATTCGGAAACCGTCCGCCAAGCTTGGTGGCTACAATCTCCGCACATTTCTTCAGGTTTCGCGCCCGCGAATAGTAGCCAAGCCCCGCCCAGGCTTTCATCACGTCGTCCTGAGAAGCCGCAGCCAGCGAGCTCACATCCGGCCAGAGCTTCAGAAACTTCGTGAAATAGGGTTTGACTGTCTCCACCTGTGTCTGCTGCAGCATGACTTCCGACAGCCAAACGCGATAGGCATCCGGTTGTTTGCCTTTTGCCAAATCATCCGGACCGACCCTCCACGGAAGTTCCCTGTGGCTGCGATCGTACCAATCGAGCAGTGCTTCGGCGATAATTTGCTTTTGTGCTTTGGCCACGGCGGGTTAATGTGGTTGCAGTTCTTTGAGGGCACACATGGCAGCAAAAACGCGGCGCCACAATCCCGTACCGGTCAGCGATCTTGTTTCAGGTGTTCTTGATCCGGTGTTGGCAAAACGGGCAGGGATCACCACAAGTCTGCTACAGGCTTGGGATGAGATTGTTGGTGACCGTCTCGCGGATTTGTCCCGTCCTGAGCAAATCAAATGGAACCGGCGCGCCTCGGAAGACGATGCTTTTGAACCGGCGACACTCATCATCGCCTGTGAGGCCATGGCGGCTCTTCATATCCAGCACGAGACAACGGAAATCATCGCCCGAATCAACGCATTTCTCGGCTATTCGGCAATTGGCCGCATAAAAATCGCTCAAAAACCGGTCCGGAAAGAAAAAACGGTGAAGCCGGATTTGCGGGATATTTCCGATGAGAAGAAGCACCAGATCGCCGACACGGTGTCCGGTATCAAGGACGACGAATTGCGCAAATCCCTGGAAAGACTCGGAAAACAAGTCGCGGCATCGCGCTAACGACCATTTCCGTTGATCACAGCCAATTTATCAAGTGCGGCGTTTGGACCATAGCCGCAACATAAATCTTGCCGTATTCGGTCGTTTTACTCGCATTTTTCCGCCAAACCGTTACAAAATCTACAGATTCGCAGGTGATTCGCATGTCAGTATTGATCCGCCGCCGTACCGTAATTTCCGCCATGGCCGTTATTCCGGCCGCTGGCATTCTTGCCGCGTGCAATGGCGAAGAAAAGAAAGCCGAGACGCCTGAGGCGCCTGCGACGCCCGAAAAACCGAGCGTCGAACCGCCGGCAGATCAGGGTTCTGTGGACACGGCCAAACTGCTTGCCGATGCACCGATGGAAGAAAAGATTGTGGGCGAAGCCAACGCCCCCGTCACGATCATTGAATATGCATCAATGACCTGCCCGCATTGTGCCAGTTTCCACAACAATACCTGGCCGGCAATCAAGGAAAAATATGTCGATACCGGAAAGGCGCGATTGATATTCCGCGAATTCGGATTCGATCCGCGTGCCGAGGCCGGATTCATGCTCGCCCGCTGCTCCGGCGATAATTATTTCGCCATGATCGATGTGCTGTTCAAGCAACAGGAAACCTGGTCGCGCGCACCTGACGGTAAGGAGGCATTGCTTAAAATTGCAAGATTGGCCGGTTTTTCACAAGAGTCCTTCGAGGCCTGCTTGACGGACCAGAAGCTTCTGGATGATGTGCGGGCAGTCAAAAATCGCGGCGCCAATGAATTTCGGGTGGATTCCACTCCGACCTTTTTCATCAATGGCAAGAAATATACGGGAGCCCTGTCGGTTGGCGAGATGTCGGCCATTATTGACAGCATGTAAGCACCTGCCTGCATCCGGCGGCCGGTTCATGGCTGCCCGCATCACGGCGGAGCGCTGACCAATGCGTTTTTCCAAGCTCCGCCTTTTGGGATTCAAGTCATTCGTTGAGCCTTCCGATTTTATCATCGAGAAGGGGCTGACGGGCGTTGTCGGCCCCAACGGATGCGGCAAGTCAAACCTGGTCGAAGCCCTGCGCTGGGTAATGGGTGAGAATTCATACAAGAACATGCGCGCCTCTGGCATGGACGACGTGATTTTCTCCGGTTCTGCGACCAGACCTTCGCGCAACACCGCCGAAGTCTCCCTGTTTCTGGACAATTCGGACCGGACCGCGCCCGCAGCATTTAATGATTCGGACGATTTGCAGGTTTCCAGGCGCATCGAGCGTGAGGCGGGTTCGGTCTATCGCATCAATGGCAAGGACGCGCGGGCCAAAGATGTGCAGTTGCTGTTTGCAGATCAGTCGACCGGCGCCCGTTCCCCTTCAATGGTTGGTCAGGGGCGCATTGGCGAGCTGATCCAGGCCAAACCACAGGCCCGCCGTGCGCTGCTTGAAGAAGCGGCCGGCATTTCCGGCCTTCATTCCCGCCGCCACGAAGCCGAACTTCGATTGCGCGCGGCCGAGCAGAATCTTGAGCGACTCGATGATGTGATTGCCGAACTGGAAAGCCAGATTGACAGTCTGAAAAGACAAGCGCGCCAGGCAACTCGGTTCAAGAACGTTTCGGCAGAAATCCGCAAATCGGAAGCGATACTGCTGCATCTGCGCTGGACACAGGCCAAGGCCCAGGAGGCGGAATCTCAAAGCGCATTGAACCAGGCGACTTCTCTGGTTGCAGAAAAGGCCGCCGCCCAGGCCGAAGCGGCGAAGCAACAGGGCGTCGGCGCGCATCACCTGCCATCATTGCGGGATGCGGAGGCAAAGGCGGCCGCAGCGCTGCAGCGATTGACCATTGCCCGGGCACAACTGGACGAAGAGGCCGAGCGTCTGAAAAACCGCAGGGCCGAGCTCGAAAAACGGATTGTGCAGCTTGGTTCCGACATCGATCGCGAAAAAACGCTGCTTTCCGACAATACCGGCGCGATCGAGCGCCTGAATACCGAAGAACAGGCATTGAATGCGGAAGCCGCCGGTTCTCAGGAACGCGAGGAAGCGACGAGGACGGCTTATGAGGCCGCAGCGGCAAAACTCGCCACTGCTGAGGAAAAATTGGCCGCCATCACCGCGCAGAGAGCCGAAGCCTCGGCCGACAGGGGCCAGATCGAGCGCAGCATTCACGATCTTGGCGAACGCAAGTCCCGTCTCGAAAATCAACTTGCGGCCGCAGAACGGGAACTTGCTGAATTGGCCGAACAGATATCTGTTTTGCCCGACCCGGTGGCGAAAGCAGCAGTCGTGACCACACTTGAATCGGAATTGGCTGACGCCGAGGCAAGGGCAGATGCCGCTGAAACTTCTGCCGAAGAAGCAAGAAAGGCTGAAATTGCGGCCCGCTTGCCGCTGCAGGAAGCCAAGGCCGAATTGGCACGCATTGAGACCGAAGCGCAGACACTGGCAAAAATTCTCAATGCAGAATCCGGTGGCCTGTTCCCGGCGGTTGTAGAAAAAATCAAGGTCGAACGCGGTTATGAGACCGCACTCGGTGCGGCACTTGGCGAGGATCTGGATATTCCGCTTGACGCCACCGCCCCTGCCCACTGGGCGGGAGCTTCGAAGCAGGCGGATGATCCGGCCCTGCCGGAAGGTGCCGTCGCGTTGTCGACAGTGGCCGATGCGCCAAATGAGCTTTCGCGCCGGCTGGCGCAGATCGGAATTGTGGATAGCGAAAACGCTGCTGTCCTGGCCGCACAACTGAAACCCGGCCAGCGGATTGTCAGCAAGGAAGGAGCGCTGTGGCGTTGGGACGGTTTTGTTGCCAGTGCAGACGCCCCGACAGCGGCCGCGCAACGATTGGCGCAGAAAAACCGGCTCGCCGAACTGGATTCCGAAGCAGTCGAGGCGACCAAGGTCGTTCGCGCCAAAGAAGCCGGTCTGGAGGCAGCAGAGACCGCACTGCAGCAAGTAGTGATCGCTGAGCGCGAATCGCGTGAGAAAGGAAGAGACATCCAGCAAAGGCTCCGCGAAGCCCGCGAGGCGTTGACCGAGGCTGAGCGCGCTTCCGGCCAACTGGCGACAAGAAGGGCGGCACTGGATGAATCAAGAGCCCGGCTGATCGAATCGCGGGACGAGGCGGCGACCGGGCTTACGGCCGCCGAGGCCTCGCTCTCCACAATGCCGGATCTTGCCGAACTCGAGCAGCTTCAGGAGCAGGCAAATGCGGCTGTATTGCAGGATCGTGCGCAAGCCGCCGAAGCGCGTGCAACCTATGAAGGGCTGAGCCGCGAAACCGAGGCCCGAAATCGACGGCTTTCTGCCATTGCGGTTGAGCGTGATAGCTGGATTGCGCGTGCGGGTAATGCCGAAGAGCAAATAGGATCGCTCGAAACCCGCAAGGCGGAATCGAAATCGGAAATCGAAGCGCTGGCGGATGCGCCCGAAGAAGTGGATGCCAGAAGACAAGCACTGTTGAGCCAGTTGTCTGAAGCCGAGACACTGCGCCAGCAAGCTGCCGACCGGCTGCAGGATGCGGAAAACAGGCAGGCCGAGTTCGACAAGGCGGCAACCGACGCCATCACGGAACTGGCCCAGTCACGCGAGGAAAGGGCACGTGCCGAAGAACGTTTGACGGCGGCAGATGAGCGCCGTTCGGAAGTCGAGGCGCGCATCAAGGAAGCGATGAATGTGCCCCCACACGAAGTCCTTTCCCATGCCGAACTCACGCCCGACGCTGAACTTCCCGATGCGGATGATACGGAGCGAAGGCTGGAGCGGCTCAAAATCGAGCGCGAGCGCCTGGGCGCGGTCAATCTTCGCGCTGAGGAAGAACAGGCCGAGCTTGCAGAGCGCCTGGAAACGATCACCACTGAACGGGAAGACGTGATCGAAGCCATCAAAAAACTGCGTCAGGCCATTCAAAGCCTCAACAAGGAAGGCCGTGAGCGTCTGCTCGAAGCCTTTGACGTTGTGGATGGCCATTTCCGCCGCCTGTTTACGCATTTGTTCGGTGGTGGCACGGCTGAACTGCAGCTGATCGAATCGGAAGATCCACTCGAGGCCGGATTGGAAATTCTCGCACGCCCACCCGGCAAGCGGCCGCAGACAATGACGCTTCTGTCTGGCGGTGAGCAGGCGCTGACCGCCATGGCGCTAATCTTCGCCGTGTTCCTGACCAATCCGGCGCCAATCTGCGTCCTCGACGAGGTCGACGCGCCACTTGACGATCACAATGTCGAGCGTTTCTGCAACCTGATGGACGAAATGGTCGAATCGACCGACACCCGTTTCATAATCATCACCCACAATCCCATTACCATGGCCAGGATGAACCGGCTCTATGGGGTGACCATGGGCGAGCAGGGCGTCAGCCAGCTGGTTTCGGTAAACCTGCAGCAGGCAGAAGAACTGCGTGAGGCAAGCTAGATTAAGCGCCTTTCGAGCCTGATCTGCCTTTCAATCGATTTTTGTTGTGCGATTTCCTCGTGCTGCGGTAGTGCAACGCAGCAAAAGTGACTATTGCATGCGCCAAGACCGGTTTGTTGGCGAGGACGCGATGACCAAATGGGTTTACAGCTTCGGCGGCGGGTCTGCTGAAGGCAACGCCTCCGACAAGAATCTGCTTGGCGGCAAGGGTGCCAATTTGGCGGAGATGTGCGCACTTGGCCTGCCTGTGCCACCGGGCTTCACAATCACGACAGAGGTCTGCAACAGGTTTTACGCTGACCAGCGAAAACTGCCTGAAGATCTCAAAGAGCAGGTTCATCAGGCGCTCGGCCAGGTTGCTTCAATCACCGGCCGGCAGTTTGGCAATCCCGAAAAGCTGCAGTTGGTATCGGTTCGCTCCGGCGCGCGCGCGTCGATGCCGGGCATGATGGATACCGTGCTCAATCTCGGCCTCAACGACGAAACAGTCCTCGCGCTTGCATCGGATTCCGGTGACGAGCGCTTCGCATATGACAGCTATCGACGCTTCATCCAGATGTACTCCGATGTGGTGATGGGGCTCGACCACGAAGTTTTCGAGGAGATTCTGGAAGACGAGAAAGCCCGGCTTGATTGCGAGCTCGACACCGAACTGACCGCCGAGCAATGGAAACACATCATCGGCCTCTACAAGGCCAAGGTCATCGAGGAACTTGAAGAACCGTTCCCGCAGAACCCTGACGAACAGCTCTGGGGCGCGATTGGCGCTGTGTTTTCCAGCTGGATGAATCCACGTGCCATCACCTATCGGAACCTGCATGACATTCCGGAGGCATGGGGCACCGCCGTTAATATCCAGGCCATGGTCTTCGGCAATATGGGAGACACTTCTGCAACCGGTGTGGCGTTCACCCGAAATCCGTCGACAGGCGAAAACAAGCTTTACGGCGAGTTTTTGGTCAATGCGCAGGGTGAGGATGTTGTTGCAGGAATTCGCACGCCGCAGAACATCACCGAGGATGCCCGAATTGCGGCTGGCTCAGACCGGCCATCGCTGGAAAAACTGATGCCGGAGGCGTTCGACGAATTCCGTGAGATTGCCGGCAAGCTTGAGGCCCACTACCGCGACATGCAAGATCTGGAATTCACGGTCGAGCGAGGCAAATTGTGGATGCTTCAAACGAGATCGGGCAAGAGGACAGCCAAGGCCGCACTCAAAATTGCGGCAGAGATGGCGAATGAGAAGCTGCTGACCCGGGAAGACGCCATTTGCCGGATTGACCCCGCCTCGCTCGATCAATTGCTCCACCCGACCATCGATCCGGCCGCCAGGCGTGACGTGATAGGTATGGGGCTTCCCGCATCTCCCGGCGCTGCAACGGGTGAAATCGTCTTCACATCCGATGAAGCCGAAGAAATGCGGGCAGCCGGCCACAATGTGATCCTTGTTCGCGTCGAAACCAGCCCTGAAGACATTCACGGCATGCATGCCGCGGAGGGCATTCTGACGACGCGCGGCGGCATGACCAGCCATGCTGCGGTGGTCGCCCGCGGAATGGGAAAGCCCTGCGTATCCGGCGCAGGCACGCTACGCGTCGATTACCGCAATGAAACGCTGATCTCCATGGGGCGCACCTTTGCCAAAGGCGATGTGATCACCATCGACGGCGCAACTGGCCAGGTGCTTAATGGCGCAGTTGCGATGTTGCAGCCCGAGCTGTCCGGTGAATTCGCCGCGATCATGGAATGGGCAGATCAGGTGCGCCGCATGCGGGTGCGTACAAACGCAGAAACGCCGGCGGATGCCCGCACGGCGCGCTCCTTCGGTGCAGAGGGTATCGGCCTCTGCCGCACAGAGCATATGTTTTTTGAAGGCGATCGCATTGTCGCCATGCGCGAAATGATATTGGCAGACACTGAAGACGGCCGCAGGGAAGCACTGACAAAGCTGTTGCCGATGCAGCGCTCGGATTTTACGGAATTGTTCGAGATCATGGCGGGGCTTCCCCTGACAATACGGCTGCTCGATCCGCCTCTTCACGAATTTCTTCCCAATTCAGAAGACGAGATCGCCGAGGTGGCCGATGCGATGGGCGTATCGGCAGAGAAATTGCGGCAACGCACCGAGGCCCTGCATGAGTTTAATCCGATGCTGGGACACCGCGGCTGCCGGCTGGCAGTTTCCTATCCCGAAATTGCCGAGATGCAGGCGCGAGCAATTTTCGAAGCGGCGGTTGAAGCCGGCAAGAAGGCGGGCAGCCACGTGGTACCCGAAATCATGGTGCCGCTGGTCGGCATCATGAAGGAGCTCGACTACGTCAAGGCGCGCATCGACGCGGTGGCCAAGGATGTGATGGCCGAAACCGGTGTTCAGATCGAGTATCTCGTCGGCACCATGATCGAACTGCCCCGCGCTGCCATCCGCGCCCATGTGATTGCCGAGGCTGCGGAGTTTTTCTCCTTTGGTACCAATGACTTGACACAGACGACCTTCGGTATCTCGCGCGACGATGCATCCAATTTCATCGAGGTTTACCGGCAAAAGGGAATTGTCGATCAGGATCCGTTTGTGTCACTCGACATCGACGGGGTGGGCGAGTTGGTACGTATGGCGGTGGAAAAGGGCAGGGCGGCCCGGCCGGATATCAAGCTCGGAATTTGCGGCGAGCATGGCGGCGACCCGTCCTCGATTGCCTTTTGTGAGGATGTCGGTCTCGATTATGTTTCCTGCTCGCCCTTCCGGGTTCCCATCGCCAGACTGGCCGCGGCACAGGCGGCTGTTCGGAAAGGTTGATTTTGCTGGGCTATTCACATTTTACGAGTTGTGAATAACCGGGCAGGCTGGGTCAATTATACCAAATTCGCAATTTTGGGATAGCGGGATTTAAGTTACCCGTTTTATGACTTCTGCAATTTCGGGCCTTCGATCCAGGCTGGCGGATATCGCTGATCTCCATTTTAGTCCTCTTTGCATGGCATCGAGGTAGGCATTCGCCAACTCTGCGGGCCGGTCTTCGGCGAGGATTTGAATCAGCATTTCCGCTTGCGCAAGGTCTTTTGAGACTTTGGACAGTCCGCTGCCGCTCCGACGTTGCGCGACGATAAGTTTATGTACCGCGTAGCGCTCAGGTTTCGGAATTTGCACCAGAACGCCGCTTCGATACAAAACCACCGCCTGAATGGGATCGGCAATCAGGTAATTTAGGAACGGCAGAGTCTGAGCATACACGTTAAGAGGCTCAAGCTTCACGATATTGCGTTTTCCTTGCATGCGGGGTGCCAGAAAATCGACCATTGCTCCACCACCTCTCATGGACCAACGAGTAGGTCTTCCCTTCGGATCGTGGTTGGGAGCCGGTTCGAGGGACAGATTCTTGAACGTATCGGCAATCGACGGATCAACTTGATCATGAATTGCGAGTTTGAGGTTTTCAAACGCAGCCACATCTATGTCCTGCGTCACGGCGAGTGCGCCGGATAAGGCATGTCCGAGTTCGGCGCTGTAAAGTCTGAAGGCGTGCGTACCGACCAACGTTCCGCCTAATCTGAATACGCCGGTTTTCCCCATCGCGTTGAGGATACTTCCTGTCTGGCGATCAACGGTTGGCAGGCCAGCGGATCGTAGCTGCGCGACCAAGATCCCGCATCTTATGTCGATCTGTTTCATGTCCTCCGCAGTTTTGGCGGCCTTCACAATCTGTTCACGGACTTGCTTTGTGTCCGGACCTACATATCTGTCGACAATTTTTTGCCCAATACGCTGTCGGGTATACCAATACCGACCGTTGGACATCTCCTTAATATAGGGCTTACCCTGGAATGCAGCGA
The DNA here is from genome assembly GCA_040830725.1 of Rhizobiaceae bacterium. Taxonomy (GTDB): domain Bacteria; phylum Pseudomonadota; class Alphaproteobacteria; order Rhizobiales; family Rhizobiaceae; genus JAWKWH01. The sequence continues at coordinate 122,662 of JBFOMG010000018.1, forward strand.
TACTTTTCAGACGATGAGTCTCGAGCAAATCTTGATATGTCGTGTGTATTGAGATCGGTAACTGCATTTCTGCATTACCCCACATGAAAAGTTACTGTAGGGTAATGAAATTACCCAACATTGTCAATTACTGTAGGGTAAATTCAGTGCCGAGAGAGATTGACGATCAGGACCATTGAACGCATCCTACCCCACCTCAATCGTCACCCGGTCACCATAAAACGCGCCGTATCCCTGGATTTCAGCCATGTCATCATAGGGGTTTTCATAGGACCACATGATATCCGGCCCGGCGCTGCCGCCGGATATGCGCCAATAGCTTGCATCACCCTTGAACGGGCAATGGGTTGAGGTCTCAGTCCGCGCCAACTTGCCGAACTCGATGCCGGAAAACGGTATGTACACTACCGGGGTGTAGGTGCCTTCGCGCATCAGGATTGCGTCATCGGAGCGCGCCAGCGAAACGCCGTCAACGCTGACGCTAACCGGCTTGCCGAGAGGCTCCAGTGTTATTTTGTGATCCGGGTATTTTGCAAATCCCGGCGCCGGATTGGCAGCACTCATGAACTCGATCTCCTGTTTACTTGGAGCGTAGGTTTTCCTTGACTACCCATGCTTCGGTATCGTCCAGGGCACCTTCAAGCCTGTCGAACAGTTCGTCGAGCTCGGCTGTTGAAATCACCATCGGCGGACAAATCGCGATGGTATCGCCAATGGCCCGAAGGATCGCTCCGCGCTCTTCCAAAAACTTCGTCAACTGCAAACCAACACCGCGTGCCGGTTCGAAAGACCGCCTGGATGCCTCGTCAGCCACCAGTTCGACCCCACCGACCAAGCCGCAATATCGAGCTTCGCCAACCAGCGGGTGCTCAGCAATCCGGTCAAGCCGTTGGGCAAAGCGCGGCGAAAGAACCCGCACATGACCGAGAACATCGCGCTTCTTGTAGATTTCGATCGCCTTCACACCCAGGGCGCAGCCAAGCGGGTGGCCGCCATAGGTGTAGCCATGTCCGAATGTACCGAGTTGTGCCGAGTGATCAACATAAGCCTGATAGATATCTTCCGGTACCATGACAGCGCCGAGCGGGGCATAGGCTGCGGTCAGCTGTTTGGCCGCAGACATGGTCGTCGGCTGCATGCCCAAAGTCTCCGATCCCCACCAGTTGCCGGTGCGCCCGAACCCTGTGATCACTTCATCGGCGATCAGGATGATGTCGTGTTCCTCAAGAACGGGTTTGATGGCCGCAAAGTAGCCTTCAGGCGGCACGATCACTCCCCCAGCGCCCATTACCGGTTCAGCAATCATCGCCGCAATCGTATCCGGTCCTTCCCGCTCGATCAAATAGCGGAGATTTCTCGCGAGACGTTCAACGAACTCAGCTTCCGTCTCGCCGTCCTCGCCAAACCTGTAGTGATGCGGACAATCCGCGTGCAGCACCCGGTCGACCGGAAGGTCGAAGCCATTGTGCGCAAAGGGCAGGCCGGTCAGCGAGCCACTCATGATGGTCACGCCGTGATAGGCTTTCACGCGACTGATGATCTTCTTCTTTTCGGGCCGGCCGAGTGCGTTGTTCATGTACCAGGCGAGCTTTACCTGCGTATCGTTGGCCTCCGACCCTGATGAGGTAAAGAAAACCTTTGATACCGGTATCGGTGCCAGTTCCTTTAAAGCCTCCGCCAGCTCGATTGCCGGTTCCATGCCCTTTGCACCAAACAGGTGATAGTAGGGCAGGGTGCGCATCTGTTCGGTGGCCGCCTCAATCATCTCCTCGTCGCCAAATCCGAGACCGGCACACCAAAGCCCTGCCATGCCCTCAATATATTCGCGGCCTTGTGTGTCGTAGAGGTAAACGCCTTTGCCACGGGACATGACGAGCGGACCCGATTCGGAGAGTTTGTGTAGCGGCGTATAGGGATGAAGAACCGCTTCAATGTCGCGGGTTTGAACGTTGGTCAGGGGTAATTCATTCATGGGCTTAGAGCGTGTTTTGTTTAAATGGAATCGTTTGAGCGCCGGGATTTTGGGTCCTGACGAGGAGTGCGGACCGATGCGGTGTGATCACCGTGAGGGGCGCACGACGACGTTCAGGGCGCAAAAGACCAAGCTGAAACGATTGCAGTTTTCGACTTGGTTTCAAAGTTTTGCCCCTTCCCAGCTTGGGTGTCTTTTCCGCACCGGCTTCATCGAAATCCTCGCACGATCATCTGATCGCGCTGCGGTGTTCTCTTCGCCAGCACGAAAAATCCATCCCACCAAACTGCTCCCATTTAAGCAATACACGCTCTAGGCTCCGAAGTGGAAATCGGAGCCTAACCTGTCACCGTTAAGGTGAGAAGTGAAATAAAGTTGGACCTGATCTGGCCTACGCCGACGCTGCGGGGCTTCCCAGCGCTTCCATCAAACCGGCATACGAGACTGCAAAATTCGCGATACTGTCTGCATTGTCGTTTGCTGTCTCGACCTGGAGCGTTTCGCCATCTTCGCCAAGATGGACGAGCAGAATATGTCTGTCGTCGCCCTCGCCGGCGCTGACTGCCGCGACCCGTTGCCTGCCATTTTCCGATGCGGCGGGAAACTGGAACAAGAATTTGTACCCGGCTGCCTCAACGGCATCCTGCACACTGTCTTCGAATCCTCTTGCAACGATATCCTGCATCTGAAGCGCAAGCTCCAGCTCGACCGCTTCAAGCGTAACCGGCAGTTTCGCCGCAATGTCCAATGATTGGTCGGTCATGCGAACCTCTCAACTTATCGCATCTTCCCCGCCAGAAACAAACCTCGCGTGGGACAATGGCCGTAATGTGGCAACGCATACACAAACCAATGAGACTTCTGGACAAATTCGCCCCGTTTGTCGCAATATCACTAACACAAACAGCCTGAAATTGACAGGTCCAGACGGGAGGAATTGATGCTGGGAACCATGCAGAATTGGCCGCTTTTGTGCCACAAGATAATCGACTACGCCGCATACCAGCATCCGAATCGCGAAATCGTATCCAGATCTGTTGAAGGACCGATTGTCCGAACAAATTATGCACAGGTGAGGAATCGGGCATTGAAAGTTGCCCAATGTCTGTCGCGCGACGGCTTTCAAAATGGTGACCGCATCGCCACCCTGGCCTGGAATACGGCCAGGCATCTGGAAGCCTGGTACGGAATTATGGGAATGGGCGGCGTATATCACACGCTCAATCCGCGACTGTTTCCCGATCAGATCGCATGGATCATGAATCATGCAGAAGACAGGGCGATTTTTGTCGATCTCACCTTTCTGCCCATCGTTGAAGCGATTGCAGAAAACGTCAAATCACTGCGCAAGGTTATCGTTCTGACGGATCGGGAAAACATGCCCGAAACCAGCCTGCCGGACGTTGTCGTCTACGAGGACTGGCTTGCCGGCGCAGATGGTGACTTTCAGTGGGTCGATCTCGACGAAGATGCGGCATCCGGCATGTGCTATACATCGGGCACGACCGGTGATCCCAAGGGCGTCGTCTACAGTCACCGATCAAATGTCATACATGCCCTGATCGCCAACCAACCGGATGCGATCGGCATTTCCTCAAGCACGACCGTCCTGCCGGTGGTTCCGATGTTCCATGCCAACGCATGGGGTATTGCACATTCCGCACCGATGACAGGTGCGAAGCTGGTCATGCCCGGGGGTCGAATGGATGGTGAAGCGATTTACGAACTGCTGGATTCCGAAAAGGTAAACCTCACCGCAGCGGTTCCGACTGTGTGGTTGATGTTGCTGCAGTATCTTGAGGAAACAGGCAACAAGCTGCCATATCTGGAGAAAGTGGTCATCGGTGGATCGGCTTGTCCCCGTTCCATGACCCAGAAGTTTCGAGACAATTACGATGTCGATGTCATCCATGCCTGGGGTATGACCGAGATGAGTCCTCTGGGCAGTCTCGGCACGGCCAAGCCACAAGTAGCCGACTTGGATGGAGAAAACCAACTCGACCTGAAAGGAAAGCAGGGCTACGCCCCGTTCGGGGTCGAGATGAAAGTGACCGATGATGAAAACAACGAACTGCCCTGGGACGGCAAAACCTTTGGCCGATTGAAAGTTCGCGGACCGGCGATAGCCGGGTCGTATTATGGCGGCGCAGGTGCCGAGCAGTTTGACGAAGAAAACTGGTTTGACACAGGCGACGTGGCCCATATTGACGAGAACGGCTATATGCAAATCACCGACCGCGCCAAAGACGTTATCAAGTCGGGCGGTGAATGGATCTCGACAATTGACCTTGAAAACCTCGCGGTTGGCCATCCTGACGTGGCCGAGGCTGCGGTTATTGGCATAGAGCATCCGAAATGGGATGAGCGGCCGCTGCTTGTGATTGTCCGCAAGCCTGAGCGGGAGCCGGCGAAAGAAGAAATTCTTCAATTCATGGACGGCAAAATCGCCAAATGGTGGATGCCGGATGATGTTGCGTTCGTCGATGAGATCCCCCACACCGCAACCGGTAAGATCCAGAAAACGACGCTTCGCGAGCAGTTCAAGGATTTCCGCTTCGCGGAGAGTGGATGACATTAGTTGGTCTTTACCCTGGCGCTTTGACCCCTGCCGCCATGTCGACTAAGTCATTGCTCGGCTTGTAGAGGCTGCGAAAATAAATGGCGGCAAAACTGGAACGCGGCGAGGCCAAATCCGCTGGCTGGGCAGACTGGCTGGCGCGCTTTGATCTTTTGTTGTTTGTGATTGCCGGATTGTCCCATCGCTACGGCATGATCACGACACCCGATTTCTTTTGGTTGCTGGGATTGATCGGCTGCTTGGCTGCGCTGGCACTTTTGCTGGCGATTGCGGCATTTCGTCGGCTTTGGCTTGATGGGGATCGAGGCGGCAAACTGGCGACCCGTGCGCTGCTGGTTGTCATCCTCATAATCGTGCCGTTTATCCTGTCCGGCTGGCAGGCGCTTCGTCTTCCAGCGTTGAACGATGTCGCGACAGATCTTGATGATCCTCCCCAATATTCAGTGCTTGCGCGCAGCCGCAGGGGAATGATGAACCGCATTGATGCATATACGATTGCTGAGGCTGAGGCCCAGATCGCAGCATTTCCAAGCGTTACTGGCCGCCGGTATGGAGCTGCTCCGGACACTGTATTGGCTGCTGTCAACGCCATTGTGATTGCTCGGGGATGGGAAATCGCCGCTCAGTCGGAAATCACTGGCGAGACCGGCGAGACAACCCTGGAGGTAGTCTCGCGATCGTTGATATTCGGGTTTGAAAATGACATCGCAATTCGCATCACGGACGAGGGGGAGACGACCTATGTGGATGCACGCTCCTCTTCCCGGTACGGCTCTCACGACCTGGGTGCCAATGCCCGATACATCACATCGTTCCTGGATGGTTTGGATGATGAGGTCGCCAACCGCGCAGGTGGGGGGCAACCGGCGGACGCGGAGTGATCGAAAAGAAATCAAGCGGGATCGTAAATCCCGTCTATGGCCGGAAGGCCGTTGGTGCTGACGACGCCGCGCGAGACAAGATCTTCAAGATGAGCAAGAACGGAAAGACCGGCAGCGGCGTGAAGGCGAGGATCGGTATCCCGGTAGATAGTCTTCACCATTTCCGGAATTGTTCTGTCACCGGACAGAACACGCTGCAAGACCGCCCGCTCGCGCATTTTGCGGTGAGCCTTTAATCCTCGAACAAACTTTGCAGGCTCATACACCCGCGCCCCGTGCCCGGGAAAATAAACCGCGTCATCCCGGTGAAGCAGTGATTCCAGAGATTGCATGTAATCGGACATCGAACCATCGGGAGGAGCAACGATGGAAGTCGCCCAACCCATGACATGGTCGGCAGAGAAGAGGATGCCTGTTCCTTCCAATGCGAATGCGAGGTGGTTGGCGGTGTGTCCGGGTGTTTCGATCGCGGATATCGACCAACCATCGCCATCAATTTTTTCACCGTCTTTCAGCCGGACGTCTGGAGAAAAATCGCTGTCGGCGCTTGCGTCCAGCGGATTGAGCTCACCGATTCCAAGCTGCCGGGCAGGGCGGTGTGCACCTTCCGCAACAACAATTGCACCTGTTTCGGCTTTCAAGCGGGCAGCAAGCGGAGAATGGTCCCGGTGGGTATGGCTTACGAAAATATGCGATACCGGATGTCCGTCGATTGCATTCAACAATGCTCTGAAGTGTTCATCATCATCGGGCCCGGGGTCGATTATTGCCAGCGTTTCGGTGCCGGCCAGATAGGTGTTGGTACCGTGAAATGTGAACGGACCCGGATTGTTCACCGTCAACCTTCGAACCTCTTCAGCCACCTTAACCGCGTGTCCATAAGCAGGATCGAATTTATCGTTGAATTCCAGTGTCATAAAAAGAAAATTCCGTTGAATATCTTCAAAGCTACAACTTTGGGCGGTTGCAGCATCGCATGATGTTTCTTATGCCAACCTCCATCGAAATCCAACCAAACGAATACACCGGAGTTGACTGATAGCATGAACATCGCATCGGGCCGGCAGGCCATCGTTCCAACACTTCTTGGTACCAGGGATACCGGAACATTTCTGACTAAAGCCTTTCTGGTACTGGCCGGATCGGCGGTCATCGCACTGGCGGCGCACATCCAGGTGCCATTTTGGCCGGTGCCGGCTACCCTGCAAACATTGGCCATTTTCGTCATCGCAGCTGCTTACGGACGCAATCTCGCAGTATTGACCGTTCTTGCCTATCTTGCCGAAGGCGCAGTTGGATTGCCTGTATTTGCAAAAGGCGGCGGACTTGCATATTTCGCCGGGCCCACAGCCGGGTATCTGGCGGGGTTCGTCATTGCCGCCGCGATTACGGGGGCCGCCGCCGATCGCGGTTGGGCAGGCAATCCATTCAAGCTCTTCGGTGCCAATCTTGCCGGGGAGATGGTTATTCTCTTACTGGGCGCCGGTTGGATCGCGATTGCATTTGGTATGGAGAAAGCCTTCGCGTGGGGTGTTGGTCCTTTTATCTTGACCGACCTGATCAAGATCGCACTTGCATCGGCACTGATTCCGGCTCTTTCGATGATAATAAGGCGTTTCCTGAATCGTTCGTAAAATTGGCAAACGGACCGGCAAAATGCCGGTCCGTCACCATTATTGTCGAACCGATCAGCCGTTTGAAGCCGAAGACACCTTGTTCCGGCTAGTTTTGCCTCTGGATTTCCTGTTCAGCGACTTGAGAAACGCGGCAACTCCATCCGCCTCTGCTTCCCAGCTTAGCAGATGGGCGCGTTTCTTGGCATTCTTGGACAGCCGGGATGCCAATCTGTCGTCCTTGAGCACTTTGATCAGCGTATTAGCGATGCTGTCCACATCCATGTCGCAGTATGCGGATTCTTTTTTACTGAGCAGCCAGTCGGTATTGGCGCTCTCATTCATGACAATCGGACACCCGCACGAAGCAATTTCCAGGGGCAAGAGTGACAAATTGGTCGCCGACAACACCAACGCGACATCGCATTGCGAATACAAGTCCGGAAGCTCACTCAGCGGAACCGTGCCGGCATTGAGATGGTGAAAGGGTATCACATAATTGGACACATCCCAGCCTGCCATGATGGCGGCGGCCTCGGGCATCTCATCGCAAACTTTTTTGATCGCCATCAGGCCCAGTTCAAAGCACCGCCGGGTTGTAACCGGCCGGGCATAGAAAAAAATATGTTTGGTCTGTGACGCCCTCCTCGGGCGCTGATTGTAAAAATCCGTATCGCACGCAAAGGAAAACGGATGGGTTTGCATCCCGTAATCTTTGTGAAGTTTATCGGCCAACCATGGGCCGGCCGTTATGCCTGTTAAACCCAGCCGGTAAGTATTCTCGGCAAGCGAATATTCGCTGCCTGCCGCAAAAAATGCCGGCTCAAAATCCTGCACAAAATAGATCTTGTGTTTGGCATCCCTGTATTTTGCGACCCAATAGGCCGTCTGCCAGCCAGTCGCGACCAGATAACTGCTCGGCTCGATTGATCTGACGCCCAGCGAAACCGTTATGCCGTGATCCCCGAAAGCCTCGTTCAGCGCTATTTGGGCCTCCTCGTTTGTTGACCATCGATGCGGCTCCATTACGACCACGTGCTGGTCGGGAAAACCCCTGTCCTTCAATAATCGCATCATGCGCAGGATATTGATGTGTCCGCCTGACGAGGCACTGAAATCCGGAATGACCCAGGTCATGGATCCTGGCGGAACATTCTTCTCGGTAAGTTTGAGGCCAAAGCCAAGCTCTTCGCCCAGCAAAAATTCATAGTGAGTTGCCGGGTCCAGTTTCGCTTGGAGCGGACCCGGTGCATTTTGCATAAGCCGGTCCCAACCACGCCGTATCGCCGAGTGTAATCCCTCCCGCCGAGAAACTTCGACGAATTTGGCGAAATTGCTTCTGTTCAAGATTGAAACCCTTTAACTGCTTTGAATTCTCTTGTCGCGTGATAGTATTCCGGGATTTCCGGCAAGTTTTCCGGAATCATTGGAACCCAAATAGTATCCGATTTGCCTTGCCAGGTTATCAAACGGTTTTTTAGCAGTTGTTATAGGATGTGAGAAAATCCAGCCGTTTTTGATTCCCATCGCCAGATCCCTCGCACTCGTGCGTATGGTCTGCCTTAAAATCTGTGTCCGGGTCGGACAAAGCTTGTAACCAAACAATCGCCTCAATGCGAGCGATTCGTCGAAACTGCGCTGCAAACGCTCAAAGAGTGAATACTCGTGGGAGTGATAAACAACCGATTGCCACGCAAACGCCTTTTTGTACCCGGCCTCGATAATTTGTTTTGCCCAGAGTTGATCTTCTGAAAAATCAACGTCCGGATAGGGAATTTTCTCCCAAACCGACTTCCTCAAGCATGACGAGTTGTCTGAATAGAAATGGTAGATCTGTCTTAGGCCTTCATTGCGCGCATATTCGCGCGCGTCATCAATTTCAACGCACGGCCATGACTTCAGGCCATCGAAATGCGTTTCAAGTTCCCAAGCCGTGTAGGGTGACGCGTCGTCATAAGCAATATGTCTGCCAAACACGCCCGCAACACCTGGATCGTCAATGAGCGGTTGGACCAGCGTCTTCAGCCATTTGTCGTTGGCGGGCACGGCATCATGGGTCAAGAACGCGCAATAAACGCCTTTCGAATTGGCAATTCCGAGGTTTCGGGTTTTTCCATGACCAAACTGGGCAGGTTCGATCTCGATCAGGCGAAATCTTGGGTCGTCTTTGGGAATGATGTCAGGCGAGCCATCGGTCGACCCAGAATCGATGACGATCACCTCATATCCTTGGCTGAAGCTTTGTTTTTTTACGGATTCAACAACGCGGCGGAACTCGGGTAGTCCGTTCTTCACCGGTATGATTATTGAAACAAGAGGCGTTTCATTTTCGCCATATTCTTGCATTCGGTAACGCCCACCCGCGTCTTTCTCCGCAAACCCGGAGAAGGACAAGCATCCATGTTTTTGAGGCAATACGCTTTGTCCGTCTTCTGACCGGTTAGTTCGAATTTTGTTATTCAGACGACAGCCTCAAAGAGGAATTTACTAGCAAATTCATTCATCGCCCGACAATGAGTTTTGGACAGATTTCCCACGGTTATGCAGAGTGATCAATTTGCTGCAAACATTCTATGCGCCTTCGATCGGTCGCATAAATTATTGACGTCGCAGCCTATCGATTCAGCAGTGTTGTCACAACAGCGTCGCAGGACCTTTGCCACTGCGGAGCCGTCCATCCGAACAGTCCGGAAAACTTGTCGTTCGAAAGGCGGGAATTTGCCGGCCGCTTGGCAGGAGTTGGATATTGGCTTGTCGGAATCTCGCGCACCTCGCACCATGGCCCACCCAGATCCCTGCTGACACTGAAGATTTGCCGGGCAAATCCTGCCCAGCTGGTGCTTCCGCTGCCGGTCAAATGGTACGTGCCGAACATTTGATCGCTACCGCTACTCAGAACGGCGGAAGCAGCTTTCACCAATCCACTTGCGAGATCAGCGGCATAAGTCGGGTTGCCAATTTGGTCGGCTACAACAGAGATTTCATCCCGGTCAACAGCAAGGCGCAACATGGTGCGGACGAAGTTTGCACCGGTATCGCTGTAGACCCAAGCTGTTCGAACGATCAGGTGCCTCGGGTTCGAACCAGCAACCGCCGCTTCGCCGGCCAGTTTTGAAGCGCCATAGACACCGGTTGGCCCCGTCTTGTCGGTTTCGACATAGGGACCTTCTTTGTCGCCTGAAAACACGTAGTCAGTTGATATCTGGATGACCGGAAGGTTTGCTTTCGCGGCAGCCTTCGTGACATTTCTGGCGCCATCACGATTGATGGCAAACGCCATATCGGCCTCCGTCTCGGCCTTGTCGACCGCGGTGTAGGCGGCCGCGTTGATGACAATGTCTGGATTGAACGCTGCAATTGCCTGTCTGATGGTTTCGGGGTGGCATATGTCCAGTTGCGGTCTTCCGATCGCCGTAACCGACAGCTCCTGCCCATCCATTGCCGCAAGCTTGCGAGCCAATTGCCCGTTGGCGCCGGTGACCAGCAATCGCAACGGACTACTCCGCGGCCGCCTTGCCAGCCGGCTTTATTGAGCCAAGCCTGGCTCCTGAATAAGATTTCTCGCGAATTGGTCTCCACCACGCTTCGTTGGTGAGATACCAGTCGACCGTCTTCTCAAGGCCGGTCTCAAATGTCTCCTCCGCACGCCAGCCGAGTTCATTCTCGATCTTGGCCGGATCGATGGCGTAGCGGCGATCATGTCCGGGCCGGTCGGTGACAAATTCGATCAATCCTCGATAGGGTTGTCCACCAGGCCGGGGGACTTTTTTGTCCAGGATGTCGCAAATCGACTCAACCACCGAGAGGTTCGTGCGCTCCGCACGGCCACCGATGTTATATGATTGGCCGGCTCTGCCATTTTTGAGTACACATTCGAGCGCCTTGGCGTGATCTTCGACATAGAGCCAGTCCCGAACGTTTTCACCACGGCCATAGATCGGCAGAGGTTTTTCTTCCAGCGCGTTCAAGATGACCAGCGGGATCAGTTTCTCGGGAAAATGGTAGGGGCCGTAATTGTTGGAGCAGTTAGACAAAACCACCGGCAATCCGTAGGTCTCGCACCAGGCTCTGACCAGGTGGTCTGACGCTGCCTTTGATGCAGAATAGGGAGATGAAGGCGCGTATGGCGTTTCCTCGGTAAATATCCCTTCATCCAGCGGCAGGTCTCCATATACTTCATCGGTAGATACGTGATGGAAGCGGAAATTCTCGCGCTCCTCGCCGGACAGCTCGTGCCAGTGCGCCAGGGCAACCTCCAACAGCCGGAAAGTGCCGACGATGTTGGTTGTTATGAACTCGGACGGTCCGTCGATCGACCTGTCAACGTGACTTTCTGCAGCCAAGTGCATGATCGCGTTAATCTTTTCCTCGCGAAATATCTGGGCGATCACATCGGCATCACAGATATCAGCCTGATAAAATCTGTAATTATTGTACCCTTCCAGTTCACTCAAAGAAGCGAGGTTTCCCGCGTAAGTCAATTTGTCCACATTGATAACGCGGTCTGTACCGTTCCTGGTCAAATGGCGGCAAACAGCCGAACCGATGAAGCCGGCACCTCCGGTGACAAGAATATTCACGACGGTTCTCCGTTATAAAAAAACCCGGTGTCAGTTTCGCCGAGCAACGGCGCATCGCGATCCTTCCGCGAAATCACCAAGGGGGTTCCGAGCGCCGGCCAATTTATGTCAATCGATGGATCGTCATAACGGATCGACCGATCATGTTCGGGCGAGTAATAGCTGGTCACCTTGTACAGAACCTCGGTATCGGGAACCAATGTGACAAAACCGTGCGCGAATCCCTCAGGAACAAAAATCTGGTTCCACTTTTCTGCCGACAAATGCAGACTGACCCACTGACCGAATGTCGGCGATCCCTTGCGTATGTCAACAGCCACATCGAATACTTCACCCCGGGTCACCCTTACGAGCTTGCCCTGCGCTGCCGGGGGACATTGATAATGCAAGCCTCTAAGTGTCGCAGGTGCGGCTGAGTATGAGTGATTGTCTTGAACGAATGTCGCATCAAGACCCGATTTCACGAGATTGGCCGCGTTGTACGTTTCCGAAAAAAAACCGCGATCGTCACCGAATTTCTTCGGCTTGATCTCCAGCACTTCCCCAAAACCTATGATGCGGACTTCCATCGACCTCAGATTGCTCCGACCCGCATGCGCAGATATTCGGCATACTCGGTTTTTCCAAGGCTATCAGCCCTCTTCATCAAGTCCTCAGCACTGAGATACCCAAGCTCAAATCCGATTTCCTCCGGACACATAATCTTAATTCCCTGCCGGTGCTCCAAAGTGCGAACAAATGCAGAGGCTTCATGCAAGCTATCGTGTGTTCCGGTGTCCAGCCAGGCAAAGCCCCTCCCAAGCTGTTGGACATTGAGATCGCCGCGACCGAGGTAGGCCTGATTCACATCTGAAATTTCCAACTCGCCGCGTGCGGAGGGCTTGATCGACGCCGCTATGTCGAGGACATCATTGTCGTAGAAATAGAGACCCGTGACCGCCCAGTTGGAAGCCGGATTGGCCGGCTTTTCGACAATTGAAACCGCTCGCCCACTAGCACGATCAAAAGAAACCACACCATAGCGTGACGGTTGATCGACATGATAGGCGAAAACGGTTGCGCCGCTCTCTTGGGCAGCCGCTTCGCGGCACCGGGCCGACAAACCATGTCCATAGAATATGTTGTCGCCGAGTATCAACGCCACTGAATCGCCGCCGACAAACTGGTTGCCGATGATGAATGCTTCGGCAAGTCCATTGGGTTCGGCTTGTTCAGCATAGGACAGGTCAATACCGAAACTACTTCCGTCTCCAAGCAGGTTTTCAAACATCGGCAAATCGCGTGGAGTAGATATAATAAGAATATCCTTGATGCCGCTGAGCATCAAAACGCCGAGAGGATAATATATCATCGGCTTGTCATAGATCGGCAGCAACTGTTTCGAAATGGCAACGGTAACCGGATACAATCGGGTGCCGCTGCCTCCGGCAAGAATGATACCCTTCACGGAAATCCCCATATTGGCTTCCGGGTGGCATTAGCAGCAGCGGGTTCTGCCTTCAAGTGACTGCTGTTCGGCGGGTGCAATCAATTGGCGCCTAAATCTTTCCCAGCGCGCAAGCCAGATAGAGGCTGAATTGTCCGAGCGAAGTTTGCCTGTAGATATTGGATTGGCGCAGGCGGAAAAGCCGGTCCGGGAAATTGCCCGAACGTATCTTGCGGAATTCATTCATCAATTCGCGCGCTTCATCTGTCAGCAGGTCTTCGCACAGCGAAAGCGCGTCGAGATTTTGCTGATTCCATTTGGCAAAGCGACCGCCTGCCATCAATGTCAGCCGTGTCATCCTGGCTCGCCAAGACAGATTTGCACCAACGATGTTGGATTCATGCTGACGGTAGCGAACTTTTGGGATTGTCGAGTAGTGCACACTGCCGCCCGCGCCAGTGACCAAGAGATATGCCCACCAGTCATGGCTGACAAAACCGGTGCGTTTGGATGCCTCCACCAATAGATCGCGGGTTGGGCGGTTGAAAACCATCGTATTGCCACCGGCAATACTTTGGACGATTGCATTCTTGAAAGATGGCGTGGCTGAAAAAAGGGGTGACAATCCTTTGTCATGGCCATCTTTGTCGACGATCATTGTGCGCGAGCAGAAAAGTGCAGGTTTACCATTCGATCTATCAATCTGTTCGGCAGCCAGTGCCAGTTTGTCGGGTTCCCAGATATCGTCCTGATCGCTGAATGCATAAAGGTCGGAATTTCCTGGTGAGTTGGTGATCAGGTGTCTGTAATTTTCCGCAAATCCGAGGCTGGGACCTTGAATAATGGTAACGGTACCATGAGCCCAGTTGCGTTCGACTTCCGCCAACAAGGCCAATGTTTCGTCAGTCGAGCCGTCATCGGATATCAGAAGGTCAATTGGCCCTAAATTCTGTTTCTCAATGGAGCCGATTTGGCTGCTCAAATAGGCGCAGCCATTGTAGGTTGCCATCAAGACAGTGGTACTCTTCATGTTCATCTGTCACGGTTTGTTACGGCCGATAATAAAAAATTGCATCATTATTGCCGGTTATTTTCTGATAAATGATTTGTACGCTGTATGTATGATGAACACAAAAACCGGTCTGCCCGGGAAAGTTGCTCCAGTTCATCGGGTGTACTTGGTTGTTGATTCTGATAGTTTAAGGAATCAGAGGGGATCCAGCCAGTTAATTGTTAGGGATCGGATGCGGCATTGTAGATGCGCGTTGTGATCGTAGCACTTACCGGCTGTCGCGACGTTTGAGGTGGTTCTTGAAGATTTGGAACCGGATTATTCCGAATGCGAAGTTAATTCGCTTGATCGGATCTTTGCATGATCTGCTTGCCGCGGTTGCAGCGTTCTATCTTGCCTATGGAACCGTTTATGGTTTCGAGCAACTCCTCAATGTTCCCGGTATTCATGACAAGGCTCTGGCTTTTGCGGTTATCTCGGTTGTCTATTTCTTTGCCTTCTCGTTGAACAGGGGACTTTGGCGCTATGCCTCGTTGCCTGACCTTATCGCCATTATCAAGGCGAGCGGAATGGCTGTCGCTACCTACGCTATTGTCCTTTTCTTCCTGACGCGTGGTTCCAATGTACCGCGTTCGGCACTTCCTTTGTGCTTTATCTACATGGTGATGACCATTGGCGGTCCGCGTGTGCTGTTCCGAATGCTGAAGGAGGGCGGATATCTCACTGGCGTTACCAACTTCGTCCCGCGTCTCGAGCACCGCCGGTCTGCGTTACTTTACAGCGTGAACGAGAATTCGGAGTCATACATTCGTGCGGTGCGCCGCTCAGGAGATGCGGATTTCAAGATTGTCGGAATAGTGGATGACCGGATTGCGACCGGCAATATCCTCCACGGTGTAAAGGTTCTGGGTCCTGGAACTGAAATTGAGCGGATCGTAACAAAATTGCGGAGCCGCGGTACGTCCGTTACCGATCTGATTATTGCTGACAACAAGATGCCGCCCGGCAGGCTTGCTGAACTGGTTGTTGATGCAAGCAAATGCGAATTGCAGGTCAGCCGCATTCCTGATTTGCAGCAGACATCGAAATTTGAACGGGTCGATATCCAACCCAATCCCATCAACATCGCAGATTTGCTCCCGCGGTTGGAAATCAAGCCGGACGCAAAAGCGATTGCAAGGTTGGCTGATTCGAAGATCATATTGGTGACCGGCGCCGGTGGATCAATTGGTGCGGAGCTTGTCAGACAGTTGGCTGCATACAATCCGAAGCGCCTGATCATCAGCGATGTGTCCGAGTTCAATCTCTACAAGGCGGATTCAGAGATTTCCGAACAGTTTCCTGAAGTCGATATTGTCACCAAAATAGCCGACATCAGGGACCGGCAGCGAATTTCCGAGCTGTTGCGCAAATATCGTCCGGATGTGATTTTCCACGCCGCCGCGCTAAAGCATGTACCTTTGGTCGAAGCCAATGTCCTGGAGGGCATAAAGACGAACCTGATTGGCACCAGAACCCTCGCTGACTGCGCGGTGGAGCACAAAGTCAAGACATTGGTGATGATTTCGACCGACAAGGCGGTCAATCCGACCAGCGTGATGGGCGCGACAAAACGTGCTGCAGAAGCCTATTGTCAGGCGCTGGACGTGGTGGCTCCCGTACCAAGGTTCAAAACGGTTCGGTTTGGCAACGTGCTCGGTTCGACCGGATCGGTTGTCCCCCGATTTTCTGCGCAGATCAAACGCGGTGGACCGGTTACGGTGACCCATCCGCAAATCGCCCGGTATTTTATGACCATTCCTGAAGCGGTAACGCTGTTGCTACAGGCCGCGGGCCACGGTGAGCGTGGCGATGATCGAGGGCGGATCCTTGCGCTGGATATGGGAGAGCCCGTGAGGATCGCAGATCTTGCCCGCCGAATGATTGAACTGGCTGGCTACAAACCCGACGTCGACATCGAGGTAAAGTACTCCGGCCTGCGCCCGGGCGAGAAGCTGTTTGAAGAACTGTTTGAAACCGGCGAAATAGCGGATATCAGGCATGAGCAGGGATTCATGTCGGCGGCGCCACGGATTATCGAAGCCGCAGTGATACGGAAGTCCCTTGACGAGATGGAAGCGGCCGTTGCTGACAATGACGAGGAACGCGCACTGAAGCTTCTGCGCCACATTGTTCCCGAATACAAGCCGGTACCCTTGGATACCGCACAATCATCCGAGAGTCAGACAATTGGCGATGAAGGGGCGTTTCGGCGGTCACCCGCCTGAATGGCCTGCCCGGAATTGGATCAATTCACGAATTCCGCTTTCACTGTCAAATTGATTGCGTCCTGAAACGCTGTTTTTGGAGTCCAATCAAGCACAGCATTTGCTTTTGAAATATCCAGACAGCTTTCTTTCACATCAGTCGGCCGTCCCGGAAGATACTCCTTTTCGAATATATGTCCTGAGGCCCGTTCTATTGCGCCAACGACCTCGCTGATTGAGCGGGATTCACCTTGGCCGATATTCAAGGTGAAGTTTACCTCACCTGGCATATCTATGGCCTTCTGGATCGCGTCTACCAAATCGTCAATGTAGAGATAGTCCCGTCTTGCGCTACCATCTCCAAATATCTGAATTGGCTGATTGCGCCGGTAGCGATCCAAAATGGCCGGGATCAATCCCTGTCCGCGCCGAAAGCGTTGGCCCGGTCCAAACGGGTTTGAAACACGCAGAATGACGCATCCGATCTTTTCCAGCATTCCATATAAACGAAGATAGTTTTCGACGGTGAGTTTGGTTACGCCATAAGAATTGATCGGGGTGCATTGGGCATCTTCCGGGGTCGGCACCGGAGCCGCCGGTCCGTACACGGTACCGCCAGACGAGATGAATACAAACCGGTCTACGCCGGCAGCAACGCAGGATTGGATGAATTCCACCTGCGGTATGATGTTGTTGCGAATGTCGGAGACAAGGTGCTTGTTCTCCAGGCCAGGACTGGAGGAGCTAATGAGCTGGACAACGGTTTTTACCCCGTTCAAGGCAGGCGAAATGTCCAGCGGTTCAAGAATATTGGCTTCCACGCATTCGCAGGAATCTCCAAACTCTGCAAGAAAGTTCGCCTCCATTCGACGCGAAACCAACCGCAGGCCTTCTTCCGCTCCAACGAGCCGGCGGGCAAGGTGAGATCCGATAAATCCAGTTGCGCCAAAAATTCCGATCAACTTGCTTCGTCTTTCTCCCGGAAATATTCACTTGATTTCGTGTAGCTGACCAATTCGCCGTGTTCGAGCTCAAGAATATGGGTGCAGGTCCGTTGCAGTAGCTGATGATTATGGCTGGCCAGCACGATGATTCCGGCTGAATTGGCAAGCGCTCCCATTCTTTCTCTCGCCTTTTTCTGGAATTGCGTATCGCCGGCGCCAATCCACTCGTCCATCAACAGGATTTCCGGATCAAGGCAGGTTGCAACCGAGAACGCAAGCCGGGCTGCCATACCCTGACTATAAGACTTGAGCGGCATATCGATGAAATCGCCAAGCTCGCTGAACTCGATAATCTCATCCATGCGCTCCTCAATTTGCTCACCGCCGATGCCGTTGATCAGACCACGCAAGACAATATTTCTTCGGCCCGTAGCCTCGCGGCGAAAACCGAGATTGATATTGAACAATGCGTCCACCCGGCCCTCAATATCGATAGTACCTTCAGAAGGCTCAAGAACGCCATACAAGGCTCGAAGAAGCGTAGTTTTGCCTGAACCGTTTGATCCGACGAGGCCAAGCCTGTCACCTGGGTTCAATGTGAAACTGATACCGTTTAAAGCCAATACACGCTGGATACGGCCGCTACCGATGATCTTGCCTCCCGACACGGCGGGGACTCTTGCGCCGCGCTGCAGAGTCAGTTTTCTGCGTATTCGGTAATTCACCGCAAGATTGTTGACCCGAACGTGAACCATTAGCGTGGTTTAGATCCTGATGAATTCGTTAGCCCGCATGGATTTCGCGATCCGATATTGGGCGCGAAATGGTTCGGCGAATATGCCTTTACATTCAACAAACGACGTTTCGAGCACGAAAATCCGAGGCCAGGCAAAGACGGTTTCATTGTGAGCTTGTCTCTCGAGCTTCCCATTGCTTTGAAAGTTTCTCCCGCTTCGGTTTCGCCATGTCCCCCGCTCGGCCCTCAGATTCTGTGAAGGGCTGGTAGCCTGTGAAAGAAAACACCCATTCCATCAAACTTCTCCCATATGCATACGCTCTAGAGCACGAAAGCGATTTTCTTTCGGAGCAAACCGAGAAGAGGCACTGCAACAATCCACATTGCCAGGCAAATCAATCCGCAAATGAGCAGAGAATTCTGCGGAATGCCTCCGCTGTAAATCGGAGCGCGAACGATATCCAGGAAGTAGGTGAAAGGGTTCCATTTGTAGATGGCTGCCCGCAATCCCTGACCACCAGCATCAATCCAGAAGATCGGCGTAAGGAACAGGCCAATTCTCATAAGGTTGGTCACAAAAAACTGCAGATCAGCAAAAAACGCGCCCGCTATTGCAAAGAGGGTGATCGCTGCCGGTGTTGCTACCAGAATGAGGAGCAGCGCCGGGATTGACCAAAGCCACAGGTAATCTGGCAAAATTCCGGAAATGAGCAAGATTCCCAAGCAACCGATCAGGGAATAGCCCGCTCGAATTGTTGTCTGCATGGTCATTCGCAGCACGTAGACCGAGAGCGGAAGTGTGGTCCCCTTGATGAAGCTTTCTTCCCTGACGAATAAGGTGACACTCTGTGTCACGGTCTCAGACAAATAAAGCCACACATATAGTCCAATCGCCACGTAGGCGGGGAAATTTTCAATGTGAGAGCCGCGACCAAAGATGACAATGAAAGTACCGGCGAATGCAAGATAGTTCAGCAAGAGCCATGCCGGTCCCAGCAAGGTGCGACGATGTTGATCGCTAATGTCCTCAGTGGCAAGAGCGATCCATACACTGCGCATCCGTAGCCCGGCCCTGATATCTTCAATACCCGATCTGTAGGCGTGCAGCATTGCAGGTTCGCGATTGGTTGAGATTACAGGCGCTTTAGAAGGTATCCCTGTCGCAATCAATACCCCGGGGTTACCGGCATATCAGCTCTTGGTCGCAGTCGACTGTGCGATATCTGCGAAGAGATTGTCCGGAGTTTGATTTCACGGTTGTCCAAAGCTGCGTTGGCATTGCAATCGCTCGTCAGACCGAGCGGTGGCGTTAGCCGATCACCACCCGGTCGGTCACCCGCCGCCAATTTGTGCCGTCTGAGAAGGCCAGCACCGCGCCTCCGGTTTCGTCGGAAACAAAGATGATCGATCCGGCGCCTGAATCTGACGCAGATGGAACACCGGCGACGGTGTACGATTTCACGCGCACCGGTCCGTCCACATCCAGTTTGGTGGAGGGAGTGTCCACTCCTATGCCCACGTTCCCCGAGCTGTCGCAGGTAATTCTGTCGATTTTCCCGTTTGCCGTACCGGTCTGGACACCCGCCGCTGCCTGGCTTGCGATTGCGAAACTGCCGGTTTCGTCGTACATGAAATAGCTGGTAAACAGGCCCGCACCAACACAACAGGATTTGCCTGAATCGCTACGGTAGGCGATGAAGCCCGGATTGGGACCGCCGAAATGTTGGGCCTTCAAGCTGCCATTGACATCGAGTGCTAAGGTAGGGGCGATTCCGATGCCGACATTGCCGCTATCCTTATCGACGATGATGGCCTCATGCCATGTCGAGCCGTCCGGACTCACTTTCACATGCCAATTGTCATCGCCGGTCAGGCCAAATTCGGCGCGGCCTGAAAACGAGGTTTGAAACAGGACCGAGGCGGTATCAGCAGCAGTATTTTTGTTGATCTTGAGCTGATGGCCATTGCCCTCGTGATTGAGCAATGTTGCTGGTGCGCTTGCTGCAATGCGGTTGACCGTGTCGGCGGCCGCGCCATTGATCGATATGGTATCAAACTCACCCAGGGTTCCGCCGGCCACCTGCCAGGATGATCCGTCCCAGACGACCAGCACATGCTCGTCATCTACCCACGCCGTCCATCCGGATTTTGCAGTGTAGAACATCCATGTGTCGTCTTGCCATGCCGCGATTTCGAGATCATGCCCTGACCAGTCGTCCGATGCCCCTTCAGTGACGATATATCTGTCCCCTTCGGCGGGTGTCTCCGGTGGGCTGTCAAGAGAACGACTCAGCACTCCCGCCTGCGCTATCGCGTCCAGGGCACGTATCGCCTCGTTGTGGGTAACGTGTTTCTGCGCCTGGCTGGGGAGGATGTAGGGAAGGTCTAGATTTGGTGTCCGGTCCACGGTGGCTGCTCCAGTTATTTCGCCGGATAATATCATCTGGCGAAGAAGCGTGGATAAATCCGGGTACCGAGAGGATCGCGCCTGGGCTCCGGCATCATTCGGATCAGCATCAATTTCTCGCTAAACGTCCTGTTCGTCTTGACCTGAGGTAGCAATTCGTGGCACCGAGGCGCGCCGGAAATTGCATCCGGGCAGAACGGGTTCTCATGGAACCTTAAAACTCAAGTTGGGGCGTGGCCAAGTGGTAAGGCAGCGGCTTTTGGTGCCGCCATTCGCAGGTTCGAATCCTGCCGCCCCAGCCAGTGTCGATCACTGGCGGCGATGTGTTCCGGTCACTCTTGATGATCCGAAACTTCAAGACCGCCGAATTCGGTCAAAAATTTCACGATCTCGGTTTTTCCATCCCCGCTTTTCAGATCGGTCATGACGTGTGGACGGCCCACCCGACCTTCTTCGGCATCCCGTTTCATTCTTCCCAGATCAGCACCAACATGGGGCGCCAGGTCGGTTTTGTTGATCACCAGCAGATCAGAGCGCGTGATCGCCGGTCCGCCTTTGCGCGGAATGTCGTCGCCCTGGCAGACCGAGATGACGTAAATCGACAGGTCGGCCAGATCAGGCGAGAAGGTTGCGGCCAGATTGTCGCCACCGGATTCGATGAAGATCACATCCAGGTCCGGGTGACGGGAACGCAATTCCTCAATGGCGCGAAGATTGATCGAGGCATCCTCCCTGATTGCCGTATGCGGGCATCCACCCGTTTCGACCCCGATTACCCGGTCGCCCGGCAACGCCTGCATACGCATCAACGCCTCTGCATCTTCGCGGGTGTAGATGTCGTTGGTAATGACGCCAATCGACCAGTCTTCCCTCATCGCTTCACACAGCCGGGCGGTCAGGGTCGTTTTTCCGGAACCGACAGGTCCGCCGATGCCAACGCGCAACGGTCCGTTCGATGAGGTCATGACAGAAACAATCTTGGTTGCAGGGTCTCGTGGTTCATTGCCGCGATTTCGGCAGCAATCGTGCAGCTGCCGAGATCATCGATCGATGAGGCAGCGCCCGCTTTGGCCGCCTCGGCAATGACGGGTTCAAGATCTGACAGAATGCGCGCAGCGCCGTCTTGCCCGGTGATTGAAAGCCGGATCGCGCACTGAAGCTGGTTGGAAATGAAGGTGTTGAGGTAAGCGCCGAGCGCAGTCTCCAGTTCGATGCTCGTGCGGCCACAAGCCAATCCCACGACAACCGGCAACGGCAGTTCGCGCGGCAGTTTTTCCGATCCGGCAAACCAGTAGTTTGCAGCCTCGGCAAAAGCTTTGCCTTGGTCCCTGGCTTCCCTGTAGCGTTGTGCAGAGCCTGCAAGCGCAGCGCCGGTTATACCAAGATCGGTGATCGCCTCCGCATCGTGGTGCCCGTGCCACGCAGCTGCAAACAGGATCGCATCGTTTCTGCAAAACCCGAGGGAAAGCAGCGACTTCAGCCAATCCGCCAGACTATCTACGTTCAGTACTGTCCCTTGCGCGACTGCTTGTTCGAGACCGGCCGAATAGGCAAACGAACCGGTCGGAAATACCGGCGACAGCCAAGACATCAGCCGGATGAGCGAGGCGTCAGTCATGGTGATGATGGTGTCCATGATGTTCGCCGCCATAGGCGCCACCTTCTGGATCGAACGGCGCTTCGATTTCAAGCACCGAGGCGCCCAGCCCCTCCAGCATCTGCCGGATGACTTGATCGCGGCGAATGAGTATCCGGTCTTCATCGATCTGGGCGGCAAGGTGCCGGTTGCCGATCTGCCATGCCAGCGCCAGCAGGTGTCGGCGGTCACGGCCGCGCACTTCGCACAATTCCTCCGGCTCGGCCCGGACTTCGACAATGCGGCCATCGTCCAGCACCAGACCATCGCCATGCCGCAGCAAACGGGCCTCCGGCAGATCGAGTAGAAATGCCACACCATTGTCGGACACCATCTTCACGCGCCGACGATGCCGCGCCGTCTCGTCGAGCGTGATCGTATCGACCGGATTACCAAATTCCCGGCTGATGGAAGTGCAGGTGTTCAAAGCACTTCGACCTTTCCATCCGAAATGATCTCGATGTGGCGCGAGGTGAAAAATTGTCCGCCTGCCTTGCGCCAGGCCTGCAGATGCGGCGTCTCGAAATGGGCATCGAGTGCAGCGCGGTTTTCCCAGCACTCTACAAATTTCAAACGTTTTTTGTCGGTCACATCGACGAGGAGGTCATAGGAAATGCAACCTTCTTCCTTGCGCGTCGCGTCGATGCAGGGTTGCGCAGCGGCAACAACTTTCTCAAGCGCGCCCGGCTGGATGGTGAGCGTGGCGATAAGGTGGATCATGAAATTCCCTCAAAACAAAAAATAGCGCTGCGCCATGGGTAGCACATCGGCCGGTTCGCAGGTCAACAACTCTCCGTCGGCACGGACCTCATAGGTCTCAGGATCGACGTCAATCTGTGGTGTCGCATCGTTGAGCACCATCGATTTCTTGGAGATCCCGCCGCGGGTGTTGTCGATCGCCAAAGTCTGCTTTTCGATATCAAGCTGGTCGCGCAATCCATTGTCCTGCGCCGCCTTGGAGACGAACGTCACGGATGAATTGGTCAGTGACTTTCCAAAGGCGCCAAACATCGGCCGCATGTGGACCGGTTGCGGGGTGGGAATGGAGGCATTGGGGTCGCCCATCGGCGCTGCGGCAATGGTTCCACCGATAAGCACCATCGCCGGTTTGACACCAAAGAACGCCGGATCCCAGAGCACGATGTCCGCCCGTTTGCCAATCTCCAGCGAACCGATCTCATGGCTCATGCCGTGGGCGATAGCCGGGTTGATCGTGTACTTTGCGATATAGCGGCGGACGCGCAGATTGTCGTTGTCGCCGGTTTCTTCGGGCAGGCTGCCGCGTTGACGTTTCATCTTGTCGGCCGTCTGCCAGGTGCGGATGATCACCTCGCCGACCCGGCCCATGGCCTGACTGTCGGATGCGATGATCGAGAACGCACCGATGTCGTGGAGAATGTCTTCGGCAGCGATGGTCTCTTTGCGGATGCGGCTTTCGGCAAACGCGATATCCTCGGGGATAGACGCATCGAGATGATGGCAAACCATCAGCATGTCGAGATGTTCCTCCAGCGTGTTGACCGTGTAAGGCCGCGTCGGATTGGTCGATGACGGCAACACGTTTGGCTGACCGCACACCTTGATGATGTCGGGCGCATGCCCGCCACCGGCGCCTTCTGTGTGGAACGCATGGATTGTCCTGCCGCCGATCGCATTAATCGTGTTTTCGACGAAACCGCTCTCGTTCAGCGTATCTGTGTGGATCATCACTTGGACGTCCATTTCATCGGCAACGGAGAGACAGCAATCGATGGCGCCGGGTGTGGTTCCCCAGTCTTCGTGCAGTTTCAGCGCGCAGGCACCTCCCTCGACCATCTCCACCAGGGCGCCCGGAAGCGATGCGTTTCCCTTGCCGGCAAGGCCGATATTCATCGGAAACGCATCAAGCGACTGGATCATCCGGCCGATATGCCACGGACCCGGCGTGCAGGTGGTGGCGAGTGTCCCGTGGGCGGGGCCGGTTCCACCGCCGAGCATCGTGGTAAGCCCGCTGTGTAGTGCCTCGTCGATCTGCTGCGGGCAGATGAAGTGGATGTGGCTGTCGAAACCACCGGCGGTGACGATCTTTCCTTCGCCGGCAATCGCCTCGGTTCCCGGCCCGATGATGATATCAACATTGGATTGGGTGTCCGGATTGCCTGCTTTACCGATTCTTTCAATGCGGCCGTCCTTCAACCCGATATCGGCCTTGTAGATTCCGCTGTGGTCGACAATCAGCGCATTGGTGATAACCGTGTCGACGGCGCCATCGGCACGCGTGGCCTGGCTTTGCCCCATGCCGTCGCGGATCACTTTGCCGCCGCCGAATTTCACTTCTTCGCCATGGCTGGTCAGGTCCTTTTCGACCTCGACGAAAAGTTCGGTATCGGCCAGGCGCACCTTGTCGCCGGTTGTCGGACCAAACATCGCCGCATATTCGGCACGGGAGAGGGTAGAGGGCATTTCAGAGTTTCCCCATCACTTTCTGATTGAAGCCGAAAATTTCCCGTCTTCCTCCAATCGGAACCAGCGTCACGTCGCGGGATTGTCCGGGCTCAAACCGCACGGCGGTGCCCGGCGGAATGTCGAGGCGCATGCCGCGCGCTTTATCGCGTTCAAACTGCAGTGCGGTATTCGTCTCAAAGAAATGATAGTGACTGCCGACCTGTACCGGCCGATCACCGCTGTTGGCGACATGAATGGAGACGGTATCCTCGTCCTTGTTGAATACGATCTCACCCTCGCGGGCGATGATTTCACCGGGGATCATGCCGCTTGCTCCTTGGCTTGGCGACGAACCCTGCCGGTATGATGAAAAGTGCTGCAAACGCTCCAAGCGCCAGCAGAATTGCAATCGTCAAACTCCAGTCTGCATGAGGATGAACATGTGACGCGGGAGAACCATGGGCAGCGGCGATCTGGTTGGTCGCCAGCACAATAGCGGCTGCCTTTAACGGCAAATTTTTTGTCACGATCAGGTTCCTTTCAAATCAGCATTCAACGAATGGGGTTGTGCACGGTGACCAGTTTGGTCCCGTCAGGGAATGTCGCCTCCACCTGGACATCGTGGATCATCTCGGCAACACCCGGCATGACCTGATCCCGCGTCAACACGGTCGCGCCTTTCGCCATCAGGTCGGCAACGCTGCGGCCGTCACGCGCACCTTCGACAACAAAGTCGGTGACCAGAGCGACGGCTTCCGGATGATTGAGCTTCACGCCCCGTTCCAGCCGCTTGCGCGCAACGATTGCCGCCATGGCGACGAGCAGTTTGTCTTTTTCTCTGGGTGTCAGATTCATCCTGGTCGGCCCTTAAAGTGTCCAGAGTTTTGGTATGGCGGTCTGCGGATCAAGCAACTGAACAATCGGCATTAGCCGGTTCCGCAGTTCGTACCCGTTTTTCGCAATCAGGCGGATCAACAGCTTTCCATGCCAGGCCGAAGCACCTCCGGCCTTTCCAGTGAGGCGCCTGGCATCATCCAAATGCACCTCGGCTTTTCGTGAAACAAGCAAGACGGTGGCCAGTGCGCCTGCACCGCCAGCAACCGCGTCAGACTTCAGAGTATCGGCGATACGGCCTTCGATTGCGAAATCTTCGGCGTGGATCAGCTCTCCGTCGGAATAAATTCTCCATCGGTCGCGAACGGAACCGGCAAAGACCTGTTCGTTCATGGCGGTTCGGCCGAACACAACCGGTTCGATGAATAGTGCTTCAGATGTGCGATCCAGTTCAGCATGTATCGTTCGCCTGAAACTACAGCGATCATACAAGATCGTCTCCTGGGGAAGCCAACTCACTCTTGATCCCGATCCTGCCTTCAGAATGATCGTGGTATCCGCAGTACCCGCCGATGACCGGTAGATCTTTTCACTCGCCTGGGTGGTCAGGCAAAGCGTTGCTCCGGGTCCAGCGTCAAATTCCCAGGACAAATCATCGCCGCCCGTCATGCCGCCGGCAGTATTGATCATAACGGCTTCCAGCACGTCTCTGCCGTGTCCGCGCGGTACGCGCAATTTAGCATTGCCCTGCTGGTAAAGGTCCTTCAACCGGACCTTGCCATCGAGAAGAACAGCGGAAAGGCGCCCCGCACCGCGGCTTCGCTGCAGGGCAGTTACCGCATTCTCCTCAACAACCGTCTGGACTGTCATAATCACTCTTCTTGCTGTCTCTTTACAAACGACGTTGGCAGGCTGTTTTCACACAGTCAAATGCGCCCGCACATTCGCGTCATCCAGGCTTTCCGCCGAGCCGGAATGCACGACTTCACCGCGGTCCATGATGTAGACCTGATCCGCCAGCTCGCGGCAGAAATCGAGATACTGTTCGACCAGCAAGATCGATATGCCCTGCTGCTTGAGATGCACAAGCGCACGGCCGATATCCTTGATGATCGATGGCTGAATCCCTTCAGTTGGTTCGTCCAGAACCAGCAGTTTTGGCCGGATCACCAGTGCCCGTCCGATCGCCAATTGCTGCTGCTGGCCACCGGACAAATCCCCGCCGCGCCGGTGCAACATTTCGGACAGCACAGGAAACAGGTCAAAGATCTCCTGCGGAATTCCCCGCTCACGCCTCGGCAGAACAGCATACCCGGTTTGCAGGTTTTCCTTCACACTGAGCAGCGGAAATATTTCCCGGCCCTGCGGGACGAAACCGATGCCGGCGCGGGCGCGCTCATGAACGCGCTTGGTTGTGAACAATTCGCCGTTGAATGAGAAATCGCCGAAGGAGAGGGGGTGGTGGCCGATCAGCGATCTGAGCAGGCTGGTTTTGCCAACGCCGTTGCGACCGAGGATGCATGTAATCTTGTTGTCGGGGATATTCAGCGACACACCCCGCAATGCCTGTGCAGCGCCATAGTAAAGTTCGGCGTTATTTATCTCCAGCATATCTGCCTACCGTCCCAAATATACTTCGATTACACGCGCGTCGGCACTGACGTGGTCCAGTGATCCCCCGGCAAGAACCGACCCCTCATGCAGACAGGTTACCTTCACGCCAAGGTCGCGGATGAAGTCCATGTCATGCTCGACAACGATGACCGTGTGTGTTCTTGCAATATCGCGAAGCAGACGGGCGGTTTCCGCTGTCTCTGCGTCGGTCATGCCGGCGACCGGTTCATCAACCAGCAGAAGCTTGGGGTCCTGCGCCAGCAACATTCCGATCTCGAGCCATTGCTTCTGGCCGTGAGACAGGTTTGCGGCAAGATCATTGCGTTTCTCTTCCAGCCGGATTGTGCTCAGAATTTGCTCAACCGTCTCAGTTTCACGCGTTTCCCTGCCGGCAAACAGTAGTCCGAGGTTTGACATCGAGCCGGACATGGCAAGCAGTAGGTTATCTTCCACAGTGTGGTTCTCGAACACGGTCGGTTTTTGGAATTTCCGGCCGATGCCAAGCGTGGCGATGGCGGATTCATCGTGGTTGGTCAGATCGACCTTGCCGTCAAAATAGACCTCACCCGCATCCGGTTTGGTCTTGCCGGTGATGATATCCATCATCGTCGTTTTTCCAGAACCATTGGGGCCGATGATGGCCCGCATTTCGCCCGGTTCGAGAACCAGCGAGAGCTCGTTGATGGCCTTGAAACCGTCAAAGGCGACCGAGACGCCGTCGAGATAGAGCATTGAAGAAGTCAGGCGTTCCATCGTCTACTCCGCCGGCTGCAGGCTGGGTTCGGTTGTTTGTTTCACCTTGGTGAAACCACGTAGACGGAATTTATGCAGCGCGTTGCCTGCTGTCCCGACAATGCCTCTCGGCAAGAAAAGGGTGGTCAGCACAAATATCGCCCCCAGGACAAAGAGCCAGAATTCGGGAAACAGTCCTGTGAACCAGCTCTTTCCGCCATTGACGACAATGGCGCCAATGACAGGACCGACAATCGTGCCGCGCCCGCCGACCGCCGTCCAGATGACGATTTCAATTGAGTTTGCAGGCGCAAACTCGCCGGGATTGATAATGCCGACTTGCGGCACATAGAGCGCTCCCGCGACGCCGGCCATCATCGCCGAGAGGGTCCAGACAAACAATTTGACGCGTTCGGGCCGGTAACCCAGGAAGCGGGTACGGCTCTCGGCGTCGCGGGTCGCGATCAGCAATTTGCCAAAGCGAGACTGCGTTATCGCGGCGGTCAAAAGCAAAAACGCCACCAGAAAAAGGGCACTCAGCGCAAACAGGGCGGCGCGTGTTTCGCGCGATTGAACATCGAAACCCAAAATGTCCTTGAAGTCGGTCAACCCGTTATTGCCGCCAAATCCCATATCGTTGCGAAAGAAGGCCAGCAGCAACGCGTAAGTCATGGCCTGCGTGATGATGGACAGATATACGCCGGAAACACGGGATCGAAAGGCAAACCATCCAAAGATGAAAGCCAATAAACCGGGCACTGCGAGAACCATGATTGCAGCGAACCAGAACTGGTCGAACCCGTACCAGAACCAGGGCAGTTCCTGATAGTTGAGAAAAACCATGAAATCGGGAAGGACCGGATGCCCGTATACGCCACGCGAACCAATCTGCCGCATGAGATACATTCCCATCGCATAGCCGCCGAGCGCAAAAAACGCACCATGACCGAGCGAGAGAATGCCGCAATAACCCCAAACAAGATTGAGCGCGACGGCGAGCATTGCATAACAAAGAAACTTGCCGGCCAGCGCCACCAAATGGTCGGGAATGTGCAATGGATTGCCGGCAGGCAGCAGCAGATTCGATACCGGAACCAATACGGCAAGAAGCGCAATGCCGACGATTGAGGCAGCCGTGAAGCGGGTCAGACCTGCAAGGAAGGGGACAGGCATCAGGCTCAACTCTCCACTGCCCGGCCCTTAAGCGCGAACAGCCCGCGCGGCCGTTTTTGAATAAACAGGATGATCAGCACCAAAACCAGGATTTTTCCCAGAACCGCTCCAGTGTAGGGCTCCAGGAACTTGTTGGCGACGCCAAGTGACATCGCACCCACCAGGGTTCCCCATAAGTTGCCAACCCCGCCGAATACCACAACAAGGAACGAATCGATGATGTAGCTCTGCCCAAGGTTTGGGGAGACATTGTCGATCTGACTGAGTGCGACACCGGCAATGCCGGCGATGCCAGAGCCGAGCGCGAATGTCATCGCATCGACCCACGAAGTCTTGATCCCCATCGCACCAGCCATGCGCCGGTTTTGTGTCACGGCGCGCATTTCCAGGCCGAGGGATGAGAAATTGATGATCAGGTACAGGATGGCAAATACTGCTATCGCAAACACAACGATCCACAATCGGTTCCAGGTGATAGCCAGTTCACCGATTTCCAAGGCACCCGACATCCATGACGGATTGCCGACTTCGCGGTTGGTCGGACCAAAAATGGTCCGCACAGTTTGCTGCAAGATGAGCGAGACGCCCCAGGTCGCAAGCAGTGTTTCCAGCGGGCGACCATAAAGATGGCGTATCAGGCCGCGTTCCATGACCAGGCCAACCCCTCCACTGACAGCAAACGCGGCTGGAACGGCAAACAAAAGCGAATAGTCAAACAGGTTCGGGGCAGACGACCGTATGAATTCCTGGATCGCGAATGTCGTATAAGCGCCCAGCATGACCATCTCGCCATGGGCCATGTTGATGACGCCCATAACGCCAAAGGTGATCGCCAACCCGATGGCAGCCAGAAGCAAGACCGATCCCAGCGAGATTCCGTACCAGACATTTTGCGCCGCTGCCCAGCTTGCGAGATTGGATTCCAAATCAGTGATGGCAGCTTCGAATGCCGGCTTAAGCTGTTCATCTGCATTGCCGGCGTGTTTGAGAAGCAGGGACAAGGCCGCGCGGTCGCCGCGTTGACCGATCCGTTCGATCGCAGCCATTTTATCCTCGGCCGCCAGTTTACTCACCAGGACCGCAGCCGCGCGTGCATCGAGAAACGCCTCACGGACCTGTTCATCGGCTTCCGTTTCAAGTGCCTGATCAAGGGCTACGATTGCGCCCGCGTCCGGCCTATCGAATATTGTCTGCGCCGCGTTCAGGCGGACACTGACCGAATCCGAACCAAGCGTCAGGCCGGACAACACCGCCTTGATTTTGCGGCGCAGCGAGTTCTTGATTTTGATCTTGCGATAGTCCTTGACCGCTGCACCGGCAGCATCAAGCACTTCGCCGTTAACCGGATCACGCAGCGAAAGTGTGGGTTCTTTGCCTTCGACAATGTGCACGCTGCCGTCGGATTTGCGAACCTTCAGCGTGCCCTCCATCAGGCTCTGCAGGGGGCGGACCGCAAGCGGATCGGCGCTATTGCCAAGTTGGTCTATGACCACCTCTACCTGCTTGAACTTCTTTGCTTGCGCAAATTGATCGACAATGCTCCTGACATCGCCTTCCTGCGCCAAACAAGCGCCGAGCAGGCCGAAATACAATAAAAGCACTGTCAAGAACCTGAGCAATGTCGTGTCCCCGCTGGCCTGTGTTGAAGGTGGGTGACGGCCCGAATTTTCGGGCCGCCACGTGTCGGTGATTTGGTCAGGCGCAAAGCCCGAGTGGCGGTCAGTTGCTGGCCGTGCCTCCGCAGCTGTTGGCTTCCGTGTTGAAATTTCCGCACTTCAGGTCGACCCAATCGGCCTTCAACACCTTGGAATCGGGCAGATAATCCGACCAGGCGTCGCCAGGGACGAGATCATCAGTGGAGGAGACGACTTCGAACTGACCGTCAGCCTGGATTTCACCGATCAACACCGGTTTGGTGATGTGATGGTTTGCCAGCATGGTCGACATGCCGCCGGTCAGGTTGGGCGCTTCGGTGCCGGGCAATGCGTCGATCACCGCGTCAGCGTCGATGGTGCCTGCCTTTTCGACCGCCTTCACCCACATGTTGAAGCCGATGTAGTGGGCCTCCATCGGATCGTTGGTTACCCGCTCATCACCCATGCGGGCCTTCCAGGTCTCGATGAATTTCGCGTTCTCCGGTGTCTCGACTGATTGGAAATAGTTCCAGGCTGCCAGGTGGCCAACCAGCGGCGCCGTGTCGAGCCCGGCAAGTTCTTCTTCACCGACGGAAAACGCGACCACCGGAATGTCTGAAGCTTCGATGCCCTGGTTGCCCAGTTCCTTGTAGAATGGAACATTGGCATCGCCGTTTATGGTTGAGACGACCGCAGTCTTCTTGCCGGCTGAGCCGAAGCCCTTGATGTCGGACACGATGGTCTGCCAATCGGAATGTCCGAATGGCGTGTAGTTGATCATGATGTCCTCTTCGGCCACGCCCTTCGATTTCAAATAGGCCTCGAGGATCTTGTTGGTCGTACGCGGATAGACATAGTCGGTACCGGCAAGTACCCACCGCTCCACTTCCTCTTCTTCCATCAGATAGTCGACGGCGGGAATGGCTTGCTGGTTTGGTGCAGCGCCGGTGTAAAATACGTTGCGCTGGCTTTCTTCACCCTCATATTGAACCGGGTAGAACAGGATCGAGTTCAGTTCCTCGAAAACCGGTAAAACCGATTTGCGCGATACGGACGTCCAGCAGCCGAATACGGCCGACACCTTTTCAGCTGCTATCAGTTCACGCGCCTTTTCCGCAAACAGCGGCCAGTCCGATGCCGGGTCAACAACAACCGCCTCCAGCTTCTTGCCAAGCAATCCGCCTTTCTTGTTCTGCTCATCGATGAGCATCAGCATGACGTCTTTGAGCGTCGTCTCGGAAATCGCCATCGTCCCGCTCAAGGAATGCAGAACGCCGACCTTGATTGTGTCGTCGGCAGCAAAGGTGGGTTGAACGGCGAGAGAGGCGCTGAAAGCGGTCGCCAGCAACAGGGCACGTCGGGTCAAGTTTGGCATGTAAAGTCTCCGTCAGTTGTGTTTGCACCGCAAAATAAAAAGCAAGGTACGTGCCAGATCTTGAAAATTGCCGGAACACAGACGGTAAGATGTTGTATTTATTGCGTTTAATTTTTGTGCGGTGCAATATTTCAACGACCGCAAACGTGATGCCAACAATTCAATATGCACAATAATTATGCATTGTTGGCGAATGCATAGAAATCAGGCAACCGAAATTCAATTGAGCCGTCGTTTCAATTCGATTAGATGAGCTACCGGATTTTTCCGGCAGAGGTGTTTGCACCAGAACCCTCGGCCCCGCGCTTTGGCGCGGGGTTTTTTGGGCTCGCAAAATATGAGCTTGCCGTTTGCACATCGAACCCCGGCCCGTTCGATATGAGTATTGGTGTCACGGAATACCTGGCGTTTGCCGGCCACAACCGGCTGCGAATAGTTACAGAAAGTCCGGATGACAGGCGGAATTCAGGCCCAGGATCGCAATTGAAGTTTCCACTTCGGAGTGTCCGCAACCCTCGGCGCACAATATTGCCTGTTTGCATCGCCTGTTTAATCGGCAACGCCTCGGGAAGCTGTGCCCGAATTGTATCAGGAGATTGAGGTGAAATGCGATGTGAGACAGGCGCGGCGGTGGAAGCATGGAGAGGCGCAATATGCGCGACGCCATCAAATCCATCCGATCATGGTTTACCCGTCCTGCGCGCGAGATGACGACATGATGGGTTGGTTCGGGCATTGCCCCGGATTACCAGCAGGGCTCATTGGCCGATAATGCCGGACAGTCGGCCACCAAATGCGGATTGGTGCAAGTTCTGATGTGTTTTGATCAGCCTACAGCTTCTTTTTCGGCCAGCTCCTGCCAGCGATGGCAAGCCACCTCGTGCTCCGGGCCTGCCTCTTCCAGTTTCGGTTCCTCGCGGCGGCAATGGTCAGTGGCAAAGCGGCAACGGGTCTGGAACTTGCATCCCGGTGGCGGATCTGCGGGGCTCGGAATCTCGCCTTCAAGTTTCTGCACTTGGCCGCGATGGTCCGGGTCAAGCGATGGAATTGCAGAGAGCAGCGCTTGTGTATATGGGTGACGCGGGTTGTTAAACAGTTCGCGCGTCGGCCCGCTTTCCACAAGCCTGCCCAAATACATGACGGCGACATGATCACAAATGTGCGCCACAACGCTAAGGTCGTGACTGATGAACAGATAGGTCAGACCGAGTTCTTTCTGCAGCTCTTTCAGTAGGTTCAGAACATCAGCCTGAATCGAAACATCCAGCGCTGCCACACTTTCATCTGCAACGACAAATTTGGGATTTGACACCAGTGCGCGGGCAATCGAGATACGTTGCCGCTGGCCGCCTGAGAATGCGTGCGGGAACCGTCGCAAATGCTCCAAATTGAGTCGGCATTTGGCGGCGATCTCGCGCACTTTTTCGTCTGTCTCTTCGCGAGACGACGTAAGCCCCATCACTTCAAGCGGTTCAGCGATGATATCGCGCACGGTCATGCGCGGACTGAGCGCTGCATAGGGGTCCTGGAAGATCAGCTGCGCCCGCTTTCGATAATCTTTCAGGTCCTGCTTTGACAATGATGCAACGTCGTACTGAACCTCACCATCGTCATAGCTGACCTTGCCATCACTGATCGGTGCCGCGTTGAGAAGCGCACGGCCAAGGGTCGTCTTGCCGGACCCGGATTCGCCGACCAGACCGAAAAAGGAGCCCTTTGGAATATCGACGTTGACTTTCTCCACAGCCCGGATGACCGGGGTGGTGCCGATCAGTTTGCGGCCAAGCCCGTAGTAGACACACAAATCCTTGGCAGTGATCAGCGGCGTGTCGCTCATGCCGCCTCCTCCTGCTTCGCCGCCACGAAGCATGCAGCATCATGATCCGGTTCCATCGGGAACATCTCAGGCACGTCCTTGTCGCACTTTCCCTCAATCGCCACCGGACACCGAGTGTGAAAAACGCAGCCGGAAGGGCGTTCAAGCGGGCTCGGGATATCGCCTGCGACCGGGGTCAGCGGCGCGCCAAGATCATCAAGCTTCGGAAGCGCGTTGATCAGTCCCTGTGTGTAGGGATGGGCCGGATTTCGAATGACGTTCCGAACCGGCCCCTGCTCAACCAGGCGCCCCAGATACATCACAGCGACCCGATCAGCAGTTTGTGCGATCACCCCAAGGTCATGGGTGATGAATATGATCCCCATGCCGA
Organism: Rhizobiaceae bacterium; assembly: GCA_040830725.1. Lineage (GTDB taxonomy): Bacteria > Pseudomonadota > Alphaproteobacteria > Rhizobiales > Rhizobiaceae > JAWKWH01. The sequence goes on from JBFOMG010000018.1 coordinate 156,686, forward strand.
ACTCGGCAACCAGATCCTTCATCAGGTCGATCACCTGTGCCTGGATCGTCACATCCAGAGCGGTTGTTGGTTCATCGGCAATCAGCAATTTCGGCCTGGTGGACAGCGCCATGGCGATCATCGCCCGTTGCCGCATGCCGCCCGACAACTCGAACGCATATTGGTCGAACCGCCGAGCCGCATCTGAAATTCCTACACGCTCGAGCATTTCAATCGAAATACTCTTGGCCTCCGCTTCAGAGATCTTCTTGTGCAGGACAAGTTGCTCGACCATCTGGCTGCCGATCTTGATTGCCGGCGCAAACGACGCCATCGGCTCCTGGAAGATCATGGAAACCGCCCCGCCGCGGATCAGCATCAGCTCATCGGTACCCTTCAATTTCAGCGCATCGATTGTTTTGCCATCATCGGTTAGTTTGATGCTGCTATCAGGATCGTAGACCGAGTTATCTGCATTAAGCTGCATGATGGATTTGGCGGTAACCGATTTGCCGGATCCGGATTCGCCCACCAGACCAAGGATTTCGCCCGGCGCGACATCGAAACTGACGCCATCCACCGCGGTCACCAGACCTTCGTCGGTCTTGAACTTCAGTTTCAGGTTTTGGACAGATAGAAGCTCGGTCATTTCTTCGAGCCTCCATACGGATCGGCTGCATCGCGCAAACCGTCACCGACGAACACAAATGCCATCACAAGCGCGATGAAAAACAGCACCGGAATGAAGTACCATTGGTAGTTCAACAACACGTCGGCGCTGGTGACGTTCAACAGCATCACGCCAAGTGAAGTGACAGGATCCTTCAATCCCAGCCCGATGAACGAAAGCGCCGTTTCGCTGAGCACGATGTAGGGGAACGAAATCACCAGATCCACGATGATGTAGCTGGTGAAGCTTGGCAGCAGATGCTTACGGATAATGTGGCCCGGTGAAGCGCCGACGAGCTGCGCTGCCAATACGTATTCCTGGTTTCGCTCCACCAGAAGGTGGGTCCGCACCCTTCTTGCCAACGTTGGCCAGTTGATGAATCCGATGATGAGCGAGATATAGAAGAAGCGCGCCTCAGAGGAGATTTCCGGCGGCAGGAAGGCCGCGATCGCCATGAAAAGCGGAATGATCGGAACCGTCCTCACCGCGTCGGTAACCATCTGAATGATGCTGTCGGTCAGCCCACCGAAGTAACCCGCGATTCCGCCGATGATCAACGCCAGTACAAAGGAGATCAAAACGCCAAGCGTTCCCACCGCCATCGATGTATTGATGGCGTGGAGCGTGCGGCTGAATATGTCCTTTCCCGAAGCATCGGTGCCGAATAGATGGACCTTGCCCTTGTCAGCGCCAAACAGATGCGTGTCGAACGTCAGCCCGATATTGGCTGATCCCAGCAAACCGTACTCCCACCCTTCGACGAAAAACTGAAGGTAGCGGCGGTCATCCGGATCCACCGTTGTCACCCAGCGGAAATTGGTCTCGATGGAACGCTCACGTTTAACGCCATAGATGAACGGGCGTATCGAACAACCGTTTTTGTCGCAGAATTTCGGTATTTGCGGCGCGCCGTTTTCATATTCGGAATCGCGGCCCGCAATTGTCGGATCATAGGGCGAGAGGAATGGAGCGAAAAGGCCCATCAAAATGAGCCCCACCAGAACAGACGCGGCAATCATTGCCGTTCTGTTTTTCTTGAACCTTGCCCAGATCAGCTGCGATTGCGAAGCGGTAAAATAGGCTTCCTTGGCCTTTTGTGTTGGTACGGAGGTGTTTGCAGCCACTGCCTTATCCTCCCATTACCGAGCGGCGGACGCGCGGATCGAGCAACGCCAATCCGACATCCGTGACAAAATTGAGTGTGACAATTGAGGCCGTCAGCAGAAAGATGATCGCTCCCGCCAGTTGCTGGTCGTTTGACCGCGCTAACGATTCAAGCAGCAATGCACCTGCTTCGGTCAGCGTCAGGATCAGAGCCACGACCGGCAATTCGTTGAAGATCCGGTTCAGATCAAATCCGAGCGAATTGATGATCGGTCCAAGCGCATGCCGGGCAGGGTACCGCCACAGCAGTTTGCGTCCGATTATTCCCCGCGCTGAAGCGGCGGTGACATAGAGCTTCCCAATCTCATCCAGCATCAAAGCCCGCACGGTCTGCAGCGCAAAGGCAGTCGCCGACCATCCGAGAATGAACACCGGCAGCCATGCTCGCGACAGGAAATCCATGAGCTTGTCGAAGCTCCACTCCGCGTCGCGATATTCCTTGGAAAACAGACCCGTCAGCGAATCGCCGAACATCACGGTTGAGAACAGCATGATCATGAGTGCCAGCAGGAAGTTCGGCATCGCCAGTCCCAGATAGGAAATGAACCGAAGCGAGCCGTTTAGCCAGGCGTTCTTCGACGCCGCCGCTATGATGCCGACGGGTATGGCGATGAGATAGGCGAACAAGAGGGATGTCAGGCAGATAACCAGACTGACCAGAAACTTGTCTCCGAGGAGTTGGTTGATGTTCAGCCGCAGAATACAGGAATCGCCGAATTCCCCCTTGAACATCACATTGCCGACCCAACTGCCCCATCGGACAATGAATGGCCTGTCCAAGCCCAGGCGTTTCTTCTCGGCTTCGATGTCCTCAACCGTAATCTGTGCGCCCTGCGTGTTCTTGAACGCCAGATAGCGCTCCGCGCAGGTGCCGGGCACGAGCTCCATCAAGGTGAAAACGATCAGCGAGACAGTCAGCAGGGTGAACAGCGCCATACATGCGCGAACAAATGCAAACTGTGCCAACTGAGCCATTGCGTCGCCCCGTTACCCTTCTACCCGGTTCCCGGTTCCGCCACAGGAAACCAAAGTCTTCCCCTCAGAAAATGCGGAGGCCAGGAGTTTGGCCTTGGCCTCCGCGATTATCAACCGAAATGACGTGGTTTACTCGTCAAAGAACCACTGTTGCGGACGGTAGGGGAATGTCCGGTAGTACTCATACGACGCCGTCTTGAACTCCACGAAGTTCTTCAGTGCGTTGCGCCGGTAGATCGGATCGGGTGTCAAGGCCGTACCGATGAACAGCAGATTGCCGGTCAGGTTTTCGACCATCCGGGCACCTGCCGCCTTGAACTCGTCAGAACCGGCTGGAGCAGACTGAAACGCGTTGATGTCTGCAAGGATTTGCTTGACGTATTCTGGCGGTTCGACGCCACCCGCTCCCTTCGAGTCGACCCATTCAGCCCACAACATACCCGTGCGGTGACCGAAATAGTTCTCGAACGGCGGCACCCATAGCTCGTTGTTGCCGAGTACGATGCCGAGAGGTTGACCTTTTTCCCAGGCGCCAACGTCAAGCTGGTTCGATGATTGCGCCGAGCGATACTCATCCGGCGTCACTTCCTTGACGGTCGTTTGAACGCCAACATCGGACCAGTACTGGCCGACAAGTTCCACGACCTGACCGGCAATGCCCTGAGTGGCGAACTGAATATTCAGCACGATTTTTTCGCCATTCGGCAGTTCGCGGAAGCCATCTCCATCCGTGTCCTTCATGCCGATTTCGTCGAGCAGTGCCTTGGCTCCATCAGGATCGAATTCGGTTGCGAAAGTTTCCCACTTGGGATCCACAAAGTCAGGCAGCGGTGAGAAGCCCGTGTACTGTCTGGGAGTTCCCTGACCGAAATAGGCTGTTTCGTTCAGTTCATCACGATTGATTGCGATCGACATGGCTTTGCGGAATCGCAAATCGCCGAACACTTTGCGCTTTTCCGGATCGTCGGAAGTGACGTTGAACGAAAATGCATGCATTGCGATCTTCGGCTTCAGATAAACCGAATAGTCGCCCTTTTCCTGGTTTTCCAGCAACAGCGGCGCATCGGAGAGCTGCAGCGACTGGGTCTTGTAGTCAGCTTCAGCATTGACCAGTTTCAGGATGCGCACTTCGTTATCGTTGGCGTAAACTTCGTCCTGTTCATTGATATACGGAAGCTGGTTGCCAGCCGTATCAACCATGAAGAAATACGGGTTTGCCACATAGTGACGGCCCTCGGTGGTGTCGGCGACAGTCAGGAAACTCTCAAGAGTCGGCACTACCGCCTTCGGAAGGCTTCCAACGATATCCGGGCTGTTCAGCAGCGGTGACGGCGTATCGGTCCAGTCCGAGTTGCCGAAATAAGCCTTGATTGCCGCCAGGCCGTTCTCAAATCCCAGGCTTTGTGCATAGGAATCCGCATCCGAACTGATATCGGGATGGAATTTGCCCAGGAAGTGTTTCGGCTGAAATCCCTGCGCAAATGAAGTTGCAAAGTGGGCCAGCAGGCCAGGCTTCGGCGCAGGCAGATTGAAACGGACAGTCTGCGCATCGACGACATCAACTGTCATGCGCTCGCCACCGACGAGCACATAGTCCTTGGGCTTCTCGATGACTTTGGAATCCAAGGCCAGATTGTCGTACCAGAACTTCACGTCTTCGGCGGTAAACGGCGCTCCGTCAGACCATTTGTGACCTTTGCGCAGGAAGAATGTCAGCTCCGTGTAGTCATCATTCCACTCCCAACCCTTGGCAACCATTGGTACGATGGTCTGAAGGTCGTCGGCATAGCGCACCAGATTGACGTGACGTGTCGACAGGAAGTCAGAAGTGCCGGCTTCGGTAGCGTTTGAAAGCGCATCGAGGGTACCGCCATATTTGCCAATCATTTCATATGGCGCGACCACAAGCGGTTCTTCCGGGAGACGTTCTGCCAGCGGTGGCAAATCCGGATTGCCCTGAATTTTGGCGTTCAGATCGCCGATCGCCGGGTTTTCCTGAAAAGTCATGGTACAATTTGCCAGCGACTGGAATTCGGCCAGTTCATATTGTTGCGCAAATGCGCCGGCAGCCACGCCCATAGGATCGGCAACCGTCGCCGGTGGACAGTCTGCCGCCCAAGACGCGCCCGCCATAAAGACCAGCGCGGAACTCGCCAAAAGTAATTTTTTCATGGTGTTCTCTCCCTTGCCACGATTGTTTGGAGTCGAAGCTTCGTCGTCTCCGGATTTAATATTCTTTTGTGACCGCCGGCCACTTTGTCACCAGATTTTGTTATCGGCAACATAATTAATTGGGCTGAGCCTCAACCACCTGGTTACCTGGACCAAAATCGGGCTGAATCCGGAACTAAGACGGGTTCATGAAAGTGAGATGACATCAGAACTGCTTTCTTGTTTGATTTTTGCATCCGGATGCTAAATCACATCCGATCGATTCGAGGCGGATTTGCATGACCGGAAACGTTCTTCTCATTGTGATTGACCAGTTGCGGGCCGATTGCCTTACCGGTGCGCTCGCGGAGACCGTCAACTTGCCGAACTTGCGAAAACTGATGGCGGAGAGTGTCACGTTTAATCGCCACTGTACGGTCGCAACACCGTGCGGTCCTTCACGCGCCAGCCTGCTTACCGGGCTTTATGCCATGAACCACCGATCGGTCCGCAATGGTGTCCCATTGGCCAGGGACCATGCAACCATCGGCACGGAGTTCAGGAAGGCCGGTTATGAGCCCTTGTTGTTCGGTTATACCGATGTCAGCCCCGATCCCGCCGACCGGCATCCAAATGATCCCGATCTCAAAGACTATGAAGGAGTGGCGCCGGGGTTTGCCGAAATAGTCCGGATGCGGCTGGACAGCAACTGGTCGTGGGCAGGGTATCTGAAATCGAAGGGATACGATCTGCCCAAAGAATATTGGGACCTGTTCCGGCCGGTGCCTTCGGAGCCCTCCAGTCAACCCAGACTGTCCGATCCCGCTCTTTATCGCGCTGAAGACAGCGACACTGCATATCTGACCGATCGCACGCTGCAAGAGCTGTCAGCGCGAGTGAAGGACGACTGGTTCTCCATGGTGACATACATTCGGCCGCATCCCCCACTTGTTGCACCTTCACCCTACAACGAGATGTATGCTCCCGAGGATGTGCCGCTGCCGGTCTGCCCGCTTTCGTTGGATGAACACAAGGCAGTGCATCCTTATTTAAACGCAGATTATTCGGCGCCGTCGAACCGGCAATTGCATGCTCAATTCGATGGTCGGACGGACAACATATCCGAAGAGGATTCCCGGGAGCTTCGAGCTGTCTATCTTGGATTGGCAACAGAGGTTGATCACCATATCGGTCGAATCCTTGATTTTTTACGGGATACGGATCAATACGAAGAGACACTCATTGTCATCACCGCAGACCATGGCGACATGCTTGGTGATCACCACGTGTGGGGAAAGCATGTGCCGTTTGAGGGGTCCTTCCACATACCGCTGATCATTCGTGATCCCAAAAACCGGGCAGGTGCCGGCACTGTTGTTAATTCGTTCACCGAGTCGATCGATCTGGCGCCAACACTGTCGGACTGGGTCGGCGAAGACGCGAACATCGCTTTTAATGGAAGGTCGCTGTTGCCATTTCTGGGTGGAGAACAACCTGACGAGTGGCGAAGTTACACCTTCGCTGAAGTCGATTTCGGCGATCCGGTCAAATCAACCCGGTTTCAATCGAAACTCGGATTGACAACCGCCCAGTCCAACTTTGCGATTCTGCGAGATGAGCGATTCAGTTATGTTCATTTCAATGGCGGACTTCCGCCGTTGCTTTATGATTTGAAAGCCGATCCGCACGAGGGAAATAACTTGGCCATCAACCCGGATTATTCATCCGAATTGCTGCGCCTGTCCCGTATGATGCTCGATCACCGCATGACGTTCGCGCATCACGCGAAATCCCGCATGAAACTAACACAAACCGGGGTTCGCATTGGACGGGTCTGACTTCGGTTCTCCGACAACCGATTGTGCAACCTCCATGAATGTTCGGATCAGACGGCTGTCTTGCCGTTCGCGCAAACAGATCAACGCCTCGTCCATCATGATGTCTGCGTCTTCAATGGGAATTTTCACGAAACGGGGATCGTTGCCGAATTCCGCCTCGGAAACCACACCAATGCAGTCCCCTGCGGCAACAACCTCACTGACCGCTTCCCTGCCTTCTGCCTCGATAACGATGCGCAGCTTGATGCCGCTTTGCTTGGCGAAGTCTTCAAGCTTTGCCCGGGTTTTGGAGCCGGGCTCGCGAACCGCCATCGGCAACGCCGCAAACTCCCGCATCGAAATGGAGCTTCGTTTTCCTATCTCGCTGCCAGACAGAGCAAACGCGATGATCGGTGTCGAGCGCAGATTGATGATCTTGTATTCACGCCCGATTGGCACTTCGCCGAGAATGCCGATATCCGCATCGTAGGAAGTCAGCTTTTCGGTGACTGTTTCTGAGTTTCCGACGCGCAGTGAGACGAAAACCGAAGGATATTTCCGGCGAAACTCAGCCAGAATTTCAGTCACATGATGCGCGGAGTCGGCGATGATGTTGAGTTGTCCGGTCTTGATGGCACGCGATTCCGCCAGGAGTTCGACTGCCCGGCTTTCAACTTCAAACATTCGCAGCGTGACATCGAACAGTTTTTCGCCGGTCGGGGTCAAGGTAACCTGCCGTTTCCCGCGATCGAACAACCGCACGTCATATTCTGTTTCAAGTTTGCGCACCTGATCTGATATTGCCGGCTGCGTCAGGTTGAGCATCTCTGCGGCCCGCGAGAACCCGCCGCACAAGGCAACATGATGAAATGCGCGTAGCTGGACATGCCTCATTTGTTCGACCTACTCGTATCGAAAACGGCATATATGATATCACCAGAAATTATAGTTGGATATAGATTATCGATTTGGCAAATATAACAGCCGTGTTAATCATGCTCTCAACCTGTCGCGTCAAATCCTTGGAAAATTGGCCATGAACCATCGATCCAGTCCAGCTTTATCATCGATCGAGGCGCCCAGGAACGGTGAACCGTTTCTGCTCACACCCGGTCCTTTGACGACGGCCTACAGCGTTAAGGAAAAAATGCTGTGCGATTGGGGATCATGGGACGGTGATTTCCGTGCAATGACCGCAAACCTCCGGCGTGAACTGCTTTCGTTGATATCGGACACTGATAACGCGTTCGATTGCGTGCCGATGCAGGGCAGCGGAACCTTCGTCGTCGAGGCAATGCTTGGCTCATTTCTTCCCAAAGGCAGCAAGACGCTGATGCTGTGCAACGGCGCCTACGGAAAAAGAGCTGTACAGACCCTTGCCCGAATGGGGCGCGACCACGTCGTCATCGACAAAGGTGATTATCTCCCTCCGCGCGGAGCAGAAGTCGCTGAGGCCCTTGCTGCGGATCCTGGCATAACGCACGTCTTTGCCGTCCACTGCGAGACATCATCCGGGATTTTGAATCCCATCAAGGAGATTTCAGAAGCGACTTACGCGGCCGGGCGAAAACTGCTCATTGATTCAATGAGCGCATTTGGGGCCATCGCACTGGAGGCCAACGACATCCGTTTCGAAGCCATGGTTTCATCGGCAAACAAATGCATTGAAGGCGTACCGGGATTCGGATTTGTCATTGCCCGGAAAACAGAGATTGAGGCGGCCAAGGGCAATTGCCACTCTCTTTCGCTGGACGTTCACGACCAATGGCAAAATATGGAAAAGACCGATCAATGGAGATTCACACCTCCCACTCACGCAATTGCGGCTTTTCTTGAAGCGCTGCGCCTGCATGCACTAGAAGGTGGAGTGAGCGCGCGCGGTGCCCGTTATGCTCAAAATTGCGACGTCATGGTTGACGGCATGCGGCGTCTGGGCTTCGAGACACTGCTGACGGATCGCTGGCTCTCACCGATTATTGTCACCTTCTTCAATCCCGCCGATGACGCGTTTGAGTTTCCGCGCTTTTACGATCTCATGAAAGAGGCCGGATTTATCATTTATCCGGGCAAATTGACCGTCGTGGACAGTTTTCGCGTCGGCTGCATTGGGCAGTTGGACGAGCACATCATGCGAAAAGTTGTTGAAGCAGCCGGCGGCGCGCTTGAGAAAATGGGCGTTCGCAACGCGCAACCGCCGCAAACGGCCTTGCTGGAAAGAGCCAAACTGGCTGCGTAGGCTAAAAACAAAAACCGATCGCAGCCAGTCGTCGAAGTGGAAGTGTCTGACACTGATGGTTTGCCCAGAATCTGTGCTCGTCCACATTTGCAGACGAGCCAGAGGCTTTCACATCAAGATATGATGGATGCGGAACAATCCTAAGGTTGACCGATCTTGTACTCGATATTGAACGACAAGACGGCGTCTGCGGAATCATCGTTCAAGCCGAACAAGACGGCAAGTCGAGGCTCGAAGACATGACCGTTCGGAAGCTCCGCCTCAAAGTACACAGCTGGTCCGGCGAAGTGCACGTCGGGACCGCGTTCGCCAAACAGACCTTCAAACTCGCCATAGTTCTCGACGCCGACAGCAAAACTGTCCGTGACTGGAAATACAAGCTGCGATGCGTAGGCAAGCCCGGGATCCTCACCATCGGCGAAA